>CBEVQY010000024.1:0-46836 GCA_965552135.1 uncultured bacterium | reverse complement strand
TATTTCGCCTATCCTGAGGATTCGGCTGCGGCTGCGTACGACTGGGGTCGAGCGCCCGAGATGCTCGACTCGTTCGAGACGTACTTTGGCGAGTATCCCTTCAGCCGCTACGGCATGGCGACCGTGCCCTTCGGATTGGGCGGCATGGAACACCAGACGATGACCTTCATCGGCGACGGACTCGTCACGGGGACGAGGCTTTACGAGGCTGTGGTTGCGCACGAGCTTTCGCACTCGTGGTTCGGGAACTCCGTCGGTCTTGCCGACTGGCGCGACTTCTGGCTGAACGAAGGTTTCGCCGTCTTCGCGGAGTTTCTGTTCACCGAGATCTTCCACGGCGCCGAGGAGGCGGTGCAGTACCGCAGGCAAACCCAAACGCAGTTCCGCGCATCGGGCGAGGATTTCCCTATGTATGATCCGGAGGAATACCTCTCCTACACTTGCTACAACAAGGGCGGCTGCGTTGTGGAGATGCTTAGGTTCCTTCTAGGCGATTCGGCTTTCTTCGGGGCTGTGAGGGAGTACACAAGCCGCTTCCGGTACAGAACGGTCACAACCGACTCGCTCAGGGTCGTTATGGAGGAGTATTACGGCGCTCCGCTGGGCTGGTTTTTTGATCAGTGGGTTTATCAGTCGGGCTGGCCGCGGCTCGAGTACTGGTATGCTCAGTGGCGCTCGGACGATGCGTTCGACCTTTTGCTGCACATCGAGCAGGACAACGCCTCCGGTCCCGAGGTCTTCGTAACGCTCGTCGAGCTTGAGTTCGAAACCGCAGGTGGCTCCGTCTGGGACACAGTTTGGCTCGATTCGGTTGTGGAGGAGTTCGTTTGGGAGTTTTCCGATTCCGTTGAGCGCGTGCGCATCGACCCGAACTACCGCATCCTGCGCTCCGTCGTCCACCTGACGCGCGTGGAGGAAACGAGCGGACGGGATGTCTCGGTTGATCTTTGCATTTCACCTAACCCGTTCAACTCGATCTGTGAGGTTCTGGTGCGCAAGCCGGGTTGCATCCCCGCCAGTGTGGAGGTTCGTGATCTTTTCGGTCGGAGGGTTTTTCGCTCTGCGGTTGAGGCGCAGGGTGTTGCTCGTGTTGTGCGTTGGGATGCTTCGCGGATGCCAAGCGGCGTCTATTTCGTTGTCCTCAGGTGTGGACCGTGGCGGCTTGCGAGGCGGGCGGCTCTTGTGAGATGAAGGCTTTTTCCCTTGCCCCGCGGCGCCCCGTTTTGTAATTAAAAATTGCGGCGATTGGGTCGGCTTTTGCGCCTTAAGGGAGGTCGGGTTTGTGAAAAAGGCGCCTTTCCTGCTTTTGATCCTGCTTCCCCTGGTGGTCTTCCCGCAGACTGTTTACTGGACCGAGACCACCCAAAGCGATTTCGCCGACGGCTACATCGATCCAAACCTTTACGCATCGTTTCGGATAGGTCTTGAGGCGCCGGTTTACCGCGGGGCTGTGGAGTGGTTTCCGCGCTTCGACCTCGACGGCAACGGCTACCCCGACTTCATCTCGCCCGACTTCAACTGCCCGTGCTCGCTTAGAGTGTGGTTTATGGGACCGACTGGTCTTGATCACATGCTCGGTTTGCCGATGAGCGCTCCCGGCGGCGACTGCGACTTCGCCGACCTCGACTGGGACGGCGATGCCGAAATAATCCACTCCGGATACTGGGGCGGAAACACCGTGATATACTGGAACTCGGGCGGAACCTTCTCCGCATCCGACACGACGCTCATCCCCAACGACGACGGCGAGGCGGTTTACGTCGCCGACCTGGACGCCGATGGTTATCTCGATATCGTCGTAGGCGGCGACAACAACCAGGTGAACATATACTGGGGGACGATGGGTGTGCTTCGCCCGTGGGGCGTTGGTCCGAGGACGACGTTTACGGTTTTCTCTGGGATCTGCCACAACATAGAGTGCGCCGACCTCGACAACGACGCCGACCTCGACCTTCTGGTCCTATATCTTGAAGGCAACAGACCTCTACTTGTTTTCCGCAACCTCGGCGGGAGGGCGTTCGACATCGACACCCTCATCCTTCAGGACGTCAGTCCCGATTGGCACCACGGGCTTTCCGTCGGCGACCTGAACAGGGACGGCTTCATCGACGTCGTCGTTACCGACTGCAACTACACGGGCAGCGCTGGCGACCTGACGGAGATATTCATAAACGACGGTGTAGGTTTTTCGGCGCCTGTGACGTCGACGCTGCAGCTTCACCCCGGGCCGTCGTACGGCGGCTCGGCGCTACACGACTTCAACGGCGATGGCTGGCTCGATATAATCTTCTTCCGCAGCCACGGAGCGGGCTCGCTCAAGGTTTGCCTGAACAGCGGCGGGGCAACGCCGCTTTTCTCCGATGCAGACTGCTACACCATAGGTCCCTACGTTATCGATGCCACAGGCGGCACAGTAATCGACGCAAACGACGACGGGAACGCCGACATATTCGTCAACGTCGGGGATCCGCCCGCGGGATACTCCCTCCTCCTTTGGGGACCCGCCTTTGTGACGTGCGACTCCTTCCCGAACAACTACGACCACCACGGGATCTTCAGGGAGCCGGGGAACATCCGCGACAGGTCGAAGTCGGCGTTTTACGAGAGCAACGTCTTCGACACGGGCTTTGAGCACGGCGCTTGTTCGGGTTCGGTCAGCTGGATAGCGTACGACGAGCGCGACTACAGCGGCGGAACGCTGCCTGTGCCGCTGGGTTCGGAGGTTATAGTTCTGGCGCGCGGTGGTGATACGCCGCTTCCCGATGCATCGTGGACGCCGTGGGACACCCTCGTCGACGGCGCGCCCCTGCCGCCAACCATCCTGGGGCACAGATACTACCAGTACCGCGCAGAGCTTTGGTACTCAAACCCGGCCTACCTCCCCTGGCTGCAGCAGATAGAGTTTGCTTTTGATCCGTGCTCGTGTCCGGAGGTCGATTCGGTTTGGTTTTGGGAGGAGACGGAGCGCGACGGCGAGAACCTCGTCGTTGTTTGCTACACTGCGTCCGACGCCGACGGAGATTCGTTCTTCGTCGAGCTTGAGGTTTTCGACGACACCGCCGCCGTGCCGGTGCACACCATATACGACACTGCAAGCGCCTACCTGGCGCCCAACGTTGGGTGGGTGTTGAACGGAACCCACTGTTTCGTTTGGGATATGGGCGCGGACTACGCCGACCGCGAGGGATGTGACTTCACAGCTCGGATAACGGTCAACAACGAGACGACGGAGCTTTTGGTCGTGAGCGATTCGTTTGCCTTCCGAAACCCCGAGGGCATCGCCTTCGACGGCGAGTACCTTTGGATAAGCAGCATAGCCACGCCCTACAGCGACACCGTCGTCGTGTACAAAGTCGATCCCGCCACGCACGAAATCCTCGACTCGTGCGCCTTCTACGACGTCATCACCAACATGTACGCCGATATGGAGTGGCATAACGACACACTTTATATGATGCAGGCTTCCGGTCGCCAGATGTTTGTTGTTGATCCTTCCGGCTGCGTTGTTGTTGATTCGTCGGATGGGCTTTGGGGCTCGGGTCGGTGGGGGCAGGGTATAGCCTGGCACGACGGGTATCTGTGGGTCAACGACAGCCACGGGCTCATCTACCGCGTCGACCCCTTCCCGCCCTACGACGACACGCTGTGGATCTCCGTGGAGGACACTTTCCTCGCGTATCACGGCGACAGCCTCTTCTCCGGTTCTGTTACCGCGGACGCGATGGTCTTCGCATTTGGGTACATCTGGATTCTGCGCAATCCGGCGGGGGGGATCACGCACATACTCTTTCAGGTCGACTCGACGGGTCAGGTTGTGGACAGCTTTGCTCTTCCTGCGGCGGGGACCTACGGTCCCGAGGGGCTCACGTTCGACGGAAGCTGCTTTTGGTACACCGACCACGCCAACGATATGGTCTATCGCGTTTGCCTTTGGGGCTGTAGCGACACGTTTGAGGTCACAGGCTGCCTCGACTCGCGCAAGCCGCGGGTTGTGTTCGATCCGCTTTTGTGCGGCGACAGCCTCGCCACGGGCGCGTCCTATACCATCTCGTGGGCGGTGGACGATTCGTTCTTCGTTCCCGGGACCGATTGCTCGCTCTGGATAGTCTGCGGCGCGGATACCCAGTTTTTGGGCGCCGCAACAGATACATCCCTGGACTTCGTCGTTCCGTACATGCCCTGCGACAGCGCGGTCTTCATCGCCGTGACGTACGACTCCTTCGGCAACCGCGGCGTGGAGGTATCGTGTCCGTTTGTGATTTTGCCCTGCGCCTCTGCGCTTTGTTCCCTTGTGTGCCCGACGAGCTTCGGGTTCGTCTCGTGTACGACGGCGTACGCCGGGTTCCACATCGTTGACACCACGGGAGCCGAGATAGACACGGCGCGAGCGTTTTTGACGGTCTTGATCTTCCACGAAGCGGGCGGCGTCGATACGCTGCGGATATCGACGCCTTCGCCGTTTGTGTCGTGGATTGGGGCGGGAGACGAGTACGACCTCTTCCTCGGCTACGACTACGCCGACGCCGACTCGGTGCAGATAACGCTCGACTCCCTCTTCAACGTTGCGGGCTGCAGGATATTGCCCTAAACCCCGCCGTATCTTGCGATATCGTCCATCTCGCTTGGGGGAGTCTCCTCCCGCACGTGCGGGCTTATGCCGTAGTCCTCGGGACGGCGATAAAGCTCGTATTGCTCGAAGGTGATGCTCTCCTTGTCGAAGGCGAAGTACACCTCTCCTGTTGGTCCATTGCGCTGCTTGGCGATTATGAGCTCCGCTATGCCCTCGGGGCTAACGAGGTCGTCGCCTATCTTGATCGGTTTTTCTTTGTCGTAGAGTTCGGGTCTGTGGAGGAGGAGGACGACGTCGGCGTCCTGTTCGATTGCGCCCGATTCGCGCAGGTGTGAGAGTCGGGGTCTGTAGTCTTTGGTTTCTTCGGCGCGTCGGGCGAGCTGCGCCAGCGCAAGCACCGTGACCTCAAGCTCGCGGGCAAGGTTTTTGAGGGCGCGCGAGATCGAGGCGACCTCCTCCTGGCGGGTGTCGTATCTGCGCGCTGGCGCAACAAGCTGCAGGTAGTCGACTATGATGAGGCTTATGTCGGCGCGGCGCAGCAGGCGACGAGCCTTCGTACGAAGCTCCATTATGCTCAGGTTCGCCGTGTCGTCGATGAATATCGGTGCGCTTGCAACACGGTCGAGTTTGAGGCTCAGCTCAGCCAATTCATCTTTGCGCAGCATCCCCTGCCGCATTCTGTGCGCGCTGACGTTGGCTGCGCCGGCAAGGAGTCTTAGTGCGAGCTGCTGCGCCGACATCTCGAGGCTGAAGATGGCGACGCCGCGACGGTTCTCGTCCTCAGGGGTGATGGCGATGTTCCTCGCAAGCGAAAGCGCAAACGCCGTCTTACCCGACGATGTGCGACCGCCGAGAACTATGTAGTCGGAGGGGTGGAACCCCGTGAGAATTCTGTCGAGCTCGGAGTAGCCGGTTGAGATACCCGAAACGAGCTTGCGCTGCTTCTGAAGCGCCTGAACCTCCTCGTAGACGTCGAAGATTATCTTACGAAGCGACACGAAGTCGCTTTTGATTCTTCTTTGAGTTAGCCCGAAGAACTCGGCTTCGACCCTGTCGATGAACGTTTGGACGTCTCCCGGCGCGCGGTATATCCTGTCGATGACTTCTGTGCAGAACTCCACAAGGGATCTAAGCAGCGCCTTTTCTTTAACCACCGATGCGTGTTCGTCGAAGTGGGCGGGGGAGATGACCGAGCTTGCGAGGTCGGCGATGTACTCCCTTCCGCCGACCTTCCCGAGCTCGCCGTGCCGCTCGAGAGCCTCCGAAAGCGTCACTACGTCTACAGAAACGTTGTCGTGCACAAGCTGCGCCATCCTGTTGAATATGATGGCGTGGGCTTTGTTGAAGAACATGCTGCCCTCAAGGAGCTCAAGTCCCCTCTCCAGCGCAGCGGGATACATTATCATTGCGCCCAAAACCGCCCGTTCGGCGTCGGGCGAATGCGGAAGCTCCCTCTCAAGCACTGCCAACCCTCACCTCCGGCGAAATCCAATTAAACCTTAGTAGAACTCATACCTCACCGCAAGGGAAAGGTAAGATACGGCTATGTCGTCCCTTTCGACCCTGTGCCATTCGGGGAGATACGATGCCGAAAGATCAGCTCGAAGGTGCTTTTTGATCCAGACGGCGGCGGTTACCGAAAGGTCACAGAAGGCGTAGTTCGAAAAGTTTGCCACCGTGTCCGCGGTGTTGGAGTAGAACCGCCTTCCGGGCTCAAGCGTGGCGAAGATCCAGAACTTCCCGTACCTTATGCAGTCGGTCGAAAGCTTGAGTCCGACATCTGCAAAGGTTTCGCCCACGTATTGCGGGTCGGCTTTCTGCAGCGAGGCGCTGGGTCCTGCGGCTATGTGCCACCCGCCGATATCTTTTCCCAAAAGCACCGAGCCCGAAAGCCAGGTGTAGTCGAAGTATGTGTCGGTCTGGACGTCGTATCCGCGCCGCTCAAGCTCGCAGCTTGGCTCAACGCAGACCCCTCCGAGCAAAAGCGATGCCTGACCGCCCAGCCAAACCGAAAGGTACGAACCCTCCTGCGTCTCGGAGGGAAAGTGCTCTCTGTCGAGTTCAAGCCAGAGCTCTGCGTATGTGCCGCTCTCCCAAAGCTTCGACGAGATAAGTGAGAGTCTTCTTCTGTCGTAGTTTGCGCTGGCGGAGTCGGGCACGCTGCGGTGGGAAAAGTCCCAGCCTATCTCGCAGTCCCAGCCGGAGAGGGGGAAGAAATAGGAGACGCTCGAGCGGAGGAGGTTGTAGTTGTAGTTATAGCTTGTCGTTTGAGCGTACCGTTTTCCCTCGACCCACAGCTCCACCACAAGCTCCCCTCTGCCCGTTTTCTGCGAGAGTTTGAGGTTGAAGCGGTGTTTTCCGTACCCCGTTATGTCTGAGTCTTCGTCGTACGGCACGCGACCCTCGACGAGCTCTGCGGTTTTTATCTCGAGTTTTCCCACCTCGATGCGCCATTCGCCTTTGGCCTGAGCCCACACGCTTTCGTTGCCTACGTCGGCTTTGGCGTCGGTTCGGAGGGAGCCTGCGGCAGTGCTCCACCCGCGCCAGCCGTCCAGCATGAGTTTGCCCTCGGGCGTGAGGGCGAGGGTATCGCGCTCCAGAAGGGAGTAGTTTTGCCCCACAAGCGACCCGCCAATACCAACCCTAAGCCACGGCGTTTGACACACGGAAAACCCGAAGGAAAGAAGTATAGCAAAGGCAACCAGCATGTCGATAAGAGCCGGGGCGTCAGAGCTTTAGTTTGCCTTTCCCTTCCTGTCTTCGCACTACCATGCCCTCGCGCAGGGGGGTTATGCACGTCCTTATGTTGGGTATGCCGTCGACCTCCATAAGGCACGATGAGCACTTGCCTATGGCGCAGAAGAACCCGCGCGGTCTTTTGTGCCGCAGGGAGTACCTGAGAACCTTCACGCCGTTGTCGTGCAGGGCTGCGGCTATTGGTTCGCCCTCGTAGCCGTACATCTCCTGCCCCTCGAAGAAGAACTTAACTCTGCGCCCGCGGCGAAACTCGAGTATGGGATGTTCCTTTATGCGCACCTGTCGACCTCCGGGCTTGACACGGCGGCGTCTTTGGCTCAGATATGAGTGGTGGACGATTACGCTGCCTACACATATGGTTCGTGCTTTGGTCCGAAGCGCTGGGCGCACCGAAAGCGCCTCGCAGATGCCCTAAGGCTTCTTGAGCTTTCGCCCAACGACACCCTCCTCGATTACGGCTGCGGCGACGGAGCACTCCTTCAGATGGCCTTAGCTGTGCTTCCTCCGCAAAGGCTTGCCGGCTACGAGCCCGCCCCATCCATGCGGAAGCTCACCGAAACGCTGCAGCAAAAGGGCGTGAGAATAATAAGCGACACATCCGTTCTGCGCAACGAGAAATTCAGCAAAGTGACCTGCCTTGAGGTTTTGGAGCATCTTCCCCCCGGCGATGTGGAGGAGGCGCTTGCGGAGATAGCCTCGTTGCTTGCGCCCGGTGGGCTTGCGCTTCTCAGCGTTCCCGTTGAGATCGGTCCGCCGGCGGTGGTGAAGAACGCGTTTAGGTGGCTTTTCGGCAACAGGGAGGGGATCACACTCAGGGGCTTCGTCCGCTCGGCTTTGGGCTTGCCCTGCCGAAGACCAAAACCAAAAGACCTCGACGGGATGCCCTACATCTTCTCCCACATAGGCTTCGACTATCGGAAGTTTGAGCGAAAGGTGGCGGATTTTTTCAGGATAAAAAGGCGCGTCGCAAGCCCTTTTCCGCTTTTGGGTCCTTTGGCGAACAACGTTGTGTTTTACGTTTGCGAGGGGCTTTAGCCGCTCCGCAGGCGGTCGTAGATCTTTTCTATAAGCATTTCGACTGCGTGCTTTTTGGCTTCGCTTTCGTCGCCGTCCGCAGGGAAGAAGTGGTAGCCCTCCACCGTCGCCTGCCAGAGGATTCGCTCCGTCGCGCGCTCCACAAAGGAGACGGTTGCCCTCACGCGCACAACGTAGTCTATGGGGTTTTCGTTTTCGTCGTATGTGTTCACCTTGCGCTCGTAGGACGTTATTCTGCCCTTGACGAAAGCGTCTGCGGCTTCGGGCGATGCCAGCTCGTAGGTGCTTGAGCCCGAAAGCTTTTGCGTCAAAAGCTCGGTCGCGTAGGAGGCGACGTCGTACTCCTGCGTTTCGTTCTCGAACGGGACGACTCCAACAGTCTTTATGTGCGGGAAGGCTCGCTCGGAGAAGGAGTACCAGCAGCCCGAGATGACGAGCGCTGCCGAAAGCAGAATTAAAACCTCTTTCGCCAAACTATCTTTCCCTTCTTTATGACGATATCGACGAGGTTTTCGCCGTAGAAGTAGGGCACCTGCCTGTGGTTTTCTGCGTCCCATATGATTATGTCCGCCTGTTTGCCTTTGGTTATGCTTCCGACGAGCTTTTCCATTCCGATGGCGTATGCGGCGTTAATTGTTGCCGCGGACCATGCTTCTGCGGGGGTGAGCCTCATCTGCGTGCAGGCGATGGACATCACAAGCGGCAGGTTTGTTGTGGGCGATGATCCCGGGTTGAAATCGGTTGCCAGCGCCACTATTGCGCCTTCGTCCACAAGTCTTCGTGCTGGGGCGTATTTGGTTTTGCCAAGGAAGAAGGTTGTTCCGGGCAGAAGCACCGCCGCGGTGTCGGACGCCGCAAGCAGGGTGACGCCTATGTCGGATATCTCGACTATATGGTCCACGCTTCGGGCGCCGAGTTCGACCCCAAGCTCCGAGCCGCCGAGGGGGCTTAGCTCATCCGCGTGGAGCTTGATGCCAAGCCCAAGCGACTTTGCCGCCATAAGGATCTTGCGCGAGTCCTCGAGGTCGAAAACGTCCTCCTCGCAGAAGACGTCGCAGTACTGCGCAAGACCCTCCTGTGCGACCTTAGGCAGCATTTCGTTTATCACGAGGTCGACGTACTCGCTCTTGCGGTCGGGGCGGAACTCCTGGGGGACCTCGTGGGCGCCGAGGAAGGTTGGAACGATATCCTGCGCGACCATCTCCGAGAGCTTCCGTATCACGCGCAGCATCTTAAGCTCGGCGTCGGTTTCGAGGCCGTAGCCGCTTTTTACCTCGACCGTCGTCACGCCGTGTGAAAGCATCATCTCAAACCGCAAAAGCGCAGCCTTAAGAAGCTCCTCCTCGCTCGCCTTCCTGACCGCCTCGGTGCTGCTTAGTATCCCTCCGCCGAGCTTGGCGATCTCCATATACGTTCGCCCCTTGATCCTCATTTCGAACTCGAGCTCGCGTGGGGCGATGAAGACGGCGTGTGTGTGGGGGTCGACGAGACCTGGCGTCACGAGTGCTCCGCCTGCGTCGACCGAGTCGCGAATTTCGCCCTCGTATCTTGCGAGGATTTCGTCCCTTTTGCCGTAGTCGGCGATTCTTCCGTCGGCGATGACCAGGGCGGCGTCCTCTACGGCGCCGGGGAGAGCCATATCGCTTTTGCGCAGCGGCGCACCGCCGCCCACATCCATCGTCAAAAGCTCGCCTATCCTGTCCACAAGGAACATAGCATCACCTCCAGCGGGAAAAGATATCGCCCGCGACTGCTTTTGGCAAGATTTTGGTCCGCCCGAGGCGCCACTCTACGGGGCGTGGTCGAACTTCCAGTAGTGGAAGTAGTAGTCGTAAAGCATTTTTGCGAGCCACGCCCATGCGCCGCCTGATCCGCCGGCCTCGACGAGGACGACGGAGACTATCTCGGGGTCTTTGGCGGGAGCGAAGCTGACGAACCAGGCGTGGTCGGCGCCGTGGGGGTTCTGCGCCGTACCGGTTTTGCCGGCAACGACGATGTCGTCCATATGGGCGCCGAATCCCGTCGCCCACTCCTCGTTGCAGGTGCGAATCATCCCCTCAACGACCGTCTTTATTGCCTGCCCTGAGAATGGCAATCTTCCTCTGCGCTGAGGCGGCAGGATCAACCTGTGCCGCAGCGGCGGGTGGATCTCCTTGACTATGCGCGGCTTCCAGACCGTTCCGCCGTTGGCTATGGCGGCGAAGAACTGCGCCACCTGCAGCGGCGTGACGAGCATCTCGCCCTGACCGATCACGAGATTGAGCACAACGCCCGCGCCCCAGCCGCGCCTGCCGTAGCGAACGTTGTAGTAGTCCCTGTCGGGAACAAGACCCGATGCCTCGTGGGGAAGCTCCACACCCGTGGGCTCGCCGAAGAAGCACGCCCTGGTGTACTCCGACCACGTGTCCAGTCCAAGCTTTGCGCCGACCTGATAGAAGTAGACGTCGCACGATTGTGCGATGGCTTCGAGCAGGTCGAGGTGTCCGTGTCCGGCGCGGTTCCAGCAGAAGAACCAGCGGTCGCCGTACTGCATCGCGCCCCAGCAGGGATACTCCATGTACGAGTATGCGCTTGCTATGTTCTCGTCGACGGCAGCTGCAGCCGCAAGTATCTTGAGGGGCGAGGCGGGAGGATATGTCCCCTGGTACCATCGGCAAAGCATCGGGTGGGTTTTAGGGTTGTTGAGCTTTGCCCACGTGGTGTCGCTTATGGGCTTTGTGAAGACCTGTGGGTCGAAGTCGGGGGTGGAGGCGGCGGCTAAGATGTCGCCGTTTTCGGGGTCGAGGACGACGATGGCGCCTTCGGTGAAGTACTTGCAAAGGCTTTCGACGAAGCGCTGGAGGTCGGCGTCGATTGTGAGGACGATGTCGGCTCCGTTTTGCGGCGGGATGTCGCGCCTGTCGCGAACGGGTCCAACCACTTCGCCGTTTGCAGCGACCTCGAGGAATTTTGCGCCGTCTTTGCCGCGCAAAACGTTGTCGAAATAGCGCTCAACCCCCTGCTTGCCCACAATGTCGCCCGCCTTTATCCCCTCGCGATATCTCTCCCTAAGCTCAGCCGCGCTCACCTCGCCGACGTAGCCCAGAATGTGCGGCGCAATCTTCCCAAGAGGATAGCGCCTCACGGGCTCGACCTGGCACACAACCCCAGGGAAGTCCGAAGCACGCTCCTCGATCTCGCTTACCACAGCAAAGCTCACCCTGCGCTTGAGCCTGACGGGAAGATAGCGGATCCTTTTGGTTTTGTTGTACTTTTCCCATATCACCTGTGGGTCTAAGTTGAGCAGCTTCGCGAGCCTCTCGACGACGGCTGTGTCGCCCGTGAATTCGAACGGCATGATCGAGACGGTGTAGGTTGGCGCGTTGTCGACGAGGACGGTGCCGTTGCGGTCGAGTATCCTGCCGCGAGCCGCAGAAACGGGAAGAACCCTTATCCTGTTGCGCTCCGAGAGGGTGTAGTAGTACTCGTGCTCCACAAGCTGAAGGTACACAAGCCTTGCCAGTATCGCGACGACAAAAGCCGTAAGAAGCGCCAGAAAGACCTTGCTGCGATTTTGCATCAAGAAGCTTTCTGTGGAGGTGTAGTGCTTCATCGCAAGAAAGCTAACTGCGGCGACCTGTTCGGTCAAGCGTGCGCAGGGCGATTTTCGTTTGCGCCCACACCGCGCCAGCGATATCTTTGTCCGCTGTGACAAAAACGGAGGTTGCAAATGTATAAAATAGTTCGCAAGGAGGTCTTGGCTCCGGGGATCAACCTTATGGAGATCGATTCTCCCCTCGTTGCCCGCAAGGCGCAGCCCGGGCAGTTTATAATCCTTCGCATTCACGAGAAAGGGGAGCGCATCCCGCTTACCATAGCGGACTTCGACAGGGATAAGGGCACAACGACCATAGTCTTCCAGGAGGTCGGCAAGACCACCGAGGAGCTCGCCACCCTGAGCGAGGGAGACTTTATCGCCGATTTCGTTGGTCCCCTGGGCAAGCCGACGATCCACGGGAAGAAGGAGGAGGGCAAGGTCGTTTGTGTAGCAGGCGGCGTTGGAACCGCCGTGGTCTTCCCCGAGCTTAGGAACATAAAGCAGCACGGCAACTACACGATAACGATTCAGGGCGCCAGGACGAAGGACCTTGTGTTCTGGGAGGAGAGGATGCGCCAGTACTCCGACGAGTACTACGTCACCACCGACGACGGCTCTTACGGCAGGAAGGGCTTCGTCACCGACCAGCTCGACGACATCCTCAAGGAGCGCGCAGACGAGATAGCCTACGTCTTGGCGATAGGTCCGGCGATAATGATGAAGGTTGTCTGCGACGTCACCAAGAAGTACGACGTGAAGACCTACGTTAGCCTCAACACCATAATGGTCGACGGTACGGGGATGTGTGGTTCTTGCAGGGTTACGGTTGGCGGCAAGACGGCTTTTGCCTGCGTCGACGGACCGGAGTTCGACGGTCACCTCGTCGACTGGGAAGAGCTTATGAAAAGGAACGCAAGGTTTATCCCTCAGGAGAGGCTTTCTCTCAGACTTTACAGGGAGAGGGTTGGCAAGAGGGCTTAAGCTTCAAGGAGGCATAAGCGATGGCGAAGATAATACCGAAAAAGGTTCCGATGCCCGAGCAGGATCCGAAGGAGCGGATCAAGAACTTCAATGAGGTGGCACTTGGGTTAACGCCCGAGCTTGCGCTTGAGGAGGCTAAGCGCTGCCTTCAGTGCAAAAAACCTCCTTGCGTTGAGGGCTGTCCGGTTGGGATAGATATACCGGGCTTTATCCGCAAGATAGTCGAGGGCGACCTTCGCGGTGCGGCAAGAATACTCAAGGAGGCGAACTCCCTCCCCGCGATCTGCGGCAGGGTTTGCCCTCAGGAGACGCAGTGCGAGGCAAAGTGCGTTTTGGGTAAGAAGTTCGAGCCCGTTGCCATCGGTCGCCTGGAGCGCTTCGTCGCCGACTACGAGCGCGAGGTCCTTGGCGTTGAAATACCACCCAAGGCTGCACCCAAGGGCAAGAAGGTCGCTGTGGTCGGCGCAGGTCCCGCAGGGCTAACGTGCGCAGGCGACCTCGCAAAGATGGGCTATGAAGTCACCATATTCGAGGCGCTGCACGACACCGGCGGCGTGCTCAGATACGGCATCCCCGAGTTCCGTCTGCCCAACCACATCATCGACGCCGAGGTCGACTACATAAAGAAGCTGGGGGTGGAGATCCAGCTCAACACCGTCATCGGCATGACCCTCACCCTCGACGAGCTGTTTGAGATGGGTTACGAGGCGATCTTTTTGGGCACGGGAGCCGGTCTGCCGCGCTTTATGAACATCCCCGGCGAAAACCTCAATGGGATATACTCCGCCAACGAGTTCCTCACCCGCAACAACCTTATGCGCGCCTACGAGTTCCCCGAGTACGACACGCCGCTTTGGGTTGGTAAGAGGGTGGCTGTGATAGGTGGCGGCAACGTTGCGATGGACGCTGCGCGAACCGCCCTCAGAAACGGCGCGGAGGAGGTGCACGTCGTCTACCGCCGCTCCAGGAAGGAGATGCCCGCAAGGATCGAGGAGATCATACACGCCGAGGAGGAGGGCGTTATCTTCGACCTTTTGACCATGCCCGTCCGCTACATCGGCGACGATAGGGGTTGGGTGAAGCAAGCTGAGCTTATCAAGATGGAGCTTGGTCCGCCCGATGAGTCGGGCAGGAGGCGCCCGGTGCCGATTGAGGGATCGAACTACCTTGAGGATTTCGACACCGTCGTCGTCGCCATAGGGACCTCGCCCAACCCGATAATCTTCCACGGCGCGGACCTCGAGACCACGAAGTGGGGAACCGTCGTCATAGATCCCCAGACCGGGATGACCTCTCGCCCTGGGATATTCGCCGGCGGCGACATCGTCACGGGCGCGGCAACGGTGATAGAGGCTATGGGCGCCGCAAGGATCGCCGCAAGAGGAATAGACAAATACCTCTCGCAGAAGGGCTAACGGGCTTCGAGGGCAGCTATAACTTCGTCTGCGGTGGTCACGTAGGCAAAGCCGAAGGCGAGGTTCAAAAGCGAGGCGAGGTGCATCTGTTCGTTTATCGCGCCAGTTCCATCGGCGAGGAAGAAGACGCGGTAGTCTCGGAAGTAGGCGTCCCGCGCGGTCGACTCGCAGCACATGTTCGTCATAACGCCCGTTATCACGAGGTCCCGAACGTTCAGGCAGCGCAGAATAGTCTCAAGATCGGTGTTGTAAAACGCCGAGTACCGGTGCTTGGTGACGACTTTTTCGTTGGGCAACGGCGCAAGCTCAGGATGAATCTCGCTTTCGGGTGAGCCCTCAACGCACATGCCCTCCCACCACCAGCCCATTATGCCCGCGTCGATGCCTGCGGGATGGTGGACGTGCTTGGTGAAGATAACCGGCCTTTTCGCCCTGCGGAAGGAGGAGATCACCCTCTTTACCGTTGGCAGAACCGCGGGACCACCACAGGTAAAGCCGGGCTGCTCCGGCTCCAAGAAGAACCTCTGCATGTCGATGACCAGAAGGGCTGACCTCTCCGCCGCAAGCTCCATCCTGTGGACGTTGAAGGGGGCGATTTGCTCCAGCCAAGCCTTCGTCTTCTGCGGCAGCGTCTCGGCGGTGACGTAAACCTCCATCCTCTTACCTCCCTGCGAGAGTTTCTGCCCCGGCGCCAGGCTTTGCCTATCTGCCGGGCGCGGAGGACCGCCGCCTCCGGTTGTGCTAAACACGGCTCTTCGCACGCCTGCGCTCAGATCGAAGCTATTTTAAAAATACGAACTTGTCATTCGAGCAACGATTCGTTTAAATAAGTTTTGTCGTCGACGGAGGGAGGGATATGGGGGTATTGTCCGACATACGCGATCGTGCGAGGCGCCTTGGCGGCACAGTGGTTCTCCCTGAGGGCGACGAGCCCAGAACGCTCCACGCAGCGGAGATGATCCTTGAGGAGGGTCTTGCCCGCGTGATAATTGTGGGCACCAAGGATGAGGTTTTAAGCCTTGCGGAGCGCGAGGGCGCCGATATATCGGGCGCCGAGATCTCCGATCCCAAATCCGACCCACGCAGAAACGACTTCGCCATGGAGCTTTGGAACCTGCGGAGGCACAAGGGGCTTACGCTCTACCAGGCTAAAAGGCTTTTGGAGAATCCGCTTTACTGGGGCGCGATGCTTGTTCGCGATGGCTATGCCAGCGCCGCCGTAGCGGGTGCCAAGAACACGACAGCCAACGTCCTGCGCGCCGCCATACACTGCATCGGAACGGCGCCGGGCGTTTCGGTGGTTTCGGGGTGCTTCCTCATGGTGGTTCCAGATTTCCTGGGCGATGGCGAAAAGTCCTTTATCTTCGCTGACTGCGCGGTCGTTCCGCAGCCGAGCGCCGAGCAGCTTGCCTCCATCGCCTTCGCATCGGCGGTAACGTTCAAGCAGCTTGTGGGCAAGGAGCCTATGGTGGCTTTGCTCTCGTTTTCCACGAAGGGCAGCGCCAAACACGCCGACGTGGACAAGGTCGTCAGGGCTACGGAGCTTGTCCGTGCCGCGCACCCGGAGCTTGTCGTCGACGGCGAGCTCCAGGCCGATGCTGCCATCGTCCCCGATGTGGCGAAGAAAAAGGCGCCCGACTCGCCCATAGGCGGCAAAGCCAACGTGCTTATTTTCCCCGACCTCGACGCGGGAAACATAGCCTACAAGCTCGTTCAGCGTATGGCGGGAGCCGAGGCGATAGGTCCAATAATCCAGGGTTTGGCTAAGCCGTTCAACGACCTTTCCCGCGGATGCTCGGTCGAGGACATCGTGAACGTCGCCGCCATATCCCTCCTGCAGTCACAGGCGGTTTAGGCGGCTTTTACTTGACCAAAAGCACCTTCGTGGACGCCTTTGCGCCCGAGCCGGAAAGCGAAATGACGTACATCCCGCCGGGAAGCGTTTTCTGCGGGCGCCACGAAAGGCTCAGGATCCCCGCGCTGACGGATCCCTCGAAGAGCCGGGCAACCACCCTGCCCGTCACGTCCCTTGCCACGACCTCGATCCTCCCCGGCGATGGGACGAAGAGGTTTAGCTTAAGCGCCGAGTTGAAAGGGTTAGGGAAGGCGGTGATCGCAAGTTTTTCCGGTTTCCATCCAAAGCGCTCGAGGACGGCGGTGCTGCGGGTTGTCACGCGGACGTCGTCGATGTACCAGCCTTCGTAGGTTACGGCGCCGTCGCTGCCGAAGTGGAAGCGAAACTGCGCGTGATCGCAGGCGAAAAGGATAGGCACGCGGATCTCCTCCCAGTTTCTCCTTCCGGCGAGGCAGGGCGTTTCGGCAGGGAAGGGCGACTCGGGGTTGTTGCGTATCCTGAAGGGGTAGCCGCCGATGGGCGAAAGCTGCACCCAGGTCAGCCCGCCGTCGGTGCTCGCCTCAATTACCCCGCCGTCCCAGGCGTAGCCGCTGTACGCCGTGGAGGTCTCTATCTCAGCCCAGTGATAGAACGACAGAGTATCGCCCCAGAAAACGCTTATTGGCGGCGTCACCAGCGCGGCGTCGACCTGATCGTCGTAGTCGGATGTGCCCGAACCTCCGCACTTGAAGCTGTAGGTGCCGGAATGCGTGCGTGCAGTGGAAAGATGCCACTGGTCCAGAAAGCCCGGCGTTACGACCTGGTGGGTGAAGTCGTATCCGCCGCTTTCTATGTCGTCGAAATATCCCAAAACGACGGGGAAGGTTATCCAGACCTCGGACGATGGGAAGACCGTTTCGTTCGCCGAGTGCGAATTGTCGACGGCGTGGATGCAGTAGGATATTTCGTCGCCGGGCAGAACATCGCACTCGAACCTGCCAACCCAACCGTCCCTTTCCTCGTCGTAGGACATCGAGACGTTCGGCTGCGGCACGCCGTTGAGTCGATACTCTATATAGGCTTCCGCAACTGATCCGTTGTCGTCTATTTTTGCGAACACCACGGGCGGCCACGACGTCGAGCATCCGCGCAGGATCGGCAGATGCTCCACCGTGGGAGGTATCGTATCCAGCGCGACGCGGAAGTGGTGGAAGTTGACGGGCGCTCCCTCGGGCGAGGTCACGTAGTTGCCCGCGTTGTCCTCAACGTAGATGTAGTAATGGACGTAGCTTCCAAGCGGCTGAGCAGGTATAAAGCTGCGCCAAACGTTGAGGACCGGCGTCATCTCGATGCACTCCCAAGGCGACCAGTCAACGCGATAGCAGAGCGCAATCGAGTCGATCCCAAGGAGCGCAACAACCCTCGCCGTAACCTCGTAGCTGCCCGTTGTGTCCTCGGTGTCGTGCAGTGGCGTGTGATCTACGGCAAGCAGCGTGTCCGGACCTATGCCGTGGCGGTGATAGGCTGTGTATATAACCCCGGCGTTGGGGGTGCCGTTGTCGAGGTTCCCGTCGTCATCGTCGACGGCGAGCATCTCGTAAAGGAAAGATTCGAAGTCGTTCGGGTAGCCGAACCTTGCCAGATGCACAAGCGAGTCGGTGTATCCGGCGCCAAGCTCGCGGCGAATCTCCCACCACGCGCCGGAGATTATCTGCGAGTCGTGGTGCACCTCGTTGACGTAGTCGTCCGGGTAGCGGAGGCTGTTGCTCAGGTTCCGCATATAAAGCGACGGTCCTTCCCGAAAGCAGTGCTCACCCATGTATTGATCGTCGTGGATGGAGCAGGGGAAATAGTCCGAAAATGCTTCATCTAAAGCCCCACTCTGCCCATAGTAGGGGAGCAAATCGTAAGGGTATATATGATGCGTCACGCCGTGGGTGTATTCGTGGTAGATCACGTCGGAGAACATCGCCATATCGTAGAAGTACGTTCCACCCCCGCCGAAGTTGATTCCTTCGCCGTCGTAGTAAGCGTTGTCGGGGTCGTAGGGGTCGTTCACGCGGGCGGGCATCGCGTAGTCCATCCCCGAAAAGCCAAGAAAATACTTCACGTAGTTGTGTATCCAATTGGTGTGGTAGTAGAGGTTGAGCTGGTTTTCCCGCCCGTGGTCCGTTGTCCAGAAAAAGTCGAAGCTTTCGCCGCTTACCGTTGTGCTGTGGCTGGAGGTGGGGTAGTCGTTGTCCTCGATCCTGCAGTACCTGCCGTGCAGGATTGTGTAAAACGTGTGGCTTCCCGTTGGGTTTCCGAGGTCGTAGCTCCCTGTGCTGTCGGTGTAGCCCGGGTCGCCGTCGACGGAGAGGTAAAGGTGCGGGAAGACCCCCTCCTCCGACGGCTCGTCGATGTAGTTGGGCTTGTACTGACCCGTTATCGTTCCCGTAAGCGTCGGCATCTCGTCTGTTGCGCGCAAAATCTCGCCGCTTCCAGCGTCGATCCAAAAGCACCAAAGCCCCAAAGGCTCCTTCGTGCGGAGCCTCAGCCACCAAACGAGCCTCCCCTGGTATGAGTCGGCATCAGGTATGGCTGCGACGGCGAGCTTGCACACAAGCACATCGCCCTGGGAGGCGCCGAGGTACTCAAGCGCCGCCGATATGGCGTCCTGGTCGGTGAGCGAGACATTGAGGCTTTGGAGCCTGAGCGGCTTTAAGGTGCTTCGGAACAGGAACACCTCGCCGCGTGTGTTTATCCTGAGCTCCGCGGTGCAGCCCAAAGCGTCGTAGCCGCCAGCCCGCTGCCTGAGCGAGACGTACCAGTGACGACCTATCTTCTCGCACCGCTCCACGCAAAGCTTTTGGGGTTCTGTTGGAAAAAGCTCGGGGAACCTTTGCGCGAAGACAAGCGCCGCGCGTTGGACGTCCTGTCGGGTGTTCACGGCAACCCCGGTGCGTATCGGCGACGATACCAAAAGCACAACCTGCCCGCCTATGGGGTCGACCTTCACGCGGAGCAGATCGCCGAAAAGCGGGCGTAGCTTTGCCAAAAGCTCCTGCGGCGCCGGCAGGGGCTCGGGGTATTCGACCCTTATCTGCGGAATGTCGACCCCGCGCTGCACCAGGCCGAAGGCAGCACAGAAAAGAAATAAACACACAACAAGAGCGACAAAACGCGATGCCATGCTAAGCCTCCTTTCTTATAAAGTATATCGATACAGCGGGAAAAATCAACGATTTAGAGAGGCTTTGGCTTTTACAGCGATCGTTTCGCCGTAGATTTGGGCGTCTCGGAGCATATTTTCGGGCAGGTCCTGGGGGTTGCCGCTCCAGCCCCGGAAGAGCAGGGGCTCGACAAGCTCGATCCCTTGCACCTTCATGAAGTACTTTATGGGCATCACGACGCCGTCGAACACCCTCTCCCCGCTTGAGCCCGCGATGGATATGAGCCCTCCCGGTCGGGTGCGTTTGGGCTCGATGCCCAGGACGTATCTTTTCGCCCAGCGCGCCTGGAAGCGGTCGATGAAGAGCTTAAGCTGCCCCGGGACGGAGTAGAAGTATACCGGCGCCGCAACGATCACCGCGTCGGCTTCGTCGAGGAGCTTGTAGATCGGTGTGAGGTCGTCTTCGATGGTGCATTCGCCGGTTTTTTCGCACTCGCCGCAGCCGTTGCACCCGCAAAAGTTCAGGTCGAGGACGTCGACAAGCTTTGCGCAAAAGCCAAGTCGCTCTGCGGCGGAAAGCGCAGCCTCCAAAAGCCTTCTGGAGTTGCTGCGGCGCCTGCCCGAACCAACTACCCCTACTATCTTGCCCTTTCGCTTTGACACCACCCAACGCGGCAGTATCTTTCGGAGCTGATGCCAATTAAAAAGGAACACCGCGGCATAGTCAAGTGGGCGTTTTTGACGAGCCTGGGGACGCTTATAAGCCGGATATTTGGTCTTTTGCGCGAGATGGCAATGGCGGCGCTTTTCGGCACCGGCGCCGTTGCCGATGCCTTCTCGGCGGCATTTCGTTTCCCCAATCTGCTCAGGCGGGCGTTTGGGGAAAGCGGGCTTTTGGTTGTGCTCGTGCCGCGATATACCCAGGAGAGGGTTCAGCTCGGCGACGACGAGGCGTTTGTCTTTGCGTCGTCGGTGGCGGTGGCGCTCGCCTTCGCAATGGCGGTCGTTATAGCTTTGGGTGTGATCACAGCGCCCTATGTGGCATACGTTTTCGCTTACGGCTGGCACGACGAGCCCGAAAAGTTCGCGCTCACGGTGAGGCTGCTTAGGCTCCTTTTCCCCTACATCGGGTTTATGGCGTTTTCGACGTGGGCGATGGCTGTTCTGAACGCGCACAAGCGCTTCTTCCTGCCCGGACTTGCGCCCGCCTTCCTGAACCTGGGATGGCTTGCGGGAGCACTTTTCGTCATGTGGCGCTGTCGCGGCATCGCACCGGAGAAGCAGGCGCTCATCGTGGCGGGAGGCGTTCTCCTCGGGGGCGCCATGCAGTTCGCCGTCCAGCTGCCGGCTATGGCAAAAATTGGCTTCAGGTTTAAACCCCTCCTCCGGCGGAAGATCTCAGCGATTGTGGAGGTCGGAAGGCTTCTTGCACCTGCCTTCGCCGGGCTTGCCGTGGCGGAGGTGAACTTCATCGTGGATATACTTCTGGCGTCGTTCCTGCCGGAGGGGAGCGTGGCAGCCCTCACGTACTCCAACAGGATGATCTTCTTCCCCATGGGGCTTGCCAGCATAGCTATGGCAACGGCTTCGCTGCCAGCTCTCTCTGATCTTGTTGCGCAGAACGAAACCGAAAGGTTCCGCGAAACGCTTTCGTTCTCGACGAGGCTCATCTGGGGTGCGATGCTGCCGATCTCGGCGTACATCCTTGCGCTGCGCAGGCAGATCGTCGCGTTCCTGCTGGAGCGGGGGAGCTTCTCGGGAGCAGTATCAACGCCCATGACCGCATACGCCCTCGGGATGTACGCGTTTGGGCTTTTCGCGTTCAGCTCGTTTAAGATACTCACCCAGGGCTTTTACGCGATGAAGGACACGAAAACGCCCGTTATCACGGCGGCTTTGGCGTTGGGGATAAACATCGTCCTCAACCTGCTTCTTGTGGGTCCACTTGCGCACGGTGGGCTGGCTTTGGCAAGCTCCCTGGCGTCGACGATACAGGTCTTCATCCTCCTGCGGATACTGCACAAAAGGGGGGCACTCGACTTCTCCGACGAACTGCGCGCCCTGGCGCGAATTGCAGCCGCCTCTTTTGTGATCTTTGCGCTCACCTGGGCTTTCGCCAAAGCCACTGAGCTTGCCATCCCGCAGGAGGGCTTTGCCGCGAAAACCGCGCAGCTTTTCATCCCGTCCCTCCTATGGGCTCTGGCGACCGTTGCGGTCGGAAGGCTCGGGAAGGTTGCCGAGATCGACCAGTTCCTCCAGCTTCTTCTGCTCAAGCTTCGCCGCAGGTGACCCAGCGCTTTTTCGCCCTTGTGAAAGCGGCGTGGAGTCCTTATAATTTTATGGTTGGATGTTTTCGAGGTGGAGCGATGCGCGTTTTGACGGTTGCGGTTTTGTTTTCGCTCGCCTTCGGCGGTGCGCTTGCGCCCGTCACACATTCGCGCGACGGGGTGGAGTTCGTTCTCAACGTGAAGCTAAAGCTTGGCGCGCGGCAGGGATATACCTTTGTTTCGATCGATGGCGGCGGCGTTTGCGGCGATGTCGGCAGGCCGCAGATGCCAGCACTAAGAACCCTCCTGCGCATCCCCGAAAGCGGCGATTTTGACGTTGCGGTGTGGAACGTCGAGGTCGACACCGTTTATCTGCCTCAGCTTGGTCTGCCGGGGAAGGTTTTTCCCAGGCAGCCGCCGCGCCCGAAGTGGATGTCGAGCTGGAGCACGGTTGAGGATGCAGCGTGGTATCGCGATTCGATGCTGACGCTCGGCGCCCGCGACTGGGCGCGGATATCCCCCATCGGAATCTTGCGCGGAAGGAGGCTCGGGCTTTTGGAGGTCTTCCCTGTGGTCGAGTACGACCCGCGCTCGGGGAGGCTTTGTTACATACGCTCCGCCGTTGTGGACGTAAGCTTCGACGAGCCTTTGCGCCCCCCTGACCAAAGGCTTCGCTCGCCCGTCTTCGACGGGCTCCTTGGGCGCGTGTTGCCCATACCCGAGGACATTCCCCCCGAGCCGAACGTGCCCGTCGTCTACTGGCTGATATACCACGACGACTTCGCCGGCGCCATCGAGCCGCTTGTGGAGTGGAAGAGGAAGTTGGGCTACGATGTCGTTACAACGCCCATCTCGTCCATCGGCGCCGATACGTCGTCGCTGCGTGAGGCTATCTCGGACGCCTACGAGGGGTGGGAAAAGCCTCCGGACTTCGTGCTTTTCGTCGGCGATGCTGAGCAGATCCCGCCCAAGGTTGTCTCGTCGGGGTGGGATTCCCACCCGACCGACCTTTACTACTTCACCGTCGACGGGGACGACTACCTGCCCGACATCCTCTACGGGCGCTTTCCGTGCGCCACCGCAGAGCAGGTCGAGGCTGTGGTGGAAAAGGCGGTTTTCTACGAGCGGTTCATGATGGGCGAAAGCAGCTTCCTGCGGCACCCTGTGTTCGTTGCCTGCGGCATCGACGGCGACTATGAGCTTGCGGAGAGCACCCACAGGTACGTCTTCACGACCTGGCTTACCCCGCCCGAGTACGAGCCCGAGTCGCTCTGGGCTTTCGACGGCGCCACCGGCGAAGACGTCTTGAGCGCGATAAACGCCGGCGCGCTGCTTGTGGATTACTCGGGGCACGGGAACACCGACGGGTGGGGAAATCCATCGGTTTCGATCCACGATATAGCATCGCTCACAAACGACGGGATGTATCCGCTCGTCATAAGCAACGCGTGTCTCACGGGTAAGTTCGACGTATCGGAGTGTTTTGGCGAGGCTTGGGTTAGGGCTCCGCACAAGGGCGCAGTTGCGTTCATCGGCGCATCGAACTCGACGTACTGGATCGAGGACGATATCTGGGAGCGCCGCTGGTTCGACGCGGTGTTCGAGGATGGTTTCACATCCATCGCCGGCGCAACGTTTAAGGCTAACCTGGAGCTTCTGCTCGCCGGGTACGGCACGGCGAGGTATTACTTCGAGGTCTACCACAACCTCGGTGATCCTGCGCTCTGGCTTTACTGGGGCGAGCCCGAGAGCATCGACGTGGATCTCTCCGCGTGGGGCGGCGTTGTGCCGCTCGGCGAGGACTACCTCGACATCCCCGTCTCAGTCGACGGCGCAACGGTGTGTCTCTGGCGCAGCGACGGAAGGATAGGCGTTGGCAGGTCAGCTTGGGGGAGCGTCCGCATAACGCCCGAGTTCGAGCCCGACAGCGCCGGTTCGGTTTGGGTTGTGGCAACAAAGCCGAACTTCTTTAAACCCTTCGTCGAGCTTGTGCCGAACGAGTTCCTCTGCGTGGCAGAGTATTCGCCCGAGAGCCTGCACGTCGGCGTCGATAACGTCTTCTCCATATCCGTCACCGATGGTGCTGGGGTTCCCTATGCAGGCGCTTTGGTAAAGGTTTCCGGCTACGGCGTCGTCGAAAGCACCTTCACCGACAGCTCAGGATACGCGGAGATGATCATCAACCCTCCGTACGAGGGGGTTCTCTCCCTCGTCGTTATCCACGGTGGCAGGAGGCTTTTGTTCCGTCAGCTTCCCTGCTACGGCGCGGCAAGCTGGAGCGTTGTCGGAAGGGATGTTGGTGTGGAGTCCATTTTGCTTTGGGACACGCTCGCCGCAGGGTTCGAGGGAAGCATAAGGTACGTCCTTTCAGCAGGCGGCTTCACCTGCTACATCGAAGGTGGCGGCTTGGAGCCGGAAAGCGTTGTCGTTTCGGGCGATACGTTTTCGACAACCATAACGCCCACGACGGATATGCCCGTTGTGTTCACCTTTGCCAAGCCCGGATATGTGATCCTGCAGGACACCGTCCGTGTTGTGTGGGCGGCTGGACCTTTTTACGGCGTCGTGGTCGACAGCGGCGGCAGCCCCGTTTTGGGACGTCCCGTGCTCACCCTCCTGCACGACGGCGATACTGTTGGAACCACGCGAACCGACTGGGACGGAACCTTCTCGCTGCCGGGCTGGTTCTTCTGCGATACCTACACCGTCGCCCTGCAGGGGTTCGGATACTACGATACGAGCTACACGTTCCTCCTCACCGTTCGCGGCGACTATACGTTTTCGATGACGCCGACTCCGCGCAGCGACGTGCGGGTCTTCGTCCACGACGAGATAGGCACGCCGCTTGTCGCCGAAGTGGAGCTTTTGGCGCCCGTGATCGGAGAGGTTGTGTCGGTGGGGGAGAGGGTCGACGCTGGGATGTATTCCCTCGGTGAGCTTCCCTACTGCGACTACGTTGCCTTTGTGCGCGCAAGGGGCTTTAAGCCCAAGCGCATTTCGTTTTCGGCGTCCACGCCGTTCACCGATCTCGACGTGCCGCTTGACGCCGCAAGCGCGGATGTGCTCGTTATCGACGTCTCCTCCGACGGCGTCGCCCCGGCCCGGATACGCGACGACCTCGAAAGCCTCGGCTACTCCGTCGACCTTGCGACCACGTTCCCCGACACCGCCACGATGTGGGACTATAACCTCGTGCTCTACTCCGCAGGCGATAACTCCTTCTCCGCAACCGCAGCAAGACTCTCTACGCTTTTGGACTACCACCTGAGCGGCGGGAGAGTCGTCTTTGAGGGCGGTGAAGTGGCGTATCAGGTGCTTGAGGAGGGAGGATTCTCGCCCAACTTCGCAACCGACCTCCTGCACATCGGAGCATACGAGTCGGACGATCCCGGCGATGAAGGCTTTGCCGTCTCACCTCTTTTCTGGGACAGCCTCGTAACCTTCTTCCCCAACGTCCTTGATGAGAACATCCCCACGGTCAGCGTCTCGTTCTGGGACTATCAGATCTTCGATGTGGTTCGCCCCGCGGAGGGTGCTTACTACTTCTACAGGACAGCCGCCGACACAACGCTTGGCTGCGTCCTTTTGTTCCCCGATTCCGACGGGCGGGGTTTGGCCCGGAGCGCTTTCTGCGGATTTACGTACAACTCCGCCTTCGTCGACTCTACAGACGCCGCAAAGATCCTTTCCAACATCGTCGAGTATCTTCTTCCGCCGGACCAGACCGATGGCGCCGTTTACGGCGAGGTCTCAATTGAGGGTGGCGAACCCGCATCGGACGTCGTTGTGACCGCAATCGGACCTGTGACCGTTGTTGACACAACGGAGGCGCACGGACGTTTCTCCTTCGCCGCGAAAGCCGGACCGTACAGCATCACCTTCTCGCGCGCCGACTGCTACGATACAACGCTTTCGTGCACTGTGGATCCCGAGGTGCCGCTGCGGCTCGATGTCGTTTTGCGCAGAGTTGGGTTCGTAAGCGACGCCAGGGCAAAAAGCGCGGTCGTGGGGATTCCAGTGCCCAATCCCTTCAACGACGTCGTCGTTTTGCCGTTCGAGAACGCCGCTGGCCTGCCGGTGCGGCTTTGCGTGCGCGATCCCGTAGGCAGAATCGTATACCGGGAAGGACTGGGTGCGCCAAGGGGCGGATACATTCGCTGGGCGCCGCAAAAGACCCCAGCGGGAGTGTATCTACTCGAGGTAACCGTCGGAAAGCAGAGCTTCGTTCGCAAGGTTTTGTACATCAAGTAGGTGGCGTATGCTTCTTTCGATGCTAAAGCCCGGTGAGTCGGGCATGATACGCGACGTTTTGGGCGGCGGTCAGGTTCGCCAGAGGCTTTTGGATATGGGCTTTTTGCCCGGCAGGGTGGTCACTGTGATCCGCTTTGCCCCGCTGGGGGATCCGATGGAGGTTGAGGTTATGGGTGCGCGGGTTTCGCTCCGCCGCAGCGAGGCTGCCCTTATCCGCGTAAAGCCCATGGGAGGTCCCGGGCACAGGAGGCGGCGGAGATGGCTTGGGTTCATTTGACCGCGCCCCGAGGGGAGAAAGAAACGTGAGGAGGTGACGATGCTTGATGACGCAAGAACCTACGAGAAGTACGACCCCGGCGACATGCACTCGCTTTTGTACAACTTCCACGAGCAGTTTTCGCGCGGGCGCGAGATCGCCGAGGCATCGGACTACGGGCTTGTGGACCCTTCCGATGTGGCGAACATAGTCGTCGCTGGGATGGGTGGATCAGCCATAGGCGCTGATCTTCTGCGGTGCTACGCCCTCTACGAGCTGCGAAAGCCGATGTTCGTCAACCGCGATTACCTTCTGCCCGCATTCGTCGACAAAAGGAGCCTCGTGATCCTGTCGTCGTACTCCGGCAACACAGAGGAGACGCTTCAGGCGCTTGAGGCGGCGAGGTTTTTGGGCGCGCAGCTTTTTGCGATCACAAGCGACGGCCAACTCTTCGAGCTTGCGCAGGACCTCGGCTTTGGCTGCGCGGAGATCCCCCAGGGCTTGCCGCCACGCGCCGCCCTGGGATACTCCTTCGTCCCGCTCGTGACCCTCTTCGAGCTGTGGGGATTTTTGCCCTCGCAGCGGGAGGCGATCGAGACGACGCAATACGCCCTCCACAAGGGGGCGGAGAAGCTCGCCAAGGACGTTCCCGAAAGCGATAACGCCGCAAAAAAGCTTGCCCGAAAGCTCCACGGGAAGCTGCCCCTTGTGTATTCGTCGCCGAGGCTTGAGGCGGTTGCCACAAGATTCCGAGGACAGATAAACGAGAACGGCAAGGCGCTCGCGTACTCCGCCGTCGTGCCCGAGATGAACCACAACGAACTCGTCGGATGGAGGCACCTCTACGAGCTTGGCGAGCACCTTCAGCCCATCTTCCTTGTGGATCCCGAGGACCATCCCCGCAACAGGTTCAGGATGGACTTCGTCGCCGGCGTGATGAGGGAGCTTGGTGTGGAGCCGATATTCCTCGAGCCGCCCCAGAAAGATGCACCCTTTATGACGCGGATGTTCGAGCTCATCCAGCTTGGCGACTTCACGAGCTATTACCTCGCTATACTAAACGAGGAGGATCCGAAGCCCGTGAGGATAATAGACAAGCTCAAGGCTGCGCTCGCAAGCCTTGAGTGAACCGGAATGCGCGGGCTTTTCCGTTGACTTTGTGAGCCGCACCTGTCTTATATACTTGTGCCTATGGAGATCGTCGAGAGCATATCCGATATGCGGCGTATCGCTCAGGAGCGCCGCATGCGTGGTGACGTTGTAGGCTTCGTCCCGACGATGGGATACCTGCACGAGGGGCATCTATCCCTCATACGCATCGCCCGGGCGAGGTGCGACCTCCTTGTGGTGTCGATCTTCGTGAACCCAACCCAGTTCGGTCCAAACGAGGACTACAACGACTATCCTCGCGACCTGGAGCGCGACAAGGCTCTCTGCGAGAAGGAGGGGGTCGACGTGCTCTTCGTGCCGAAGGTCGAGGAGATGTACCCCGAAGGCTTTTGCACCTACGTTGAGGTCACAGGCAGGATGACCGAAGTGCTCTGCGGCAAATACCGTCCCGGGCACTTTCGCGGTGTTACAACCGTAGTCACAAAGCTTTTTAACATAGTTATGCCCCACTTCGCCGTCTTCGGTCAGAAGGACGGTCAGCAGCTTGCCGTGATAAAGCGCATGGTCCGCGACCTGAACTTACCCGTCGAGATAATCGCTGCCCCCACCGTCCGCGAGCAGGACGGTTTGGCTATGTCCTCGCGAAACGAATACCTGACACCCGAGGAGCGCAAAGTCGCGCCAGCGCTATATAAATCGCTGCTTATGGCTAAAAAGCTCATCGAACAGGGCGAGAGGAGAAGCGCAAATATAATTTCGGCTATGCGAAAATACATCGAAGGGGCTGGACCGTTCAGAGTGCAATATATAGATATCGTCGATGCCGACACTATGGAGCCCCTGGATGAGGTGAGGGGCAAAGTCATGATAGCGCTCGCGGCTTTCTTAGGAAAAGCCAGACTTATAGATAATATAGTCATAGATGTGGAGAAAAATTAACCGGAGCGAGAGGCTGATATGACGAGGGAGTTTACGGAAAAGGACCTTGAGCAGGCTGAGCACGAGGCGCTGGCTTTCCTCCACGACGAGAAGCTTAGGAGGCTTTTGGGCTCATACGGCGGAAAGCCCACGAAGAAGGACAGAATCCTCAACGCCTTGTTTTTGGTCTTGGTTTTAGGACTTTTCGCCGTCGAGATCTTCTGGCGGCGTGTGGTCGGCACAATGGCACTTGACTTCGCTGTTCTCCTTGTGTCGCTAAAACTTATATATCTCATGCACACCCAGGCCAAGGTGAACCACTATCAGTTTTGGATCCTCACCGCGATAGAGATGAAGACGACGCTTATGATGGAAAAGCTTGCCTCGCTTGAGCGGAGCGCTGGCTCGGGGAAGTAAGCCGTTCCCTCAGGCGATGATTTTGCTGAGGAAGCTTTTTCCGTCCTTTGTGGGTTTGGCTCCGAGGTATTCGCACACTGTGGCTCCGAGGTCGGCGAAGGTTTCGCGGGTGCCGATGTCCCCCGGTCGCACCTTTGCGCCGCAGACGAGGAGCGGAACCCGCTCGCGCGTGTGGTCCGTGCCGTAGTGGGTGGGGTCGTTGCCGTGGTCGGCTGTTACGAAGAGGATGTCGTCGGGGGCGAGGGCATCGATTATCTCGGGCAGTGCCTCGTCGAACTCCCTCAGCGCCGCGGCAAAGGCAACGACGTTCCTGCGGTGACCGTACTTCATGTCGAAGTCCACGAGGTTCGTCATTAGGATTCCGTCGAAGTCGCGGCGAAGCTCCGCGATCGTCTTCCGTATGCCGTCGGCGTTGTCCTGCGTGGGGATGTGCTCGGTGATCCCTGCGCCCGCGTAGAGGTCGTATATCTTGCCCACAGCCACCGTGGCAAGTCCGGCGTCCTTAGCGAGGTCGAGCATCGTGGGTCCGAAGGGGGGGAGCGAGAAGTCGTGTCTGTTGGGCGTTCTCCAGAAGTTTCCGGGCTTTCCCCTGAACGGTCTTGCTATGACCCGCGCAACCGCATGCTCCCCCGTCAGAATCTCACGAGCCACCCTGCACCATTCGTAGAGCTGCTCGACGGGAACCACCTCCTCGTGCGCCGCTATCTGGAAGACGCTGTCGGCGGAGGTGTAGACTATCGGTCGACCTGTGCGCATGTGTTCCTCGCCCAGCCTCTGGATTATCTCCGTGCCCGAGGCTGGCTAGTTCCAAAGGACCTTGCGCCCTATGCGCTCCTCGAACGGCTCGATGACCTCGGGCGGAAAGCCGTCGGGATACGTCGGGAAGGGCTTCTCCACAATAAGCCCGCCAAGCTCCCAGTGCCCCGACGTGGAGTCCTTCCCCGCCGATTTTTCGATCATGTTCCCGTAGGCGCCCTCGGGCTTCGGGTTCCGCGACATCCCCTCGATGGGGAAGATGTTCGAAAGCCCAAGCCTCCACATGTTTCGCCAGAAGACCCCTCCCATCTTTTCGGCGATGTGCTGGAGAGTTGCTGCGCCCCAGTCGCCGTAGAGCTCGGCATCGGGCGCGTAGCCTATGCCAACGCCGTCTAAAACTATGACCACCGCCCGCACGGAAAACCTCCCCGTTTTTGTTTTACCTCTCCTTCGCGAGCCTGACGAGTATATGTCTGGAGAAGTGCTCGAGTTCGGTTGCCAGGTCGCGCAGCTTCGACCTGAGCCAGTTGTATCCGAGCGCGGCGGGAATGGCGACCATAAGCCCAACAATCGTCGTTATGAGCGCCTCTGCAAGCCCGGGCGCCACTACGGCTATGTTCGCCGTGCTCTGCTTGCCTATCTCCCAAAAGCTTTGGGTAATTCCGAGGACGGTTCCGAGGAGTCCCAGAAACGGCGCTACGGCTGCGGTGGTTGCCAGAAAATCGAGCCGCGATTCCTCCTCGGCGAGGATCACCTCTATCTCGGCGTCGAGTCTGTCGCGCAGGATCGAGGCGTCGGGCAGTGCGCGACGCGTCACCAGAACGCCGCGCGAGTCCCTCACGTGCTCCAGGGGCGCCTCGCGCTTCACAGCCTCAAGCAGCCTGACAAGCGCGTTGTCGGAAGGGGAGAGGGAAAGGTTCAAAACGTCGTGTAGACGGCGGTTCTCTATTATCGACCGAAGCTTCCTGTTCTGCCTCGCAAGCCGCCTCAGCCTGCGCCACTTGAAGTACATTATCGCCCAGCTGTAGGCGGACATGAGCACCAGAAGCAGTATTATCCCCTTCGAAAGCAGGCTGCACTGGACGAACATGTCGACGAAGTTCTTCATCGCGGCTTTTTGTGAAGTTAACGGGCTTTGCCCGAGGCTGCAAGGGAAAAGCGCCTATGGGTTCATTCGGTCAAAAGCGCCTGGAGTTGGGCGATTAGCTGGTCGTCGGTGAATGAGTTGAGCTTGATAGCCGAGGATGGGCATGCGGCGACGCAGTTGCCACAGCCTTTGCACAGGACGGTGTTCACCGTCATCACGCCGCGCTCCTCGTCGAAGTAGGGAGCGTCGTATGTGCACACCTTTTCGCACGTTCGGCACGCGGCGCACAGGTCCGGGTTGATCACCGCCACAAGCGGCGCGACCACAAGGCGGTCCTTCGAGATTATCGCTATAGCCGCCGATGCCGCAGCCTTCGCCTGCGAGACCGTGTCGGGAATGTCCTTGGGACCCTGGCAGCAGCCGGCAAGGAAGATCCCGTCGCTGAACGTATCGACGGGGCGCAGCTTCGGGTGCGCCTCGAGCAAAAATCCATCCTGCGAGAGGGAAAGCTTTAGCTTCTTGGCGAGCTCGAGCGTCTCGGGGCGGGGGACCATGCCGGTGCCCAGGATCACAAGATCAGCCTCCTCCTCGACGGGTTCGCCCAAAAGCGTGTCCTCGGCTTTGACGACGAGCTTGTCGCCGCGGCGGAATATCTCCGAAACGCTGCCCCGCCTGAAGATCACACCCTCGTGCTTAACGCGATCGTAAAACTCCTCGTACCCCTTCCCGAAGGCGCGAATGTCCATGTAGAACGAAACGATCTGGGCATCGGGGATGTGCTCCTTGATGAGATGGGCGTGCTTCATAAGGTACATGCAGCAAACGCGCGAGCAGTATTCGTTCCCCACCGATTTATCCCTCGAGCCGACGCAGTGGACGAGAACTATCTTTTTGGGTTTCTTGCCCGAGATCTCTATCTCTCCGCCTGTGGGTCCGGATGGCGAGACGAGGCGCTCGAACTCGAGGCCGGTTATGACGTTTTCGTAGTCTTCGTATCCGAGCTCGGGCTTTTTGCGCGGATCGAACTGATCGTAGCCGGTGGCGACGATTATCGCGCCCACGTTGAGCTCTACGGTTCTGTCCTCCTGCTCGTAGTCGATCGCCTTAGGTCCGCAGAAGGCTTCGCACGCCCCGCAGTTGCCGTTGAAGAAGTGCATGCAGCTTCTCTCGTCGATGACGGGGACTTTGGGCACCGCCTGGGGGAAGGGTATGTATATCGACGGGCGCCGCGCAAGCCCCATGTTGAACTCCGAAAGAAGCGGCAGGGGCTTTATGTCGGTGTTCTCTTCGAAGTTTATCGCTTCGGTGGGGCACACTTCCTGGCACGCGCCGCACGCGACACAGACCTGGCTTCTTTCGCCGAAGGGCGTTCCCACAACGCGCCTTTCGCCTCTGCCGACGAACCCTATGGCGCCTATGCCCATAAGCTCGTTGCACACGCGCACGCACAGCCCGCAGCCTATGCACTTCGCAAGGTCAACGGCTGCGTTGGCCGCGGCAGCCTCGGGGACTATGTGTTTGAACCGCGTCTTCGTGACGCCGTACTCTTTGGCGAGCTCCCGTATTACCTCCGACTCCGGCGCGGCGGCGAGATAGAGCTCCAGAAGCAGCCTCCTTGCTCTGATCACGGGCTCGGACTTTGTGCGCACCTCGCCCTCCCACGCGGGAAAGGTACACGCCGTCTGGAGGCGGGATCTGCCCTTCCATATGGTCTCCACGACGCAGAGCCTGCAGGCGCCGTAAGGGCCGAGCGGCTTGTAGTAGCACAGCGTCGGGATCTCTATCCCGAGCTCCGTCGCGACCTCGAGGACCGTCCTCGAGGGATCAGGCTCAACTTCTATGCCGTCGATGATGAGCTTGTCCATGGCTTAATACTATTACACCCAACGGCAGCGGAAAGCAAGTTTTTTTATTAGGCGTAGAGAAAAAAATCTCCTTACACCCAACCTGAATATGTTGAAGCTCACTTCATTCGAGCCATCGCTGGAACCGATGTCAGAAATCCCTTTGCAGGCATTAGCCGGGTCATCGTCAGCGCGAGTCAGGACCGAAAGCGCGCAAGATGAAGGAACAGTGAATCTACGATGTGCTCTCACAGTGCAAGAAGGCAAAGGTGCTGTTATTCCTCAAGCAGTGGGGCGGAACGGGACCCGACAAGAGGAAAATTACTCAATTGGAGAAAAATATTACAAATACCCGCCCAAATGAAGCAGATACGAGGGGGAAAGCTGGTTTAGAGACTTTTTGAAAAATTTCCCCTCTCTCCAAAAACACGAATCGATAAATTTCTGAGCGCTTGTGCGCTCAGAAACTTAGACTGCATTTGCGAAAAAGGGAAAATTTATCGTTCCATCCCGTCCTATCTTATCAGAACAGCGCGCTTGGTGATGGTTTGCTCGCCAGCTTTCAGGCGGATGAAGTAGATGCCGGAGGCCAAATTGTCTGCATTCCATATGATTCTGTATTTTCCTGCTTTTACATTTTTTTTGTTTAAAACATTTTTTACTTCTCTGCCAAGTATATCATATGCTTTAATTAGAACATCACATTTATTTGGTATTTCAACTTCTATCGCACAAGATGAATTGAATAAGGTTGGAGAGATGTTTAATTTTGCGAAACTGGGAAGTATTTCTTTATCATCAATGCTAATTTCACCACCAGACCAATTAACACCCCAATCATATAGAACTACGCTTTCTGAGGCTGCGGCATTAAAATGAGCAATCAATTTAATTGTGTCAACACTGCCCAATCCAGAAATATCATATTCTCCCGTTGATGATGATGTTGTATAAATAGCGTAAGTATTCCAGATGCCACCCGTTTTATATTGAACTTCAATTGCTATGTTATCGCCGACATTCTGGTGCCAGAATAGTCTATACCAGGTAAAACCTGTTGTGTCAGGAGTGATTATTGGGCTCTCTAAAATCTCTATTGAATCACTTATTCCTGATACTGATACATCATCGTAATATCCAGTTCCTTTTTTGTTTGAAGCATTTGTAACATTTGAACCTATCGATAACGCGATACCTGATGGGAACATGTCAGCATATTCATGGCTATATCGAACAGTGTCATCAATGAAGAGTTTTAACATAAAACTATCAGTATCAAAACATATAGAATATTTATGCCATTCTCCCATAAAGGCAGCTGGATTCCCAAATAAATCCGTGCGTGAGCTTCCTGTACTTGGATATTTTACCCGCAATCGAAATTTCCAATATGTTAACGCACTATCAATTCCAAATTGGAATACGGATGAATTATCAACATCATCGATATTCATGTTCGAGTGCAGTGTGAATATATTCATTCTAATGCCGATAGAATCGAAGTAAAACCAAGAAGTCACACATCCTACTTTTATGGTATCAAAATTATTTGAATAAGCATAGGCGTTGTGTGTATTCGATTCATCGAGTATGAAAAGACCATGGTTTGGACTGTGGGACATATCAGTTTGCCATTCCGCTTTACACAGTGAATCAGAGTAATAACCAGATGAATCCTCACCTTCATAAATGCACCAATGGTCAAAAAAACTTATGGTGTCACTGTATTCGAAGTTACTCTCAAAAACAATGCCTTGATATACATGTTTCACTTCGTCATTTCTTAAATTTAACCTGTTATAATTGCATCTTTCGAATTGTTTAGTAGTTGTTTGAAACCAGCCATAATTAGATAAGGATGTGTTCGTAGTAAATGATGAAGGATAAGACCAGTGAGAATAGCTAGAACCATCATATGCTCTAACTCGCCACCAGTACGTAGTGTTGTCTAGAAGACTTTCGCCCTGACTGCCTACCTGATAGTTAATAAGACCCGAATCAGTCGAAATAGGCATTGTTGGGCTGAATCCAGTAGAAGATGTATAGCTGCTGATAGTAATTGGAGAATTAAAATAATAATTGGTATCTATTTGGATTTCAAAATGAATATTTGAAAACGAATCATTTGATAAGAACGCCCATTCCAAACGAGGCAATAATTCTGGAATATGTCCATTATCTATTGGTTTTAAATTCTTTATATTTACAAATGACATTGTATTTGCAAAAATTGGGCGGTATGCAACCTCATCTATATGGAGAATGCCCATACGTATTAGAAAATACCCATCCATTCCCCAAGAATCTCCCCATGAGTTTTTACAAATCCAATATTCATCCGATTGGTCGTAGCCTATTATTGTCACACCGTGATTCGGATATGGGGGGGTTTCTGTTGAATTATATATTCCACCTGAATATGTATAAAAATCGCTGAGCACAGTAAAACGAACAGAAACAGGGCCATCTTGAAGCATAGTCATTATCGCATTCCGGCGTTCTATCGGCGTATCGTCCATACCATTGTAGTATTCAAATGAATCGAGTTGAAAACTATTATCTTCCCAATTGATGCAGGGTTCGCAAGGACCATTTGTTGCGGTATATGGATAACAAAATTCGGTGCAAATTCTATTTTCTGTCAAAAAGGAATAAGTAGAGTAGAAGGTACCACCTCCACAGTCATACAGTGGAAAACAATCATGAACCAAAAATTCTTCCGAAAGGTCAACATCATAGTTCGGTTCACCAAGCATAATGTTTATACTTGCCTCAATTGGTGCTACTACGGCAAACGCCCAACAGGAACCGCATCCATCTTGGTCTCTCACGGGGGTTGTCCAGTCATAACCATCTTTATTCCTCCACTCAAGATGTTCTGGCAGGTCGGTGGCTGGGAGTGCATCTTCCGCGCGAAAAACTCTTACCTTACCGGTATTTTTTGAAGGAATAAACTCACTAGGCAAATAACCAAGATATTGTTCTCTTTCATCTTTTGTCATAAATGTAAAACGGTTTGGCGCAGCAATCCATTTAAATCCATTCCGACGAATTTTTCTGTTAATTTCATCAATATCTATTTCGTCTTCCCTCGTTCTTATGTATATGGTGTCATTACCATTTATTATTATTTCGCTACTTATAACATTGGAAAATGTGCATATAAGAAGTATTAAAATGCCAGGCATTTTAAACCTCCTTGTATCTATTTTTTCTGATTCTTGTGTATTCGGGTAATTGCAATGCCAAATTTTCTTTTTTGGACACGCGACTGCCCCAAATAGAATTCGCTCTTACCGACTGAAGAAGGAATTGTGCGGAATGTTCCTTATCAATTCCCCGAAAGAACAAATCTCCATTTTGAAAAATACGAATGTAACCCTTTTTGTCAAGCGAAAAGTGAAAAAACGGTCGTTCGCACTGGAGCTACAGGCGCAAACGCTCATCACAAAAAACACAAATACGTTGTGAGTTTTTTGAAACGGGCGGAACCAATTTATTTTTTGTTAAGGTTGTACTACTTGCTACTCAACCCTCACCGCCCCCACCTTACACACGCCTACGCATAGCTTGCACTTTGTGCACTTTTCTTGGTCGATTTCGTGTGGTTTTCCGGGCTCGCCCGATATCGCTCCGGCGGGGCATTTTCGTGCGCAGAGCGTGCAGCCCGTACAGAGCTCGGGATCGATCACAATCGTTATGAGTGCCCTGCAGACGCCGGATGGACATCTTTTGTCCTTTATATGAGCCTCGAACTCGTCGGGGAAATACTTCATTGCGGTCAGAAGCGGGTTGGGCGCGGATTTGCCCAGCTCGCAGAGGCATGTATTCTTCATAAGCCAGCACAGATCCTCGAGCTTCTCGAGGTCCTCTTCCTCGCCCTCGCCCGCGGTTATCCTCTCGAGGATGTGTGATAGTTGCACAAGTCCCTCTCTGCAGGGAAAACACTTTCCGCACGATTCGTCTTTAAGGAAATTTATAAAATATTTCGCCACATCTACGACGCAGTTATCCTCGTCGAGGACTATCATTCCGCCCGAGCCCATCATGGAGCCGAGCTTCGTGAGCTCGTCGAAGTCGACGGGTGTATCGAGGAATTTTTCCGGTATAAGTCCGCCGGAGGGTCCTCCCGTTTGAACGGCTTTGAACTTTTTGTCGCCTCTTATGCCGCCGCCTATATCGAATATTATCTCTCGGAGCGTTGTTCCCATCGGGACCTCGACAAGCCCGGTGTTTTTGACTTTGCCAACGAGGGAGAAGATTTTGGTCCCCTTGCTTCCCTCGGTGCCGATCTGAGCGTACCATTCGGCGCCGCGGTTTATAATTAAGGGGACGTTTGCCCAGGTCTCGACGTTGTTGAGCGTTGTCGGTTTGTTCCACAGCCCGCGCTCGACGGTGTGTATATGTTTTGGACGCGGTTCACCGGGCTTCCCCTCGATGGACGCCATAAGCGCAGTCGACTCGCCGCAAACGAAGGCTCCACCGCCAACGCTTATCCTGACGTCGAACGAAAAGCCCGTTCCCAATATATTTTCGCCCAGAAAGCCGTATTCCCTTGCGCTCTCAAGCGCTTTGCCGAAGTGTTTGCGCGCCAGAGGGTACTCCTCGCGAACATATATATATCCTTCGCTTGTTCCTATGGCGTATGCGCCGATTATCATGCCCTCCAGCACGGAGTGGGGATTCCCCTCGAGGACGGAGCGGTCCATATATGCGCCGGGGTCGCCCTCGTCGGCGTTGCAGATGACGTATTTTATATCTCCCTTCGCTCTGCGGCACGATTCCCACTTCCTGCCCGTGGGAAATCCGCCGCCGCCCCTGCCGCGAAGACCAGAGCGCTTTATCTCCTCGATGACCTCCTCCGGCGACATGGAGGAAAGAACCTTCGCCAAAGCGGCATACCCGCCTATGGCGATGTAGTCCTCTATCGATTCAGGGTCGACGAGGAGGTTATTCCCAAGGATAAGTGGCATCTGGGCGCGATAAAAAGGTATATCTTTATAATATGGGATTTTCTCGCCCGTTTGGGGATCGGTGTAAATAAGTTCGTCTATGATCTTTCCCTCAAGGAGCGTTTCGTCGATAATTCGCTCCACGTCCTCGGGGGTGACGCGCACGTAGAAGATTCCCTGTGGCTGTACGACGATGTTGGGTTCAACCTCACAGAAACCTATACAGCCGGTCGCGCGGCATTTGATCTTCCCTTCAAGCCCGCGCTTTTCGATAATATCTAAAGCTTTTTCCACGACTTTGTGTGAGCCCTTTGCGCGCCCGCACGTGCCGTTGGAGATTATCATAAGCGGCGTTTTTTCGTCGCGCTGGGCGACAAGGCTTTCGCGGAGCCTCTCGAGATCACGTATGTCCTTCAGTTTCGGCATCGGCGGAGTACTTGGATATAATTTGTTCTACCTTCGCCGGTGTAAAGTTTGCGTAATATTCGTCGTCCACCACGACGACTGGCGCTATTGCGCAGCAGCCAAGGCAGTTTACCGTCTCGAGGGTGAAGAGACCGTCCTTCGTCGTTTGCCCTGGATTTATGCCCAAGACTCTTTTGAACTCCTCGACAATTTCGGGTGCGCCGCGGGAGTAGCACGCCGTGCCCATGCAGACGCGGATCTTATGGACTCCGCGCGGAACGAGCGAGAAGCAGCTGTAAAACGTGGCGAGGTGATATATCCTCGAAAGTGGCAGCCCAAGCTTTTCGCTTACGTAGCGCAGAGCAAGCTGAGGCAGGTGGCGGTACCTGCCGTTTATGGCCTGCAGGACGGCTATCGCCTGGCTTCCGTCGTAGTTGTACGTTTGCAGTACTTGGTCGAGGAAGCTTTTCATCTCGGGAGCAAGCTCGTTTTCAACGGATTTCGGTTCGCGCCTTTGGGGGATGTACCTCACGAGGCAGTTTTGTGTGCAGAGGTCGCAGCCCGTGCACTTCTCGAGGTCCACGTGGCGGCTTTTCAGCCTTACTTTGACCTTAAAGTTCCCCACGAAGCCCGAGACGTCCTCCACCTCGGCGTAGGTGAGCAGGTTTATGTTGGGGTTTTGTCCGACGTCGACCATCTTCGGCGTCAGGATGCACGCGGAGCAGTCGAGTGTGGGGAAGGTTTTGTCGAGCTGCGCCATGTGCCCGCCGATCGACGGTTCCTTTTCGACGAGGTGGACTTTGAATCCGGCTTCGGCGATGTCGAGCGCAGCCTGGATCCCCGCGATGCCGCCGCCGATGACGAGAGCCTCGTGGCACACGCCGACGTCCGATTCGGCAAGGGGCTGCAGGCGCCTCGCCTTAGCCACTGCGGCGCGGACCAAAAGTATCGCCTTCTTCGTCGCCTCGGATCTTTCGTCGTGGACCCACGAGCACTGCTCCCTTATGTTTGCCATCTCGACGCAGTACTTGTTGAGCCCTGCGGCTGCGGCGGCGCGCATAAAGGTCTCCAGGTGCATTCGCGGCGAACAACTCGCAACCACCACGCGCTCAAGGGAATGGCTTCTTATCCTCTCCTTTATAAGCTCCTGACCCGGCTGGGAGCACATGTAGGGGTAATCCTCGGCTACGACGACGCCCTCTTCGCGGCGCATAGCTTCGGCGACCTTCCTTACGTCGACTACGCCGGCGATGTTGACGCCGCAGTGGCAGACGAAAACGCCAACGCGAACCATCTACCCCGCCCTTCAAGACTGCGACAAAACAAAATAACATAAAAGCGCGCGTGGTCAAACGAAATTTGTGGCGTGGGCATGCCGCGGGTTACACATACCACATCCTGTCCTCGAAGTCGGCGTCCGGCGGCTCGATCTCGATGTACTGCCCCCCGGGCGGGAACCGCTGCTCGAGCATCGAGTCCTCCTGAACGTAGACGACGAACCGCAGGGGTTTTTCGGGCGTCGCACCAAAGGAGGCGAAGGGAAGCTTTAGCTCGCATATCTGCTCGCAAACTACCTTGACGCCGGAAAGCTCCGTTGGCTTCCGCCTGTTGCCCTCCACCTCGAAGGCTTTCCAGGTTATCGTGCCGCCCTCGCAGAAGACCTCAAGGTCTATCCTTTTGGGCGCAAGGAACTCGAAGAGAAATTTACCTCCCTTTCTGAGAAAGTCGCTCAGGAGCTTGCTTGAGTCGAGGCGCAGGTAAAGGTTTTCGAGGTCGAAGCCGAAGTACAGCCCCTCGATTATCTGGCTCCTTGCGTCGTACATCGCCCCTCTAAACCCCGTTGCCTTGTAGAACCCCGCGGCTGACCACTCGAAGTACGTGGTGGCTTTGCCCTCAAGTGATGGCGTCATAAACTGCAGCGGCATCCGCACCGGCTTAAACGGGCGTTCGGTCGCCTGGATGGGCGTTTCGAGCTCGGGCGGAACAGCCTCGCCCAAAAGCTGATAGACCTTCCTCAGGTGGCTGCGGAAAAGCTCGTCGAAAGCCTCGAGGTAGGGGGTGTAGTCCGTTTCGCCGAACCACCAGAACCAATCGGACCCCTCGGCTACCATGATGTGGTGCATGATCTTCTCGCGCAGGGCAGGGGGAACCTTATCTGCATTGAGCTGGAAGTTGTTGCGCGCGTCGGAGAGGAGCTCCCACGCGGCATTCTTCTCTTCGGCGCCACACCAGGTCGAAAAATCCCCGTTTATCCACGAACCGGGCGCAAGCCTGTCGAGAAACGGAATCTCGCCGCCGAGGTCGAGAAAATCGCAAAACGTTATCGGCTCTATCTCGGAGTGGTCGAGGAGGGCGTCGTAGAGCATGCTGAGGAAAGGTTTGCCGTTTTCTCGGTAATACTCCCAGGCGTTTTCGCCGTCGAGGATGACCGAGACTATGTAGTTGCGCTCGTCGTCGGGCAGGGCGTCCCGTATGCGCAGAAGGGAGTTTACGAAGTCGTCGACCGCTTCCCTCTCGTCGTGCTTGTAGTAAACGAAGCCGATCTTGTCCGAAAGCCTTTTGTCGCGGAAGAAGAAGGTTATGCTCTTTCCCCCTCGGAAGATGTTGTAGGGCATATAAAGCTTCTGGGGCGTGAGTTCGGCGGGCTCGCCGAGGGATGCCTCGAGCGACTTGCGGAGGATGTCCTCGTCGGAGAAGGTGTATCTGATGCCTGCTTCTGCAAGCAGCGTGAGTATCTCTTCTGCGACGCCGCCCTCGGGCGGCCACATGCCGTCGGGTCTTATCCCGAAGAGCGTGGAGAAGTACTCGATGCCAAGCCTTATCTGGCGCTCGGCGTCGCCAGGGTAGATGAAGGGCTTTTTGGGAAGCCTGGTCAGCGGGTTCGCCTTGCGGGCTACGACAACGTCGCAGAGAAGCGGAAGTATGGGATGATAGAAGGGCGAGAACGTAAGCCTTATGTGCCCCTCCCGCGCAAGCTTACCGTAGAGCGGGATGATCTCCCTAAGCCTTTCGGTGGCAACCTGGACTATGACCTCCTTGTCCGCCACGGTGTAGTCTCTGTCCTTTTCGAGGAGCTCCTTTATCTCGGGTTTCTCCTTAAGGCTTTGCCCGAGCCATGCGAGCATGAAGTGGACCTGTGTGTCGCGTATTTCCTGGCGTGAGAATACGCGCCAGTCGGCCGATGCGCCGCGCTTGCCGAAAAGCTCCCTATATCTTTCCGAGGGCTTTATGAAGCGCTCGAAGTTCACGTCGAAGAAGCGCGAGACGATGAGACTAAGCTGCGCCTCGTTCAGGTCGTCGACATCTGTGACGAACGCCTCCCAGAATGGATCAGTCGCCCTGCCGGCGGCAAGAAGCTCGATTTGCTTCAAAAGCGATGGGACGAGGTTTATCGTCCCCGGAAAGCCGTGTTGAGCCATAAGCAGAGGCATGTCGTAGTAGTCCTTGAGGGCGTGGAGCCTCGTCCAGGGGAGTGCTGCCTCGCCCTCCTCGTCCCACAGATACCAGGGCTGGTGCATATGCCACAGAAAGCCAACGTATATCGGCTTGCCAGCCTTCATCTTCCCTCCCTTTCTTGCGCTGGCTTTGCCGCAGACCGCGACGCAACCGATATGTTACTTATCGAGTCCAGAAGCGCCGCTATGGCTACCTCGAGCATATCGTCGTCGGGCTGTCTTGTCGTTATCTTCTGCAGCCACATGCCAGGTGCGGCAACGAACCTCCCCAGCCAGCTTTTGCGCGAAAGTCTATCTGTAAGCTTGAGCACCTCGTACGACGCCCCCGCAAGGAGCGGCAGAAGCGCGAGGTGCACGAAAAGCCGAGTAAGCGGCTTTGGCGCAAAGTTCCAAAGAGCGTACACCGCACCGTCGAAAACGGCAAAGAAGATAATCGCAACGATCGCAACTATCAAGATGAAACTTGTCCCGCACCGGGGGTGTGTTTTGGGGTATTGGCGAACGCGCTCCACCAAAAGGGGCTCGCCCCGCTCGAAGGCGTTTATCGCCTTGTGCTCCGCGCCGTGGTATTGAAATAGCCTGCGGATGTCCTTCATAAGCGATATCGCGCCTATGTATCCCAGGAAGATCACCACCCTCATGCTGCCTGCGACGAGGTTGAACGGCAGCGGCTTTTCCCTGAGCCCCAGCGCCGCGGCGGTCCAGAGGGGGATGTATGCGAAAAGCAGCACTCCTGCGGCAAGCCCCGCAAGAAGCGACAAGACCGAGGCGGCGCGCCCGCCGCCACGTGACCCTCCGGAGACAATCTCCGCCGAAAGCTGCAGCGTCTTTATCCCCCAGTAAAGCATCTCCCCGAGGTTCACCGCCCCGCGGATCACAGGAAGCCTCAGGAACTTCGAGCGCGAGGACACAGGCGAGAAGTCCCAACCGACGACCTTTATGCTTTTGTCCTGGAGGCGGACGGCAAGCGAGATCCTTTTGGGCGAGCGCATCATAACGCCCTCGATAACCGCCTGTCCGCCCACTGAGGGGCGACCGCCCCAAAGCCCCGCTGTAAAGGGAAGAAAGTTCACTTCACGACGAAGATTCTCTTGGTTGCCAGCTGGGCTCCGCGTGCGTCGAAAGCTTTGAGCAAAAGCATGCCCGCGGGGAGCCTTTCGGCAGAAAGCCTCGTTTTTGGCGGCGCCACGAAAACGCATCTGCCCGTGATGGTGAACACCTTTACGGATTTCGCTCCGCTTGCCAGCACATCGCAGAACGAGTTAAACGGGTTGGGCGAGGCGTGGATGACCACACTGCGGTGCGTTTTTGCCTCGCCAACGAGAGCCGTATCGACTGGGGATACGGGGACGCTCCGCAGGGAGCCTCTGCCGAACGAATCGCGGACGACGGCGAAGAACCAAAGCGACTCGGGCGCAGCGTCCGATATCCACGAAAAGCACGTCTCCGCAGGCTCCGGGGACGAGAAGACAACCGCGGGCGCAGTGCCGGCTGAGTCGGAGGAAACGTAAACGCGGTATTCCAGGAAGTCGGCGTTGTCGCAGCGCCTCCAGCAAACCTGATATGTGGTATCGTCGAGCCGCGTGACTGAAAGCGCCGTGGGTTGGGGTGGCGCGGTGTTTCTGTTGCGCCTGTCGCCGAAAAGCTCAAGCCAGTTGTCGTACCCGGGCAGGGGGCATCCGGCAAAAGCCCACAGGTGCAGGTTCCCGCGGGCATCGCAGGCGGCGACGTATGTGCTCCCGCCGTATGTGAAGACGGCGGGCGTGAGGACGCCCGATTCGGCTGCGTCGACGCTGTCGGGGAAACCGTCGATGTAGGACGCTGTCGGGTCCATGACGATGAGGTACATCTTTCCGCCGTCTTCGTCGAAGGACTGGATGATGTACTCCGGTCCTGGCTGGCTGTCGACGTCGCACAGGATAGTGGAGCCATATATGTGCCCAAGCGACAGATGCAGCGCCACGCCGCCGAAACTCGAGAGCGCTCCGTCGCAGGTGAGCCCGAATACCGTTCCCTCGACCGAGCCGAAGGCGAGGTCGGCTGCGTAGTCACCGTTTAGATCCCCCCAGGATGCCGTGGAGTAAACCCAGCTGCCGTAGCCGGGGACGGTGTAGAGCTCGCTTGCCGCAGCGCCCTCGGAGACATCGACCTTGTAGACGATGCCGTAGTTGCACCCTTCGGTTTGGTGTGCGCCGCAGAATATCTCTGCAGCCTCGTCGCCGTCGCAGTCCCACAGGAACGGGGCGGAGTAGCTGAATGCAGCGCCCGAAAGCTCGACGGGAAAACCCTCGGCGTTTGTGCCGTCCGAGTTGAGCGCAAAAAGCGCCTCGTAGCCCTCGACGACGACCTCGTTCTCCCCGTCGCCGTCGATGTCGCCTGCGGCGGGCGTGGCTACGGCGCATCCAACGGACGACCAGAACTCACCACGCCAGATAAGCTCGCCCGCCGGCGACAGACAGAAGACGGATGTGTCGACGGCGGCTATGACGTTGATCTCTCCGTCGTCGTCGACGTCGAAGAGTACGGGGGACGTTCGCCCCGAGTTTTCGCCGAGGTCCGCCGAAAGGACGAGCTCTGCGTATGTGCCGTTCCAGTCGATGCGGCAGAGCGTGCCATCTGTGGTCAGGGCGAAGATCGCAAGCCCGTCAGCCGTCGGCTCCCACGCGACCTTGCTCGCAACGGGTCCGGGAAGATGCAGGGGAAAACCCGGCGCAAAGCTTCCGTCCGTGCGGACGGCGTAGATGGAGTCGTTCGTCGACCCCACGATTATGATCAGTGTCGATTCGAGCGATGCCACAGCAGGCGCTCCCCACAAGGGCTCGGCGCCAGCGCCCAACCTCACAGGAAAACCGTCGACCTCGCACCCAAAGCAGGCGGAAAAACAAAACGCAAGGATGACGACAACCACCATCTGGATGCCTCCACGGCTTTCATCGCAAGATAGTCGTTTCGTTCGGTTGGGCAAGCACTTAGAGCATTTCCCTTGCGGCGCAGGCTGCTTGGACGTATCTTTGCTTTGTGCGTGGCAGGCTGCTTATAAATTCCGTTGTTCTTGCTGCCCTGGCTTTCGCCTGGGCGCAGGGGGATGAGATCGTCGTCTTCAGGGACGGCAAGCCTGTGGCGACGCTTCGCGTCACCGTCATCGATAGCTACGCCTACGTCTCCACCGACCAGCTGCTTCGCCTCGGCGAGGGCGGAAGGTATTTCGCGCCAAAGAAGTTCAAGGAGAGCATAAGGCTTTGGGGGAGGCGCGTCGTCTTTTCGCCGGAGAGCCCCTTCGTCGTCGTCGACGGAACACCATATAACCTCGGTCTGCCGACCCTTTTGCACAGGGAGGGGCTTTTGGTGCCGCTTCGCGGCTTCGTTCGAGCCTTTGCGCAGGCTGTGGGCGCGACCCTGTCGTGGCGTGGCGATACGGTGTTTTTCGCGTCGGGAGGGCAAAAGCAGCCCTCTGCAGAGCGCGAGGCGAAGAAGGCTGAGGCGAAGAGGGGGGTCGTCGTGATCGACCCGGGGCACGGCGGGAAGGATCCCGGCGCAGTGGGACCCTCGGGCGTCAGGGAGAAGGACGTGGTGCTGTCTATAGCGAAGTATCTGCGCGATGAGCTTGAGGAGCTTGGGTTCGACGCGGTTCTCACGAGGTACGGCGACGTCTTTCTGCCCCTCTCCGAGCGCACGCAGATAGCCAACCGCGCCGGCGCCGACATATTCGTTTCGGTGCACTGCAACGCTGGTCGCAGCGCATCCGCGCACGGGACGCAGGTGTTCTACCTCTCGCCCTCGCGCACCGACGAAGCCCGCGCCGCAGCTGCACTCGAAAACCGTGCGCTCCTGCTTGAGGACCAACCCATCGTTGATAACCTCGACGAGCTCAAGTATATAATGGTCGATATGGTCCAGAGCGCTCAGCAGCGCGAAAGCTCGATATTGGCTTATATAATTGAGCAGAACTTATCTGATCTTACAGGTCTTGAGGCGCGCGGTCCTGAGGGGGCGGAGTTCTACGTGCTCTACGGTGCCTTTATGCCCGCTGTGCTTGTGGAGACCGCGTTTATATCGAACGCAGACGAGGAGAAGTTCTTAGCCCAGCCCCAGAACCAGCGCAAGATAGCCCGAGCCATCGCAAAGGGCATCGAGCAGTTCTGGGAGAACATAAAAAGATAGCCCCAGTCTTTCCCAAAAAATGCTTGAAAACCTTCCGCGCAGGCGTAGCTTGTTTTGCTGAGGAAGCCCTTTGGTTATGGCAAAGAAGGTCGTCATAGTTGAGTCTCCCGCGAAGAGCCGCACGATAGCGCGTTATTTGGGCAAAGGTTTTTCCGTTGTGGCTTCGCTGGGGCACGTGGTTGATCTGCCCGAAAGGGAGCTTGCCGTCGATATCGATTCGGGTTTTGTGCCGAAGTACGAGGTTATTCCCGGCAAGCGCAAGGTCATAAGCAGGCTTAAGTCGGCGGTTGACGGCGCCGAGGCGGTTTTCTTGGCGTCTGACCCCGACAGGGAGGGCGAAGCCATAGCGTATCACATAGCCAAGCTTTTGGGGATACTTGATCGTGCTCGGCGCGTTCTGTTCAACGAGATCACCCGCGACGCCGTCCGCGAGGGAATAGAGCACCCCACCCAGATCGATATGAACAAGGTCTACGCTCAGCAGGCGCGCAGGATCCTCGACAGGCTCGTGGGGTACAAGGTCAGCCCCCTTCTTTGGCGCCTTCTGCACCAGGGTCTTTCCGCGGGCAGGGTGCAGTCCGTTGCCCTGAAGATCCTTGCGGCGCGCGAGAGGGAGATAGAGGAGTTCAAGCCGCGCGAGTACTGGACCATTGACGTGGCTTTGCGCAAGGACGGGGTCGATTTCTCCGCCCGCATCACGAAGTTTGTGGGGGAGAAGCTCGAGATCCCCACGCGGGAGGATGCGAAGCGGCACAAGCTCGCTGTCGAGGAGTCGGCGCCTTTTGTTGTGACGTCGGTGGAGCGGAAGGAGCTTGGTCGCGTGCCGCCGCCGCCGTTTATCACGAGCACGTTGCAGCTTGAGGCGTCTCGCAGGCTGCGCTTCTCCGCCCAGAAGACGATGCAGCTTGCACAGCAGCTCTACGAGGGCATCGACCTTGGGGAGGAGGGTCCCGTGGGGCTTATCACGTATATGCGCACCGATTCGGTCCGCGTTGCCGACGTCGCCATTGCCTCGGCGAGGAAGTTTATCCGCGAAAACTTCGGCGAGGAGTACGTTGGCAACATCGTTCACAAGGTCTCGCAGGCGGCTCAGGGCGCGCACGAAGCCATACGACCGACATCCGTCTGGCGCACGCCCGATAAGGTCAAGCCGTATCTGACGCCTGATCAGTACAAGCTGTACGAGCTTATCTGGCGCCGTTTTGTGGCGTCGCGGATGGCCCCGGCCAAGCTTGTGCGAACCTCCGTTAGCCTTGCCGCCGGAGACTATACCGCCGAGGTGGCCGAAACCAAGGTTCTCTTCGACGGCTTCCTGCGCCTCTGGAGGGTTAAGCTCGCGGAGGACGAAAGCGAGGAGAAGACGAATCTGCCCCCCCTCTCGGAGGGGGATGTGGTAGAGCTTCTGGACGTAAAACCAAAGCAGCACTTCACGAAGCCACCTCCGCGCTACACCGAGGGAACATTGGTCCGCGAGCTTGAGGCGCAGGGCATCGGTCGCCCGAGCACGTACGCGCAGATAATATCGACCCTGCTGCAGCGGAAGTACGTCCGCAGGCAGAAGGGCAAACTCTACGTGACCGAGCTCGGCAAGAAGGTCAACGAGCTTCTGCAGATGCTCTTCCCCGACATATTCGAGG
>CBEVQY010000023.1:0-47688 GCA_965552135.1 uncultured bacterium | reverse complement strand
GACAACACGCATCTTCGTCGAGCACGATAACGGCAACGTCGGCATAGGGACGACAAGCCCCAGAAGCAAACTTGAGGTTCGTAACGGGAACATCGAGATAAACAACCAAGCGGCAAGCTGGAAGAGCGAACTTACAAGCCAGGGTCCCCTCTATATCCACCCCGACAACGACAACTCCGGCGATGACAACGTTTACATAACCAACTCCGGCGGGACTGCCTGGGCAGTCTTCAACTCGGCAGAGAGGGTTGGCATTGGAACGACAAGCCCGTCGTACAAGCTGGACGTTAAAGGCAACGTCAGGCTCGGTGACCCCTCCGGCGCAAGCTTCGTCGAAATAGCCGACGTAAACACCGCCGAATGGCGCATATATACGGGCGGATATGACCTTTCGTTCAAAAACGACTACGACGACAACGGAACATACGACACCCGTCTCATAATAACCGAAAGCGGCAACGTGGGGATAGGCACGACATCGCCCACGGGCAAGCTTTTCGTCAACGGCGGCAAGACGAGGATTTACTCCACAAGCAACAGCGGCGGTCAACTTCAGGTGGGGAATTCCGCAGACAACGAAGCAAGCATCGGCTTCTTCACCGGTGCCTCCAGCGACTTCAGCAGCTACACCCAACGGTGGGTCATAGGACCCGACGTGTGGAACATAGGTACCAGCAAGTTCGGCATAGGCAACTCGGGCACAAGCCCCAACGTCAAGATGACCATTCAAAACAACGGCAAGATAGGGCTGAGCACCACATCCCCCGACGAGCTTCTGCACCTCGGCAGCACGACGGTCAAAAACGTCATAAAGCTTGGTGACAACGGCATAGGCGGTCCGCACGGCATAGTCTTCGACGACGATGCCGGAGGAAACGGCGTGCAGCTCTTCTGGCGCACAAGCCCAAACCAGCTCGTCCTCGAAAAGACAAGCGCAGGATCAGGAACGGACGGGACAGATATCTTCTGGTACGACAGGGATGACGATCAGTTCTACTTCGCAAAGCCCGTTTACGCCCCCGGAGGGATGCGCAACACACTCACCTGGACAGGAACCCAAGGGGGCTACGTAACTCACTTTAGGTACACATTCTACATCCCCAGCGGTAAGACCTTCAGGCTTTGGGCACTTGGTCGGACCTGCACGGGCTACTACGACTCCAGCACCGACGGAAAAGCCCCCGTCGCCGTGTACACATCCACCTCGAACTCCTGGGGGTCATCGACAAGGAGGGTGATAACAACAGACCAGCTTCGCTACAACACTTCGGGCGGACCGCTCTACAGCGTTTCGGGTCCCATATACGTCCACCTTGCCACAGGCGACAACGGCTACGATGGCTCGGGCAGCAAGTCGATGATCTTCTTCTGGACCTTCACCATCGAGTGACGCTGCTGGCGCTGCGCAGGGCAGGCGCGCTTTAAGGGTTGACCTCCTCCCGCACCGCCACCATCTTAATTCGGTATGAAAGGCGAGCGGGTACTCGTCGTTGACATTGGCAACAGGTGGGTTAAGACCTACATCACGGTTGGCGACGAGCTTGGGGGGAGGTGGTCGTATCCCACAGGCGGCGTGGAGTGGAGCAACAGGCTGCGCGAGATAGCGGAGCGCTCGGCGTGCGCGGCGGCGGTGCTTGTGTCGGTGGTGCCCGATGCAGGCGAACTCGCCTTAGCCATCCTCCAGCGCGCCCAAATCGAAACGACCGTCGTCTCGGGCGATATGGACCTCCCCGTCAAGGTGGAGTATGCCTCTCCCGAGCGTTTGGGCGCTGATCGCGTGGCTGTGGCGGTTGGTGCGTGGCACTTCTACGGCGATCAGGCGGACACCGTCGTTGTCGTCGACGCCGGGACGGCTGTGACGGTCGACCTCGTGCGCCAGGGCAAATACCACGGCGGCGCCATCCTGCCTGGGATCGACATGATGACCGATGCCCTCCATCGAAGGGCGGCGCAGCTTCCGCAGGTAACGCGACGGACAAAGCCGCAGTTCCCTGGGAAGGGAACGGAGCAGAGCATAGCGGCTGGCGTTTACGCCGCCGTGGCGGGCGCTGTAGACTTCCTCTGGCATCGGTACACGAAGAGGGCCAAGCGTGGCGTCCTTGTGATGACCGGTGGCGACGCAGAAAGGATTTCACCGCTCGTCAAAGCGCCGCACCTTGTTGATCCGCTTCTGCTCGTCAAGGGCGCCGTCGCCATACTCGACTTCACCCGCCAGAAGGAAGCGTAAGGATGGGCAAGCTTTTCGAATACGTCGGCGTGATACACATCCACACAACCGACTCCGACGGCACCAAAAGCCACGAGCAGATAATCCGCCTCGCTCAGCGTTACGGGATCGACTTCCTTATGTTCTCCGACCACATGACCCTTTCGGGGAAGCGCAAGGAGGGCTGGTACGGCGAAACGCTTGTTCTGGTTGGCTACGAGCACGAGGACCAAAACGAGAGGAACCACTACCTCATCTTCGGTTTGGACGAGCCCCTTGGCGCGGAGCTTTCGCCCGCCGAGTACGTGCGGCAGGCACGAATCTTGGGAGCGCTTGGGATAATCGCACACCCCGACGAAAGGCGAAACTTCCCCAAGTACCCGCCCCTGCCGTGGACGGAGTGGTCGGTCGACGAGTTCGACGGGATCGAGATCTGGAACCACATGTCTGCCTGGCTTGAGGGCATAGCCGACGGCAGAAGACTCAGATACATAATAAGCCCGCGTCGGCTCCTTGTTTCTCCTCCGCGCGCAACGCTGCGCCGCTGGGACGAGATAGCCCAGAGAAGAAAGGTTCTCGGCGTAGCCGCCGCCGACGCACACGGATACCGATACAGAATATTCGGTCCGTTCTGGAAGACGATCTTCCCCTACCGCGTCGAGCTTTGCTCGCTTAGGACGCACATCCTGCTTGAGGAGCCCCTCTCACAGGACTTCGACCGTGCGCAGAACCAGGTCCTCTCCGCCATGAGGCGATGCCGAGCCTTCATCTGCAACTACCGGTGGGGCGATGGTCGTGGTTTCAGGCTGTGGGCGATAGGAGACACACAGAGGGGCACCATCGGAGATCAACTCGACCCCGGCGACGGCGTGCGCTTCGTCGTTGAGGCGCCCGAGCCCGCGGAGATAATCCTCGTCAGGGACGGCAAGCGGGTGGACCGTAGGCTGGGGCGCAGCGCGACGTTCGAATGCCGCGAAAAGGGCGCATACCGCGTCGAGCTATGGAGAAGGGGAAGGGGATGGATATTCTCGAACCACATCTACCTCTTTCCGCCCGGGGACTTCCCGAAGGCAGCGAGGGAGGGAGGACGATGATCGCCCTGGACGACAAGCTTGCCTCTGCCGACTGCCACCTGCACCCGGACTTCTCCGTCGACGCGAGGGGCGATGTTGAGGAATTCGTTGCAGAGGCCAAAAGGCGAGGACTCAGGCGGATATGCTTCACCACCCACGTCGACCTCGATCCCCGCAGGGAGGCTTGCGATATGTTCGTCCGCGTGGGAGGTTTCTGGCGGCGCCTGAGGAGGGAACACATAGAGCTTTACCTTCAGGCGGTCGAGGCTGCGAGGCGCAAACACGCAGACGAAATCGAGATCGTCGCTGGGTTCGAGTTCTCCTACGAGCCGCACTACGAGGACAGGATCAGGGACTTCATCGAAGCCTTCCGTCCGGATTTCACGATAGGCTCGGTTCACTCGATAGACAGCCTTGAGATAACCTCGCGCAAGTTTGTGGCAAGCGTTGCGAGGGTCTTTGCCCCGCACGAGTTCGTCAAGCGCTACTACGACGTCGTTGTATCGGCGGCGCGAAGCGGGCTTTTCTCCGTCATCGGTCACATCGACGGGTACAAGAAGTACCTCGCCCGCATATGGGGATTGTGGCTTTGCGAGGAGCTTGAGCGCGAGCATTTGCCGCGTGTGGCTTCCGCCCTTGCCGACGCCGGCGCCGCCTTCGAGGTGAACACATCGGGCTGGCGGAAGGGACTTGCCGCGCCATACCCCGCAGCGCACATCATCCGCGCGCTCGTGCGCGCCGGAACGACGATCGGCGCAATAGGCTCCGACGCCCACAAACCCGACCTCGTCGGAGACGGGATCGAGAGGGCGATGAGCTACATAGAAGGCGCGCTTTTGGGATGATCGACGCCTCGGGCAAAAGGTCGGCGATAAGGCTCAACCGCTACATTCAGCGCAACGCGGGCATCTCTCGCCGTGCGGCGGACGAGCTTATCCGCGCGGGCAGGGTCACCGTAGACGGCAAAGCCGCAAAGCCCGGCATGCTCGTTGTGCCCGGACAGCTCGTTGCAATCGACGGAAAACCCCTCGCAGAGCGAAGAGGACCACACACGTACATCGTTATGAACAAGCCTGTGGGCTACATCTGCTCGCGCCGCGGTCACAGGACGATCTTCGAGCTTTTGCCCGAAAGGTTCCGCGCGCTTTCGTACGTCGGCAGGCTCGACGTGGGCACAAGCGGCACGCTCATCCTCACCGACGACGGCTCGCTCGCAAACGCGCTTATGCGCAGCAACGCGCCAAGAGTATATAGGGTTGTGCTCTCCGAGCCGCTTTCGCCGGACGCCGAGGAGCTCCTCCGCCGCGGACCAATGCTCGACGGAAGGGAGGTGAAGCTCGGCGCCGTTGAGATCGAAGGCAGGAGGGTTAGGCTCGAGCTCTTCGAGGGGAGATGGCGTGAGGTGCGCAGGATCTTTTCGGCTATGGGCTTTGCCGTTGTGTCCCTGCACCGGGAGAGCTTTGGCGGCGTAAGCGCCGACGACCTTCCGCCCGGGGGCGTTCGCGTGCTCTCCCCAAGGGTGCTGGCACTTCTGCGCGCCTACGCAACCAAAAAGCCCCCGACGCAGTCGGGGGCTGCGCAGGGGGGAAGGGGGAGCGAGCCTACTCGATCCTGAAGCACATCGCCCAAATCTCGCCGTCGTGCTCCGCCTCGGTGTCGAGCGCGGATGACGCTGTGACCGCATCCACGACGATGTGTCCTACGCCGCGGGGCGCATCCGTCCTGACGCCGTGACGGTGCCCGCGCTCGCCGTCACGCTCCATCCTTACGCGACCATAACCACCACCGCGCGGATGACGGAAAAGGACAAAGGACTCCGTGGCGGTGTAGGCGTAGACATCGAAGGTATCATCGGGCGCGACGGTGAAGATGGAGTCCACGGGGAAGAGGCGCTCGGGGTCGTCGATGACGAATCGCTCGCCCGTGGTCCTGTTCACGGCGACGACGGAGTCGATGCCCACGGTGGAAGGTGAGGTCAGAAGCCTTGCCGGCGATATGGCGACGAGCTGCCACCTGCCATCTCTACGGACGAAGACCGCCGTTCGCGTCCCCTCGAAGCTCACAGGACGCTCGGAGACAACAAGGCTATCGCCCACAAAGCCGCGGTAGCGGGCAGTCGCCGAAAGAGTGCGGCTGACAACGACGGTGGCGCTGTCGTCGACAACGTCGACCGAGATCGTTCGCGAAAACTCCCTGTCGACGTACCGCCAGCAAACCACCGAGTCGAGCACATCCTCGGGCGCGAGCGCGCGCAAAAGCTCCTCATCGTCCGCAGAAAAAGCATCCGAAACGCCGAAGTAGGCTGAGTACTCACCGTTGATCGCCGCAAGGATCGCATCCCTGTCGCTTAGGCTTTCGCCCTCCTTGGAGCAGCCCCAGAACAGTGCAAGCGCAAAGATTGCCGCGACGACCGAAAGCCTCTTCATCACCCACCTCCTTTTTGGTTCGCTGCCCACGCTATTTGTTACAACTTCCGTGCCAAACGCGGCACCGCGCAGCCGAAGCGAGCTTTGGGCAACCGGGGCACGTCGTCTGCGCACACCGCGTTCCCCGCGGTACATCTGGTGTTCCGCGCGGTGCACAAAAGACTTTTCATCCCTTGCAACAACGCCCGCAAGCCCTTATTTTGAAATTCGGCGCCGCAGGGAGGGCTTGTGCGCGGCAGGTTCATAACATTCGAGGGCATAGACGGCAGCGGGAAGACGACGCAGGCGAAGCTTTTGCTCGAGTTTTTGCGCAGCCGCGGGCTTGGGGTGGTCCTAACGCGCGAGCCCGGCGGAACAGCGGTGGCGGAAAAAATAAGAAACATACTCCTCGACAGAGACAACATCGGGCTTTGCGCCAGGGCGGAGCTCTTCCTCTACCTCGCCTCACGCGCACAGCACACGCAAAAGCTTATCCGACCTGCGCTTGAGGCGGGAAGATGGGTCATATCCGACAGGTTCACCGACTCTTCCGTCGCCTACCAGGGCGTGGCGAGGGGTCTTGGGATCGGGAAGGTGATGGAGATGTCGCTTTTTGCGACGGGCGGGCTACGGCCCGATGTGACCTTCTTCCTCGACATACCGCCGCACGAGGCAGCGCGCAGAATGACGCTTCAGGGCAAAACACTCGATAGGCTCGAGGTCGAGGGCGGAAAGTTCCTCGAGAAGGTGCGGGAAGGCTATCTGCAGATCGCAGAGCTTGAGCCGCAGCGCTTCATCGTTATAGACGGCATGCTGCCGCCCAGCGAAATAGGAGAAAGGGTCCAGAAGACGCTGTTCGAGCGTTTCCCCGAGCTCCGCGGGGAAAACAGGGTATGATGGTGGTTCTTCTTACAGCCGTCCTTTTGGTCGTGGTTGCCTTTGCCCTGACCGCGCCCCTCAAGCTTGAGTGGAGGAGGCTGCGCGGTCAAAGCTCAAGGTGGAGCGCAAGGTGGCTTTTTGTGAGGCTTGAGCCTCGCAAAAAGCCCCCCGACAGAGCCGAGCGCCCAAAGGCAACGGCTCCCAGGCGCGAAAAGCCCCCCAGACGGGGACGTGCCAAAACCCGAATCCCACTCAAAACGCTTTGGAGGGAAAAGGAGCTTTTCGCCGAGGTCCTAAGGTGCCTTGTGCGGTTTGTTTTCGACCTTCTCGGCTCGCTCCGCAGCGACGTCGCCGAGCTTTGGCTGCGCATCTCATCCTCCGATCCTTTTGCGCTTGGGACGCTTTCTGCGACGGCGTACACCGCCGCTCAGGCTCTGCGAAACAGGGCGCAGATCAACGTAATCCCCGACTTCGAAGCTTTCGAGGACTCGGCAGAGGTTTGGGGAAGAGTGAGAATAAGCGTGCGACCATACAGGCTTCTTTGGGCGCTTTTGCGACTTGCGGTGCATTTGCCGAAGCGAAGGCTGTGGAAATTCATCAAAAGGCTTAGGGCACAAAGCAAGGAGGTGAGCGATGCCGTTGGTGTCGTCCATATTTGACAGCATTCTGAGCCGCATTGAGAGCATGGCTCGTGCGCAGACGGTTTTGGGCGAGCCCGTGCAGGTGGGTGAAAAGACCGTTATACCCGTGGTGAAGATATCGGTGGGCTTTGGCGCTGGTGGCAGCGAAGCCGCCGAAAACGACAAAAAGAGCGCAGGCGGCGGTGGCGGCGGTGGAGGATTCTCCATACAGCCCGTTGGGTTCATCGTGATCGAGGGCGAGAAGACGGCGTTTTTGCCCGTCAAGCAGAAGGCTGTGGGATCGCTTGTGGAGCTTATACCGAACATCATGGAGAAGCTCTCTCACCTCAGGAAGCGCGGAAAGTCCGAGGAGACCGAAGAGGAGGGCGAGTCCCTTTAGCCCCGCTTTCGGCAAAACTTCTTGCGCACCTCGGAGGCGCCGTTATCTTCTTGGCGGGAGGTGGAGCAGGTGTCGTACCTGGTTCTTGCGAGGAAGTGGCGTCCGCAGGTGTTTGAGGACGTTGTGGGTCAGGGCCACGTGACCGAGACGCTTCGCCGCGCCATATCGGCGGGGCGTATAGCGCACGCCTACCTCTTTGCGGGTCCGCGCGGCGTCGGGAAAACCACAACCGCAAGGATTCTGGCAAAAGCCCTCAACTGCCAAAGCCACGAAAAACCAACGCCAACGCCGTGCAATAAGTGCACCTCGTGCGTGGAGATAACTGAGGGCAGGTCGCCGGATGTGCTTGAGATCGACGGCGCCTCCCACCGCGGCATCGACGACGCACGCGAACTGCAAACGCACATCCAATACGCCACCGCGGGGCGATATAAGGTCGTCATCATCGACGAAGTGCACATGCTCACCCGCGAGGCTTTCAACTCGCTGCTCAAAACGCTTGAGGAGCCGCCCGCAAACGTGGTGTTCATATTCGCCACCACCGAGCCGAACGCCGTACCGCTAACTATCCTCTCCCGCTGCCAAAGGTTCGACTTCAGGCTGATTTCGCCTGGGCTCATCTCGCAGCGGGTGAAGGCGATAGCCGAGGCGGAGGGCTTCAGCATATCGCCCGAGGCAGCCGACTTCATCGCCGTTCACGCCGAGGGATCGATGAGGGACGCTCTCTCGATGCTCGACCAGGTCCTCGCCGTCGAGCCTGAGGGGGAGATCTCCGTCGACGTCGTCGCAAGGCTTTTGGGCGTTGTGCCCGCACAGGCGTTTATGGCGATATCACGCGCCATAGGCAGCGGCGAGCCTAAGACGGTTCTTCTTGAGCTCGAAAAGCTCCTCGAAGCGGGAATAGACCCGCTCCAGGTGGCGAAGGGTCTGATCGAGCACTTCCGAAACGCTCTGCTCGCCAAATCGGGCGCGCTGCCCGAGGACTTCCCAAACAGGGAGATATACGCCCAGGCTGCGCAGGAACGCTCGCTGGAGGACCTCCTGCGGATAACGAAGCTCCTCACCGACGCGCACGCGCGCATGCGGAGAAGCGAAACGCCAAGATACCTGCTTGAGGAAACCCTGATCTACCTCTCCCTTTTGCGCAGCGCGGTCGACATAGCGTCGATAGTCGAGGGGGTGGTTGAGGCTGGAGCAGGTGAGCTTTTCCCGACGCACGGCGCCAAGGGCTCGGCTGCGCCCAGGGCGGAGCATCACATCGAGGTGCCGCAGCCTGTGCCCCAGAGCCTGCCCAAAGACCCTCGCGAACGATTCCTCGCCCTCCTGGGAAGCCGCAGAAAAGCCATGGCTGCCGTCCTCAAGGACACCAAGATCACATACGACGACGGAAGGGTCATAATCCACTTCCCCGAGGCGCTTGAAACTGTGCGGGAGGAGCTTTTGGTCAACTCCGAAAGCTTCGGTCTTTTGGAGGATGTTGCCCGCAAGGCTTTCGGCAAGGGCGCAAAGGTCGAACTCGTGAGGGATCGCCCAAAGCGCGCCGAAACAGACAACTCGGCAAAGTCGAAGATAGACGACATACTCTCCCTTTTCGACGCCAAGCTCGAAGGATGAAGGGGAGTTCGCCATGACGGAGGGTTCCGGCAAGAAGGTTTTGCTTTCCGGGATGCAGCCCACGGGCATGCTCCACCTCGGCAACTACGAGGGTGCCCTCAAAAACTGGGTGCGTCTCCAAAATAGCGGAGAGTACGAAACCTACTTCACAATCGTCGACTGGCACGCACTAACTGTGTGCTACAAGGACACCTCCGACCTCGTGGAGAGGATCTACCAGGTTGCGGCAGACTACATAGCATCGGGCCTGGATCCCGAAAAGTCGGTGATCTTCGTCCAGTCCGACGTGAAGCAACACGCCGAGCTGCACCTTTTGCTCTCGATGCTCGTTCCCATCCCGTGGCTTGAGCGGGTGCCCTCCTACAAGGAGAAGGTCGAGAGCCTCGGGCTCGATTCGTACGGATTTCTGGGCTACCCGCTCCTCCAGACCGCGGACATAATAATCTACCGCGCCCAGGGCGTTCCCGTCGGAAAGGATCAGCTTCCGCACCTCGAGCTTGCGAGGGAGATCGTGCGCAGGTTCAACTTCCTCTACGGCGACGTCTTCCCCGAACCCGAGGCGATCCTGTCGGAGGCGCCCTACATCCCCGGATGCGACAACCGCAAGATGAGCAAGTCGTACGACAACCACATCTGCATGGGCGATCCGCCGGATGTCGTCCGCAAGCGCGTTATGAGCTACTTCACCGACCCCACCAAGATTTACCGCGGCGACCCCGGACATCCCGACAAATGCCCGGTCTACGCGCTGCTTAGGCTTTATGCCCCGGACGAGACGGAGCGCATAAAAGCCGACTGCGAGTCGGGAAGCCGCGACTGGGGGTGCGTTAAGTGCAAAAAGCTTTTGGCGGAGCGGATAATAGAGCACTTTGCGCCGTTTAGGCAGAAGCGCAAGGAGCTTTTGTCGGACAGGGAGCAGCTCCGTCGGATACTCGCCGAAGGGGCGGAGCGTGCAAGCCAGCGCGCCGAGGAAACGATGAAGCTCGTGCGAAAGGCTATGAAGCTCTGGAGCGCCTGATCCCTCAGAACCTCACCACGCAGCCCGCAGTGTTCGCCACGCTGTCGAGCATAAACACTATGCGGCTTGAGGCGCTGATCCAAAAAAGCACATGCAGGGTATCGCCGACGTAGAAGGTGCTGTCTACAAGGGACGCGAGGTCGTAGAGGGATATGTCCACAAACACTCTTCCCCAAAGGCAGGTGTCGCACGGAGCGCTTGCGCCCGTGGGGTCGAATATCACAAGCTCGACCTCCTGGGGCGAGCATGAGGTTGCGATGTCGCAGCTTGTTGGGCAAACGAACTGCGCCGCCAAGGTGCACGGCAAACAGCTTACCGGCACAACCACCGTGTCGACGCAGGGGAAAGGCGAGAAAACCCTCAGCGTGCACTCATCGAACGCATAAACCGTCAGGGTTGTGTCGGCATACGGAGGGAGCGTGAAATCCGACACACCGCACGAACAGCCCTCCGTTGCCACAACGGAGAGCCCCAGTTCGTAGCACCAGTCGTTTCGGACGGTGACCTCCCCCGCTTCAGTCCGGCAGGCAATGCTAAGAGACTCCGGCTCTGCGGCAAAGCTCGGCGCACTTGTTGCAACGCCCAAGAAAAGCGCAAGGGATGTATCGAGCTCGATGTACTCGTCGCAGTTGCCGGATATAAGCATCCAGTGGTCGATCCCTCCGCCGTCGTTTGTGTCGATGTAGGTTATCTGTATTTGTGCCTGATAGCACGAGTCGAGCGGGAAGCCGTTGAATGCTGCGCCGTCGGTGCAACAGTCGAGCCACTGCCAGTATATGTGATCAGTGGCGAAAGTGTCCTGATCCTCACCGTCGCGCACCGCAATGTAGGCTTCGGGCGGAAAATCATAGTATATCGTCATCTTCCCGCCGTCGCCGTCATCGTGATGGTCGTGCAGGAAAACAAGCCCCAAAGAGCACGCCGGCTCGTTCAGGTAGAAAAACACAAAGCTTGTGTCGTAAGCCTGAAACGGTATCCACGAGGACGACGAATACATCATATCGTATCCGTAAAAAAGGCTTATGGAGGAGTCGGATACGTAAGGTTCAATGCACCAGAAGGTGCTTCCCTGCTGCGCCCAGAAGAAGTTCGAGACCTGCGCCGAAACGACCACAACGAAAATCAGAAGTGTCGCTCCCCCCCTGCGCACCAATCAAAACTATAACTCTTTCCTACAGGCTTTGTCAAGCGATGAAAGACTGACCCGGCTCACCTGTAAACGAGCCCAAGCTCCCTGAGCCTTGCAAAAAGCGCCGCCTTCGATACCTGCAGTATGTTAGCCACGATCTCGACCTGAAACTCGGGGTTGGAGCTATACTTCTCCCAAAGCCTTCTCGTCATAGGCTCGGGCATGAGAAGCTCCGCAGCGAACCTGTTTGCAGCGCGCTCCATCGCCTTGTTGCGACCGGGAAAGCAGATGTAGTACTTACTTTTGTGCGGCATAACGATGTGCCCCAGCTCGTGCGCGATCGTGAACCTCTGGCGCACAAGGGGCAGGTTCCTGTTGACGACTATCACGCCCCGCCGAGGAGATTTCAGGGCTATGCCGTCGAGAAAGTGAAAATCCTCGTAGTAAAGCTTTACGTCCAAAGCCTCCAGTATCCTTTCGAGTCGAACCGGCGGGTCGTCCATGTCGATGAACCTGAAAAGCTCGCGCGCATAGTCAACCGGACGCATCCTCCGCCTCCATCTTCGCAAAGCGCAAAATCCACTTCTCCACAAGCTTTTTGTCGTGGTCGTCGAGGTCGCCGCGGCGGAAAAGGCGCATAACCTGCCGACGAAGCAACTCAACCACCCTTTCGTCAACCTCGCTCATCACACTCAAAAAACCCAAAGCTTGCCGCAAGCGCAAGTTGGAAATCCCTTGACACGGAGGGATGTGGTCTCTATTTATTTATGAGGCCCCGCTAGCTCAGTTGGTAGAGCAGCTGACTCTTAATCAGCGGGTCGGGGGTTCGAATCCCTCGCGGGGCATTTGGTTTGCCTGCACAAACCCACAAATGTGTTGCTGAAGGCGGACGCCCTAGGTATTATTCTTAGAAGCTTTAGGGCGCGGGAGGATGGAGAAGGTGTTTTCCACCATACCCGAGGCTCTTTCTGATCTTCGCGCGGGGAAGGTTGTGATAGTCGTCGACGACGAGAACCGCGAGAACGAGGGCGATTTCGTTGGTGCGGCGCAGATGGCGACGCCGCAGATGGTCAACTTCATGGCGAAGTACGGTCGTGGGCTTATTTGTGTGTCGATAACGCCCGAGCGCGCGCAGGAGCTTGACCTCCAGCCGATGGTTCAGCGCAACACCGCCCGCCTCGGAACGGCTTTCACCGAGTCCGTCGACTACATCCACGGAACGACTACGGGCATATCCGCCTACGACCGCGCGGCGACGATAAAGGCGCTCATAGACCCCAACACGAAGCCCGAGGACCTCGCCCGGCCGGGGCACATATTCCCGCTTGTTGCCGTAAGGGGCGGCGTTCTGCGGCGCGCCGGACACACCGAGGCATCGGTCGACCTGGCGAGACTCGCTGGGCTGTATCCCGCCGGCGTGCTGTGCGAAATAATGAGCGACGACGGAACGATGGCTCGCCTGCCCGAACTCGTGAAGATAGCGCAAAAGTTCAACCTCAAGATAGTAACGATAGCCGACCTTATCGAGTATCGTCGTCGGACGGAGAAGCTTGTTGAGCGCGTTGCCCGCGCCAAACTGCCAACGCGCTGGGGGAACTTCGACATCATCGTCTACCGCGACGTGCTCACGGGCGAAGAGCACATCGCGCTCGTCAAGGGCGAAGTTGCGGGGAAGAAAAACGTCCTTGTGCGCGTCCACTCGGAGTGCTTCACGGGGGATCTTCTGGGCTCGCTCAGGTGCGACTGCGGCGACCAACTCCACGCAGCCATGCGCCAAATCGAGGAAGAAGGCGCTGGCGTGCTCCTGTATATGAGGCAGGAGGGGCGCGGGATAGGTCTTGTCGAGAAGATCAAAGCCTACCACCTCCAGGACCTCGGCTTCGACACTGTGGAGGCTAACTGCCGGCTTGGGCACGAAGCCGACCTGCGCGACTACGGCATAGGCGCGCAGATCCTCGCCGACCTCGGTCTTTCCACAATTAGGCTTCTTACGAACAACCCGCGCAAAATAGTCGGACTTGAGGGATATGGGCTCAAGATAGTCGAGCGCGTGCCGATAGTCGCCGACCCAAACCCCTTCAACGTCAAATACCTCAGGACGAAGAGGGACAAGCTGGGGCATCAAATCCCCGAGGCGAAGCTCAAGGTTTTTGAGGACAGCGGGGAAGGGGACTGAAGTCATTGAAGCGAGGTCAATTGGATGTCGGAGGACAGGGAGCGCACCGCATCGACGTCGGGCGACGGGAAACGCACCGCACTTATCATCGTCGTCGACGGCAAAGAGCGGGAGATAAGCTTCGAGGAGCTTGCCCTCTCCAACAACATCGCCCTCGAGGCACTTGTTAGGATCCTCGCCCGCAAGGGGATCATATCGCCCGAGGAGTTTGTGGAGCAGCTTGGCGAGATAGAGAGGGAGCGCACCGCCCCTAAGTGATGTGCTTTGTGCAGGACGACATCTCCCGCATGCTTCCACTGCGCTGGAGGGCGCACCGCGCCAAGGAGGAACCCGCAAAGGGCGTGTTCGCAATAGCCATAATTGTTGTTGCGGGGTTTGCCGCAGCTATCTTTATGGACTCGCTTTGGTGGGGGATCTTTGCGGTGTGCTTCCTCTTCCTGGGGCTTGCGAGGTTCTTCCTCCCCATCGAGTACGCAGCCGACGGGACAGGGATACGTGAGAGGTTTTTGGGCGTTGAGCGCGTTGCCAGCTGGAGGAGCTTCAGGCGCGCCGTGGTCGTTGGCAGGGAGGTGTTGCTCTCGCCGTATCCGCGGAAAAGCTTTCTGGACCGTTTTCGCGGCTGGAGCGTTCGCGCTCCCGACGAAAAAACCGCAGCGGTGCTCGCAGAGCTTGTGAAGCTCGCCTCGCAGGAGGGGAAATGCGCTTCGTAGTGATACAGACAGCCTGGCTCGGCGACAACATCCTCACCACGCCCCTCGTGGAGAACCTCGCCTGCGCGGGCGAAGTGGATGTCGTGACGACGCCCGCCTGGAGCCAAGTGTACGAAGGCAATCCGCACGTTCACGAGGTGATAACCTTCGACAAGCGCGGGCAAGAGCGCGGAGCATTGGGGCTTCTGCGCAAGGCGCGCGCCCTGAAGAAGCGAGGCTACGACGCGGCGCTTCTGCCGCAGATGTGGTGGCGAAGCGCCATCCTGGCTTACCTGGCGCGAATCCCCGAAAGAATCGGATTCAAAAGCGCGCCAGCACGCGCGCTGTACACGCACACCGTCCCGTACAGGGCAAAGCGGCACGAGCTTGTTCGCCTGCTTGAGCTCCTTACGCCTTTGGGCATCGAGGCGAGGGTTGTTCCGCCCAGGCTCTACCCGCAGGACAGGCACGAGGAGAGGGCGGCAGAAATTCTCCGCTCCGCGGGGCTGGATTCGGCGCCGCTTGCAGCCATAGCGCCCGGCTCGCAGTGGGAAACGAAGCGATACCCCTTCTTCGACGAGGTTGCGAAGGGGCTTTCCGCGGAGGGCTTTAGGGTGATCGTTTTGGGTTCGCGCAGCGAGGAGGAGCTGTGCCGCTTGGTCGCGTCGGCTGTGCCCGGAGCTTCTGCCATAGTCGGCGAGGAGATCCTGACCGTTGCCGCGATCCTCAGAAGGTGCGACATCCTCGTCTGCGGCGACACAGGCGCAGGGCACATAGCGTCGGCTGTGGGGACGCCTGTTGTATCTATATTCGGTCCGACGACGCCCGAGCAGGGTTTTGCCCCCTTCGGCGAGCGAAACGCCGTTGTCCAACTGGAGCTCGATTGCCGCCCCTGCGGCAAGCACGGCGGCAAACGTTGCCCACTCGGACACCACAAGTGCATGAGGGGAATACGCCCCGAGGTCGTCGTTGAGGCGGCAAGGAGGGTGGTTTCGAAGACGCCATGTCTGCGCGCGGCAAAATAGCGCTTTTCTCGTACTTCTTCCCCCCTTCGGGTGGGATATCGTGCCAGCGCGCCCTGAGGTTCGCCAAGTACCTCCCCCGATTCGGGTGGGAGGTCGTCGTTGTTTCGTCGGCGAACAGGCGCCCGTGGCGCATAACCGACGAGAGCCTGCTTGAGAAAACCCGCGGAATGACGGTCCTGCGCTTCCCGTCCCCCGGCGCCGACCAGTTCTACTCCAAGGGCGTTGCCGGCTTGCCCGTAAAAATCGCCCTCGCGCTGGGCGCCGTCGGAAACCTCGACCCGATGTACCCCTGGCGGAGGAACGTCGCCGCACAGCTTGGGGAAATACTCCGCGCACACAAACCCGACGTGGTGATCGTGACCGTCCCGCCGTTCAGCGCCATGGGGCTTGTGGAGGACGTAAAGAGGCTCTCCCCTCAAACGCCCGTTGTGGTCGACATGAGAGATCTTCTGTGGCTTTATCATCCTTACGGCTCGTTTGCGCGTCGCGTGGCGAACCGCCTTCAGCGCTTGAGGGCGCAGGAGCTTGTGACGCGTTGGCTCGCCTTCGCCGACGGCGTCACGGTGCCGGCGGAAGCCTTCCGAACCACCGTCTCGTCCTACACCAACGCGCCCGTGTGCGTCGTACCCACGCCGTTCGACCCCGACGACTACGAAAACCTGCCCGACTACGAGCGCGGCGAGCGGTTCGTGATGCTGCACTCAGGGTCACTCCACCGCTACAACGACCCCGAGCCGCTTCTGGGCATCATCTCCCTCCTGCCCGACGATGTCCTCGAGGGGATTTTGCTCGTCCTGCAGGGGCACCTTTCGCGGCGCGCCGAACGCCTCCTCGGACGATACAGCTGGGTCAAAATCCTCCCCCACGCAAGCCACAGCGAGGCTCTCGCAAATCAACGCAAAGCCGACGCTAATTTGGTGTTCGTAACGCTTCCGGAGCGGTTCGGCGGACATCAGATCCTGCCGGGCAAGGTGTTCGATTACATCGGCGCGCAAAGACCGATCCTTGCGCTTGCGCCGAAAAACAGCGAGCTTGGGAGGCTTGTGCTTGCACACAGGCTCGGCTTCTTCGCCCCGATAGACGAGCCGCCGCTTGCCGCGGGGATCATCACCAAGATGTTCCGCCTCTGGCAGAGCGGAAATCTTGCCGTAGACGGCGACGCCGATGCGTTCAACGCAAAATCCGTGGTGCCCAGGCTGGCGAAGTTCATCGAGGAGGTGTCGAAGACCCGATGAGCGGCGCGGTCGACATTCGCCACAGGATCCTTGTGGGGACATCGGGTTACGTCTTCCCCGACTGGCGCGGAAGCTTTTACCCCAAAGGTCTGCCTCAGGAACACTGGATCAGATACTACACCAGCATCTTCAACGCCCTCGAGCTTAACACCACCTTCTACGCCATCCCGCCGCGCAAGCGGATGGAGGCGCTTGCCCAAAAGCTGCCCGAGGGGTTCCATCTCATCATAAAGCTTCCGAGGGATATAACGCACGCGCAGCCTTCGCGCTCATCGCTTCGGGAGTGCTTCTCAAAGCTTGCGGACGCCACAGAGCCTTTGCAAAGCGCCGGGGTCGTCGATGGGTATTTGGCTCAGTTCCCCGTCTCGTTTCGCGCGGAGGAGGGTAACATCGATTACGTTTCGGCTGTTGCGGAGGCGTGCGATGGGAGGGTTTTCTTCGAGTTTCGCAACGCGGGCTGGCTTTTGGAGCTTGAGCGGGCTGGGTCGAGGCTCGAGCGGGTTCTGCGAGCCCACGGCGCCGGATGGGTCGTTCCCGACGCACCAAGGCTGCCAGAACTTATGCCGCCAAAGCCCATCGTAACAGGCGATGCCGGATACATAAGGCTCCACGGGCGCAACGCGGCAAACTGGTACGACGAAGAAAAAGACCGATACGACTACCTCTACACAAGCGCGGAGCTTACGTGGATATCGGAGCTTGCGAAGGAGCTTTTCGCAAGGGGCGCGAAAAAGGTCTTCGTCTTCTTCAACAACTGCCACCGCGGCAAAGCCGGACTGAACGCAAAAGCCTTCGCACAGATGATCGGGCTTGTGAAGCCCGAACTCAGACTCCTTTAGGGCGGTGTTCCACAAGCGGCGCGGGAGTCATTCCTTAAGGAAGGTTTCCAACACGCGCATCTTGGCGGGATGGCGGAGCTTTGCCAGCGCTTTCGCCTCGATTTGGCGCACCCTCTCGCGCGAAAGACCAAGCATCTTGCCGATCTCCTCGAGGGTTCTGGGGTAGTTGTCCTCCAAGCCGAAGCGCAGGGCGATGACCTTAGCCTCCCTGGGCGTCAGGGTCGAGAGGATTTTCTGTATTTCGCGCTGCAGGACGGCAAGCGTTGCCGCAAGCGATGGCGACTCAGCGCTCTCGTCCTCAATGACCTCCAGAAGCGACCTGGAGTCCTCGTCCTGACCAAGCTTTTTCTCGAGGGAGACCTGCCCCCGCAACGCCTGAAGGAACTCATCAAGCTCGCTTACGGATATGCCCAAAGCCTCGGCAACCTCCTCCTTCGTCGGCGAGCGCCCAAGCTCCTGCGAAAGCTCCTGAACCGTGCGCGAATAACGCCTTGCCCACTGAACCAAATACGCAGGAAGCCTTATAACCTGACCCTGCTCCGCTATGCAGCGTATCATCGCCTGCCTGATCCACCAGATCGCGTAGGTGGAAAGCTTATACCCCCTGTCGGGGTCGAAGCGTTCGATGGCTCTAAGAAGAGCGTGGTTCCCCTCCTGTATCAGGTCAAGGAACTCGACGCCCTGGTTCATGTAGTTTTTGGCGATGTTGATGACGAGTCGGACGTTTGCCTTCACGAGGAGCTCGCGGTCACTTTCGTACTGGTCGAGGAGGTCGTCGACGCGCTCTATCTGCTCGAAGAGCTCTGGCAGCGGGACGAGGCTTACGTCCCTGACGCGCCTTTCGACCCTGTCGAACCTCCGGTACTCGGCGACGACGGCATCGAGGGTGCTTTCGCCTATGCCAAGCTTTTGCGCAAGCGCAAGCCGATCCTCTCCGCTTGCCTCGAAAAGCTCTTTCGCCTGCTTGCGGCTCACCCCCGCGAGCCTGAGAACATCGTCAAGGCGCTTCTGGGCGTTCCTGTAGAAATCCCTGACCTTGACAAGCGACGGCAAAATCGACTCGATGATCCTGAAGGAGGGCTTTATAAACTCGATCTCCTCGTCGATCTGGCTGCGGTAGCGGCTTTTGCGCTCCCAGTACGTCCTTGTGCCTATGCTGGCGCGCCTGCTTGAGGTTATGAACGCAACGAGCCTGTCGTAGGTTATCGCCATCCTCCGCAGGGCAAGGAGGATATCGTTTCGGTACTCCGTGGGCGATATGTCGGCGGGTCTGAAGGAGGATATGGTGAAGTCGTCGACGGCGATTTTGCCCTGCTCAAGCTCGGTCCCTTTCACAAGCAGCGCCGATATCGAGAGTGTTGTGAGGGAAAGCATTTTCTGCATCTCCTCTATCGCCCCGCGCATTCGGCGCGCCGCCTCGATTTCGGCGCTTTTATCGAGTATAGTGGCGTCGCCTATGTCCTTGAAGTACATCGTCAAAGCGTCTTCGCGCGGGGCAACCTCGCTGGGGGCGATGACGGTAACGCCGTGGGCGACAAGATAGTCCACCGCCTCGTCCACATCCAGCTGCGACGAAAGCTTAAGCTCGCCCAAAAGACGCTTCACATCAGAAAGCGTGACGCTTTGCTTATCGCCCAAAGCCTCGTCCAAACGCTCCAAAAGCGCCAACTTTTCGTCGCCGTTGTCCATATAACCTCCAAACTTAGGCTCCCCGTCCAGACAGCCTATTTATTTTTTGCGAGATCTGGGTGATTTTCAAGAGTATTTCGGAGGCTTTTTTGGAATTGCCCTCGGCTTCGGCCTGGCGCAGCTTCGAGCGGAGCTCATCGCGCTCGCGCTGAAGCCTGCGCCGCATAAGACCCGCAACGACGTCCTCGGCGTCCCGCTCGACCGGAACGACCTCGTACGAAAAAAGCCTTTTGGTCACGTAGCTCATCGCCCTGGGCTCCATAAGCCCCGCAAGAGCCGATATGGAGCATTCGCCGCGGGATTCGATCTCGGCTTTGACCGCCTCGAAGACGCCTCTGTACAGCTCCACGACGCCCGCCGCCGCCACTTTATCGCAGAGGGAGGGGTTCACGATGGTCATGGCGATGAGATCAAGCTCGGCTTGCGCTTCGGGCGGCAGGGGGGTCGACGTGGACTTTTGCTGTTGCTCGGGCGTTTGTGGCGTGCTTCGCGCTGCGCGGGATATACGCGCCGCAAGCTCCCTCTCCCCAACGCCCAGCGCCTCGGCGAGGCGCCGCCTGTAAAGCGCAGACATCATACCACCGCCGAGGGCGAAAATGTAGGGCGCCATCCTATCGACGAAGCGAAGCTTTCCCTCCACCGTAGTAAGCATCCCGGCGCGCTCGGCGATCTCAAGCGAAAGCTCAAGCCAATCGGGCGCAGAGCCGATGAGGCTTTTGAGTTGCTGTGCGTCCCACTTGCGGGCGACGTCGTCGGGGTCCATCCCCTCCGGCGGTCGGGCTATCTTGACCACAAGCTCCCTTCTTAGGAGGTGCTCGAGCGCTCGGTACGAAGCCTTGAGTCCGGAGCTGTCGCCGTCGTAGAAGATCACCACAGTGTCGGTGAACCTCGCCAGCGCGGCGGCGTGTTCGGACGTGAACGCCGTTCCGCACGAGGCAACTGCGTTCTCGACGCCCGCCTGCCAAAGCGAAATCGCGTCGAAATAGCCCTCCACCAAAACGGCGAAGCCCTGCTGGCGTATCGCCCTGCGCGCCCTGTCGAGACCGAAGAGAACCTCGCTTTTGTGGTAAAGCGGCGAGTCGGGGCTGTTTATGTACTTGGGCTGACCCTCCGCAAGGGAGCGCATGGCAAACCCAACAAGCCTTCCGGAGCTTTGCCGAATCGGGATTATGACCCCGCCGCGGAAGCGGTCGTAGAGCGTGCCCCTCTCGCTGTGCTTAAGCAAAAGACCCACCTTAACGAACGGCTCGACGTCAAGCCCCCTCTGCTCGACGAAGCTTTTGAGCGCATCCCACCTGTCGGGCGCCCAGCCGAAGCCAACCTGCCTCAAAAAGCTTTGGCTTATGCCGCGACCCTTCAGATATTCCCTGCCGCGAGCGCCCTCGGGCGTCTGGAGCATCCTTTGGTAGAACTTGAGCGCCTCCTCCGCCGCAAGCTGAAGGCGACCCGTCTCAGAGCTTGACTTCTGCCTTGGCGGAAGCGGTATCCCAGCCTCGCCGGCAAGATACTCAACCGCCTCGGGGAAGGAGAGACCCTCCTTCTCCATGATGAAGTCGAACACGTCGCCGCCCTTCCCGCAGCCGAAGCAGTAGAACAGTCCCCGGTCGGGGTCGACGAAGAAGCTGGGCGTCTTCTCCGTGTGGAACGGGCAGAGCCCAACGTATCGCCTGCCCGACCGCTTTAGGGCAGTGTACCGACCGAAGATCTTCAGAAGGTCAACCGCCTCGACTACACGCTCGATGAAATCCCTCGTGAACCCCCCCTGACCTGGTCGGTTCTTCATCCTTCGATGATTATCGCCTCTGTGGGGCAGCTTTCGGCAGCTTCCCTCACGCAGGGGATTTTGTCAAGCTCGCTCTCGCCCGCGATGACCTCGGCGATGCCGTCATCCCGCTGCGCAAAAGCATCGGGGCAAAGCTCCGAGCAAAGCCCACAGGCGATGCACTGTGACTCGTCTATCCTTACCCTCATCAAAAAACCTCTCCCGTCGAACGCGCAGCAGTTTAAAAATAGAAAAACCAAAGCCTGCAGAAAAACACTTTTTGCCCCGTCAGGGAGTGCCTTGCTCGTCGACGCCCGGAGCCGTCGTTTCCTTGGGAGCAAGCTCCTCCAGGAGGGACTCGAGCTTCTCTATCATCTCGCGCTCATCGCCGGGGTTGAAGCCTATGTGTCTGTAGTATATTGTGCCGTCGGGTCGCAGGATGAAAAGCTCGGGGATATCGCCCACGCCGGCTCTTTTTTTTACCTCGCCGGCTCTGTCGTAGAGCAGGATGAACCTGTCCCACCCCTCCTTTTTCGCCAGCGCCTTGGCGCGCTTGATGGACCTGGGACCGTCCTCGCAGAGTGCGACAACAACGTAAGGGCGTTCGCCCTGGGTCGTGTCGTGGCTGTCCCAGTACTCCCTGAGCCTGCGAAGCTCCTTCGTGCACGGCTTGCACCACGTCGCCCAGAACGTAAGTATCACAGGCTTGCCCCAGCCAAGGATCGTGTCGAGGCAGACGGGGTTTCCCTCGAGGTCTTTGAGCGTGAACTTCGGGAAGCTCTGCCCAGCCAAAGCGGCTGAGACGAAAAGCAAAGACGCGAAAAACAACCTCATCGCCCATCCCCTCCTTCAGTGCTTTCGGCGGGCTTGAGCATAACGACGACGGGGTTTTTCAGGTACTTTTGGGCGACGCGCACAACGTCATCCTTGGTGACGGCGCGAATTTTTTCGGGATAGCTTTCGGAGTAATCGTATCCGAAGCCGTAGAGCTGGTCGAGGGCGGCTGTCTGCACGAGATCAGCCTGAGTTTGACGCGAGCGCAGAAACTGCTCCGCAAGGGCGTTGACGGCGCGGGAAAGCTCCTTTTCGCGAAAGTCCCCCCGCCTGAGCCTGTCGACAAGCGACATTATAACCGCGACGACGGTATCAACGTCCTCGGGCTGGCACTGCGTCACCACCGAGACGTGACCGCCGAAAAGCTGGCTTTGCGCCGACGCCCACGCAACGTACACAAGGTCGCGCTTTCCCCTCAGCTCCTCAAGCAGCCATCCCGAAAGCCCGCCAGTGCCGGAAAGCAGCGCTGCGGCGGCGCGCAGCGCAAACTTGTCCGACTCGTTTCGGGCGTCGCAGCCGTCAAAGCCCACTATCAGCGTGACCTGGTCGCGGTGGACCTCCTTCTCGTAGCGCTCGGGGCTTTCGTGCCGCCTGGGCGGAGGGACCTGCGGCAAGTCCGAAGCGCCACCGCCAAAATCGCCGAAGCGCCTCGAAAACTCCTCCGCAAAACGCTCCACGGAAACAGGTCCCGAGGCGGCGATCACCATACGCGTGGGATCGAGGTGAGAGAACCAATAGCGCTTCGCGTCCTCGGCGCGAAGATCACGAACGTCTCCCTCAACGCCAGCAACCGGCGTGGCGTAGGGGTGTCCGGCGTAGAACTTCTCCCAGAACAAAAGCGCAGCATCGGAGTACCAGGAGCCGCGCATCGCCTTAAGCTCACCAAGCTGGCTTTCCAAAAGCTTTTGGCGCGACTCCCTCGGGAAGACGGGGTGCAAAAGGACCTGCTCCAGGATATCCAAAGCGGGCTTAAGATCGGACGCCAGAAAGTTTGCAGTAAGATACATCGTGTGCTTTCCGGCGCCGGTTTCCAAAATCATGCCGAGGTCATCTATCGCCCTCTGGAGCCTTTCGAACTTCGGGTATTTCTTTGTTCCCTCGAGGAGGTAGTTTGCGGTGAACTTAGCCAGCCCGCGCTTTCCCTGCGGCTCGAACACAGAGCCACCCATAACGTAGACCGCGATGTCCACAGTCGGGAGGGCGGGATTTTCGGCAAGCACAAGCGTGAGACCGTTTTCAAGCTTGCGAAGCTCAAACCTGGGGCGCGAAAGCGAACGACCAAGCGAAAGCAGGGAATCGGACGGAAGGCTTGCCCCCAACGGCTTGACTATGGCAAGGATCATATGCTCGGGCACAAGGTACTTCCTGCACACCCTCACCACGTCGTCGGTTTGGACGCGCATTATACTTCTGAGGAAGAAATCGCTGTAGTGGGGTTTACCCGCCCGCAGAAAAGAGGAGACAATGCTTGCAACCTGACCTTCCACCGTCTCGTTTTGCCGCTGAATCGCCTTTTTGACCATCCGCTTAGCCCACTCGACCTCGTCGTCGCTTAGGTCGCCTCGCTTTATGCGATCTATCTCGTCCCAGATCGCCTCAAGGAGGCTGTCGCGGTTGTTGTAGTCGAAGCTGCCGCCTATGATGAACTGAGCCCGCTCCATATAAGGGGTGGAAAGGAATGCCGTTATCGAGTGAGCCAGCGGTTTGGGTCTGTTTACGAGGCGCATATCGAGCCTGGAGCTTTTTGCGCCCGAAAGGACAACGGCAAGAATCTTGAGTGCCGGCAGGTCATCGTCGCCGAAGTAGACTGTTGGAAAGCCCATCTGGAACTGCGCGATCTCTACGTCCATCTCCTTTTCGGCAACGCGCGCCGCCACGGGCAGAGGCTCCGCAGGAAGCCAAACGGGCTCCACAGGCTGCATCTGCCAGCCCGACCAAAGCGAATCGACCACACGCTTGACCAAAGAGGTGTCAAGATCACCAGCTATGGCGAGGATGGCGTTGTTGGGAGCATAGCGACGACGATAGTAGTCAATAAGCTCGTCGCGGGTTACGCGGAGAAAGTTCTCCCTGTAGCCTATGGTTGGATGGCGGTAAGGGCTCACCTGGTAGTAAAGCTTTTTGTAAAGTCTCCACAGAACCCGATCCGGCTCCTCCTGACACTTTTTCATCTCCTGGAGGATGACCTTTACCTCGCGCGATATCTCGAAGGTATCGAACGCGCACGACTGAACCCACTCGGCAAGTATCCCCAAAAGCTTGTCGAAGTGCTTGGCGGGACCTGTGCCGTAGTAAACGGTCACGTAGGCGGTGGTAAATGCGTTCGTCGAAAGACCGTACTCCTGAACCATCTTTTTGTACTCAGCCTCGGTGTGTTTCGTCGTCGTTCCGCCTGAGACGATGTGCTCAAGATAGTGTGATATTCCGCACCCGACGTATTTCCCCTCAAGCGCCGAGCCCGTCTTTATCAAAACCCTTGCCGAAACCAAAGGGACCGTGTGGTTCTCCCAGAAAAGGACCTCGAGCCCGTTCGGGAGGGTCCAGTGGTGGACGGGGGGACGGAAGACGACGCTGTCGGGAACCCACTTGTGGAAGAGGGGCAGGTCCTCCACACAAAACGCCGCAGAAACTAAAAGCACCAAAACAAGCGAAAGCCTCCTCATAACAGGCTACCTCCCCTTCGCGGTTTTTGCGACTTTGGGGGCTATTTGATCTGAAGCATACGTTCTATTGCTTTGCGCGCCCGCTGGGCAACACTCTGTGGAACCTCCACGCGATAAACCCCCTCCTCCAACGCCCTCGCCACCTTCTCGAGCGTTATAAGCTTCATGTTTGAGCAGATCGCCCTCTTCGACATCGGGTACGTGGGCGTGTCGGGGAACTCGTCGTTTATCCTTTCGACCATGCCGACTTCGGTTCCGAGCACGATCTCGGTGCCGCGGTGGCTTTTCGCGAACCTGTACATCCCTCCCGTGGATGCGACGAGGTCGGCGGCGTCCTGAACGTCGGGCGGGCATTCGGGGTGAACTATAACGACTGCGTTCGGGTGCTCCGACCGCGCGCGGCGAAAATCCTCAAGGGTGAACCTGTCGTGAACGTAACAGTGCCCGTCCCAGCAAATTATGTTTTCCCTGCCGGTCTTGACCTTCACGTGGCGGCAGAGGTTTTTGTCGGGAACGAAGATTATCCCCTTCTGCGGCGAAAAGGATTCAACGACCTCCACGGCGTTGGCGCTCGTGCAGACCACATCGGAGACAGCCTTCACCTCAGCGGACGAGTTCACGTAAGTGACGACGGCGTAGTCGGGGTATTTCTGCTTAAGTCTTGCCACGTCCTCGGCGGTGGCGTGAGCGGCGAGAGGGCAGCCAGCCTGGGGATCCGGTATGAGGACGGTGCGGGAGGGGTTGAGTATCTTCGCCGTCTCCGCCATGAACATCACGCCGCAGAAGAGGATTACCGGCGCGTCGACCTCCTTCGCCTTCCTTGCGAGACCCAGCGAGTCGCCCTTGAAATCGGCTATGCGCTGCACCTCGATGCGCTGGTAGTTGTGGGCCAGGATGACGGCGCCCAAGCGCCTTTTCGCCTCGAGTATGCGCTCAACAAGCTCCTCGCGCGAAAGCTTGGCGTACTCCCAAAGCTCCATCGCCTAACCTCGCTCCTTGCCCTGCTGCATCCACCACGTGAGGACGGGGTTTTTGTGCGCGCCCACGTCGTCGAGCCTGCGGACCGGGGTGTTGTAAGGTGCGCCGCGGAGGACGTCGGGAGAGGTCTGAGCTTCCTCCTTTATCTTGACAAGCGCCTCGGCAAATGCGTCCAAAACCTCCCTCGGCTCCGACTCCGTAGGCTCCACCATCAAAGCCTCGTGCACTATGAGTGGGAAGTAGATTGTGGGCGCGTGGAAGCCGAAATCCAAAATGCGCTTGGCAACGTCCAGGGTCCTCACGCCGTATTTTTTGAGGAACTCGCCGGAGAGGACGAACTCGTGCATAGGGGTCTCCTTGTAGGGCAGGTCGTAGTGATCGCGCAGGAGGGCGAGCAGGTAGTTCGAGTTTAAGACGGCGTTTTCGGCGGTTCTCCTAAGTCCGTCGGCGCCCATGACGAGGATGTACGCATAGGCTTTCACCATAACGCCGAACGCTCCCCAAAAGGCGACGAGCTTGCCCATCGAAAGGGGCTTTTCCCAGTCGAGGCGGTAGTGCTTTCCGTCTTTTACGACCACAGGCTTTGGCAAAAACGGCACGAGGTGTTCCTTTACGGCAACGGGACCTGATCCGGGTCCGCCGCCGCCGTGCGGGGTGGAGAAGGTTTTGTGGAGGTTGTAGTGCAGCGCATCGACGCCAAGCTCGCCGGGGCGAACCACGCCCAAAAGGGCGTTCATGTTCGCGCCGTCCATGTAAAGCTGCGCGCCTACGGAGTGAAGCATATCCGCAATGCGAACTATGTCCTTCTCGAAGATCCCGAGCGTGTTGGGGTTTGTGACCATAAGCGCGGCGAGGTCTTCGTCGAGATGTTCCTCAAGCGCCTTGAGGTCTATTCTGCCGTCGGGACCCGACTTTATCTCCACAGGCTCCCAGCCCGAAAAGACGATAGAGGCGGGATTGGTTCCGTGGGAGGAGTCGGGGATGACGACCTTTTTGCGCGGGTTTCCCTGCGCCTCGTGGTACTTGCGGATCGTCATAAGCCCCGTAAACTCGCCGTGCGCACCGGCAGCGGGCTGGAGCGTTATGCCGTCAAAGCCGCCTATGCGGCACAAAAGCTCGCCGAGGTGGTGCATAAGCTTCAGGGCGCCCTGGCAGAGCTCCTCGGGCGCAAGCGGGTGAAGCCGCAGAAAGCCAGGAAGCCTTGCAACACGCTCGCCGAACTTCGGGTTGTACTTCATCGTGCAGGAGCCAAGCGGGTATATGTTTTTGTCGATGTGGTGGTTCAGTGTAGAAAGCTCGACGAAGTGTCGCACGACCTGCGGCTCGGAGAGCTCAGGAAGCCCGTTGTCGCTTCTTCGTATCATCGACGGCGGGACGTGCTCCGCAAGATTGTAGTCCGGCACGCCCCGCTCGGGCAGCCTGAAGCCACTGCGACCCTCGCGCGAAAGCTCCCACAAAAGCAGCGACGACATAAAAACCTCCTTTCATTCCCAAGCAAAGCCTCATCTGCCCTCGGGCGTAAGGTAGCTTTGGTACCGCGCAGAATCGAGTATTATGTCCTCGGCAAGCTTTATCTCGGAGTCCTCCTTAAGGACGATCTGCCTGTAGCGCTCCTTCTCGCCCCAAAGCTTAGATATGATCTCGCGCCTTATGGCGCGCTTTATGTAGTCCTTGCTGCGCTCAAACTCGCGCTCCCTCTCAAGCTGAAGCTGCCTGTGGAGTTGAGCTATCATCTCCATCGTCTCCTCCGACAGGCTGTCCTCCACGGCGATCGAATCGATCTGGTCGAGGATCTCCTCCGCCCTGGTCTTGTAGTCGAACTCCTTCTCCCTGAGGAACTCTCGGAACTCGCGCAGCATCTCGTCGGTGACCTCGAAGTCGGGCGATTTTATCTCGCCCTTGTGCTGGGCGGTGTAGTGCACGGCGAATGCGAAGAAAAGCCCCTTCCTCTCAAGCTCGACCTCAAGCTTCGTCATCTTCGGCGGCTCGTATTCGACATCGGGCGAGATCCCTCCGCCGCCGTAGACGACCCTGCCGCCCTCGGTGTAGTAAACGGGTCTTTCCTCGGTTGTGTCGGTATCGGCGGGCTCGCTGCTGAAATCCCACGGGTCAAGCTCCTCGGGGTTCCAGCTCAGGGTGTCGGTGATTATCGCGCACTTTCTGTTGTGGATGTAGTATTCCTTTTGTATGCATCTTCCGCTGGGGATGAAGTACTTTGCGGTTGTAATTTTGAGCGCCGTGCCCTCAAGGAGCGGTCTTACCGACTGCACGAGCCCCTTTCCGAACGTTCTTGTTCCGACGATGACGCCGCGGTCGTGGTCCTGGATTGCACCCGAGACGATCTCCGAAGCGCTGGCGCTGCCGCCGTCAACCAAAACGACCAAAGGACCATCGGGATACACGCCCGGCTTGTCGGTGTAGTACTCCCGCGTTTGGAAGGGGGATCTCCCTTTGGTGTAGACGACGAGCGCATCTTGAGGCAAAAATAGCCCCGCAACGGCAACGGCTTGCCTCAAAAGCCCGCCGGGGTTGTTCCTGAGGTCGAGGATGATCCCCTTGGCGCCCTGCGCCACAAGCTCCTGAAGCGCTTTTTTGACCGCATCGCTCGCGTCCTCGGAAAAGCTTATAAGCCTTATGTAGCCCACGCCGCGCTCCGTCATCCCGTAGAAGGGGACGGGCTTTATCTCGATTATGTCGCGCGTGATGGTGACGTCGAACGGCTTTGGTTCACCCTCCCGCTCTATCGTTATGGTGACCTGCGTTCCGGGCTCGCCCCGAAGCTTCCTCACCGCCTGCTCTACGGTTATGCCCTTGGTCGACTTCCCCTCTATCTTTATTATCCTGTCCCCGGCCTGGATCCCGGCGCGGTAGGCTGGTGTGCCCTCCATCGGCGATATTACCGTAAGCCAGCCGTCCCTTATGCCGATGACTATCCCCAAGCCGCCGAAGCTCCCGCGGGTGTCGATCTTGAGCTCCTCGTACTGACGCGGGGTGAAAAATACCGTGTGGGGGTCCAATGTGGACGTCATGCCGTCTATCGCGCCCTTGATGAGCTTGCGGTAATCGATGGGGTCGACGTAGTCGGTGTAGATGACCGTGACTATCTTGTCGAGGAGCTTGAGCTGCTTGTAGATGTTCGTCCCCGTGCCGGCGAAAACGAAAGCAACCACCCCAACGACAACCGCCGCAAAGGCTATGTACCAAACCCGCCTTCTCATCTACCCCTCCTTACGAAAAGCCTTTTATGGACCAACCCTCTCCAGCAGGGCAATCCGATACCTTTTGGACCCGAAAGCTCTCACGAGCTGTTTTACGTCCTCGTAAGCTTTGGGTTCTATTCGGTCGCGGTTGAGCCTAAGCTCAACGGTTACGACGAACGAGTAGCTTCCCGACTGCGACGATATCTCAAGCGAGCCTGCGCGCCCTTCGTAGCGCTGTATCGGCGGGATGTAATCGACCTTAAAGCCCGTTGGGAAGGTGAAGTTGTAGCGTTTGACCACAGTCAAAGGCTCGTCCACAAACAGGGGGAACTCGCGCTCCTTCTTGGATATATCGGGCAGTGTCACCACATCGAACGGCAGTTTGGGCAGCCAGATGATCCCCATCCCATCCTGCATCGCCATGAAATTGTCTGCCTTTATTCTAAACTGCGCCCTTACGATTTGGGAGTTGTCGTCTACGCCCGTTATCTGCGGTTTTTCGACAAGCACTGCGCCGTCGGCAACGTTCGATGCGGCGCGCTCGAAACGCTGCCTCTTGCGGCGCCTCTTGGCGTGCCTGAAAAGGGACCTGAGCTCTTGCGCAGGGCTGCCCCAAGCCTCAACCAAAACCGAACCATCCACACAGCCCAAAGTATCGATCTTGAAGGTGTAGCTTGCGACGATGCGGTTGTCGTTGGGCTTTGCGGGCGGAACGTCGACAAGCTTCGACGCCCCATTCTCGATGACCAAAGCCTTCTCTCCGGCAGGCTCGCCGATGTAGCCGGGTTCGGCGAACTCGCGCATCGGGTCGAGGAAGAGCTTCCTGCCCCCCACATCGGCAACGACCACAACCCTGTCGAACTGATGCACCGATGGGATGTCGAATATCCGCGCGCCGCTTGCGGCGACAAGCGCGGGGGAAGCCTTCACCCCCACCGCCCTAAGCATCGCCACCAGAAGAGCCGCCGCGTCGCGGCTGTCAGCGTAGCCGTTCCTAAGAACGGTTGCGGCGTCGTTGGCGTCGTAGCCCACGAGGTTGGGAGATATGTAGATGTGGTCGAATCGATCCTGCAGGTAGAAGAGGATCTTAGCCACGGCGTCCTTTTTCGTCTTTGCGCTTGCCGCAAGCGACTCCGCAAGCGCCCTCACCGCACTGTCCGCCTCGCACTTCGGAAGAAGCGCCGCCGCAACAGCCCCGCCCTCCTCCGACCAGCTCCGCGAGGCGGTGTATATCACGGTGGGCATAACCTCACGCAGGGGCGGCATGCCAGCCTCGAACTGAACGCCGGGGTAATCCCTCACCTCCCAGCAAACGACTCCGCCCGAAACGGAGGGTTTGGGCGCGCCGGAAATCGACTTCCAGAAAACCTTTTTGCCGCGCGGAAAGCTTATGCCGAAGTAGACCTTCCTGGCGGGCTTATCGCCCACAAGCACGTGCACCCCACCGAAGGGGATGGATGTGCCCGCCCTGTGGCGAACGACGTAGTGTATCTCCACAGCCGAGCTTTCGCTGAACGCCGGCAGCGAAACGACCCTTTGGGTCATCTTGGCGTACATCGATGCGCTGGAGTACTGCGGAGCCGTTATGTCGTTGACCTGGGTCGAGTCGACGGGAACGACCTCCTCGCCGTTTATCGTGCGGGCGCGCAAAAGCTCAACGCTCTCAAAGCTCGCGTTGTAGAGTATCTTGAAGTTGGAAAGCTCCTTTTTGCCCTTGTAGATATACGACTTAGCCACAAAGTACCTTTCGGTTTCCCAAGAGCCGTCGGGCATAAGGCGCACGATGGTGCTGTCGAGGACAATGTAGTACGAGGCTTTGGGGAACTCCGAGCGAGGCGGCACGGAGGCAAGTGCGTCCCTAAGCTGGGGCGAAAGGAGGGTATCAGCCGAAAAGTCGAAGCCAAATGCCGCCGAGAAAAACGCCGCGAAAACCAAAAAGCGCTTCATCGCCAAATCCTCCCGCGTTCCAAAAGACTACATAGACTCCTTGGTGAGGATAAGCATCCCCTTGGCGGAGTTCTTGTAGCGTGTTACGTTTTCGCGAAAGCGCTTATAGTCCTCAAGCGGAACGTCGACGTCCTTGAGGCGAAGGGTGTAGCTGCTTTCTACCTCGTTGCCCTTGATCTTGCAGTCGGTTACGTAGGTGAAGTACTTGCCCTCTATCCTGACCGGCTTGGGGAGGCTTTTTGCCCTGTAGTTGCCTGCAAGCTCTATCCTCTCCACCACGTCGACGCCGTAGGTGTACAGAAAGTGCAGCGGGAAGTGACGCTCCTGAAGCTTTGTGTATTCCTCAAGCGTTTGCGCCACAATGTCGAAGACGTGGGTCATGGTTGGTATGGAAAGGAGCAGAAAATCTCCCGCCGCCACGGCGTATTCGGGAATTTTGTACTTTATCGTCATAACGGCGGGTCTTGAGAGATCAGATGCGGGATCCGGCTCGAGCGAGAAATCCACAAGGGTCGCGTTTGGGTCGATCTGGCTTATGATGTGCCGCGCCAGGCGCCTTTGGTCCTCGGGCTCGAGGTATTGCTTTATCTGCCTCAACGCCTCGTCGTAAAGACCTTTGCCCGAGATCCTAACCTCGCTTGTGAGGTTGCCGTCTGCGTCGATGCGGCTTTTTGCCTCAACCTTGCCGAGGTTCCGCTCCGGGGGGATAAGGTCGAAGTACCTCAAATCCTCGCCCTCCTCCGCAAGGACGAGGTAGCCTTTCTTGCTGTAATATCCCGGCAGGAGGTCTTTGCAGACGTCGTCGGTCACGTCGGCGAATACCTCCCTGCCGTCGCGAAGTCTCGCCAGAACTATCTGGTGGTTGAACTGGTTTACGGCAACATCGTAAAGTATATCGGAGAGGGGGTTTGTCAGGACGTTGTACGCATCTATACCTGCCTGTCTGAGCATCGCCACGGCGAGGGCAGACTTGTCCTTGCACACGCCGCTTCGAGCCTTGAAGGTCTCGTTGACGTCGTGGGGCGTTATGCCCTCCTTGTCGCCCAGGGACAGCCCGATGTACCTTACGTCCTGAGCCACCCAAAGGATTATCGCCCTTGCGCTGTCGTACTCGGTGCGGCAGGTCTCGACCAACGCCCTGACGGTGGAGACAAGCGCCGTATCTCTCACCACCATGGGCGGCTCGGTCACCTCCCATGCCTTTCGGGAAAGCCCACGCCAATCGACGTTGGAGAACAAAACGAGCGGGACGATCCTCACCACAGGAGGCATCCCGACCTCGCTCACAAGCGCAGGAACGCTGTCGGCGCTCCAGCAGAAAACGTGGTAGTCGCACCAGTCCCACTCCCTGAAGCTGACTCGACCCTCCCTGTCGTTGAAAACCTTGTAGCGCACGTCGCCGGCAACCGACTTGGGTATGAGGCAAACGAACTTGACGCTGTGGAGGGGCTCGGTCGCCTGAAAGGTGCCGTTGCCCTGAATAACGCCCTCGAAGTAGGGCTTGAGCATGGTGTACTTGTACGCTATCGCCACGGCATCGCCCAAATTGAGCTGAGGAAAGCGAACTATCTTCTCGCGCAGGTTCGTCCAGTAGATGTCCATCTGCGACATCTCCTCGGACATAACCTGATCGATTATCAGGCTTTCGGGCACGAACTCCACGGTGGAGTCGGGGTGAATCACGGCGGCGTAGAGGATGTCGACCTCAAACATCTGGCTGTCGTACTGGAACTTATGGACGCTTTCGTCCTTCAGCCCCTGCGGCGTTATCGGTTTCGTCAGGACGTAGGTGTAGTCGGTGAGTCTTCCCGTCTCGTCGTACACGGCGCTGTCGACAAGCTCTATGATAATCGAGTTTGCGTTTGGGTACGAGAATGGGTCGCCCGCCTCGGCGATCCGCCTCATAAGCTCGGGTGGCGCTTTGGCGAACTCGGGCTTTTCGAACCCCAAAAGGCTTTTTTGGCGCGGCGCACAGCCCACCAGAAAAAGCGCCGCAAAAAGGGTCGTGAAGGCGAAACGTCGCATAGCAACCTCCCTAAAGTGCCTCTGCCAAGGCGTCGCAAAGCTCGTCCATGTCGGATTTATCGTACTTGTCGCTTGCCGCCACAAGGAGCACGTCGTCCATCGCCGGTATGAGCCTGCCGACGTCGACCCCAGGGATTATGCCGCGGCGAACGAGCTCCTCCACCAAAACCCCAGCGCGCTTGGGGAGCTTTATCGCAAACTCGCGGAAGAAAGGCTTTTGGAAAAGGAGCGACACGCCGTCTATCTGCGAAAGTCTTTGGGCGAGGTAGTGGGCGCGGTCGAAGAGAAGCTTCGAAAGGCGCCTAAAGCCATCCTTGCCCAAAAGGGCGAGGTAAACCGTAGCCCTCAGCGCGCAAAGCTGCTGGTTCGTGCATATATTCGACGTTGCCCTCGCCCGCCTTATGTGCTGCTCCCTCGTCTGGAAGACCATAACGAACCCGCGCCTGCCCTCGACGTCCTTCGTCATGCCGACTATCCTGCCTGGCATTGCGCGCAAAAACTGGGATCGCGCGGCGAAAAAGCCCAAATAAGGTCCGCCGAAGGAAAGGTAATTCCCGAACTGCTGCCCCTCGCCCGCGACGACGTCGGCGCCGTAGTCGCCGGGGGGAGCGAGAACGCCCAGGCTCATCGGGTCAGCAACGCAGACGACGTACAACGCCCCCACGGCGTGCACAACGTCGGCGAAAGCCGGACCATCCTCCACGATGCCGAAGAAGTTGGGGTTTTGGAGGATGAAGCAGGCGGTGTTTTCGTCCACAAGCCTTCGCAGCGCCTCGACGTCGGTCGTGCCGCCCAAAATCGGCACGGGAACGAACTCCACGCCAAAGCCCTGAAGATACGTCCTTATCACCTCGACGTAGAGCGGATGGAGAGCCTGCGAGTAGAGGACTTTCCTCCGCCGCGTGTGGTGGATAGCCAGGACCGCCGCCTCGGCGGTTGCCGACGCACCGTCGTACATCGACGCGTTGGCGATGTCCATCCTCAAAAGCCCGGCGATGATGCTTTGAAACTCGAATATAGCCGTAAGGGTCCCCTGGCTCGCCTCGGCCTGATACGGTGTGTATGCGGTGTAGAACTCTGGTCTTGCCGAGATCTCATCCACCACCGCAGGGACGTACATGTCGTATGCGCCTGCGCCGGCGAAGACCTTCATCGAGGCAGCGGGATTTTCGGCAGAAAGCCCCTCAAGGATCGGCTCGACCTCAAGCTCCGAGAGTCCTTTGGGTATTGGCAGCGCGTTGCAGCGGGGAACGCCGCCCATCGCCTTGTCCAAAAGCTCGTCGATGCTGCGAACGCCTATGCGCGAAAGCATCTCTTGGCGCTCGGCGTCGCTTTGCGGCATGTAGGGAAAATCGCTCATCCTCAAAGCCTCCGTCAAACCTCACCTATCATCGCCTTGTAGTCCTCTGCAGAAAGGAGGGATTTTACCTCGTCGGGTTTGCTCATCCTGATTTTGACGATCCAGCCTTCGTCGTAGGGGCTTTTGTTCGCAACGTCGGGGCTCGTCCTGAGCGTTTCGTTCACCTCGACGATCTCGCCCGACACGGGCGCGTAAACATCGGCAACGGTCTTTACCGCCTCGATGGTGGCGAAGGCTTCGCCCGCCGAAACAACCCTCCCAACCTCGGGAAGCTCGATGAAGACTATGTCGCCAAGCTCGCTTTGGGCGTAGTCGGTTATGCCGACGGTGGCGATCTCGCCTTCTACCCTCACCCACTCGTGGGTCTTTGTGTAGTAAAGTTCCTCGGGTGTCATAAAGCCCTCCTTTCCCGTGGCGGTGGACAGCACAAAATACGCCGTGGGCGTTCTGTGAGCAAACGTTTTTTCCTGCGCAAAGCGCTGCGAGGCAAAGGCAAGCCAAGCGACCTAAAGCTTTCGCAGAAGGGAGATCATCTCAAGCACCGCTTCGGCGGCAAGCCAGCCCTTGTTGCCCGCTTTGGTGCCAGCACGCTCAATTGCCTGGTCGACGGTGTCGGTGGTGAGGATGCCGTAGGCGACGGGAACGCCTGTGGAAAGCATCACCTGGGCGATGCCCTTCGTCACCTCGGCGGCGATGTAGGAGAAGTGAGGCGTATCGCCCCTTATCACGGCGCCAAGGCAGATCACACCGTCGAACTTGCCCGACTCGGCAACCCTCTTCGCAACAAGGGGAATCTCGAACGCACCGGGCACCCAAAAGACGGAGATGTTATCGCTGGCAACGCCGTGCCTGTCAAGGTAATCGATCGCGCCCTCAAGAAGCTTTTGGGAAACAAACTCGTTGAACCTGCTCACAACCACAGCAACCGAAACGCCCTCGCCCGAAAAGTCGCCTTTGTACTCCTTCATCCGCTTGCCCCCGTTATCCTCTGAAGTCTTGCGTCGAAGGTCTCCTGCGTGTAGTAGCTTATAGGCTTTTTCTCACCGCTTTCAACGTCGACCTGCGTGCCCCTGACGTCTACCATCTTGTTCGACTCGTACCGGACTATCACGCCGTTGTCGACGTCGAAGTAGATTTTGCCCTTGATGTCCCCGTCCATCGTTATGTCGACGTCGTATGTGCCGTCCTCCTGCTCGACCTCGCCGCTTCTGTGAATATTTATCTTGCCGCTTACCTGACAGACGACGCAGCGAAAGCTGTCGACAAGAACGAAGTCGACAACGGTGAAGTCCTGCACCACCTTTTGGCTTATCTTCGTCTGCTCGTCCTCGACGACGGTATCCTGCTCATCGTGCCAGCTGTAGCCAACCGTCACCTTCTCCTTCGGTATTGGGAAGGAAAGCAGAAACTCAAGCGGCGATATCTCCTCCTTCTGGAGCTCCTCTTCGAGGTCGATTCCCTCGATGTCCGCGACGGCGCCTGTGGAGTCGAGGGAGACGGTAAGCTCAACGTCCTTCATCTCCTCGACTTCCTCAGAGCCCTGCAGCTGACCGTTGACGAAAACCCCCACCGAGACGTCGTCGAACCTATACTCCATCTTCGCCTGTCCGCCCTCGCCCGCCTCCGTAACCTTCACCGTGAAGCGAACGTCGCCCTTCACAAGCCGCGTGATCGACGTCCCCTTCTCGGAGGTCTGGATGTACTTCTGGACGATCGTCCTGTACCCGAGGGTTTTCCCCACAGCAGGGGCGTACGAAAGCTTCACGCCGCCCTCGGGCATCTGGATCCTCTTGCCGCCACCACAGCCCAAAAACACCGCCAAAAAAACGACAAGACACAAAAACCTCCTCATCTCAGCCTCCGTCGGGTTGTGTTATACTAAAATCGCCTTTGGCGGGCGGCATGTCAAGCCCAAAGGCAGGAAGTGGAGCCGAGGGGAGTCGAACCCCCGACCTCCGGAGTGCGATTCCGGCGCTCTCCCAGCTGAGCTACGGCCCCTCAACAAGAAAATAGGGGCCCCTTCCGCGAAAGTCAAGGGTTTTGGTTGGTGCTGTGCGGCACAAGCCGCGCGGCGAACACCGGCGCCAAAAGCCCTATACCCAAAGGCGCGAGGGGGAAGAGCATTTCATTGATCTCAAGTCCGGCGCGCCTTGCACACGCAGCCAGCGATGAGGGCGTCATCCTTGCGGCCTCAAGCTCGGCGAACCTGCGCCCCAAAAGGAGCCGTTTCAGCCAAAGGCGCACAACCCGGGCGGAGAAGCGCTTGAGCACAACTGCCACGATCTTTTCTGCGCAGCGCGCCGCCTCCCCGAGTGCACGGCAGGGATCGCCCACAAACTCAAGCGACGTCACGAAAAGCGCGCAGTCGAAGCATCTGCTCCGGAAGGGCAAAGCCAGCGCATCGCCGAGCACAACCCTGCCCGAGACGCCATCTTTCGTCGCCGCAAGCGCCGCCATCTCGGGCGCGATGTCGACGCAGAAGACGGTATACCCGCGCGCCGCAAGCTTTTGAGCGAAAAAGCCCGTTCCGCACCCGACGTCCAGGAGTCGCGCGGGCGGAGGTGGCAAAAGCCTCAAAAGCGCCGCAAGCTCCGCATCAGCCGCACGCGCGCCGTAGCCAGACTCGTACCAGCGATCGTACGCCTCTGCGTCGAAGGTGAGTATCATCTTGCGTAAACCAGCCTGCGCTGCAGCGCGCGCCCGCCCTTCCCGGTCGCAACGGCGATATACACGCCCGCGGGCAAGCCCGCCTCGGGTCGCCACACAAACCTGCCGCCACAAAGGCTCGCGCAGCACACAACGTCCCCGCGCAGATCGAAGATCCTGATGAGATCACACCCCTGCGCGACGACGACGCACACCTCGTTGAACGGGTTTGGGCTTGCGCTTATGGATGGCTCAGGCGCGCTTGACTTTGCCTGCGCGACGCCGCTTGGTCCGCCCCAAACGCAGCCGCTGCGGTAGACGTCGTGGCGGTACATCGTCCACACGGCGCCGCCGCCAACGCCGGCGCGAACCGCATAGGCGCGACCGTAGTTCGGGAGCGTATCGGAATACCCGCGCCCGCCGATGCAGAAGATGTCGACGTAGCCGTCGCCGTCGAGATCAGCGACAACGGGGGCGTTCTCAACCGGATAGCCGTCGTCGACGCCAAACGACCAGACCAAGCTCCCGTCCTCGCCGTTTACGACGTAGATGTTCCGGTCGGTGGACGCGAAGACGACCTCAAGCCCCCCATCGCCGTCCACTTCGGCGACGACGGCGCCTCTGTCGATGTACCCGCCCGTGGGGAAGGTCCAGAGGACCTCGCCTTCCGCCGAAAGGCAGAAAAGCTCGCTCCTTGCAACGAGGACCTCAGGTCCCTCCGACGCCGGCGAAAGCTCGGCTATCGTCGTCGGTCCGAATATCCAGTCGTAGTACGCCGCCCCGAGATCCGTCTGCCAGAGGACGCTCCCGTCCTCGGCGTCAAGCGCCGTGACCTTGCCCGAGTAGTCGCCTATCACCACCTCGGGTTTTCCGTCGCCGTCGATGTCGGCAGCGGACGCGCCCGCGTACATCCAATCGTCGGCGGGAAAGCTCCACAGCACGTCGCCCGTGAAGCCATCCACGGCGTAGACCCTGTGGTCGCCCCTGAACATCGCGAAAACCACATCGAGCGCTCCATCGCCGTTGCAGTCGAGGATGCAGGGCGCGCTCTGGACGTAGCCCGTGTCGCAGTACACCCTCGACCACACAGGGGAGCCGTCCTCGGCGTTTACGACGTAAAGCTTTCCGTACCATGCGCCGAAGACGACCTCGGGCGCACCGTCGCCGTCGATGTCGGCTACGGCAGGGGGCGAATCGATGCACTCGATATACCCCGAGGACGGATAACGCCATAGCACGGTTCCGCCGCCGTCGATGCAGAAGAGCGCGCCGAAGCTTGCGGGTATGATGACCTCGGGCGTTCCGTCGCCGTCGACGTCGGCTAATGCGGGCGCAGCATCGAGCGGTCCACCGCCTACGTCAAAACGCCACAATACGCTGCCGTCGACGCCGTTTAACGCATAGGCGTGCTCATCGCCGAAATAGGTGCCGAACACGACCTCCAACTCGCCGTCGCCGTCTATGTCGCCGCAGGCAGGGGAACCGTAGCACTGCGAGTAAAGCTCACAGGTCCAAATAAGCTCCGGAGCCTGCGGAAAGACAAAACCAAAAGCCGCAAAAACAAAAAACACAAACGCAATCACCCACAACCTCCCCAAAGTCCCCCTTAACTTCGCAAAACCAAGAAGCATTGTCAACACAAACTCCGAAAACTCTTGCGCACAAGTAAAAGTGTTCTAACTTTATTTTGCCTTGGCGAGTGGGGACAAAAAGGAGAGCCATATGAGAGAGGGGGCGTTAACGAGGGAACAGGTTGCGTCGATAAAGCCGCAGGACGTTCATCGGATCCTTTCGAGGACGATGCTTACCGACGGCTTCCCCCTGGTGGTCGACCTCAAAAAGAGCCAGGGGATGTACCTTTACGACGCGCGCGAGGGCAAATATTACCTTGACTTCTTCAGCTACTTCGCCTCGTGGGCTTTGGGGCACAACCACCCGAAGATGTCCGACCCTGCCTTCGTCGAGAAGCTCGCCTTCGTTGCGCAGCACAAGCCATCGAACTCCGACTTCTATACCGTCGAGATGGCGCAGTTCGTTGCGACCTTCGAGCGCGTCGCTATGCCCGAGCAGTTCGTGCACCTCTTCTTCATCTCCGGCGGCGCGCTTGCTGTGGAAAACGCCCTCAAAACCGCGTTCGACTGGAAGGTGCGCAAAAACTTAGCCGCGGGCAGGGGCGAAAAGGGCTACAAGGTGATCCACTTCACACACGCATTCCACGGGAGATCAGGCTACACGCTCTCCATAACCGACACGTTCAACAAGAACAAGACGAAGTACTTTCCGAAGTTCGACTGGCCGCGCATCGAGGCGCCGGTGGCGACGTTCCCTCTCGAGGGCGAAAACCTGGAGCGCACAAAGGAGGCTGAGGAGCGCGCCTGCGCGAAGATAGAGGAGATCCTAAAGACCGATGGAGACGACGTTGCGGCGATAATCATAGAGCCGATCCAGGGCGAAGGCGGCGATAACCACTTCCGGGGCGAGTTCTTGCGTAGGCTGCGCGAGCTCGCCAACAAATACGACGTAATGCTTATCTTCGACGAGGTCCAAACGGGGCTCGGGCTTACGGGAAAGATGTGGGCTTTCCAGCACTTCGACGTGGTGCCCGATATCGTCTCCTTCGGCAAGAAGGCGCAGGTCTGCGGCATAATGGTCACGGGGAGGGTGGATGAGGTCGAGGAAAACGTCTTCACCGTCCCATCCCGAATCAACTCCACCTGGGGCGGCAACCTCACCGATATGGTCCGCTCCCAGAGGATACTCGAGATAATCGAGGAGGATAACCTCGTCGACAACGCCGCGCGGGTTGGGGATTACCTGCTCTCAAAGCTTCGGGAACTTGGGGAGAGATTCCCCAAGCTTATGTCGAACATCCGCGGCCGGGGGCTTATGTGCGCCTTCGACCTGCCCGACACACAGACGAGGGACAGGGTCCTCAAGCGCACCCTCGAGCTTGGACTGATCCTCCTTCCCTGCGGCGAAAAGACCATCCGCTTTCGCCCGGCGCTTATCTGCCAGCCCGACGACGTCGACAAAGCCGCGGCGATAATATACGATGCCCTCTCCGAACAAAAATGACGGAAAGACAAACGGAGGAGGAAGGTGGAAAGAAAGCTTGCGCTGGCGCTGAGTGTGGCGCTCTTCCTTTCGGGTATCACGCTTTGGGGATGCAGGAGGGAAAAGGGCGAGGCAGGGACTGGGGGTCGCCCCATAGTCGTTCTGGAGACCGACTACGGCAACATAGAGATAGAGCTTCGCCCCGACAAGGCTCCCAAAACCGTGGAGAACTTCCTGAAGCTTGTGCGGGAGGGGTTTTATAATGGGCTCACCTTCCACCGCGTCATCCCTGGCTTCGTTATACAGGGCGGCGACCCCGAGGGCACAGGCAGAGGCGGACCCGGCTACACGCTCCCCGCAGAGATAAGCGACCTGAAACACACCCCCGGCGCAGTCGCAATGGCTCGACTGCCCGACCAGATAAACCCCGAAAGACGCTCCTCCGGAAGCCAGTTCTACATCACCCTCGACTACCAGCCCCACCTCGACGGAGCATACACCGTGTTCGGATACGTGACCAAAGGTCTCGATGTAGCCAAAAGGATCGCCTCGGTTCCCCGCGACAGAAACGATAAGCCCCTAAAGCCTGTGTACATAAAGAAAGCCTATGTCAAAAAGCCCTGATACGATGGGGCAGTCTGTGGGAGGGATGAGGGGCAAGCTACTGCATAAGCCCCGATATTATGCCCCAAATGGTGGCACCCCAAAGGAAGAGCCCCGCAAGCCAGGCGACAGTTACAACAACATCGCAGATGTAGTCGCCAAGCGTCCTTCTAATCCTGTTCCCCATCGTTCACCTCCTGTACCCCAACGCACAATCTCCGTGCCCTATCCACCACCTTCCACCAATGATTGTGCAACAACCGTGCCAGAAGGGAGGTCGAGATGATAGATGGCGTCAAGGCGAAAAGGCTTCGCGTAATACCCGACGATCGCGGCAGACTTATGGAGATTTTGCGCTGCGACGACGAGATTTTCGAAAAGTTCGGTCAGGTCTACATAACCACAACCTATCCCGGCATCGTCAAGGCATGGCATTACCACAAAATCCAGTCCGATAACTTCGCCTGCGTGAAGGGGATGATACGCGTCGCCCTCTTCGACGCAAGAACCGACTCGCCAACCTACGGCGAAATAAACGAGTTCTACATAGGGGTCCACAACCCCATGCTCCTGCACATACCGCCGGGAGTTTACCACGGCTGGAAGTGCGTTGGGACGGAGGAGGCGATAATCGTCAACATCCCCACCGAGCCGTACAACTACGATAAACCCGATGAGTACCGAATCGACCCCTACGAGAACAGCATTCCCTACGACTGGCGGACGAAGGAGGGTTGACGATGGGCAAGACGATAATCGAGAAGATATTTTCCAGCCACAGCGGCGGTCGGGACGTTTCTGTGGGCGATACCGTTTGGCTTTTCGTCGACGTCCGCACGGCCCGCGATTTCGGCGGTCCTAACGTCGTCAAGCACCTCTTGGAGCACTTCCCCGAAAACCCGGTTGCTGACCCTGAGCGCACGGCGTTTACGTTCGACACGGTGGCGCCGGCAAACACGATCCCATACGCCGAAAACCAGCAGCTCTGTCGAACGTTCGCACGAAGGTTCGGGGTAACCCTCTACGACGTCAACCGCGGCATAGGGACGCACACGCTCATCGAGGAAGGCTGGGTTCGCCCTGGCATGACCGCCGTCGGAACCGACAGCCACTTCAACATAATGGGGGCGATAGGCGCCTTCGGGCAGGGGATGGGCGACAGGGACATCGCCTTCGCCTTCGCCACGGGAAAGGTTTGGTTCACAGTGCCGCCCACGGTGAGGATAAACGTCGAGGGCATGCCCAAAAACGAGCTTGTCACACCCAAGGACTTCGTCCTCGCCCTGCTGCAGAAATTCGGGTCGCACGGGCTTTTGGGAAGAGTCGTGGAGCTTTACGGAGACTACATCGACTCCCTGAACCTTGCGGGGCGGATAACCGTCGCATCGATGGGAACGGAGATGGGGCTTATATCGATCATCATCCCGCCGACGGAGGGGCTTTTGCGCGAACTTGACGAGCTTTCGTCCCCCCGCTGGGACTTTGAGCCCATTTACGCCGACGCCGACGCGCGCTACGAGGCAGAGTACACCGTCGACGTAACCGAGCTCGAGCCCCTCTTGGCGGCGCCGTTTTCGCCCGACAACGTCCACCCCGTGCGCGACTACCTCGGCAAGAAGGTCGACTCGGTCTTCGTTGGAAGCTGCACAAACGGCAGAGCCGAGGACATCGCCGCTGCGGTCGAGGCGATGGGAAATGCACCTGTGGCGGAGGGCACAATCATGCGCGTCGTTCCCGCAACAAGGAAGGTGGTTGCCCAGATCGTCGCCTCGGGCGACTGGCAAAAGCTATTTAGCGCCGGCGCTGTGGTCTCGCACCCCGCCTGCGGGGGATGCGCGCAGGGTCAGATCGGCATGACGGGCAGGGGCGAAGTGCAGATCTCAACGGGCAACCGCAACTTCAAGGGCAAGCAGGGCTTGGGCGAGACCTTCCTCGCAAGCCCGGTCGTCGCCGGGCTGGCGGCAGCAAAAGGGGAAATCTGGCTGCCCAACTAACGCCTGCACTGCAGGGGAGCGCAGCACGTGACGCGTGCACCGGTCCTCGCGTTGACGACGTCGAAAATTACGGGAATCTCGCTGTAGACCGTGAAGTTGTAGTCGAAAAGGGGGTGCAGCACAAGCAAAAATTCCTCGCCGGGCGGAACCACCGACGGGTCGACCGAGACGTCGGAGTACATGTCGAACGGGAAGTCCTTTATGAGGACCTTGATCGTGTCGCGTGAGATGTTCTTCAGCCTCAGCGCACCGGCCTGAACGGCGTCAGCGCACGAGGAATCGCAAAGGTTGAAGCCCGGACACTGCAGCACTTCCACAAGCTCCCACTCTCCGAACTTGGCGCTTACGGCAAACTGGGCGTACTTGCCCCCCTCGAAAAGCACAGCCACGGTTCCGGCGACGGCGCTTTGCGCCTTAGGCACAAGGTCGCACCTCAAGAACACCGAAACCACATACGACTCCCCCGGGCGCAGCGTGTCGATCCTGCCGTCGTACCTGCTCGTGTTCAAAGCATAGCCTATGCCGCGCCCGCCGGATACCGCGCCCAAACCAGCGAAGACCAAGGTGTCGGTCGTCGTGTTCTTGAACGTGAAAATGTGACGCACCGGATACCTTTCGGGTATGACACCGAAGTCGAAACTTTGCGCCGCGATGAGGGTTGCGCCCTCAGGGATTTCAAACCTCGGCGGAGGTGGAGTCTCCTCGAAGGCGGCTCTGCTCGGCGGAGACGCGGGCACACTTGGGGGAGCACTGCGCTTCGCAAGATACTTCTGCGCCTCGTCGCCGAAAACGCACCTGCCAACGGAATCGCTTGCGCTTCGAACGCACACGCCAAACTCGCCCCTCGAGAAGTCGAAGCAGGAGATATCGCTGTAGCAAACGTCTGGGTCCAGCCTGCCCGCAGCCTTAGCGAACAAAGCCCAAATGCCGGAAAGCTCACTTTTCCAGTCCTCCACCTTGACGCCGTTTACAAAAAGGGTGGGGGAGCTTTCTATGCCTCTTTCGAGGGCGACCCTCGCGTTTTGGTCGAGAAGCTCTGCACCGTACCTTTCCACAAGCACCTCGACCGAATCGAGCGGGATGCCCGCAACAAGCGCGTCCTTGCGCCATGAGTCATCGTAATAGTGGGTCAGCCGGCTTTTCAGGTAATCGAAGAACCTGTTTGGGAAAAACCTTTTTATCACAAGCTGCCTTTTGTTCTCCTCAAGCTCCACCTCCCCGTGCAGGCTCACCCACCTTTTCCCCTTCCTTTGGCAGATGAAGTAGATGCTAAGCCGCACCTCGTCGGGATAGCCCAACAAGTCCAAGGCGTTTAGTATGCTTTTTTCCGCCTCGACGCCGTGTGGACACTGGCTCATCACGAAAAGCTCGACCTCAAGCGTGTCTGCAGAGGCACCCACGACCATCACAGGGAGCAGGGCAAAAAAGGCGACAAGCCAACGCGCGCTCATCGCCACCTCCTTTCCACAACCTCGTCAAAGCCCGATACGACCTCCTTGTTCTGCCAGATATATGTTGGGCTTGCCATTATGTTGTTCTTGCGGCAAAATTCCGCGTCCTGGGCGAGGATTTCGTCGCCCTTAAGTTCGACCAGCCGCAAGACCTCGGCGGTATCCAGGCCAGCCGCGGCTGCACACTCCTGCCAAATTGTGCCCTCAACGTTAAAAGCCCTGCATCTCAAATACGATAGAAAAGCCTGCGGAAAATACCTTTGGATAACCGCCTGAATCTTATCCTCCTCAACCTCCTCCTCGCCGTGCAGGCTCACAAACTCACCCCCTTCGTAGTTGACTATATAGCGCACGTAAAGTGCAGGGGCTCCTGGGTTAGGGGCGTTCCCGTCGACGCCCACGAAACGATCGATGTATTCCATCAAGGCGTTGTTCCCAAAGGGGCAGTACGACATCACGCAGAGCACGAGCGTGTCGGGCATCTGGCGCGTCGAAAGCAAATACTTGGGGCGAACGTTCGCCGTCGTCACCCAGTAAGAATCCGAAAGCTTTTGCGGATGCATCTTAAGCTTGAACTTGCCAAAGGAGTACATCTTCGTCGCCTCGTCCCCAAGAAGGACAAGCGGGAGGAAGTTGAAGCCGAACTCCTCATTGAGGCGCTTGAAAAGCGAATCGGAGGTGTCGACCACCGTGATCTTGAGGTTTGGGAAATATTGCATAAGGTTTTGCCGCACCTGCCCCAAAAGCCCTCTGTCGGACCTATCCGGGACAAGCAGGCTGGCGTTGACCTCGAGAGCATACTCGTACATACATCGCCCACCGTTAGGTCTTGCAGAGCAATAGCCGTACAGCGTGTCTATTGGCGTGAAGCAGTCTATGTCATCAAAGCAGCTTAGGTCGTTCGAAAAGCCGGTTGCCCTTGCGAGGATCATATAAAGCGTTGGATAGTCGTTCTTCCAACCCATAAGTCTTCTGCCGTTGATGAAGAGTGTTGGTGATGCGGATACATTTAGGGATTCGCACAGTTCGGCGTCGGCGGCAAGCAGCTGCGTCCCTTCTCGCTCGACCAAAAGCTCAATCGAATCGACGGGGATGCCGGCAAATACGGCGTCGATTTGCCAGTTATCGTCGCCAAAGTGGCTTGTGCGGCTCAAAAGATAGCGCCGCGCCCTGTCGCCAAAGTGCTTGAGGATAACCTTCTGCCGCATATCCTCGGCAACTTCACTTTCACCGTGCAGGCTCGAGAAGTCATTGCCGTCGTAGTCGCAGATGTAGTGGAACTCCCAGCGCACACCCGGAAGCCCAAGCTTTTGGAGGTCGAGTACAACCTGCTGCGCGCCAACCCCGTAAGGACACTTGCTCATGATAAAAAGATCAACCTCTACGGGCTCTGCGGTCAGAAAAGCGGGCAAAAGAAATGCAAGGTATTTAGTAATAGCATTGCCCATCATCGATCACTTCCTCAAGGTGCCAGCCAATCATCTTAGCGAAGTCCTTCAACGAATTGAACCTGTATTTGTTTTTGTAGATGAAGGTCGGCGTGGAGTCGACGATGTACCTGCTGAGGACCTCTATCTCCTCCCTTATAAGCGAATCGCTTTTTTGGCTGACAAGCTCTCTAAGCTTTGCCGTGTCGATCCCTGCTGCTTGTGCGCACACAGTCCAGTCGCCTTGGATGTTTTCGGCACGGCATCTGAGGTAGTCGAAGAACCTGTCGGCGAAAAACTGCCGCACAACAAGCTGCCTCCTCACCTCCTCCACTTCGGCTTGCCCGTGGAGCATGTGGTAGTGCACGCCGTCGCTTTTTATCATGATGTGGAAGTTCACCGCCTTCACGGAATCGTTCGGAACGAACTGCCCACCCCTCACAAAATCCCTGAAGAACAGGCGCTCGAACTGAAGCGAATAGGGACACATAGGCGCCACAAACACATCCACACGGTGGGGGACCTCCTCGTTCTCGACGTACTCCGATATCACCGGCCGGTTGAAGACGAATAAGGTGTCGACCTTGGTGAGCATATGGGCAATCTGTGGAAACGAGGCATCAAGCTCGGCGTTGGAGCTCAGGATGTAGATCGGGAGGGTGTTGTATGAAGATGGGATCAAGTCGATGTAGTTTTTGAAATCCGGCGTTTGCGGATCGAGCTCCACCACCTCCAGCCGTGGGAACCAGAAGCGCAAGTTCTGCAGGAAATTCGCTGGCACAGGCTCGAACGGATTCGACGAGCGAAGGATGTAGAGTTTCACGGGGAAAGCGTATTCATACACGCAAACGCCTCCGCTTGGGCGGAAGGAGCATCTTCCGCGCAGCGTATCGATTGGTGTAAAGCAGTCGATGTCGGAGAAACACCTATAAACGGCGCCTTCACCGAACGAAAGAGTCCTTTCCACAACAAGCTTAAGCGTTGGGTAGTCGCCGCCCCATCCGAAGAGCTGGCGACCGTTTATGAAGACGCGCGGGAAATTGCGCCCCAAGCTATCGAGTGCCGATTCGTTCTCGCGGTAAACATCCTGCCACTTAAGCTTTTGCAAAACTCTGACGCTTTCTGCGGGGATGCCGCAGATATAGGCGTCTTTGTCCCATAACGTGTCGCGCAGGTGGGTGTAGCGTGAAACGATGTAGGCGGGCAGCTTTTCGGGGAAATAGCGCTGGATGATGAGCCTCCGGATGCACTCGTTAAACTGCCCCACCGCCGCAGGATCCGCGGATGTGTCGGGGAGGACATACCTTACCGTAAGCTTCACGCGGTCAGCGCCAAGGTCGTTCGCAACAAGGGCAACGGAGTTATCGCTTGCAACAGCAAACTCGTTTGAGAGCGAGGACACAAGCGTTATGTGCACAGTCTGCGCTGCGGCGAAAGCAGCAAAAAGCAGAACAACGCACCGCCTAAACATAGACGCCCCTCCACAGAAAAGCTCCAAATACCACAGCCGGTCTACTTAGTGGGACAATATGGCGCACAAGGATTGGGAGCCTCCGAACATACTCCCTCACAGCAGCACGCAAAGCCCATGGGATCGCATGACCCAGCAACGCAAGAGCCACCCTCGCAGACTTCGAATATAGTGCAATCTGTGTACGTTGAGCTTCCCACACACGAACCTGAACCATCGCAGTCGTAGGTCGTTGTTTTGGCACGGCAGTCGGTCACACACGAATAGCTCGTTGACGCGCATGGGCCGCTCACGCAGCTGCCGCTGGAACAATGATAACCTGAGCTGCAGAAATTCGCCTCAGTGCCGGCATTGTATGTGCAGCTGCCACTTCCGTCACACCTGTACCATGTGCGCTCAGCGGTGCAGCTGTTGCTGCAGCTCCAAGCGCTGACATCGCAATAGCCGCTGCTTACGCAGCTGCCGCCCGAACAAACAGTATTCGATGGGCAATTCTGCATCTCGGTGGTGCTTTCGCAGATACCGCCATTGCAGTAATATACCGTCCTATCACGTGAGCAATTACCATTGCAGTACCAGGAGCCCGGGCTCTGACAGTACCCGCTCACACAACTGCCACTTGAACAGTAGTAACCCCAGCTGCAGAATTCCGTCTCTGTACCTGCGTTATAGCTGCAGCTGCCGCTGCCGTCGCAGCGATATTTCGTCCTCTCGCGAACACAAACATCGGCGCAGCTCCAGCTGCTGTAGCCACAATAACCACTACTTACGCAGCTACCCGAAGAGCAAACTGTGTTCGACGGACAATTCTGCGTTTCAGTGCCAGCATTGTAGCTGCAGCTGCCGCTACCGTTACAGCGGTATTTTGCCCTCTCGCGCTTACAGCTGCCGCTGCAGCTCCAACTGCCATAACCACAATATCCGCTGCTCACACAGCTACCGCTCGAACATACCGTGTTCGATGCACAGTTGTACGTCGTCGTGCTGCCCACACAGCTACCACTGCCGTCGCAGTCGTACACCGTCTCGTCGTACTTGCACGACCCGTTGCACACACGCGTCGTAGACGCACAATGTCCACTAACACAGCTGCCGCCAGAACAGTAATAACCAGAGCTGCAGTAGTTCGTCTCCGTGCCAGCGTTGTACGTGCAGCTACCACTGCCGTCACAACGATACCTCGTCCGCTGCGCCGTGCAGCTGTTGCTGCAGCTCCAACTACCATAACCACAATATCCGCTGCTCACACAGCTACCGCTCGAACATACCGTGTTCG
>CBEVQY010000022.1:0-49056 GCA_965552135.1 uncultured bacterium | reverse complement strand
CCTCTTCCTCCTGTCGCGCGAAGCCATGGCTAACGCCTCCTTCTAATTTTCAGCCCTCAGTTTCTTCGGATCTCTCCTCCGTTTCCCCCGTCTCCTCCTGCGGGGGCTCTTCGGCGGGGGTCTCGCTTGCCTCGGCGGTTTCGGTCGCCTCGGGTTCGGCTTCGGGCTCAGGAACCTCGGGCTGAGCCTCCGCCTCGCCCTCCGCAGACTCGGGCAAACTCTGCTCCTGCATCCGAGCAAGATAATCCAGCGCGCTCCTGTTCGCCCGAACGATGAGGTGGCGCAGAACCTTCTCGTTCATCTTCACGGTGTTGGATATAAGCGCTGGCGCCTCAACGCCGGCGCGGAAAAGGTAATAGACGTAGTACCCCGCGCGCCTCTTGCGTATGGGATAGGCAAACTCCCTGAGTCCCCACTCGGCGCGACCTATGAACTCGGTGCTGCGCTTCTCGATCACCTCCTGCACAACATCGAACTGACGGCGAATCTCAGCCTCATCGCCCTGACTGTCGAAGATAACCATCATCTCGTATAGATTATCCTTAGCCATATGCCCTCCCTTCCCTCAAGCTGACACTTCACCAAAAATAGCATCAGCTTCCGACATTGCAAGAGATTTTTGTCCCGAAGCTCTGCCCGAAAAGTGTATTGACAGACTCGGCGTGGGGGTTTATGTTGTGACTTCAGGCGAAAAAGGGGGAAATGCGATGGCTGTTTGGGTGAGGCGCTTTTGGGCAAGCGTTGTTTTGCTTTTTGGCGTTGGGCTCGTTTTCTCGTCGCAGGGGACGGGGCTTAGGATAGCGGATATAAAGCTTATCCGCAAGGGCACGCCCCACAGCTTCTCCCTCATGCCCGACGGAACCTTCAACCTGCGCATAAGCTGCACCGAGGACACAGGCGCAGTCGACATAGTTTTCGTTTTGGACACGACGGGCAGCATGAGCTCGAGGATAGATGCGGCAAGGGCGCACATAATCGAGTTTGCCGAGACGATGGCAGCCACGGGCTACGACTGCTCCTTTGGGATCGTGACCTTCGGCGATGGCTTCAACCTCCCCCACGGCAGCACCCTCACCACAGACATAGATACCTTTGTTTCGTGGATGACGATGGGCTCTTCGGGTGGCGGTGATCTGCCCGAGACGGCGCTTGACGCCATCATGGCAGCCGTCGACAGTATGGACTGGCGCCTCGGCGCGCTGCGCGTCATAATCCTTCTTACCGACGCGTGCTTCTGCCAGGTGGGCGACCCGTGCTTCGACTGCCACTCCGCCTGGACCGCAGACGAAGTCGCAGCAACCCTGCTCGATAGGGGGATCATGTTCTTCCCGGTGACCGTTGATCCGCCTTACTGCTTCGACGATTGCGTCGACGAAGACGTGTCGTTGTGGTTCTACTATGACTTCTCCGAGTCAACCGGTGGGCGCTGGTTCGACTTCGAGTACGGGTTCGTTGCCATCTACTCCGACATCATCCCGCTTCTGGGGACATTTCAGGTCATTCAGGTCGACGTATGGAACGACACGGGCTTCGACCTCGACTCGGTCTGGGCGGGCTTTGCCTACCGCGGAAGCTGCATAGAACTCCTCTACGGGGATGATCCCGCCCTGAAGACCGACGTCCCCGCGGGCGACACGGTATCCTTCTTCTGGCGGGTGAACTACACATCGGGCTGCCTGGGACCGGACGGATGCTTTACGATATACGTCACAAGCGATACCTTCAGCGCCACCGCAAGCGGGTGTATGTACATCCCGAACTGCTGGTGCACCCCGACCGTTGCGGAGAACATCCACCCCGCCCCCGGCGTCTGGACGGCGTGTGACCCGCAGGAGGTGATCATAGGCATCTACGACGACGACGTCGGCGTCGACGAGAACACGATAGTTCTGCGCGTAAACGGCGAGGACCACGAATACCCCGAGCCAGGGATGGTCTTTGCGAACGATACACTCCACTTTCTGCCCGACACCGGCGAGTTTGAGTCGGGCGACTCCGTTTTCTACGAGCTTGTTGCGGCGAACGACATGGGCGGCTGCACACTGTCGACACCGGTGTCGGGGTGGTTCGTCGTCGACCTCGACCCGCCCGCCTTCTCAGACGAGTTCCCGCCGGACGGCGAGATCGTCGGCGGTATCCCCGAGCAGATATGCATCCGCGTTTGGGATGAGCTTTCCGGTCTTGACACGAGCACTCTCGCGCTTCTGGTCGACGGCGACACGTTCACGGTCGACAGCGCAGTGGTAAGCTTTACCGATAGCCTGCTTTGTATCGATCCCGTCGGACTCTTCAGCTGGGGCGTTGGCGACACGATCAACGTCTGCGCCCAAGCCGCAGACCTCGTCCAAAGCGAATACTGCGGACCAAACGCCGACGAGTACTGCTGGTCGTTCACCATCGACTTCCTGCACCTGTGGTTCCCAAAGGACACCCTCCACCCCGGCGACGACGTCCTCTTCCCCCTTCTTGCCGAAAACCCCGGCAGGTTCACGATACGGAGCTACGAGCTTTGGGTTGAGTTCAACCCATCGGTGGTGAGCGTGAACGACGTTGTGGTTACGGGCTCGGCTTCCTCTGGCTTTTCGGTGACGTGGGATACATCGGGCACGGTGCTTCACATCACCGCCGCGAGCACATCCCCCGCCGCCGACGTAGACACCTTCCTGTTCGTCGACTTCCACATAAACGACGACGCCCTCGGCGCATCGTACACGCCCGTGATGCTTTCGTCCGCTATCCTCGACAGCGGCAGGGTTGGGTATTACTCCGAGGACGGGATGATACTTGTGCTTTGGCGGCAGACGCAGTGGCTGCACGACCTCATCTTCTACGGATACGCCGAGGGTGGCGGGTATCTTCAGCCCGAGGTTTTGACCATAGGCTGCGCCGACGCCGCAACCGACGGCTTCGACCCAACGCTCGACCTTCTGATCCTCCCGCCACCGCCGTCGAAGACCGAGGTCTACCTGCCGATGGACGACCCCGACTTCCCGTCGATCACAAGGGTCAAAAGGGACATAAGGAACACCTACGAGCTTCCGATAACCTGGTACGTCGTCACGGTTGAGGAGCCCGGCTCCCTCTACTGGAGCCCCCACGGCTTCCCGGACGGCGTAATAACCCTGAACGGCTACATCGACATGAAGCGCGACTCCATATACCACTATGCCTCCAACGAGACTTTGGTCATAACGCTTTCGCAGCCGCTTCCCGCCGAGGACACCCTTTCGCTTTGCGCCGGCTGGAGCCTCGCCTCGCTCCCAACGGCTATAACGGTCCCGGGATGGGCGCACTTCCTGGAGGGCGTATACGCCGGACCGTTCGAATACGATGCATCGACTGGAACATACTTCGCAAGCGACATCCCGCGCACAGGCTTCGGGTTCTGGATACTCTCGGTCGAGGAGCATACGTACAACATCGGCGGCATACCGCTTGACGAGGTTACGATCCCGATCTACCCCGGCTGGAACCTCATAGGCTCGGTCAACCACAGCGCCTGGTTCGAAACTGATCCGCCCGACCTCATCCTTCCGGGGCACGTCTTCGGCTGGGACTGCGAGAGCGAGTCGTTCTACCCCGCAACATCCATCGAGCCCGGACGAGGCTACTGGGTCTACTCGCTTGGAACGGGAACGCTCACCATACACTGAGGGCGCTTTATACTTGGCGCTCAAGCCTTCGACCGAATGGGATGCGGGGCGCCCAAAGCCCCGCTTTGTGCCCGCTATGGAGCGGATAATCGAGTGCGAAAAGCTCTGGAAGTGGTATCCTACCCCGCGCGGCAAGCTCGAGGTGCTCAAGGGCTTAGATCTTTTCGTTGAGATGGGCGATTTTGTTGCGATCGTCGGCGCCTCGGGCGTTGGGAAAAGCACGCTTTTGCACATCCTCGGACTCTTGGATGCGCCCTCGGACGGAAGGGCTTTCGTCTGCGGACACGACGCGTCGAAGCTCTCAGGCGCCCAGGCAGCGCAGCTTAGAGCAAAAATGATAGGGTTCGTCTTCCAGTTCCATCACCTTCTGCCCGAGTTCACGGCTCTTGAGAACCTCATCATACCGGTTCTCATAGGCGGCGGCGATGTCTCTTCGGGGCGGAAGCGAGCGCTCGAGCTTTTGGAAAGCCTTGGCGTTGCGCAGAGGAAGGATCACTTCCCCGCGCAGCTTTCGGGAGGCGAGCAGCAGCGCGTCGCCCTCGCAAGAGCACTTATGAACGAACCCAAAATCCTTATCGCCGACGAGCCAACGGGAAACCTCGACGAGGAAAATACACACAAGTTCATGGGGCTCGTTGCGTCGATAAGGCGGGAGCTTGGCGTGACGGTGCTTCTGGCGACCCACAACCTAGCCGTGGCAAAGTACGCCGAAAAGGTTTATCTTCTGAGGGATGGCAGGCTTCATCGTGTCGACGGCGATGTTGCGCTTTGATGGACACCGTCGCCCCGCGGTCTTCCTCGACAGGGACGGGACGATCATAGTCGAGAAGGGCTTTCTTTCGGACCCGGCAGGTGTTGAGCCGCTGCCCGGAGCAACCGACGCCGTCCGCATGCTCAACGAGGCTGGCTTTGCGGTGATCGTTGTGTCGAATCAGTCGGGCGTGGCGCGGGGATACTTCGACGAAGAGGCGGTCAGGCGCGTGAACGAAAGGATGCTTGCGCTCTTCCGCGCAGCCGGCGCCGAAATCGACGCTGTATACTACTGCCCACACTACCCCGACGGAGCCGTGAGCGAATACGCCATCGTTTGCAACTGCCGCAAGCCCAAGCCGGGGCTTGTGGAAAGGGCTAAAAGGGAGCTTGGGGTCGAGCCCGTGTGCGTGGTCGGCGACAGGTGGAGCGACATCGAGCTTGCCGAGAACATAGGCGTTCCCGGGATACTGGTTCTGACGGGGTACGGCTCGCAACAGGACGAATCTGTTCGCAGGCGCGCCGCATTCGTCGCAAAGGATCTGCGCGAAGCCGCAACGTGGATAACGAAAAACCTCACCTGAAAGGGGGCATCATGCCGAAAGAGGCGCTTTTTTGGGAGGCTTTGGAGGACGGTCGCGTAAGATGCAACCTATGCCCCCACCGGTGCGTGCTTTCACCAGGCGCAAAGGGAATATGTAGGATAAGGGAGAACATCGACGGAAAGCTCTACTCCACAGGCTACGGCAGGACGACAAGCCTCGCCATGGACCCCATCGAGAAAAAGCCGCTTTTTCACTATAAGCCGGGGTCGTACATCCTTTCGGTTGCGCCAAACGGTTGCAACCTTCGCTGCAGGTGGTGTCAGAACTGGGAGATATCGCAGGCTGAAGTCCCAACGCGGTTCATACCGCCCAAAGAGCTTGTCGAGATCGCGGAGCGGGAAGGCTCTGCGGGCATATCGTTTACGTACACCGAGCCCTTGGTGTGGTACGAATACATAGTCGACGTGGCGCAAGAGGCAAAGCCGAGGGGGCTTGGGATAGTCCTCGTCACAAACGGATACATAAACGAGGAGCCCCTGCTGGAGCTTTTGCCGTATGTGGACGCGATGAACATCGACCTCAAGGCGATGGACGATGAGGTCTACCGCCGCTACATCGGCGGTCGCCTCAAGCCCGTTCTGCGGACAATAGAGCTTTCGGCGGAAAGGACGCTTATTGAGGTCACCAACCTCATAATCCCCACGGTGAACGACTCCGAGCGGAGCATCCACGCCGTCGTGGACTTCATAGCTGGCGTTGACCCGAAGATTCCGCTGCACTTTTCGAGGTACTTTCCGTCGTATCGCTTCAGCGCTCCGCCGACGCCGCCCGAGGTGCTTTTAAAAGCCTATAACCTTGCGCGCGAAAAGCTGCCCTACGTCTACATCGGCAACCTTCTCGTCCCCGGCACCGAAAACACCTACTGTCCGAACTGCGGAAACCTTTTGGTGGAGCGTCGGGGCTTTTGGGCGACCGTGGTCGGAATAAAGGGGGGACGGTGCGACAAGTGCAACGCAAAGGCAGACTTTGTGCTTTGATGCTTGCGGCGCTTGTTGCCTGCGCCGGATGCGGACCCGAATCCCACGAACCAAGAGTGCACTGCACCAACTTCGGCACGCAAAACGTCAGGCGCAACATAAGGCTGCGCCTCTCGGTGAGCGTGGATAGACCGCCCCTGCGAGGCGTATCGACCGAAACGGTGAAGCTTTTCGCCCTCCCCGAAAACGAGCCCGTGCCCGGAGAGGTCATATACGGCGGGGAGAGGATCCTCTTTTCGCCCGCCGAGCCTTTAGCGGACTCATCACACTACCGCATCGAGGTCCTCGACGGCATAGAGGACGCCTCGGGCAAAAAACTTGCCCCCTGGGAAGCCGAGTTCTGGACGGGAAAGACGCTGCAGGTCTACTGGGTCGACCTCCTGCGAAGCTACGACTCACAGCTGGGAGAAGTGAACTCCATCGGAATCTACTTCTCGGAGGGCGTGAACGAATCGATGCTCATCTGGAGCGAAGGATACATAACGGTTTACGACAGCTCCGGTTTCCCTCACGACTTCGCTGTCACCTATTACGAAGATGTTGCCCTTGCGGTGCTTTCGTTTTATACTCCATTGGTTGTTGGTGAGGGGTATACTTTGCGTGTGGGTCCGTACATTGCATCGCTTGACGGCGAGTGGCTTGACGGCGACAGAGACGGCTACACAGCGGACTTCGAGCCCTTCGTTATGAGCTTTAAGTACGCGCAGGACCTCGTTTACGGCATAGTCGTTGCCGACAGCTCCACGAACGCCGAGCCGTATTACGAGCCCACGGAGCGCTGCTTTCTCTACGAGTTCGACTGAGGCGAGGTTTCCGCTATGGCTTTCCCCGAGATCGCATATCCTGAGCCCGGCTGGCTTTCGCGCTTTACGGGGCGCGTTGAGCAGCTGCGCATCCTGGAGCGCATTCTGGAGGGCACCCGCCGCGGCGTATCGCTGCCCGTCGTGCAGGTCACAGGACCGCTTGGCGCGGGAAAAAGCTGGTTTTTGCAGCACATACGCCACATCTGGCGCGACAGAGTCGACGTGCCCGTCCTGCTTCTGAGGCTGAAAAACCCCGCCATGGCAGACTGGTACAAGGCAATCAACGCCATCGTAACAAGGCTTTTAACCCGCTGGAAGATGAACCTGAGGCTTTCGGAGTTCGTTTTGGGCAGAATAGCCCATCTGCGCGGAGAAAGCATCGATAGATTCGACTACTACGAGGCTGCGCTAAGATACATCCCGTATCTCGACACGCCCCGCGGCGAGCAGAATCTCCGCCGTGTCCTCGTGGAGCACAGCACCGACTCGCTCCGAAAGCTTTGGGGACCGCAATGGGGCAAGAGGTTCCTCTCGATGTCGCCGCAGGAGCTTTCGTGGTATCTGCCCGAAGTGCTCGGAATGGATATCGACCAGGCGTTGCGAACACTCCGGTTCAGGGCGTTTCTGCTCCTTGTGGACGACGCCGACAAAATCCCCGAGCTATACCACAGCTTCCTCAGAATGAAGCGCCACACAAGCCTCACGCTCTTTGTATTCTCAGTCGAAAAGCCTATGCCGACCGACGGCTTTAAGCTCGAAACGATCCCGATAGACCCCCTGCCCCTCCTGGAGCAACGCGCCTACCTCTACTACCTCGGCGTCGACAACAGAAGCAAGCAGAAAAAGATAGCCAAATCCTTCGGCACCACATCCATAGGCTTTCCGATAGGCGTGATAGAACACAAGCAGCTTATGAAGCGCAACGAGCCTTTGCGGCATCTTCTCAACGCCCTTTTGGTGTGCAGGCGACCTTCGCTTGAGGTTTTGCAGGACGTTGTTGCCGACGCCGGCGCCTTAGCGGCTTTCTTCGCCGAGCCCGCGCTTGTGGACATACTCGAGCAGCCCGACAGACTCCCGTGGAGGTTTATGCTCCACCCTGTTGCGCGGAGGTGGGCGCTTGGGGTTGTAGGAAAACCGACGCCGCCAAAGGAACCCGCAGGCGACACCCTCAACAGAATCGTCCTCTTCGCCAACAAAGACTTCGAGGAGGGGATGCCGATACTTTACTGGTACGTGCGCGAGGCGCTTTCGCGCGGGGAGATCGGCGACGCCGTCGACGCGCTTATGGGGGCAGATGAGATAGCCGAAAACTTCGGCAAAGACGAGTTTCCCATCTACCACCGCTTCCTTCTCCTGGATGTGTTTGCTCCTCGCTTCAGTCGGCGTGAGCTTTTGCGCTATGCGCGCCAGAGACTTGAGTGGCGCGGAGGCGACGACATCGCGGACATCCTCTGCGCCGCAAGGTGCCTATCCCGCGCCGGCAGGGACAGGCTCGCCCTATGGACAGCTCGCTGGCTTTTGCCCAAAATAGCCGAGCGCGTTATGTCCTCCCGCGGCAAAAGCGGCGTCTATATGCTCTTGCGCGCCGAAGCCAACAGGATCATCGGGCTTTCCCTCGCCCGCCTCGGCGACCACGCCGAAGCAAACGCAACATTCTCCAAAGCACACGAAGCCGCCATCTCGGCGCAAAGCGCATCGCGCGCCATCGGAAACGAAGCCGCAATCGAACAGATAGAGATTATGCGGTCGATGTGCGAGGCAAAGCTTTGCGAGGGAAACGTCCAGGAAGCGTGGGAGGCGATGAAATCAGCCGCAAACCTCGCCTTCTCAATGCTGGGCGGAATGCGATACAGAACAAGACCGATGCTTTTCATCGCCGGCGAGATCCTGAGGACGATCCACCAAAAGCGCCTTTGGCTGAACGACAAGGAGCTTGTGATAGGCTGGGTGGAGAAATTCGTGTCCCTCTGCCGCGACAGAGCCAGAGACGACCACGACTACAGCGAGCGGGCGGCTATGATCGAATGTCTGGTCTGCGGCGCAAGCATCCTCCTGGAGCTCCAAAGGCTCGAGAGGGCTTTGGAGTGGCTCGACGAGTGCGAGGTGCTTTTGCCCGTGCTTGGCGAAAGGCTTCTGTGGCGCGCGGACCATTGGCGCAAGCTCTCGGTCGAGGTAAAGCTCCTTAAGGCGGAGCTCTTCGGCGCGCAGGGCAGAGCAGAGGATGCAAAACGCCTCGCCACAGATGCCCTAAGCTCCATCGAGCGCTGGGGCTTCGACCAACGTAAAGATACGCTGCCGCTTGCGGTCAAAGCCAGGGTGATAGGGGGGGTATCGAGGTCGAGGCTTGGCGAGCTGGACGACGCCGTCGTGTGGCTTGTTGCGGGAACATCGCTTGCGGAAAAAGCCCTGGCGGATGATCTCCCGCAAGAGGTGAAGCTTGAGTTTTACGCCCTCTGCGGCGACGCATACCACGAACTTGCCAGAATCGCCTTCCACAAAAAGGAGCTTGCCCGCGCAGCGAGGTACGCTCAACAGGGCATAGAGCACAAAACGCGCATAACGCACTCAGCCGAAGGCGCCGATGTGTACCTCGACATCGCCGACCTCTACGTTCTGCTCCTGCAGTCTCTGCCGCAGGAGGACGAGGAGAACATCACGAAAGCCGTGGAGCACGCCATACCTGTGATATTCACCGCCTGCACCACGCACGGGGGGGACAGGAAGCGCTGCCGCAGCCTCGCCGAAGGCATCTTCAGGCTCGCCCTCGACGCCGCAGAGACGCTGAAGCCACAAAGCGGCAAAAGAATGCGCGTCCTTGCGCTTTCGCTCTACCCAATGCTTGCAGACGAAAACCTCCGCCGAAGGGCAAAAAGCCTTTGCGAAACCATAAGCGACGAAGATATCCCCCCCGAGCTTGCGGGGCGGTTCAAACACGTAAGGGAGCTCATAATGCAATCGGGCGAGGAGGAGCCCTGATGCCAAGCGTTGCCGAAAACCTCAGGCGCTTAAAGGAGGCTATAGCATCCGTCGCCACAAGGTGCGGAAGAGACCCCTCCGAGATAACCCTCGTCGCCGTAACGAAGCTTGCGACGGTGGAGGACATACGCGAGGCGTACGAGACGGGACACAGGGACTTCGGCGAGAACTACTGGCAGAAGGTTGCGCCAAAGATGGCAGCGCTGCCTGCGGATATCCGATGGCACTTCATCGGAGAGGTGCAGAAAAACAAAATAAACAAGCTTTTGGGCAGGTTTGTGCTTATTCACTCAATCGATTCGTTCAAGATAGCGGATGCGCTTGAGCTTCGCGCTGCGCGCGAGGGGATCGTTCAGGACGTTCTCATCGAGGTCAAAACAAGCCCTGAAGCCACAAAGCACGGCATAAACCCCGAAGATGCACTCGCCCTGGGCGAACACATAGTCAAAAAATGTCCGCACGTAAAGCTTTGCGGGCTTATGACTATGGCGCCCTTCACCGACGACAGGTCCGTCATTGCGGGCTGCTTCGAAAAGCTCCGACTGCTGCGCGACCAGATGCTCGCCCAAAACATCCCCGCAAAGCACCTCTCGATGGGGATGACGAACGACTGGGAGATCGCCATCGAGTACGGCGCAACGATCCTGCGGATAGGGACGGCTATATTCGGAGCGAGGTGAAGCTACCTGCCCTCCGATGCCCTCTGCTGGGAGCGGATAAAGCTGTCGACCCTGGCGATGTTGTTCTTGACGATGGCGAAGACCGAATCGCCGTAGGCTTCGCGCGCCTGCCTGTACTGCGTCTTGAAGTTCTGGACGTTCTTTTGAACCTGGGGCGAGTTCCGCTGATCCTCGGGGAGCTTCGCAAGCTGAGCGTCGAGGTTGTCCATTGCCTCCTGTAGTATCGCCGTCTGCACGACGACGCTTACGTAGCGCGAAAGCTCGTCGGAGTCCTGGAAGCCGTATTTGTGTGCGAGCCTGTCGGCTTGGGCGGTTATCTTCTCCGCACGCGCCTGCGCCTCCTTCTGGTCCTTGGGTTGAGGCATGCTGCGGAATTCGGCGAGCATCCTGCCGAACTCATCGAGCGCGGCGATAGCTTTGCTCACCTTCCCGGGCTCCACCTGGGGCACCTGGGGCTTCTGCGAAACCGCCTGCGAAGCACCGCCGGCCTCCTCCTTCGACCCCTTGCCGCAGCCTGCAAGCAAAATAAAAAAGCCCGCAACCACAGCCACAAAAACTCGCAGCCTCATCTGACCTCCAAAGGTTTGCTGGTTGTCAACTTCATCCTAAGCCAACGCCGCGTTGTGCGCAACATTTTTTACGCAACCGCGGCAAAAAAACGTTTTGTGTTGCGGAACGCAGCAAATCTCGATATACTAAACAACGATGACCAAAGTTTTTGCAGCACTTTCGGTTTTGGCTGGCTTTGTACTCGGCGCACCCGACTGGACCTTCAGCTGGGCAGGCGGACCGGGATTTGAGTGGGATGGCGTCGAACCCGACTACTTCGACGACGACAGCCTCTTTACGTTCCGGATAAGGATAAACTCGCCGCTTGAGCCGCTTTGGGTTGTGGTGAACGTCGACAAGGACTGCGACGGTTTTTTCTCGAAGGCGGAGCAGGTGCCGATGGAGCTTGAGAGCCGCGACGACACAAGCTTCGTCTACAGGGCAAGCGTCCTCCTGCGCAAGCCCCAAACGACCAGACCGCTTGCCTACTACTTCTCGGCGCAGACCGGATACACCGTCAAGACCTCTGCGCTTCGGCTTGGACCTTTCGTGGGGAAGCGCGTTTCGTTCAAGCTTTTGGGCGACACACTATGGTCGGTGGATGTTCCTGTGCGGCCGCTGGAGGTCCTCACGAACTCGCCGCAGCACAGGTTCCTGCTCGTCAACACAGGCGAGGTCGACATAACCTTCGGTCTTGCCGTCGACCAAAGCGACGATGCATTCGGCTGGACCCCCGCATCGAGCTACTCCGAGATCGGCGAGAACCGCTACGTTCTTTCGGCGGTCTTCACGAGTGGCGACGTTTCTGCGCCGCGCAAGGAATGGTTCAACACAAGCGGCTGGGAGGATGTCGTAAGCTTCGAGCCCAGGTTCGCGGGAGGTGAGCGCTTTGGGGTGGGGAGTTTCTCCGCCGGCGAGGCAGTTGCCCCCGGCGACACGGTGGCGCTTTGGCTGAGCCTGATTGCGCCGTCAAGCTCGGGCGGCGAAAACGCCGACAAAATCCACTCGATTCGAATAAAGATCTTCGCAGTTGGGGAATAAACAAAGGAGACGGCTATGCCCGGTGGGCAGGTTTCGGTGAGGGAGCTTTTGGAGGAGATGGTCAAGCGTGGCGCCTCGGACCTGCACATAACCGTGGGCGCACCGCCCGTCATCCGCGTCGACGGAAAGCTCCAAAGACTGCCGTACGACCCCATAACGCCCGACGTCGCAAAGCGAATGGCGTACTCCATAATGACCGAAAAGCAAAAGCAAAGGTTCGAGGAGGAATGGGAGATCGACCTCTCCTTCGGTCTTGAGGGCGTTGCGCGCTTTAGGGTCAACATCTTCCTCCAGCGCGGGAACGTCGCCATCGCCATAAGGGTTATACCGATGAGGATAAGGTCGTTCGAGGAGCTTATGCTTCCGCCCGTGGTTTCGACGCTCGCCGACTTCCCCCACGGACTCGTCCTCATCACAGGACCCACGGGGTCGGGCAAGTCCACAACGCTTGCCGCGCTTATCGACAAGATAAACCGCGAAAGGCACCAGCACATCCTCACCGTCGAAGACCCAATCGAGTTTGTGCACGAGCACAAAAACTGCATAGTCAACCAGCGCGAGGTTGGCGCCGACACGCTAAGCTTTGCCCGAGCGCTGAAATACGCCCTCCGCGAAGACCCCGACGTGGTGCTCATAGGCGAGATGAGAGACCTCGACACGGTCGAAGCTGCCCTGACCATCGCCGAAACCGGACATCTCGCCTTCGCAACGCTGCACACCAACTCCTGCGCCGAAACGATAAACAGAATTATCGACATCTTCCCGACCTCGCAGCAGCAACAGGTTAGGGTTCAGCTTTCGTTTGTGCTCAGGGCGGTCGTGACCCAGGCGCTTTTGCCCCGCATAGGCGGCGGTAGAGTGCCGGCACTTGAGATAATGATCGTAACGCCGGCTATAAGGGCGATGATAAGGGAGGATAAGATCCACCAGATTTACTCCGCCATCCAGGCGGGCGGGAAGTACGGTATGCAGACAATGAACCAGTCGCTCGCCGACCTCTACCTTCGCCGCCTGATAACGATCGAGGACGCAATGAACCGCTCGCCTGATCCGCAGGAGCTCAACGACATAATTGCGCGCAAGCGCCTCAGCGCCGCCCCCGGCGCAAGGATCAGCTCCCGGTGAGGTCGAAGGGGTGATGCGATATGCCGATATTCGAGTACACAGGTCGCACACCAACCGGACAGATCGTTTCGGGCACGCTTGAAGCCGCCAACAAGGAGGAGCTCATAAAGGCGCTGCGCAAGCAGCGCGTCGTCGTGACGAAGGTCAAGAAGAAGCCAAAGCAGCTCAACATCGTCATAGGCAGCGGCGTAAAGGCTGTGGAGATCTCGCGCTTCACGAGGCAGTTTGCGGTTATGATCGAGGCAGGTCTGCCGCTCGTCCAGTGCCTCGACATCCTCGCATCACAGACGCCGAACAAGATCTTCGCGAAGATCATAGCCGACGTCCGCGACTCCGTCTCCAGCGGCAGCACACTCGCAAACGCAATGGCAAAGCACAAAAAGGTCTTCGACGAGCTTTACGTGAACATGGTTGAGGCGGGCGAGCTCGGCGGCGCACTGGAGACGATCCTAAAGCGCCTCGCAGACTACCGCGAAAAAGCCGACGCAATAAAACGAAAGGTCAAAGGCGCACTCACATACCCCGCCATCGTCTCGACGATGATGCTTATTATCGCGTGGGTGATGCTCACATTCATCGTCCCGATATTCGCCGGCATGTTCGAAAGCCTCGGCGCCGAGCTGCCAAAACCAACGCAGATCGTCATAAACATCTCAAACTGGCTAAAGTCGAACGTGCCGCTCATTATAGGCTCAATCATAGGCGTTATAGTGCTTTACAAGCTTTTAATGAAATATCCAAAAACGCGCTATATTATCGACTACATAAAGCTTAGGCTGCCGGTATTTGGACCGCTGATACGTAAGTCGTCGATAGCGCGCTTTGCGCGAACGCTTGCAACGCTGCAGCAAAGCGGCGTGAACATAATCGACGCCCTGAACATAACCTCAAAGACGGCGGGAAACGCCGTCCTGGAGAAGGCGATAAAGGACGCCATCATTGCGATCTCCCAGGGCGAGACGATAACGAAGCCGCTTGAGGAGAGCAAGGTCTTCCCGCCGATGGTCATACAGATGATAAACGTTGGCGAGAAGACGGGCAACATCGACGAGATGCTTTCGCGCGTTGCCGACTTCTACGACGAGGAGGTCGACGCAGCCGTCGAAGCACTAACAGCTCTCATCGAACCCCTCATGACCGTCGTTATGGGCGTTGTAGTGGGAGGGCTTCTTGTGGCGATGTATCTGCCTATGTTCGATATTATCGGCAAGATCAAAGGTTAAGCCGCGCTCTGCGCCGCCACCCCAATGAACCCCCAAAAAGAAACATCAACAGCCTACTGGCGCGAGGAGCTCCAGAGAAAGCTTAAATGGCTCCTTATATTCAGACTTTGCGTTGTGGTTGTGCTCTTCGGCGCGGTGTTTTTGTTCCTGTCGCATATTCCCGTTTTGTTCAGGCTCCTTACGATATACGGCGTCGTCACGCTGGGGTATCTTGCAGCGCTTTACTTCTGGCGCGCCGTGCGCAAGGAGCTTAGCTTCAGGTTCCTCTTCGGCGTCCAGATCTTTATGGAGCTTGCCGTAGAGGCTGCCATCGTCCACTACAGCGGCGGCGAGGGAAGCCTTTTTTCGTTCCTGTTTGCCCTCACAATCCTCTCAAGCGCGTTCGTATACCGCCTTCTGGGCACGGTGCTCACCGCTACAGCAGCAGCGGCAACATTTACCGCGATCGCATACCTCGAGTTCAACAAAATCCTCGAGCCCGCCAAAACAGCGATGGCAAAGCTTGTGTACTCAAGCCCCGAGGCAGCGTTCGCGGTGGGGTATATCCAAATCTGCCTGCTTTACATCATCGCCTTCGTTTCGGGGTATCTTTCGCAGAAGCTTCGCGCCCACCTCGAGGAGCTTGAGGAGACCAAGCGAGAGCTCGAGCGCATCCGCTGGAGCACCGACCAGATCCTCCAGCATATGTGGAGCGGACTGATAACGGTGGACGAGGAGGGTTTCATCGTTTACTTCAACCAAGCCGCCAGCCGCATACTTCAGCTTCCTGCGGAGGACGTCGTTGGTCGCAGGTTCACCGAGGCGCTTCCGGAAAGGGTTGCGCAGCTACGCAGGTCCATACAAGAGGCATCGACCAAAAAGGCGGCGCAAAGGACGGAGATCGAAATCGAAAACAGATACGGGCAAAAGCTCCCCCTGGCGCTTGTGGTGGGCGCACTGCGGGTAAACGATCAACCCCAGGGTGTGATAGCGCTCTTCGAGGACATAACTGAGGAGAAGAAGAAGGAACGCCTTCTGCAGCAGATGGAGAAGCTTGCGGCGATAGGAGAGCTTTCCGCCCGCCTTGCGCACGAGCTTAGGAATCCACTTGCGGCCATTCGGGGCGGAGTCGAAATGCTCCGAAGCAAAAGCAACAAGGGAAGCTTCGACCAGCGCATCGCCGAACTCGTGATAAGGGAAAGCGACAGGCTGACCCAGATACTCGAGGAATTTCTCACCTTTGCGCGGCTGAAGGAGCTTCCGCCGGAGCAGTTCAGGACCGAGGTCGTCGACCTAAGCGAGGTCGTCGACCAGGTTATTGAGGCAACGGCGGCTTTGGCGAAGAACAAAAACGTCAGGCTCGAAAACAAGCTGCCCCCAAGAACTCTCGTCCACGGCAGAAAGGACAAGCTAACCCAGGTCTTCGCGAACCTGCTTGCCAACGCCCTCGAGGCGATCGAAAACAAAGGCGAGATCGTCGTGGCGAAAAAGGGAACGATAAAAAGCCCTTTAGGGCAGGAAGAGCTTTTAGGGATATCGGTCTGCGACAACGGCAAGGGCATCCCGCCCGAGGACATACCCAAGATATTCGAGCCTTTCTTCACAACGAAGCCGAAGGGCGTGGGGTTAGGGCTCTCCATCGTACAGGGAATCGTGAACCAGCACGGCGGATACATCGAGGTGAAAAGCAGACTTGGTGAGGGAACGGAGTTTATAATCTACCTGCCCAAGGCGAAGCCAGCGCAAACCCCCCAGGGAAGACAAACAGCGTAGCCTCACAAAAGCCCGTGCTTGTCCTTGTACATTAGGTTGTCGGCGTAGTCTATGAGGAGTTCGAGTTCATCGGGTCGTGTTGCGGTTGCGGCGCCAATGGCGAAGTCGAAGGGGAAGGGGTACTTTTCGGAGAGCTTGAGCTGCCAACGCGTCTTCAGCCTCCGCAGCTTCGAAACGATCTCGTCGAGCCTGTCGTCCGAAACGCCCGGGAGAAAAACCACAAACTCATCGCCGCCGTATCGGGCTATTGGGCTTTCGGGGAAGTTTTCCCGAAGGAAGTCGGCTATCTCCACAAGGAGCTTGTCGCCCGCGGCATGCCCGTAGGTGTCGTTGACGCGTTTAAGACCGTTTATGTCCACAAGGATTATCGAAACGGGCGTGCCCTTGAGCAAAAGCTCCCGAACCTGGTTTTGGACGTAGTCGTCGCAGTACCTTCGGTTGTAAGTTCCCGTAAGCGGGTCCCTTACGGCTTGCTCCTTTATCTTCTGATACAGCTTTGCGCGGTCTATCGCCAGGGCAGCCTGTGCGGCAAGCGACGAGAGAAACCAAAGGTCCCTCTCCGAGAAACGGTTCACCTCGTGGCTCTCAACGTCCAAAACCCCTATCACCTTCCCACCAACGATGAGCGGAACCGCCATCTCCGATCGGATCTGGGGATCGGGCGGGATGAAGCGCGGGTCCTTGGTGACGTCGGGCACGATGAGGGGCTGCCCCGTGCTCGCAACCCAGCCGGTAACGCCCTTCCCAACAGGAATGCGCACATCGGTCACGTCCGACTGAAATCCCCAGGCAGCCTTGACGTAAAGCTCGTTCTCCTCCTCATCAAGCAGAAGGATCGTCGTTGCGGCAAAGCCAAAGCTTTCCTGAACGATCCAAAGTATCTGCTCCAAAAGGAGATCATAGTCGACCGCCGATATCAGCACCTTCGAAATCTCGTAGAGCGCGAGGCTTTCCCGAAGCTTCTGCTCCAGGTCGGCGTAGAGCTTTCGGCTCTCAAGCGCAACCGAGATCTCCTCACTCAGCGCGCGCAAAAGCTTTTCTAAAGCTTCATCGGTGGGGAATATCCTCTGCGAGTAGAGGTGGACGGCGCCGAGGTACTCGCCGCGGTGAGTGAGCGGAATCCTGAGGTAACCCACTATACCGTTTCTCTTCGCAAGCTCGCCGAATGACGTGCCCTCGGTGACGAACTTAACGTCCTCGAGGAAGACGAATCCCGTTGTATCGACGCGTCTTAGGGAAAGCTGCTTTGCGTCGGGCGCGATCGTCCGCCTGACCTCATCGACGAACTCGGGCGGCAGGGTATCGGTCATGAATATGTCGACTTTGCCGTCGGGTCTTGCGATGAACGCCGCAGCGCCGTAGGTGTGGAAGAAGCGGTTTAGCCTTTCTATCATCCTCTGGACCATGCGCTCCATGTCGGTGACGGAATTCCCCAGCGACGCGATATCGCGCAGAAGCGACAGGCTTCGCAGCCGCGCCTCGGACTTTGCGGTGATGACGGCAGCCTCGCGCTCGAACTCGAAGCGAAGCTCCTGCTGCTCGCGCCGAAGGCGCTCGATCTCCTCCACTATCGGCGCAAGGTCGTCCCACACCCGCGGCGTCCCGCTCTCGGGTTCACGGATGTAGCGCAAAAGCGCGGAAATCTGACCCCTCGCCGCCCGGGAAAAGACGAAAACGACGACAAAAGTAGCCAAAAAGGCGCCAAGCAGGCTCAAAAGCGAAATCCTGTTGCGCAGCGCCTTGCTCTGCCGGAAAACGAGCTCAACGACGCTTGGCGTAAGCTCGGCGACGAGGAGGTAGTCTGTGCCGCTGTGCTCGCCGCCGTAGATCACATAGGGTTGCTTAAGCCTGACCGCGCTTCGGCGGTTACCGCGCCAAACCCAAATGTCGCCCTGCCTCTGAAAGCTTTGCGGAAAGGACGCCGGAGGGAATCTGCGCGTCAGAAAATCGTCTCCGAAGGTCTTATCGCCGAAAACGCAAACGCAGCTCCAGCGACCGTCCCACCTGTAGACCGAAAAGGACCTCACGAAGGGACGAACAAGCCTCATAAGCTGCTCCGGGTAGTCGGACAAAAGCTCATCGTAGCCCGAAGGCGCCTTAGAAAGAACAGTAGCCGCTATTATGTAGACCTGCATGAGAAGCTGTTCAACCTTGTACGACTCAAAAAGCGCCTCCGAAAGGAAAGCTACACCCTGACCGAACACAAGAAGGATTATGAAGATCAAGAGGGCGTGTTTGCATATTGGCGCGAAAGTTCTGGCAGAATCGCGCTTCATCCACCACCCCCAACCTATCGCTGCGACACCTTGCGCTCCAAAAGCTTTTTCGCCCTTTTCGCTATAGATTCGTAGTCGAGTCCGAATGCTTTAAGCAGCTCCAGAGGCTGCCCCGATTCGCCGAACCTGTCCTCCACTGCGACGAAATCCATGGGCACGGGCACAGTCCTTACGACGACCTCCGCCACGGCGCTCCCCAAGCCGCCGTGAATCTGATGCTCTTCGACCGTGAGGATCGCTCCCGTGCGCAGGGCTGCGTCGACTATGGCGTCGCGGTCTATAGGCTTTATCGTGTGGAGGTCGACGACCCGGGCGTATATGCCTTCCCTTTCGAGGATCTCGGCGGCAAGGATCGACTCCGCCACCATGGCGCCGCACGCTATGATGGTGATGTCGTCGCCGTCGCGCACAAGCCTCGCCCTGCCGAACTCAAAGGGCGTGTCCTTATCGGTTATAAGCGGCACGGGCGCCCGCCCAAAGCGAATGTAGACCGGACCGTCCACCTCCTCAACTGCGGCTATCGTCGCCTTCCTCGTCTCCTCGGCGTCGGCGGGAACGACCACCTTCATCCGCGGTAGGACCCGCATTGTGGCTATCTCCTCGAGCGCCTGATGGGTGGCGCCGTCGGGTCCAACCGAGATGCCGCCGTGGGCGCCGCCGATCTTCACGGGAACGTCGCTGTAGCATATCGTCGTCCTTATCTGGTCGTATGCGCGTCCGGCGGCGAAAACCCCGTAGGTGGAGAAGACTGCGATCTTTCCGGCAAGGGCGAGCCCCGCGGCGATGCCAGCGGCGTTCTGCTCGGCAACGCCCGCGTTGAAAAAGCGCTCCGGAAACTCCTCCGAAAAGTAACTCGCCCTCGTCGACTCGGTGAGGTCCGCGCCAACGACCACAAGCTCGGGATGGCGCCGCGCAAGCTCCCTGAGCGCCTGACCAAAGCCATCCCGCGAGGGAACCAGCCTCCAACCGTGCTCCTCGTATACGCTCATCCTTCCTCCCCCGCTTTTGCGGACGGGTAAGCTCGGCTGCCCCCTTCCGCTGTTGCCAGCTCGCCAATATCCTCGTCCAGCGCTTCGGGCGGGAAGCCGAGGTCCTGCACGGCGCGAAGAGCCTGCTCCCTGTTCGGAGCCTTACCGTGCCAGCCTACGGCGTTCTCCATAAACGATACACCCTTGCCCTTCACGGTCTTGGCTATTATGGCAACGGGCATCCCCCTGGTCGACTTCGCCTCCTCAAGCGCATCATCGAGCTCGTCGAGGGAGTGCCCGTCAACGACCAGAGCGCGCCAGCCAAAAGAGTCAAACTTCTCCACAAGAGGGTGGATGTTCATCACGTCGCACACAAAGCCGTCGATCTGGAGGTCGTTGTTGTCGATTATGGCGGTGAGGTTATCGAGGTGGTAGTGTCCGGCAGCCATGATCGCCTCCCAGATCTGCCCCTCCTGCATCTCTCCGTCGCCCACGATGGCGTAGACGCGGCTTGGGGAGCGGTCGAGGTACTTGAAGGCGATTGCCATCCCAACTCCAACCGAAAGCCCCTGCCCGAGGGAGCCTGTGGACACCTCTATCCCCGGGAGTCCTTTGTCTCTGGCGGGATGCCCTTGAAGGCGCGAGCCGAGCTTGCGAAGCGTCCAAAGCTCGCTGCGCGGGAAGTACCCAGCCTCGGCGAGGGCGGCGTAAAGCGCAGGACACGCATGCCCCTTTGAGAGGATCACCCTGTCGCGATGCTCCCAGCCGGGGTCGTTCGGTCTGTGCCGAAGATGCTTGAAGTAAAGCAGCGCCATCACCTCGGCGAGGGAAAGCGACCCTCCGGGGTGCCCCGAGCCTGCGTGGTACGTCATCTTCACGACGTCGAAGCGGATGCGGCGCGCAACTTCGCCCAAAAACTCGCGCTCCCGCTCACTTAGCAACCTGCCACCTCCATCCTGCACGAACAAGGGGAAATTTAGACAGGTCAAGATTGCAAAGCAAGGTTTTTCGTCTAAGCGTCGTCGCGCTCGAGGCGATCCAAAATATCCGCCAAGGGCTCGCCGGCGACAACGCTTAGGGTCACATCACGACCGTTCAGGAAGCACCCAAGCGTTATCCCGAACTCCATAACGACCCTCTTGTCGGCGGCGTCGTGTATCCTAAGCTCGACCCGCTGCGCCAACCCTCCCACCTGATTCAAAACCTCGTTTAGGATCACCGTCCCCAGCGGGCAGAAGGGCTGATAGAAGAGATCCAGCGCGAACTTTCTGTGCTTTGGGGGAGGTATTGGAGCTCCGCGCTTAAGCACGGGCGGCTGACAGGCAACGAACTCCTTGAACATAAACGAGGTCCTTGCGCGGGGGTGGGCGCCCTCGCCTATCTTTCGGAACCCCAGCGCCTCAAGCAGCGGGACATCCACATCGAAGGGTGCAGCTGCAAGGACCGCCTTGTACCCCCGGCGCGGGAAACGCTCCAGCGCATGCTCCCACAGAAGCTTCCTGTGGGCGGGATTCGTGACCGCGGGCGCCGTCCAGCTGCAGAAAACCGCAACTATGCCCTTGCCCATCGCAGGAACCGGCGCATACTCCACGGGAAGCTCCAAGGTAAAACCCACAATCCTGCCCCAGTCCAACATCACAACACCCGAAAGACCCTTGCCCAAATGAGCAACTATCCACTGGTTCCTGCGCCTGACGAAAGCCTGCTTCTCTGCGCCGGATAGTATATGCTCCGCACAGCCGGCGCCCCAAAACGCAAGAACCGAAGCTGTTAGCTCACGAAACTCCATCCCCTCATTGTATCTGTGCGCAAAAAATTCCCTTGCTTCAAACCACCAACAGGGTTAGGCAAAACGATATGCAGCACTTAGCATTACTGGAGGGGAAATAAAACGGCTTGAAAACAGCGGTATTTTCGATATAATAATAAATTGAAGCCGATGTTCACACTCATAATAGCAATAGCGGTTATCGGTGTTATCATCTTCGTCCACGAGCTTGGGCATTTTTTGGTTGCCAAAGCCTTTGGGATAGGTGTGGAGCGCTTCTCCATAGGCTACCCGCCGTCGATATTTCGGCGCAGGATAGGTGATACGGAGTACTGCATAGGCAGCGTTCCCTTCGGGGGGTATGTGAAGCTTGTGGGTGAGCTGCCCGAGGAGGGCGACTTTCATCCTCGCAGCTTCCGCAGGAAGCCCCCTGCCGTTCGTGCTGCGGTCCTCGCCGCAGGACCCGCCATGAACATAGCGACGGGGCTTTTGCTCCTTTGGGCTGTTCTCACCTTCTACGGCGAGGGAACGCCCTGCTACGACGAGCCCAGAGTTGGGTCGGTCGTTCCGGGAATGCCCGCCGCTAAAGCCGGACTGCGCGCAGGAGACCTCATCGCCTACATCGACGGCGACACTGTGGAAAACTGGGACCAGATGGCGAACATCATCCACTCCAAGCCCGGGGTGCAGGTAGAGCTTGTCGTCGTGAGGGGCGACTCCGTCTTCGAGGTGGCTTGCACGCCCGAGCTCAGGGAGCTTGCGGCGGGTAGCGGCGATACCGCTGTGGGCGTCATCGGCATAGTTCCCTACACGAAGCAGCATCGTCTTCCGCCTGCGCGCGCCTTTGTGGAGGCTTGGAGGGCAACGTTGCGCATAGCCGCCGCCGTGACGGTGTTCGTCGTAAAGCTTGTGGTGGGAAAAGCCTCCATAAGCGACATAGGCGGTCCCGTGATGATCGCCCAGATGGCGGGTCAGACGGCAAAGCTTGGGTTCTGGCAGCTTTTGGCGTTCATCGCGGCGCTTTCGGTGAACCTCGCCGTGCTGAACCTATTCCCGCTTCCCATCCTCGACGGAGGTCAGATAGTACTCACCGCTGTGGAAGCCCTAAGGCGAAAGGCGATAAGCGCAAGGCTGCTTGCGGCGTTCCAGCAGGCAAGCATCATCGTCCTTCTGGCGCTTATGCTCTTTGTGACGATAAAGGACATAGCCCGCCTATTCTGAAGCGCCGACGAAGGGCGCAATGTACCTCCGCAAGACGACCAGGTAGGCTGGCCTGTAGGCTTCGACGAAGGCTTTTGAGTGGTGTTTGGGCAGAAACCCCCACTTTTGGAACTCATCGTCGAGGTCGGCATACTGCTGCAGGGGCAGCGGAAGTATCTGGGATTTGATCAGATCGCCCAGGTCGCGCCACCACCCCACGATAAGCTCCGGTCGGGGCTTGAAGGTCTGCACCGTTGCGACGAGTGCTTGCCACACGTCGTCAAACGCAACGCCTGCCTTCTTCAGCGCGCCCAGATGGGCGCGAACGAGCTCGCCGTCGACGGAGATCGGCTCAAGCGGAACGGATATCACGTCGACCGCGTCCTCCCACATCCGCGAAACATCCGCAAAGTCGATCCCGCAGTCGAAAAGGTGCCTCGGTCCGTTGGCTGCCTGATACAAAAGCTTGTAGATGTCCACAACCTCGGCAAGCGGATAGCGATTCAGATGGGACCGCAGAAGATCTATGAACCTTGCGTTCACGACCTCACTCCCGACCTGGGGATCATACACAAAAACACAAGCTCATCCTCTCCGTCGTTTACGAACTGATGCTCCACGTCGGGCGGGATGAAGACGACGAAACCCTCGCTTATGTCGCGCCAAACGCCGCCGACCAAAACCCTCCCTTTGCCCGAAAGCACATACACCTCGTGCTCGTACGGATGCTTGTGCCTTGGGGTGTGTCCGCCCTTTGCGACGACGAAGCGCCTGAGGAAGAAGTTTGGTGCGCCGTCGTCGGGGGAGATGAGCCACTGAACCCTTACGCCCAAAGCCCCTGCCATCTCAACCTCGCTTTGCGCCACCTGCGACTGATGCACAACCTTACACATAGCCGGTCCTCCGTCTTTATAGCGGCTCGCACCACAGTGCGACGTTGTGACCTGCCCCAAGCGCAAGCTCTATCTTCCGCTGTGGCGGAAGCCCTCCTGCGCCCTTCATCCCCCAGAGGTCATCGGTTATGACGGTGCCCCCGAAGCCGAGCTCGCGAACGGCGCGCACCACACTCGCGGAGTACGTCGCGGGCACGTCATCGAGCGCATCGACGACGATGTGGGTCGTCATAACCATGGGGCACCCAGCCGCAAAGGCAGCCTTAAACGGAAGCCAGTGCTTGCTTTGGAACTCATCCGCCGGGGCGCCCGACCTGGGGAGCGAGATATGTGGGTCGTCGTCCACCGAGCCGAGGCCGGGGAAGTGCTTCACGCAGGGCTTAAGCCCGCCCGCGATTATCCCGCGCACCGCCGCAGAGACGCACTCCGCAACAGCCTCGGCGGAACCTCCGAAGGATCGGTCGCGTATATACTCACCCAAGGACAGGTCTGCCACGGGCGCAAGGTTGACGGTGAACCCAAGCTCCGCAAGCGCCTCTGCGCTTTCGCGAAACGCAGACTCCACAAAAGCCACACCAAGCTCCGCCGAAAGCCCCGGCGAAGGGGGACAAAACGGGAAGCATCCAATCCTGCACTTGGCGCCGCCTTCCTGATCGATGAGGAACTCGAGCCCTTCGTCCACCTCCCGCAGGCGCAAGATGGCATCGCGAACCTGACCAACGGAACCCACGTTGTGCTCGAAGAATATCACGCCGAAAAGCTTGCCCGACGAGGCAAGCTCGATCAGACCCTCCGACGGAAACTCCCCCGCAAACCCAACGACGACCGAACGGTCGGGAAGCGAGGATATATCGAACGGCAGCCTCATCGTATCAAGAGGACCTTAGAAAACCCGCCTTTTGGCGCATCGGCTTTGAGGAAATACACCCCCGACGGGCATGGTTTTCCCCGGCTGTCGCTGCCCCTCCATAGGGCTTTTCCGCCACACAGGGACAGGACATCAACAACTCTGCCGCACTGATCGAAAACCCATACCTTGCGCGCCCCCGGCGCAAATATCGCGCAGGAGGAGTTGAACGGATTGGGAACGGCGAATATCCTCAAAGCCTCTGGCGCGGCGCCACCGTCCACAACAAACGCCGTCGTCTCGGGCTCAAAGCCAACGATCCAGAAGTCGTCGATATACCAGCCCTCGAGGTGGACGTAGGGGTCGGTTCCGAAGACGAACCTGAACTGCACCGAATCACCGGCGAAGGGCGAGAGGTCGAAGAGAACCTTCTCCCAGCCGTTGCTTGCGCCTGAGAAGGCGGGCTGCCCCGCGAGGTAGGGATTGAAATCGTAAATCACGGCAGGATATCCGCCCACAGGCTCGATAACGGACCAATCAGTGTCGGGAAGAACTCTTATCTGCACCTGGCCGCCGTCGTAGTAGGCGTCGCCTGAGCCCTCGATGTCGTACCAGTGCCAAAACGAAAGCTTCGGGGCAAAAACCGTGTCGGGGATGAAGTATACGGGCGTTGTGGCGACGGAGAAGGAGTTGTCGGAGTACCGTGGTTCGAGGTCGGTTGCGAGGACGTTTGGCGCCGAATGTGGTTCAGGTCGCTCAACGGGCGTTCCAAAAGTCCAGTCGCCGTCAACCGACCAGCCGTAGTGACCGGAGTCGAAGCTTGTGCCGGAAAGCAAAATGGGCGAACCCACCGTGAAGGACAATGTGTCACTCCACGCATATCCGTCGGGCATGCGGGCGGAAAGCTCCAGCTTGACCTCGTCGCCGGGCATCGCCGGCGGAACGAGAGCGATCATTATGCCCCCCGCGGCAGCCGAACCCCCCTTGGGTAAAAGCAAACCGATCCCCTCCGAAACGCTGTCCACAACGACGACGCCCTCCGTCACAGCTTTTGCCGTCACGCTTACGTCGCTGGCTTCGCGAACGCCGTAGTTCAAAACGATGGCGCTTACCTCCAAAAGCTCGCCTACGTCTGGGTTTCCGTCGCCGTCGCCAGCCACCTCCGACACCGACATATCCACCACCCGGGGTGCACCACCTGCGGCAAGAGCTGTAACGATGTTCGCCAAAAGCTGGCTCTGGCAAAGGAAGAGCTTTCGCTCCACAGGCGGCCAGAAACCATCGTCGAAACCGCCAACCTCAGGGGTTATGCTGTAAACCCCGCGCTCACCGTACATCCAGTCGACGGTGGTGCCGCTGCAGAGGTAGATCGTCTCGGATATGTTGCCGTGGACATAGCCGTTGCGCTCCGACATCCAGCCCGTAAGGAGCATGAAGTAGTCGTGGTCGGCGCAGTGCTCGGTGGTGTAGCCCCAGGGGAAAAGATACATATTCGAGTAGCTGTGGTAACTCAGGTTCGTAACAAACTCCCTGCTTTCGACAAAGGCGCGGTAGCCCTGAATCTCCGGCTCGGAGAACGCCTCAGGTCCCATGTATGTATCCTCGCAGGGATCCGACGAGCTTCCCACCGTTCCCCACATGTAGCCGAAGTTGCGGTTCATGTCGACGCCGTCGCATTCGTCGAAGGCGCCGTCTCCGTTGTTGTCGCGGGTGTTCTTGCGCCACATCCCGCCGCCATCGGGGTGATCGATCTCGTTGCGAACGTAGCCGTCGGGGTTGAGAACGGGGATAAACCACATCTCCCTCTCGTCGACCAGGTAGGTCGCCACAGGGTCAGAGCCGTAGTTCTCGCAGAGCCAGCGCATGAAGTACAAAAGCACCTCCGGGCAGATGACCTCCCTTGCGTGGATCGTTGCGTCGTAGAGGACCTCGGGCTCGTCCTCGTCCGCCGCGACGTTGTCGGATATCTTAACCGCCCAAACCACATGACCGTCCCAGCCGGAGGATAAGGAGTCCTTCGGCGACACGATGTCGGGATACGCCTCGTGGAGCGAATCGATGGCGGAGACGATCTCGTCGTAGGTTCTGTAACCACCCATTGGCAGCGTCGCCTCGAGCCTGGAGGCGTAGAATGCCTGCAGATCATCGACGACGACGGCGTAGCTTACTCCTGCCTCCTCGAGGCGCTCGAGCGTTCCCTCCCACCCGACGACGTCGACGTAGGCGCCGGGGCGCACAAAGGCAACGTCGAACCCGCCGCCAAGCTGAGCGAACTCGCCGTAGGGGATGCGCACAAGCGGCTGCGAGAAAACGCTCCCAAAAACGACGAAAAGACAGAAAAACCTCTGCACACGAAAACCCCCACTGCGCTTTTAGCATATAATAATATCGTCCTCAAACACTCGTTGCAAGGGCTAAAGGCTTGCAGATGGTGCGACGCGGCGCTATCTTTATCTGAGGCACAAGACGGGAGCGATGCGATGAGGGGAGCGATCAGGGCGCTTGTGGCGCTTGCGCTTTGCCTTTTTACCTTGGGCTTTGGCGAAAGCCCGAGGGGTGCGAAATCGTCTCTGGCACCGCGCGGAACGAAGTCGATCCTCATGACGAACAACGACCACATCTGCGTCCAGCTCGACGATGCCACGGGGAGGTTCGTCGTAAAGACCTTTCCCGACACGCTTTGGCTTATGTACGCAGCCGGGGGTCCGTGGTCGTCCCACGTCATCGTGCGCGTGGACGATCAGTCGTACAAATGCCCCGGCGGAGGTCCAATCTGCCCGCAGATGGAGATATCGACCCCGTTTTCGGTGCGAACGTGGCCCACAAACCCCGACTCAAACTACATCTACGGCGGATGGTACATCCCCGAGCACCCCGACGTCCTCGTCTACCAGTGGCTGCAGCCCGTATACCTCGAGTACCCCGACTACACCACCGGAACGGTCTTCATAAAGTACGTTGTCGTCAACACGGGGAGCTCGTGTCACGACATAGGGGTTTTGCTTGAGCTCGACACGATGATAAACGACAACGACGCTGCGCGCATAGGCACGATAAGCGGCGTCATCGGCAACGAGAGCGACTTCTGGTACAGCGACGGTGATCTCCCTTGCTACTGGTTTGCCTACGAGGATCCGCTCGGTCCCGGCGGTCCACCCGATCAGCTCGTTGCCCTCGGGATAATGTGCGGGCTTGATGCCGTCCACCCCGACAGGTTCGCCGTCGGAAACTGGTCGAACTTCTACACCGTAAGCTGGTACGCCTCCATCACAGGCGACCCCTACACCGACTCGGCGGTGCTTTTGTGGTGGTATCCGGAGGAGATCTGCCCTGGCGAATCCCTCGTCGTCGCGACATACTACGGGCTTGGGGAGCCGCTTTCGGGGAACCTCGTCGTCCACATCCCGGTGTACCCGAGCGTTGAGAACTGCTGGTACAGCCCCGACACCTTCGAGGTCGACGCGCTCTTCACCAACGGCTCGCCGACAACGATGACCAACCCCATCGCGACGATCGAGCTGCCCAGCGGACTTTCGCTTGTGGGCGGATACACGCCCACGCAGCCTCTATCCCCCTCAACGCTTATGACGGGCGAGACGGGCTCCACGGGCTGGTGGGTTAGGATTTACGGCGCGCCCGAGTACGGCGATTCGATCTGTGTGACCGTCACAGCGCCTTCGTGCGAAGACACCTTCCGAACCTGCAGGGAGTTTTGGCTGCCCGAGATACACGAACCAACGGCCGAAATCGCCTTCCCGGTGGACGGAGCCGTCTCCCTCTGCCCGAGGCAGGAGATAGCGTTCCTGCTCGATGCCCCCAACGGCGTTGAGGATGCCCTTGTCGTCGTCGACGGCGACACCTTCGACCTCTCCTCGCCGCAGCTTGGGCTTGTGGGCGATACGCTCATCTTCTCCCCCTCCGAGGACTGGGCAAGCGGAGAGGTTCACACCTTCGAGCTTTTGCGTCTTGTCGATTCGCTGGGGTGCGAGACCTCCGTCGGCGCGGCAAGCTTTACCTCCGACCTTGCGCCGCCTGTGGTGACAAGCCCATACCCCGCCGATGGGGCGCTTGTGGGAACGACCGACCTCGACAGCATCTCCGTGATCCTCTACGACGCCGAGCGCGCGGTCGATCCAGCTTCGGTGACCTTTACCCTCGGCGACGACACATTCGCCGTCGACGGACACACACTCGCCCTCTCAGGCTCGCTCCTCGTGTTCAGAGCCGACTCCGCTGGAATCGCGTTCCACGACGGCGATACGATCTGCTGCGCACTGCTCGACGCTGCCGACATCGAAGGCGACTACTGCGAGCCAAACCACATCGCCGAGCCCTTCCGCTGGTGCTTCTCGATAAACATCGTCGACATCTGGATACCCGACACACTTTGGGGGCACGCGGGCGATGTCGTCGATATACCCGTCTGCGTGGAGGACATAACGGGCTTCGGGATAACGCAGATGGACGTCGTTGTGGGCTACTTCCCCTCGGTGCTTTTGCCGCTTGAGCTCGTCACGGCCGGCACAATAACCGAAAGCTGGGGTCTTTTGAGCATGTCCGTCCCCGAGCCCGGCAGGGTGCGCATAGCGGGAAGCGGTCCGCCGCTTTCGGGAAGGGGCGTGCTGTTCTACATCCGGTGCCTCGTTGAGGACGTTATGGGAGCGTATTCGCTTCTGCCCTTTGAGGACATTGAGTTCAACTTCGGCGGGATTTCCGCAAATCCCGACGACGGGTTCTTCACGGTCCCCTGGGACCCCGTCCAGTGGAGCGGCACGATCTTCTTCATAACGAAGAACATGCCCGTGGAGCACATTACCTTTGGCGCGTCCGACTCGGCTACTGCGGGCTTCGACGAGGGCATCGACCTCGAAAGCCCCGACGTCGTCCCCGGCGAACTGGACGGCTGGTTCGACATATCCGACTCCGAGCATCCCGAAATAACCCGCCTCGACAGGGACATAAGGTCGTCGGCGGAGACCCTCCTTGTGTGGAGCGGGCACTGCGCCTACGGCAGCCCAACCGAAACGGTGTACGTCCACTGGAGCCCCGCGCACCTGCCCGACGGGCTTATCACGCTTACCTACACCTCGCCTGTGGGCGATGTGACGCTCAACATGAAGGTCGACACAGCCTTCGCCTTCATCGGCACAACCGATTTTGAGATCACGTTCCTGCGGACGACGCCGCAAAGACGCACCGTCGACATATGCCCCGGCTGGAACATGCTGAGCCTCCCCGTGCTGCCCGCAGGCGACCCGCTTATAAGGGACATCGTCCCCGGCGCGATAACCGACGGCTACTGGTACAATCCGGAGGCCGGCTACTACGAGGTCGTTGAATCCCCCGAGGCAGGCAGGGCGTTTTGGGTTTTCACGCTTGAGTCGGGGACGTTCGACGTCGCGGGCATGGACGCCACCCTGACGACCATTCGACTGCACCCCGGGTGGAACATGGTCGGCGTTCCCGCCAGCGCCGAGGGATTCGTCCTCGTGGATGATCTCTCCACCGTTCCCGCCGGCGCGGTGCTTGCGGACAACATCCTCTTCTACGACGCGTGCGGCACAGGGACCTACGTCCTTGCGGGGGACACGCTGTTTGTCGGGCGCGGATATTGGGTTTTGGCGACGGAGGAGTGTCAGCTCATCCTCAGAGGCGGCGAGGGCAAGCTCGTCTGCGCTGCACCCGCGGAAAGCTTCGACATCCTGGTCGGCGACGCGCGGCTCGTTCTGGCGCTCGACCCACGCGCAAAAAGCGGCATCGACTGGCTCGATATCCCGCTTCCGCCTCCGCCGCCGGGCGCTGACCCGCAGCCGGCGTTCAGGTGCGAGGGCGCTCGCCTGCTCCGCGAGACAAAGCCTCACGGAACGTTCGTAATCGACGCCCCGCGGGGCTGCACCATCTCGTGGGACCCGCAGGCGCTGCCCGAGGAGTTCGACTTCGTCCTCGCAGACGGCGCGCGGACGTGCGATATGCGCAGGTCAAGCTCTTGGACGGTCGAGGCGGGAGTTTCTATAACCGCGACGCCAGCCCCGAGGGCTCCCGCGCTGGAGGCACCCACACCCAATCCCTTCAACGGCGCCACGCAGATAGGCTTCACCCTGCCCGAGGCGCAGTACGTCCGCATCGACGTCTTCGACATCACGGGCGCCAGGGTGAAGACCCTCTGGCGCGGTGATGCCCCCGCCGGCAGACACACCATACTCTGGCGCGGCGACGGCGACAACGCAAAACCGCTGCCGTCAGGGGTATACATAATAAGGCTTTCTGCGCCCGGCGCGTCCAGGACGACGAGGGTGATCCTTTTGCGCTGACGCCTATTCCCAGCGCGTTCGGTAGTTGGGCGCCTCTTTGGTTATCACCACGCTGTGCGGGTGCGATTCTCGCACGCCCGCAGAGGTGACCCTTACGAACTTAGCCTTCTGCCAGAGCTCGGGGATGTTTTTTGCGCCGACCATTCCCATTCCGGCGCGCAGACCGCCCACAAGCTGGAAGATGACCTCGCCCGCGGGTCCCTTATAGGGCACGCGCCCCTCGATCCCCTCGGGGACGAGCTTGCTTGGGTCGGTGACGCCCTCCTGGAAGTAGCGATCCCGCGCGCCAACCTTCATCGCACCCAAGGACCCCATACCGCGATACGTCTTGAACCTGCGCCCCTCAAGCAGAATCGTCTCCCCCGGCGCCTCGTCGGTTCCGGCAAGGAGGTTTCCGACCATAACCGCCGACGCGCCCAGCGCAATGGCTTTGACGAGGTCGCCCGAGTAGCGTATTCCGCCGTCGGCGATGATCGCGACGCCGCGCTTCTGCGCCTCCTTCGCGCAGAGCATCACCGCCGAAGCCTGCGGCACCCCGGCACCCGTGACGACACGCGTCGTGCATATCGACCCCGGACCAACGCCCACCTTCACCGCATCGGCGCCCGCGTCGATGAGCCTGCGGGTGCCCTCCGCGGTGGCGACGTTGCCCGCAATAATGTCGACGTCAGCGAAGTTGGACTTCAAAAACCTCGTCGCCTCGACGACGTTTTTGGAGTCGCCGTGGGCGGTGTCTATGACCAAAACATCGGCGCCCGCCTCAACGAGTGCGGAAGACCTTTCGGGAAGATCTCTGCCGACGCCAACCGCAGCCGCAACCAAAAGCCTGCCCAGCGCATCCTTGACCGCAAAGGGATGCTCCAACGACTTCTGGATGTCCTTCACCGTTATAAGCCCCACAAGCCTGCCAGAATTGTCGACTATGGGGAGCTTTTCGATGCGGTGCTTGTGCAGGATCTGCTTCGCCTGCTCGAGGTCGACGTCGGGAGAAGCCGTTATCGGATTCGGCGTCATCACGTCGGCAACGCTTTTGGTCATATCGTTTTCGAACCTGAGGTCGCGGCTGGTCAGAATTCCAACAAGCCTGCCACCATCAACAACGGGAAGACCGGAGATGGAGTGCTTCTTCATAAGCTCCAACGCCCTGCCTATTGGCTCCCTCGGCGATATGGTGAGGGGATCAGATATAAGCCACGCCTCGTACCGCTTGACCTTTTTCACCTCGCTTGCCTGCCTTTCGATGGGCATGTTTCTGTGAATGACGCCAAGCCCACCCTGCTGCGCAACGGCTATAGCCATCCTGTGCTCGGTGACCGTGTCCATCGCCGCCGAAAGAAGCGGGATGTTGAGCCTTATCCGCTGCGTAAGCTGAACCGAAACGTCCACCTCGGAGGGCAAAACCTCGGAATACTGAGGCACAAGAAGGATATCGTCGAAGCTTAGCATCTCCTCAAAGCTCATCATAGACGCCCCTCCGCTTCGCTGGGTTTTGTTAAATTTAAAAGGCTTTCGCACCTTCGAAAGTCCTTTTCGCCCCAGGCGAAGGCATTTTTTTCGTTTGACTTGGCATAGCTTGCGAATAAGTTTTTAACTTTGTAGGGGAACAACAGCGCAGGAGGACAGTTATGGAAGCGTTGGGCATGATCGAGACGAAGGGTCTTGTTGCGCTTATCGAGGCTGCGGACGCGATGGTAAAGGCGGCGAAGGTTAAGCTTGTAGCTTACGAGAAGATAGGCGGTGGGTATGTAACCGCCCTCATCCGCGGCGACGTTGCTGCGTGTAAAGCCGCCACCGAAGCCGGCGCCCTCGCCGCACAAAAAGTGGGGGAGCTTGTGTCCGTCCACGTCATCCCAAGACCCCACCCCAACATACACGAAATATTCCCCACCAAACTCCCCGAGGAGAAGTAAGGCACCGGGGGAAGCGAGATGGGCGAGCTCGACATAGAGCGTATAGTCGAGGAGGTAGTGCGGCGACTGCGTGGGGGCAGCCGCGAAGCAATCCACCCCCAAAAGCAGACTCCACCCACAGACCTCGACGAGCTTGTTGCGCGCTCTCGGAGGGCGCAGGAGGAGTATCAGCGTCAGGGTCTTGATGCGCGCAGGCGCGCGATAGAATCCATTCGCGCCACCGCGCTGAAGCACGCCGACGAGCTCGGAGAACTCGCCGTATCCGAAACGGGTTTGGGCAAAATGCCCGACAAGCGCGAAAAGGTCGTCCTTGCGGCGACAAAGACCCCCGGAACGGAAGACCTCCTGCCCAGGACGTTTACCGGCGACTACGGCCTCATGCTCGAGGAGCTTGCCCCCTACGGCGTGATCCTTTCGGTCACACCCTCGACAAACCCTCCAAGCACCATCGTCAACAACGCGATCTCGATGCTTGCGGGTGGGAACTCGGTGATCTTTCAGCCGCACCCTGCGGCGCAGCGCACAAGCCAACGCACAGCGGACCTCCTGCGCGACGCCGTGGCGTCGGTGGGCGTACCGCCGGACGTCATCATATCCGTTCCCAACCCTACAATCGAGACGGCAAACGCCCTGATGCGCCACGAGGGAGTCGACCTCGTCGTGGTCACGGGCGGGATGGGCGTCGTTAAGGCTGCACTGGGCTGCGGCAAAAAGGCGATATGCGCTGGTCCGGGCAACCCTCCCGTCGTCGTCGACGAAACCGCCGACATCGCCAAAGCCGCAAGGGACATAATAGTTGGCGCCTCGTTCGACAACAACCTGCTCTGCGCCGCCGAGAAGGAGGTTTTCGTCGTCGATGCGGTTGCCGACGAGCTTATGAGCCACATGAGCGCCCTGGGCGCGTTCCGCCTCTCCGCCGCAGACGCAGAGCGGATAACAAAGATGGTCATCGCCGAGGACCCGAAGCCTTCAGGCGAACGTCACCCAACCATAAACAAGAAGTTCGTTGGCAAGAACGCGGCGACCATAGCAAAAGCGGCGGGCATCGAGGTTGACGAGAAAACGCCGCTGCTCTTCTTCGAAGCGCGATGGGATCACCCCCTCGTTATGGCGGAGCAGCTTATGCCCGTCCTGCCCGTAGTGCGCGTTCCCGACGTGGGCGAGGCTATGAGGCTTGCGGTCATCGCCGAACACAGGTTCAGACACACATTCGTCATGCACTCCCGCAACATCGAGCGTCTGTCGGAGATGGCGAAGATGTGCAAGGCGACAATCTTCGTCAAAAACGGTCCGTCGCTTGCGGGGCTCGGATACCGAGGCGAAGGATACACATCCCTCACCATCGCCGGCACAACGGGGGAGGGTATGACAAGCGCAAGAACCTTCGTCAGACCGAGAAGATGCACCATAGTCGACCACTTCAGGATAGTCTAAATCGGGGATGCCGCCATGTCGTCTAAAGCCGCCATAGCGCTGGGTGTGCTTTTCGTCCTCGCAGCCCTTGGTGCGAAGGAATACGACTTCCAGCGCTTCTTCTCGAAGCGCTGGCACGTGAACGCAAACGAGGTGGTTGTGCTCGAAAACCCCGTGGGCGAAATACACATCTCAAACACCCCCGCCCAGGTGGGTCCGTTCGTTGTGGTGAAGCAGCGCATCTATGCGGCAGCCGACGAGCTTATCCTGAGCAGGCGCCTCGTTATGATGGTCAGGATAAACGCCACACGCCGACCCGATACCCTGCGACTGCAAACCCTCTTCCCAATGCACATGTACAACTACTACTGCTACCCCGACATGGGCGGATTTTTCACCCCACGCGTCGAGGGCACCTGGCAGGGGCACAGAATGATCATATCCCCCCGCAAAGGCGTCAAGCTTTGGTCGGATATATACATCCAGGTTCCGCGGGGGCAGAGCGTGGTGGTAAGATCAATCGCACAACGCTTGTGATCGAGGACTTCGAGGGGGATCTCGACTTCGCCACCGACCACGCATCCGCGATGACCGCAGGCGACATAAAGGGAAACCTCTTCCTCACCGCCTGCCACGGCGCACTTTCGGTTAGCAAACTCAGCGGAAGCCTCTTCTACGACGGAGAGGACTCCGACCTGAGCTTCTGCGACGTCATAAGAGGCAAGGTGTACGCCAAAAGCACCACAGGCGACCTGATCTGGACGGCAAAAGCCGACTCGCTTGTACTGCTTGAGCTTGAGTCGCTTTCGGGGAAGATAATGTTTGAGGGGGACCTCGGCGAGGTAACAAAGCTCGTAAACGACGAGGGCAAGATAAGGATAAAGCCGACGAACCACGTTGCCGAAAGCCTTTTGGCGACGACGCAGGGGGGTGACATCGAGCTTTCTGCGCCGCAGAACTTCGCGGCGAAGCTTGAGGCTAAAACGCAGGAGGGCAAGCTTAGCTGCAACATCCCCGGCGCAAGGGACAGAGAGGTCTTGGCGCAGCTTAAGGGGAAAAGCGGGTTTGTGAGCCTGCGCTCGGAGCGTGGCGACATCGAGGTCAAGCTCAAAAAGGTTCGCTGAGGATGCCCGACCTGCCCGACGACATACGCTCGCAGATACTGGAGCTTGAGCGTCAGGTTGAATCGGAGCCCGACGCAGAGCTTTTCGCTCGCCTCGCTGATCTCTACCGGACGGCGGGGCAGCTCAACCAGGCCGAGGCAACGTGCAACCGCTGCCTGAAAGCTTTCCCCGACGACGTGGGCTGCCTTATGACGTACGCACGCGTCCTTATGGACATGGGACACTACGAGGACGCCGAGGCGGTGCTGGAAAAAGTTGTATCCCTCGGCGGTGAGGACGTGGGAGTGCTACTCCTGCAGGGGCAGCTTTATGCGCAGCGCAACGATATGGCTGGCATCCACTCCGTCGCGACGAAACTTGCCGAAAGACACGCCGACGACGTGAGAGCCCAGAAGTTTCTAGAGTTTTTGAGGAGCCGGGGTCTTTTGCCTTCGGCGGTTTCGACAAGCTCGGTGGGTCCGGCTGCGGAGGCGCCGCCGAAAGCTGAGAAGGCTGCTCCACAGAAGCCACCTACACAAGCGCCGAAGCCAAAGGTCGAGCCAAAGCGCCCCCCGACGAGGGCACCGCGCCTGCCCGCGGAAAAGCTCATGCGCGTCGTGGCGATGATCAAGGCGATCGCCGGCGTCAACGACGTCGTCCTCCTCTCCCCCGACGACCGCCTCCAAGCAAGCAAAAACTGCCCCACAAACCTCGCAAAAGCACTCGGAGGGCTCCTAAGAACTCTAAAACACGCAATGCCTGTAGCCTTCTCTGCCCTCGAGTTCGGAAAATGGAACCGCGGAGTGATTGAACTCGACAACATAACCGTCCACCTGATAGAGTTCGAGGATTACTGGCTCGCTCTCTCGTGCGACCCCTCTGTGTCCCTCGGCGCGCTCAGAATAGCCGTAAGCACCATCGTGAACAAGCACCTCCGCCCCAAGGGGATAGTTTAACTCACGCCGCTTCGGAACTCCGAGGACGGAGCCCGCGGTTGAAAAGTCGAAAAAATTTGATATCTTCAAGTTCGAGGTGATGAGCTATGAGACGCTTTAAGCTACATGCGCCCTTCAAGCCAACGGGCGACCAGCCGCAGGCTATCGAAAAGCTTGTGGAGGGAATTCTTTCGGGGAAGAGGTATCAGGTTCTTTTGGGCGTCACGGGCTCGGGCAAAACGTTCACCATCGCCAACGTCATCGAGAGGGTGCAGAAGCCAACGCTCGTCATCTCGCACAACAAAACCCTCGCCGCGCAGCTTTACGGCGAATTCAAACAGTTCTTCCCCGAAAACGCGGTGGAGTACTTCATATCCTACTACGACTACTACCAGCCCGAGGCGTACATCCCCGAGACGGACACCTACATCGAGAAGGACGCCGACATAAACGACGACATAGATCGTCTGCGCCTCAAGGCGACCTCGTCGATACTTTCGCGACGCGACGTGATAGTGGTGGCGTCGGTGAGCTGCATATACGGGCTTGGCTCTCCGAAGGACTTCAGAAAGCTTTGCGCGCACATAAAGGTGGGCGAAGGTCCCGACCGAGACGAGCTTTTGCACAAACTCGTCGAAATCCACTACGTCCGAAATCCCATCGACTTCTACCGCGGAGCCTTCAGAGCAAGAGGGGACGTCGTGGAGATCTACCCCGCCCACGAGGAGCACGTGGTCAGGGTCGAATACTGGGGCGACGAGCCCGAGAGGATCATCCTCCTGCACCCCATCACGGGCGAGGTCTTAGACGAGCTTGACGAGGTGTGGATTTACCCCGCCAGGCACTTTGTCACCGACCGCCCCACGCTCCTCCAAGCGGTGGAGTCCATCCAGAAGGAGCTTGAGGAGCGCCTCAAGGAGCTGCGCTCCATGGGCAAGCTCCTTGAGGCACAGAGGCTCGAGCAGCGCACCAGATACGACATCGAGCTTATGCTCGAGATAGGCTACTGCCCTGGGATCGAGAACTACTCGCGGCATCTTTCCGGTCGCGCGCCCGGAGAAAGACCCTCATGCCTACTCGACTACTTCCCCGACGACTTCCTCGTCGTCATCGACGAATCGCACGTCACGATCCCGCAGCTTAAGGGCATGTACAGGGGCGACAGATCAAGGAAGGAGACGCTCATCGAGCACGGCTTCAGACTCCCCTCGGCGCTCGACAACAGACCGCTCTACTTCGAGGAGTTCGACGCCCTCTGCCCCCAGACGATTTACGTCTCGGCGACGCCGGGCGACTTTGAGCTTGAGCGCGTTGGCGGTGAGGTCGTGGAACAGCTCATACGCCCCACAGGTCTCGTCGACCCCAAGATAGAGGTTCGACCCACAAAAGGGCAGATCGAGGACCTCTGGGGCGAGATCAAAAAGCGCCTTGCAAAAAACGAGCGCGTGCTCGTCACAACGCTCACGAAGCGGATGGCAGAAGACCTCGCCGACTACTTCTCCTCCCTCGGCGCAAAAGCCCGCTACCTGCACTCGGAGATAGATGCCCTCGAGCGTGTCGAGATCCTGCGCGATCTGAGGCTGGGAAACATAGAGGTTTTAGTCGGCGTAAACCTTTTGAGGGAGGGGCTTGATCTGCCCGAGGTTTCGCTTGTGGCGATAATGGACGCCGACAAGGAGGGCTTTTTGCGCTCGCACCGCTCCCTCATCCAGATAGCCGGTCGAGCCGCCAGGCACGAGGCGGGAACGGTCATACTCTACGCCGACGAGGTCACAGAGGCTATGGCAAAAGCCATCGCCGAAACCGACCGCAGGCGCAAAGTTCAAGAGGAGTACAACCGCAGGCACGGCATAAAGCCGCGCTCCATCCGGAAGTCCGTCCGCGACATAATGCTTACGACCTCCGTTGCCGACGAGCGCGAACGCTCCACAAAAGACGAAAAAAAGCCAAAGCTGCCCGAATACATCGACGACCTCCCGCTGGAGGGCAAGATCGACGAGCTCGTCAGACTTATGAAGCAAGCCGCCAAAGAGCTTAATTTCGAGTATGCGGCTTTTCTGCGGGATCAGATAAAGGAGCTCCAAAAGCGGCTCGGTCTGCCCGACGAACGCAAAAAACGGAAAGCCCCCTTCAGAAAGCACAAAAGGATAACGAGATTCTACTGACCGAGGGGCTAAAGCTCCCTTTTGGGCAAAAAGAGTATCTCGACGCGCCTGTTTTTGATCCTTCCCTCGGGCAGGGTGTTGTCTCCAACGCAGACGGGGACCTCCCGACCGTCCTCAAGGCGCGTTATGGTGAAGGGCTGGCTCATTCCAAAGCCTTTAGCCGTCAGCGTGGCGTTGTGGGCGCGCAGCCAGTCGTCGAGCTCTTCGTCCGTCGAAAAGCCCAAAATAGCCCTAAGATACCTCCGCAGCACACCAAGCTGCTGCCGAGCGCGTTTGACGGAAAGCTTTTGGTTGCCGCTTATCGTGCCCACGGTGTCGGTGTGTCCGGCAACGACGACGTCGACGTTGCCAGCGCTTATGCGATCCACAACCCTGCGCGCAACGTACTCCATCCGCGCGTTGGTGTACTCCGATTCGCTCCTTGCGCCACCAAACGCAAACTGCAAAAGTATGAGCCTTTGCTTCACCTCGTTTATGTTCCTTACCACGACACTAAGCTCCGCCTCGTTTGTGCGCCCCAGCTGACCAAGGCTGTCCCGCACAAGCCCAAAAACCTTGAATTTTGCCCCCGGCGGAGGGAGCTTGCCGTCAACCCTCCAGTCCCACGTCGCCTCAAGCCCCTCGGCAGCCCAAACGGTGTCGACGCCACGGATCACAAATATCCTCGCCTCTACAACGGGCGCCTCGGAGCGGGGGACAATCTCAAGCTCAACCCTATCCCACCCGGGCTCGACGTCGTAACCCTCGCGGGGCTGAACGACCAGCGGGGGACGGTAGATCACCCCCGCGGCGGAAAGCGAAAGCCCAAAGCCCGTGTCCTGCTGCGAAAATACACGATCCGCGTAAACCTCACCCATGCGCTCCAAAAGCCTCTCCTTGATGCCCAAAGCCTCGATCAGCGTGGGCGCCTTCACAACGAGTATAACCTCGTCGTTCCGGTCGAGGAATCGCTTGACCTCATCCAAAGCCTGCGGCGACAGCGAATCGACGGATGAGACAAGGGGGCGGTCGAATCCCACAACATCAGCCTCAAGCTCAACCCTTCGGTTCTCCTGAGCGGTGTAGAGTCTCCCAAGTCTCGTTCCCTGGAACTTCTCCTTTTTGGCGCGCTTTCTGCGGACGTCGTGCGTCGTCGAGACCAAAAGACGCCCCTCAAGCTCAGGGAAAAGCCCCACAAACGCCCGCTTCACGGACCTTGCGCGGGCGTAGGCGAGGGCGTCGTCCTCCCCCTCGACGACGTAGCCGTATAAAACGAGCACAACGTCCGGATTCTGCCGAAGCCTTTCGCCGATGATGCGAACGGTTCGTCCAAAGCGGGCAGGCAGGGTCGAATCGCCGAAGTCGAAGAAGAAGATGGGCACAAGGGGCTCGTCCTCGCGCACGGAGAAGAGCTGTATCAGCCTAAGCTCGCCGCGCCGGACGAGGAGCTCCGGCTCCGGCGGCGCAAAGACGTGGAAGACCGCAGAGCTTGCGTTGTTGTGGATGTCCGCTTCAAGGAAGGTCGTGGCTAAGGAGGCGAACGGCTCCCTCCTGTTTATTTCGACCGAGAACCTATGGTCGCCGGCACTTCCGACAGGGTAGCTGAACCAAACGGTGTCGCTTTCGCCCGGCAAGAGGCTTCGCGCCTGCGCGAACATCACGGTGTCGCCCGCCTTAAGCGCCACTGGCATAGGCGGCGCCCTGAACCTGCCGACGTTGCCGGCTACAACGCCCACCCGAAGCGTCTCGCCGACGACCGGTCTGCCCCTGAACATCCAGCCGAGGGGCTTAGCGTCTGGGAAGATCGGCGCAGGCGGCGGCAAACGGAACTGCAAACCGAAGCTGTGCGAGGGCACGCGCAAGCCATCGAGCGGGAACGAAAGCCTGTAGCAGAAGCCAAATCCCCGGTCGTAGGCTGGCGTCACGACGAACCCTGCGCCCACCGAATGGGACGACACAAACCCCTGCAGCGCAACCTTCTTGTGGACGCGCCAGTCCACTGCAGCCACCGGGCTGAGATCAAGCCAGACGTCGCCGTAGCGCGGCTCATATTGCCCCACAAGCCAGAGGAAAGCCGTTCCGAAGCGCAGCGTTGCCCCAAGCTGCAGCGACGGCGGAACCCTATCGCCGCCAGAGAGGGACATATCAGGCGAGGTCAGGTTCTGTGCGCCGGCGAAGACCTGACCACCCCTCCAGCGATAGGCGATCCCAACGCCGCCGACAAAGCCAACCTTCGACGTCGCGCCCAAGAAGAGGGGATCGGGCTGAGCGAGATCAAACGCATCTGTCCTGTATCCTCTCGCCACGGCGCCAAGATTGACGCCCACAAAAACCCCCCACCTGTTTTCGGCGATCGTCGGGGTAAGGGGCGCGCCTATGCGATGGCAGAGGGAAACGCTGCCGAACCAGCGGTACTCCATCGGCGCCGAAAGAAGCGAAAAATCGACGCCTACGCCGCTACAACACGTGTTGTACAAAGCCGAGATGGAGCTTAGATGAAGCGGCTCCCCTATGCTCCAAAAGATCCTCCTGTGGGCTGCCGAAACCCAGGGGCTCGCATACTGCACGACGAGCGCAGGGTTTACGGTCAACGCCTCGGGCGAAAGGTCCACAAAGCCGTTGGAGAAAGGCAGGGGAACGTCGGCTCTGTCGACCCCCTGAGGCAGCAACGGCGCAAAGGACGCCACAACAAAGACCCAAAGCAAAACCTGCGAAAAAAACCTCATTTTCCCGCGGATGCAGCCCCTGTGGTATCGGCTTTGGGTAAGAAGGTATAAATCCCCCACAAGACCTCGGCTGAGACCGTGGTGTCGCGCCTGTGGAGGACAAAGCCCTCCGCCACAAGCGCGTACTGGGTCGAGAGGGCATCCTCCATAAACCCGGCGACGTTCTGCGGTCTTCCCGCAGCTTTGAGGCGATACGTGTACCGCTGTCCGCCCTCGACCTGCTCCACCGCCACGGGCTCGCGGACGATGCCCACAAGCCCGCGCGCCTCCGCGAGGGAATCGATCGCGTTCATGACCGCTGGGCGCATGTACTTAGCCACCGACTTGGGGGGAGGACCACCACCTGCGGCGCCAACCCTGCCCTTGCACACAAACTCGAACGCACCCGAGACGGTCGCCGTGTCGACGATCCTCAGGGCGCGGCAAATGCCCTGCAGCGAATCCCTAATCGCCACAGCCTCGTCGACCGACGAGCACGAAAACAGGGCGATAAACTCATCGCCTATCCCGACGATCTCCCGCGGACCGAGCCGGAAAGCCTTGGTGAGGAATTTTCTCCATGCGGCGCGCCTTTGAGCAAGTCTGCGCCCAACAGACGGCTTTGACGGCTTTGCGGGCTTTGAGGCAGGAGGCGTCTCCGCAACCGCGCCAACCTGCTCAAGGCTGGAGAAGTAAAAATAACCGCCCGTCCCCAAAGCGATAACCAAAAGGACGATGAGCATAGATGTATAAAGCTTCCTCAGACTCGTTGCCCTGAAAGGCGCCGATGGACCTTCCTCGGAGCGATACAACGTTATGTCGATGATCCTCGCCATCAGCTTAGGACGACTGCTCCGTGTGCGGCAAGACCAACCGCCACGAAAAGCTCCTGCGCCGAAAGCCCAAACTTTTTGGGCTTGACCTTAACCCTCTTCCTCACAAGCTCCACAGGCTCCACAACCTGAAGCCCCACCTGCGCGGCTACAGAGCTCGCAACGCCCTCCTTAAGCCCAAGCCCTACGAAGGAAATTCCCTCCGCCACAAAGAGCGGGTTGAGCTTTCTGTATGCCTCAACCGCCATTCTGACGAAGGCTGCGAGGTCCTCCTGGAACTCTCGCCAGGTTCTGCGTCCCTCGCCCAGACCGAAGAGCTCTGGGGGTGTGAAGAACGCTCCGCCGTAGCCAAAATCGCCCTTGGCGAAGAGAACGACCGACGAGTAGGGCACCTCGACGTCGACGACGACGATGTTTTTGTTGGGCTTAGCGCCCGACGCCGCGGCAATAGCGTTGAAGACCGCTATCGGGTCCGGGTCGACCGCAACGACGACAAGACCAGCCTCCTCCAAAACCTTCGTCCTGGTCTCGAGCGCACGACGACGCGCCGCAACAAGAACGGTCGAAACCAAAAGGGAGTGAGCCGAAAGCTCATACTCATCCAAGGGCTCGTTTATGTGATGCGATATCTCCCACTCCACCTGGTCGCCGACGACGGAAAGGTACTTCTCCTCCTTGGGTATCTGCTTTATCTGTACGAGGTTTGGAGGTATGTTGAGCGCGGCGTGCGCGGTGGTTACCTCCATTTTCGCCAGTATATCCGACAGGGTTTGGACGGCGGAGTGAGCATTTGCGACGACGCCCGCAACGACTGCGCCCTCCGGCAGCGACGCCGCAGCAACCCTATCCACAACAACGCCACCGCCACAACGCGCCTCGACGCACAACACCCTGTGATCGTCTATGTGAACACCCAAAACGCGCTTTGCCATAACAAAGCCTCATTTGCTCTCCCAAGTGGGCGCACCCAGTATGATCTGACCGTGACCGTTGGGGCAGCTTATCGAGTAAAAGAACGAGTCGCGAGCGACAATGATAAAAGGTCTTCCGTCGAGCGGACATACGAAATCGAAGGTATCCGCACCCTCGGGGAGAAACTTCCTGAGCGTCTCAACGTCCTCAGTGAACACACGAGCAACGTGCTCCTGTGCCTTCGCCGCGGATGTGTCGGATGTATCGGCAGAGGCTTTGGTTATCTTGCCGCCGGCTGTCTCGAAGTATCTCATTTCCGCCTCAGATATAAGCTTCATCCTCCTGCGGCAGGCGTCCCTCAGCCTCACACTGCGCTCGGTGCGGATGTAGGGCAGAAGAAGCGATGCCACAACGCCAACGGCAAGGATGATTATCAAAACGTCCAACAACATAAGACCCACGCGCTCTCTCATCTTGTGCCCCTTTCGTCTTTTTGCCCAACAGTGACCAAAGCCCTTATCTTAGAAAGCTTCTTGGGTCCGATCCCCTTCACCCTCACGAGCTCTTCCACGCTTTTGAACGGTCCGTTTTTGCGGCGATACTCGATTATCCTCGCCGCCGTCGCACGCCCAACACCGGGAAGCTTGACAAGTTCGTCCACCCCAGCATCGTTTATGTTGATCTTTTTCGGCTTAAGCCTTCTTGCGAGCTTGCCGGCGTCCTCCCCTCTACTCCGCGCAGCCGACCGCGACTGTCGATGCACGCCGAAAGCCGGCGCCTCGTAAACCGAAGCCTCCCTCAAAGCGTAGCCGAAAAGAACCCAAGCCGAAAGCAAAACCACCAAAACCGCGCCGAAACGAAACTGCCTTTCGCTTACCACGTTTTGATTTTAATTGCGGTTGCAGTTTTTCGCAACCGATTTCGAACCATCTGCGCTCCGCAGCAACGGTCACGATGTTGTTGACATCCTCGGCGGCGGGGCTAAAATTTGGACTGTGAACGTTTCGGAAGACACTCTCGCCGCGGCGCTGGGACTGCTTTTGATCGATGGGCTTGGCGTTGTAAGGCTGCGCAGACTTTTGGCGGAGTTCGGCACGCCGGAGGGTGTGATATCCGCCGACCGCGAGCTTTTGGCGCAGTCCCTCGGCGACAGAATCGCCAACGACGTAAAATCCGCCCTCGATAACCCCAGACTCCCGCGTCTGCTCGGCAAGCTCAGGGAGCTTGACGTGGACGTTTTGATCTGGGGTCAGCCCGGCTACCCAAGCCGCCTGAGGACGATCTATGCGGCGCCGCCCGTGCTTTTCGTCCGGGGGAGGCTCCTCCCCCGCGACGACCGCGCCGTCGCCGTGGTCGGCACGAGGCGAGCAACGCATGTGGGCGAGCGCATCGCGCGCCAGATAAGCGAAGGGCTCGCAAGATCCGGCGTCACCGTCGTAAGCGGTCTTGCGGTCGGCATAGACGGCGTTGCACACAGGGCAGCAATAGATGCCGGCGGCAGAACGATAGCCGTCCTGGCGAGCGGACCGGAGATAATCTACCCGCCGCAGCACAGGGGGCTTGCCGAGCGGATAATGGAGTGTGGCGCGCTCGTGACGGAGTTCCCTCCGGAGACCGCCCCCGAGGCGTACAACTTCCCGCGGCGCAACAGGATAATAAGCGGGCTTTCGCTCGGCGTCGTCGTTGTTGAGGCTGGTGAGCGCAGCGGAGCGCTCATCACGGCAAACCACGCTGCCGACCAGGGCAGAGAGGTCTTCGCCGTGCCGGGATCGCCCACATCCCCCCAAAGCGCCGGAACGAACGCGCTCATAAAGCAGGGCGCACACGTCGCCACATGCGCGCAGGATGTGCTCGAGGTGCTCGACATCCCCGCCGTCGCGCCCGAAAGGCTGGACGACGCGTTCGAGAAGCTGCAAAGGCTCAAAGGGGACGCCAAAGTCCTCTTTGAGGCGCTTTCGAACGAACCCATCCACATCGACGAGCTCGCCCGAAAGTGCAAGATGGACACCGCGTACGCCCTCTCGACGCTCTTCACGCTCGAGGTGGAGGGCTTGGTCAGGCAACTGCCCGGCAAAAGGTTTGTGAGGAATGTCTGAGGCTTTTCGAAAGCTTTTGGACGCCCTTTGGCGCATCTGCGACCACATCGCCTTCCTGCGACCGCTCCTGTGCATCCCCGTTTGGACTCCGGCGCTTTTGGGCTTTTGGTACGGCGGGGGCGAGCGCGGCGCAAACGAGCTTGTCATCCTCGCAACCCTCATCGCAGCCGCAGTGTACGGGCTCAACCAAATAGCCGACCGCGAAAACGACAGACTGAACCAGAAAAACCTCCCCTTGGCGCGCGGCCTTATTTCAACCTGGATGGCGTGGTTCATAAGCGCCTCCGCCGCGTTCGGTGCGGTCGTCGTGGGCTTTGGGAGGTCAGCTCCGGTCGGCTTTGCCACCGTGGCGGCGCTGGCGCTGGGATGGGCGTATTCCCTCCCGCCGCTCCGGCTCAAGGACAAAGCCGTCCCTGCGCTTTTGGCAAACGCACTGGGACACGGCGCGCTCGTCTTCATCGTTGGCTTCCTGTTCGCCCGCACAAACGACTGGGACTGGCGGGTCCTCCTAAAGGCGCTGCCATACGCCATAGCCTACGGAGCGGTGTACCTCGCCACGACGGTCCCCGATGCAGAGGTCGACGAAAAGTTCGGCAAGCTCACGTTCGCCGTAAGGTTCGGCTGGCGCAGGACGATGCTCTTGGCGGTCGCGGGTGTGTTTGCCGCGGGGGCTTTGGCGATCGTGCTTAAGGAGGCGCCGGTATTCCTGACAGCCGCCGTATCGATGCCGTTCTACGTCGGCGCAGCAGTTCAGACGGAGCTTGATGAGCGCCTCGTTCTGCGCGCAAACAAGATCGCCGTGCTTGCCTTGGCGCTGTGCGCAGCGGCGTACTTCATCCCATTCTTCGCGCTCGTCGCAGCAACGATAGCGTTCGCAGCCACCTACAACAGGGCAAGGCTTGGGGTCAAATACCCCTGACAAAACTGTTGCGGCAAGAAGTCAAAGCCCCTTTAAATGAATGGAACCGCCATCGGGGAGGTCTTTTATGGAATACGTGGAGAACGCCGTCGGCAGGCTCATCCCGAAGGAGATCGAGGGGCGAAAGCTTATACCGTTCCAGGGGGCGTTTGCCGATCCGATCTCGAAGCTTGGTCGCCGCAAGTACGCACCGCCGATACCGAAATCACACCCCGAGTGGCTCACGGGCGAAACAAAGCTTTGCAAAAACCTCGAAGAGGCGATAAAACGCGCAGGCTTAAAAAGCGGAATGACGATCTCCTTCCACCATCACCTTCGCAACGGCGACTTCGTGGTCAATATGGTCCTTGAGGCGTGCGACAGGCTCGGGATAAAGGACCTCACCCTCGCCCCCTCCGCCCTCTTCCCGATCCACAAGCCGGTGATCGACTACATAAAAAAGGGCGTTGTGAGAAACATTCAGGGTTCGATGAACGGTCCGGTTGGCGAGTACGTATCGTACGGTGGTCTTCCGACGGTTGCGATACTGCGCTCGCACGGCGGCAGGGTGAGGGCCATAGAGGACGGCGATCTCCACATCGACGTGGCTTTTATAGCTGCGCCCTGCGCCGACGACTTCGGCAACGCAAACGGCGTCTACGGACCTTCCGCATGCGGACCGCTGGCGTACTCGCACGCCGACGCTATGTACGCCGACAAAGTCGTCGTCGTAACCGACAACCTGGTCGAGTATCCGTGCCTGCCGATATCCATACCGCAGACCCACGTTGACTTCGTCGTTGTCGTTGACCGCATCGGCGACCCCGCGGGGATCGTATCGGGAACCCTCAGGATAACACGCTCACCAACCCGCCTCCACATAGCGCGCCTTGCGGCACAGTTCATAAGGGAATCGCCCTACTACCGCGACGGCATGTCGTTCCAGACAGGCGCAGGGGGCATATCGCTTGCCGTGACGAAGTTCCTCGGCGAATACATGGAGCAGGACGGCATCCAAGCCGCCTTCATAAACGGCGGCATAACCAAATTCGCCGTTGATCTTTTCAAGCGCGGGCTTGTGAGGAAGCTCTTCGACGGGCAGGTTTTCGACCCCGTCGCAATAAAGTCGTTCCGCGACGACCTGTGGCACCAGGAAACACCCATGACGATGTACGCGAACATCCACTCCAAAGGCTGTCTGGTCAACCGCCAGGACATAGGCTTCCTCGGCGCCACCGAGGTCGACCTCGACTTCAACGTCAACGTCAACACCCACAGCGACGGGCTTCTCCTCCACGGCATAGGCGGTCACGCCGACGTCGCCGCAGGGGCAAAACTGTGCATCATAACGGTGCCCTCGTTCCGGAAGAGGATCCCAGTCATAAGGCGGCGGGTGACGACCGTGACGACGCCCGGCGAAACGGTCGACGCGATCGTCACCGAAAGGGGCATAGCGATAAACCCCAGACGCGAAGACCTTGTGAAACACTTCCGCAACTCGAAGCTTCCGATACGCGACATCGAGGAGATCTACAATGAGGTGATGTCGCTTTGCGGCGGGGAGCCCGCACCGCCAAAAACGAAGGACAGAATAATAGCCCTGATAGAATACCGCGACGGCACGATAATTGACGTCGTTCGCCAGGTCGAGGGCGAATACAGGGGGTAGGTGCGGCCTGGCGGCTACTTCGTCCGGCGCAGAAGCCGGAGCCTGCCACCCTCAACGACTGCTGCCCAGGCTCCATCGGGCGACACGTGCGGATCGCACGGGACGGAGAGGAACTCGAGCTCGCCGTTGCGGGATGGGATCACAACGCGCCTGTCAAGCTCGAAGAACGCGCCGACGGTGTCGACGCCCGAGGGCAAAACCCGACAGACGGCGTAGCCTATCCTCCGCGGACGGAGCCACCGAAAAGCCCCGGGCGAGGGAAGGGAATCGCAGAAGTGGACGATCCCGCCCTCAAAGGCATCGACCACCACAAGCCGCCAGAAGGAAAGCCTTCCGAGGGACCAGGGCGAAGCCGTAAACGCGAGGAACCTACCGTCGCTCGAGAGCCTTGCGCAGGCGACATCCCTCGCAAACGCCCCTGAAGTCAGCGTGCGGAAAAGCCCGGTGACGTCGTCGTACGCGAAGACCGAGTCTCCCCCGAAGAAGAACAGTCTGCGGTTGACGCAATCGGCGGCGATCAGGACCGCGCCCGAAGGCGGGCGGAGCGTTATCGTGTCCATTGGCACAACGTCGCCGCCGCTGGAAATGGAACATATTATAAAATCGCCCCCTGCGCGCAAACATATATAATTTCCGGGAGCGAAAACCGCCTCATCTACCTCAAATCCTTTCACGGCAACGCGGGCGCTGCAACCGCACAGAAAAGCAATTATTATAATCGATGCCCCCCTCGCCTTTTTAGCATACGCTCTGCTCACGACTTCGCCACGATCCGCAGAAACCTTCTTTTGCCCACCTTCACAACCGCTCCGGACATCTCGGGATCCACGACCACATCCTCGCCCTCGACGGGTTTGCCGTCTATCTTCACCGCCCGCTGCCTTATGAGCCTGCGCGCCTCGCTGTTGCTGGGCACAAGCCCGGACAGCCGAAGGACATCTATAAGCCGTATGGGCTTCTCAACTACAAACTCCGGCATCTCATCGGGCAGCTCCCTGCGCGAGAAGACCTTTTCGAAATACGCCTTGGCTCTGTCGGCAGCCTCGGCTCCGTGGTACATCCGCACAAGCTCCCAACCGAGGCGCTTTTTAAGCTCCATCGGGTTAACCGAGCCGTCGGAGAGCTGGCGCGATATATCATCGAGCTCTTCAGAAGATAAATCAGTAGTCAACCGAAAATACTTTTCGATAAGCGAGTCGGGTATCGACATGACCTTCCCGAACATCTCTTCGGGCGGGTCCTCGATAGCGATGTAGTTGCCGACCGACTTCGACATCTTCTGCACGCCGTCGGTGCCCTCAAGGAGCGGCAACGTCACTATAGCCTGTGGCTCCTGCCCGTACTCCTGCTGTATCTCCCTCCCCACAAGCAGGTTGAACTTTTGATCAGTGCCGCCAAGCTCAACGTCCGCTTCAAGCGCAACGGAGTCGTATGCCTGCGCAAGAGGATATAGAAATTCGTGTATAAATATAGGGATGCCCTCGCGATATCGTATCTCGAAGTCGTCGCGCTCAAGCATCCGTGCAACCGTGTATTTAGATGCGAGTTTTATAACGTCGGCAAAATTCATTTTGCTAAGCCACTCGGAATTATAACGAATCTCGAGGCGCTCCATATCGAGTATTTTACCCGCTTGACGGAAATAAGTTTGCGCGTTTTGGCGCGTTTGCTCGAAGGTTAGGGCGGGTCTTGTCTTCTTCCGACCCGAAGGGTCGCCTATCATGGCGGTGAAATCCCCGATCACGAGGACAGCCTGATGCCCAAGCTCCTGAAACTGCCTGAGCTTCCTCAAAACGACGGAGTGCCCGATGTGGAGATCAGGAGCTGAGGGGTCGCAGCCAAGCTTCACCCGCAGCGGACGACCGGTTTCGTACGAGCGGCGAAGTTTTTCCAAAAGCTCGTCCTCGGGTACTACGTCGACGGCGTTTTGTTTTATTATTTCAAGTTGTTGCTCAGGCGGCAACATATTATAACCTCCCGAAATCGGCTCACCTTACCAGCGTCACGGTGCCGTTGCAGATAACCTCGCCGTCGCGGATAA
>CBEVQY010000021.1:0-50567 GCA_965552135.1 uncultured bacterium | reverse complement strand
CATCGACTCCGCTGAAATCGTAGCCAATCGACTTTGCTGCCTCCTCAACCTCCTGCGCTATAAACCCGCTCTGGACAATCGCCTCCTTCTGTGCTATTGCGCTCGTCCAGAACGAATCCGCATATATGCTGTCCGGCGCGCCCAAAAACTCGTTCAATTTCCTGACATCGAGGTGATAAGTTATCGGTCGAAGCTTGCGGATGAAGACAAGACCCGGGACGTCTTCGCGCACATCCTTTTTAAATCTACCGTCGGAGAGGTTCGTCCAGTTCGCGTAGCCGCCAATGCTTGTGACAGACGAATTTCCTATGCGGACCTGGTTATCATCGGTTACAGTGGCACCATATCCCAAAGCGGTGGTGTTATAATACATGGTATCAACTCCATCTGCGAGAGCACCACAGGCAGTATTGTAACTGCCACGTTTCAGACCCGTATATGTATATGCGCCACAGGCAGTATTGCTATTGCCCTCTTTCAGTCCCCAATATGTATATGCACCACAACCTGCGTTTGTGCGTCCGTCGATTAATTCATCAAATGCACCCGCACCTATTGCAGTGTTTTCTCCCAAGGAACCTCTTAAACTATACAGGGCGGATGCCCCAACTGCTGTGTTGCCGTTAGAATTATCGTTTTTCCTCAATGCGGAAATACCTACGGCAACATTCTCTACAGCACTCACAAGGCTATCACATGCATGTTCTCCAATGCACACTGAACTGCTGCCATACTTCAGGTCGAAGCGCCCCCTTACCTTAAGCGCACAGCCGGGATCATCTGCGCCCGGACCTATCCCCACGTTCCCGCTGAAGTAGTTCTTCGGGGCGTCGAAGTAGCAACCGTAGCCACTCTCCGAATAGCCGTAAACAGCGTAGGTCTTCCCTCTGCCGTAAACGCCGTAGCCCTCGCCCGTCCCAACGTCCTCAGCGTCACCGTATACGCCGTAGTTACGGGCGCCATAACCGGCTTTTCCGTAAACACCGTAAAACTCATTCGTCGTACCAACCCCGCTCAAAGCACCAGCATATGCATAAAGACCCTTCCCGTTGGAATTGGCGTGTCCCTGGCGACTGACGAAAAGGCCGTACCACTCGCCCGTGGTCGTGCTGTCAGACTGCACTAAGCTCGCAGATGCCGAATCGCCAAGGCTGTGGATGACAAGCTGAGCAACGTCAGAAGCTACAGGATACACCGCACCGCTTACGCTGTCCTGATCCCAGATAACTGAGGCGAGGCGAGGAAGCCCCGGCGTCCACTGGGAGCCGTCCCAGTAGAGGACCTCGCCGGAGTCCGCGCCCATGTCCGAAAGACCCAGGACGACGCTATCCGCAGTGCCCATCGCAACAAGACCATCGGCGCCCTCAACACACCTGACGAAACCCGTGATCGACCACGGAGACCACTGCGAGCCATCCCAGCGGAGGACCTCGCCGGAGTCCGCCCCCATGTCGGAGAGGGACAAAACCACGCTGTCCCCCGTCCCCGTCGCAGCAAGACCTCCTGTCCCGGTGACGAAGCGAACAAACGAAGGCTGCCCGGGCACCCACGACGAACCATCCCACATAAGAAGGTCGCTCGAGTCGGCTCCCATATCCGAAAACGTTATGACAACGCTGTCCTCGTCGCCGATGTTCACAAGACCACCAGTCGCAGAGACCGAATGAACAAAACCCTCCGCATTCCCGTTTATAGCGACCACGCCGGTCACAGGATTCACCTCCACCGCCGTCCCACCGACCCCAACAAAGCGTATGCTATCCGCAGGGCTTGAAGCAACGTAGGTGTTGACGCCGTCGGTGACCCTGGAAAAGACGTTCTGGGTAGCCTCGTTGTCGGGAGCAGGCGCCCAAAACGCGCCGTTCCACTTGAGAACATAGCCGCTGTCGACAGCCGACACATCCACATCGCCCAGATCCCCCAGAGAGTTGTCCGATAGATCATCTATCCCGCCCGCAACGCTGTCCGCTACCAAAGCGCGCAGAGCATACGCAGAACCCGTCAACCTCACACGTGGAGACATAACGTGACCCTCAACCGTGACCTGGAGGTAGTACTGCTCGTCGAAATCGAGTATGAGGGGGACGTCCTCCCCGAGCACCACCGAGAAAAGCCCGTGCCGCACGGGAACAGCAGGATGATGCTCACTCCAAAGGCTCACCCCGCCCGTCGGACTGTCGTAGAGCTCGAAAACCATATCGAGCGTGTCGTCTACCGCGACTCCCCCCACATCGGTGAGCTTGCCCTGGTAGGTGAGCGTTTTCGGTGCCACCGCGTGCGAGAGAGTGCAGCAGGACAGAACAGCGAGCGCAGCAAGCGCCCAGAGGATGGGGAAACGCATCAAGCTCCCTCCTATTTAAACTTAACCGCATCAGCGCTGGACATTGCACCTTGCCTCAAGCTCCTCGATCTTAGCCTCGAGGACCTCTAAAGCCCTTTTTTGCCTGGCAAGCTCCTCTTTTTGCTTGGCAAATTCCTCTTTCTGTCTGGCAAGCTCCTCGCGGAGCTTTTTATTTTCTTCATCGAGTTCCTGGACCGCCTTGACCAGAGGCACAACGAACTCGGCGTAGCGAAGACCGTAGAGGTCGTGCTCGTCCTGGGGAGCATCGACACCGCTGAAGTCGTAGCCAACGGACCTTGCTGCCTCCTCGACCTCCTGAGCAATGAATCCGCTCTGGACGATCGCCTCCTTCTGCGCCACAGCACGCGCCCAAATCGTATCCTCATACATGCTGTCCGGCACGCCCAAAAACCTGTTCAACTTCCTGACGTCGAGATGGTAAGTTACAGGACGGAGCTTGCGGATGAAGACAAGACCAGGGACATCCTCGCGCACATCCTTTTTAAACCTACCGTCGGAGAGGTTCGTCCAGTTCGCGTAGCCACCAATGCTTGTGACGGATGTATTTCCTATGCGGACCTGATTGTCGGCGGTTACTTTAGCACCAAAGCCAAGCGCGGTAGTATTGCAAACAAAAGAGTCAGCGGATGTCGGCCCTGCATAGCCACCACAGGCGGTATTTTTTTCACCATCCCACAAGTCCTTAAGCGCACCTGCTCCAAAGGCTGTATTGCAATAGGCGCCGTAATAAGTACCTTTAAGATTTTCAAGAGCACCGTAACCTACCGCAGTATTTTTCACATTGTACAAACAAAGGCCCCCTTCACCTCTCAAATGAGTGAGTGCAGAAGATCCGATTGCTATGTTGTAGGTGTAAGTAGACAAAAAGTACCAACAATCATAGTCTGCCAAAGCTTTATATCCTATGGCTATGTTTCCTGAACCGACCTCATTCGTGCGCAAAGCAAATCGACCTATAGCGATATTTTCTCGACCGCTGGATAATAGGCTATCGCAGGCATGTTTTCCAATGCATATCGAGGGTTCTGTGTAATTACGGTACATTGGGTTTAAACGTCCCTTGACCACAAGCGCATAATCGGGATCATCCGCCCCCGGACCTATCCCTACATTGCCGCTGAAATAGTTCTTTGGAGCATCGAAATAACACCCGAAACCTGTTTCGGAATAACCGTAGACAGCGCACGAATCGCTTATGACCACAAGCGCATAATCGGGATCATCCGCCCCAGGACCTATCCCCACATTGCCGCTAAAGTAGTTCTTTGGGGCATCGAAATAACACCCGAAACCTGTTTCGGAATAACCGTAGATAGCGCACGAATCACTTATGCCGTAAACACCGTAGTTATCGCTCTCGCCGTAAACGCCGGCCGTCCTCCCTTTGCCGTAAACTCCGTAGCCCTCGCCTGTGCCAGCGTACTCCGCATCGCCGTAAACGCCGTAGTTACCGCTCCTGCCGTAGACGCCGACCGTCCTCCCTCTGCCGTAAACTCCGTAGCCTTCGCCAGTGCCGACGTCCTCGGCGTCGCCGTAGACGCCGTAATTGCGGGCACCGTAGCCGGCTTTTCCGTAAACGCCGTAGAACTCGTTTGTTGTCCCAACGCCTGCCAACGCCCCCGCGTAGGCGTAAATGGCTTTGCCGTTGGCGTTGGCGTGGCTCTGGCGGCTCACCAAAAGACCGTACCACTCGCCCGTCGTCGTCGAGTCGGACTGCACTATGCTCATGCTGGCAGTGTCGCCGAGATCGTATATCCTCACGTCAACGCAGCTTTCGGCGGATGTGTAGATGTAGTCCGTGGCGTCGTGCCAGTTCTTGTCGTCGTAAAAGCCAACTATCGAGCGGAAGACCCACTTGCCCGTCGAGTCCCTGACCATGATCACGCCGGGCTCCAAGCCCGCGGTATCTACGTCGCCGAGGTCAGTGAGAACGTTGTCGGAAAGGTCATCCTCGTCCGCGGGGATGACGACCTCCAGGGTGTCTGAAGGACCCGTGAGCCTCAGGGTGTTTTCGAGGGAATCTTCGGGCTCCCAGACGAGGGAGCTTACGAAATCGAGGTTTTCGAAGGCGATTCTCAAGGGCTCCGATGCGGTCCCATCACCCAAGAGGGACGAATCGGACACAACGACCTGAGTGCCCCAGTTATCGCCCACGCCACCACCTATATCATTTGCCGGGCGCCACTCACCCGCCGACGCGAACCACTTAAGAACCTGACCGTCTACAACGCCTGCCACGCTTACGTCGCCGAGGTCACCTATGCTGTTGTCGGCAAGGTGATCCTCGTGCGTGGGGACGAAGACTTCGTGCACGCTCCCACCCTCGGCAACGCGGATCCTGCCGCCAAGCGTGTCGTAAAACCAAAGGAAATCAGTTATAAGTTCGTTCTCCCTGCTCCCGTCGACCAGAATGCTTTCCGGAACGTTTATTATGTTTTCCCAGTGCACTCTGGCTGCGCCTGCAGTGGCGAGCGAGAGTGTATCGTAGTACGCCCCAAGCGTGTCCCAGTTGACGCGGAGGGTGTCTGTGGGCGTTCCGTCGCCCAGCAGGGACGAGTCGGACACCACAACCTGAGTTCCCCAGTTGTCGCCGGCGCCGCTGCCGAGGTCCGTGGGACGCCACTCCCCCGCAGCCTCGACCCACGCAAGAACCTGACCGTCCGAAACACCAGCGGTGTTAACGTCGGAGAGGGAAGATATCCCCATCGTTGTGTCGACGTAGGCACCGAGCGTATCCCAACGTATGTTTGCGTCGTCTGCGGGGCGCCAAGCAGAGCCGTCCCACTTGAGGACCTGACCGGAAACTACACCCGAAACGTCGACGTCGGAAAGGTCCCCCAATACGTTGTCGGAAAGATCATCCTCGTCGACGGGTATCACAACGTCCCACTGGACGGAGTGCTCCACGATCCTGAGCGTGTGGTGCGAGAGGCTGTCGGGCTCCCAAACGACGGAGGTTATAAGCTCGTTTTCCGGGCTTTCGTCGGGCACGCCGCCTGTGAGGCTGTCTGCCACAACAGCTCGAAAGGCATACGGCGAGGCAGCAAGCTTCACACGGGGAACCATCACAGCGCCGTTGACGCTTATCTCGAGCCAGTACTGGGTGTCGAACGGCAGATCAAGCGGCGAGATTTCGCCGAGAACCACCGAAAAAAGCCCCTTTGTGACCACGACGTCGCTGTGCGTCTCGCCCCAGATGGCTGAGCCGCCGGAGGCGCAGTCGTAAAGCTTAAACGTCATGCTCACGGTGTCGTTTACGGCAACGTCGTCCAAACCGACAAGCTTGCCCTGATAGTGCAGAACGGGTTGAGCGAAGACGATCGAAACGAACACAGCCCAAAGCGCAAACCGACCAAACCGCACCACTTTGACCTCCTATGCCAATTTACTAAACTAGAAGTTTAAATTACAGGGCTCGAAAAAAAAAAATTAAACCACAGGTGGTCGAAAATCAATTAAATTTTTCGCTTGCGGCGGCTCGGCAAAAAACTAAGGGCTCCCCACACGGGGAGCCCTTGCGCGTGCGCGAAGGAAGCCGGCGCATCAGAACTCGTAGTCTCCTGCTCCACCGGCTCCGGGCAGCTTCTCCTTCTTCTCGGGCTTCTCCACCACCAGAGCCTCGGTCGTGAGGAGCAGCGAGGCGATGGAGACGGCGTTTTCGAGCGCGGAGCGGACGACCTTCGTCGGGTCGAGAACGCCGGACTTGGAGAGGTTCTCGAACTGCTCAGTTTCGGCGTTGAAGCCGAAGTCGCCCTCGCCCTCAAGCACCCTGTTGAGGACAACGGCGCCCTCGTAGCCCGCGTTTTCGGCTATCTGCTTGAGGGGCTCAGCTAAAGCCTTCTTCATGATCGCCGCGGCTATCTTCTCGTCGCCCTCAAGCTCCTTCTCGACCTTATCGATCGCGGGGATTGCGCGCACGAGTGCGACGCCACCACCGGGAACGATGCCCTCCTCAACGGCGGCTCTGGTGGCGTGAAGCGCGTCCTCAACGCGGGCTTTCTTCTCCTTCATTTCGGTTTCGGTTGGGGCGCCGACCTTGATCACAGCCACACCGCCCGCAAGCTTGGCAAGTCGCTCCTGGAGCTTCTCCTTGTCCCAGTCGGACGTCGCCTTCTCGATGAGGACCTTGATCTCGTTTATCCTGCCCTTGATCTGCTCGGGATCGCCAGCGCCCTCAACGATGGTGGTCGTGTCCTTGTCGACGACGACCTTCTTGGCGCGACCCAGCATCTCGAGCTTGGCGTTCTCGAGCTTCATCCCAAGCTCCTCGGAGATGACCTGTCCGCCGGTGAGGATGGCGATGTCCTGGAGCATCTGCTTTCGCCTGTCGCCGAAGCCCGGAGCCTTCACGGCGCAGACCTTGAGCGTTCCGCGGAGCTTGTTGACAACAAGCATCGCCAGCGCCTCGCCCTCGACGTCCTCCGCAACGACCAAAAGCGACTTGCCCGACTGCGCAACCTGCTCGAGGATCGGCAGAAGGTCCCTCATCGCCGAGATCTTCTTGTCGTGGACGAGGATGTAGGCGTCCTCGAGGACAGCCTCCATCGTGTCGGGGTCGGTCACAAAGTAGGGCGAAAGATATCCGCGGTCGAACTGCATCCCCTCAACGACCTCGAGGGTCGTCTCGGTCCCCTTCGCCTCCTCGACGGTGATGACGCCCTCCTTGCCGACCTTGTCCATCGCCTCGGCGATGAGCTTGCCGATCTCCATGTCGTTGTTCGCCGATATTGCGCCGACGAAGGCGATCTCCTGCGAGTCGGAGACGTCCTTCGACATCTTCTTGAGCTCCTCAACGACGGCTTTCGTCACCTTCTCGAAGCCGCGCCTTAAGGCCTGCGGGTTGGCGCCGGCGGTGATGTTCTTCATCCCCTCCAGGAAGATCGCCTCCGCCAGGACCGTTGCCGTCGTCGTTCCGTCGCCGGCAACGTCGGAGGTCTTGGATGCTACCTCCTTGACAAGCTGGGCGCCGATGTTCTCGAAGGGGTTCTCAAGCTCGATCTCCTTGGCGACGGTGACGCCGTCTTTTGTGGTGAGGGGCGAGCCGAACTTGCGCTCGAGGATGACGTTGCGCCCCTTCGGTCCCAGCGTGACCTTCACAGCCTGCGCAAGCTTCTGAACCCCTGCCTTTATGTATTCGCGAGCCTCAAGCGAGTATTCTATAAGCTTCGCAGCCATCTTCCCCACCTCCTTGCTTTACTGGCTTATTATCGCCAAAACGTCGGACTCGCGCATGAAGATGTACTCCTCATCGTCCATCTCGATCTCCGTTCCGGCGTACTTGGAGAAGAGGATCCTGTCGCCCTTCTTCACCTTGAGGGGGATTATCTTCCCGTCCTCGGTGAGCCTTCCCTCGCCCACCTCGATGACCTCACCCTGTTGGGGTCTCTCCTTCGCGGTGTCGGGGATGATTATGTTGCCCTTCTTCACCTCTTCGGGCTCGAGGGGTTTGACGAGGATCCGATCGTACAGCGGCTTCACTTTCATGACTCACCTCCCTGCTTGCTATTACGTTGGCAACCAACGAGTTAGTTCCAATTGTTAGCACTCATCGCCGTCGAGTGCTAATAATAGGGACGGCAAAACACCTTGTCAAGAACTTTTTTCAAAACCAGCGTCAGAAACCTTGTCCAGCGGCAAAGTTAATCAAAGGGGTCTCGTCGCGGCAGGCCGCGCCGCCGGCAAATACTATACCTAATGCGAAAGCTCAGCCACCGAAGACGCACCAAAAAGAAAGTGCCCCCGCTCGACCTCCCGCGGAAGAAGCAGACCCGCAAACTTCACCGAACCAGAAGCAGGCGCTTGGTCTGCGAAGCGCCTTCGGCGGAAAGCCTAAGGAGGTATACGCCGGAGGGAAGGGGTTCTCCTTCGCCATCGGTCCCGTCCCAGACGATGCGGTGGGAGCCCGCGGCAATGGCGCCGTCCAAAAGAACGCGCACGCACCTGCCGGCAACATCGTAGACGGCGAGCCTGACATCCGCGGGCTCTGCCGCAAAGAACCCAAGCTCCACGGCGGCGTTGAACGGCACAGGGCGCGGTTCGAAAAGGACAAGCCCAGAAGGTTTCGAAACATCGTCAACAGACCACGGAACGACCCTGAGGACGACGGGCACGAAAACCTCGGGGGCGGTCCTGTCGTTCGAAAGGATCCTGAGCTTCATCCTGTAGTCGTATCCGCTCGAAAGACCGTGTGAGTCGATGGAGAGGGTGATCCGTTCGCTCTCGCCGCCCGAAACGTCGCCTCTGATAGGATTTTCCACAATCCACCTCGCGTTGTAGAACGAAAACTCAACGGGCTCGGCGGTGGTGTCGGGGACGATGTCCATCACCTCGGGCGTTGTGCCGGCAAGACCCGTCATTATGGCGCACCTCATGTACGCCGCATCGGGCGAGCCGAGGTTCGAAACCGAAAAGCCAACGCCTACCGTGTCCTGATTGGTCGACCTGTAAATCCAGGACGGCACGCCGATTATGTCCCAGCCGTAGGGGCTTTCGGGGTTGTAGCGCAGGATCATCCCGTCGAAACCCATGACGTTGCCGACGGCGACTATGTACTCTATCCCGCCCCCTTCCGGGAAACCCGTGCTCGGGTTGAGGTCGGTGTCGAACATCCACGCTACAACGAACGAATCGGGGTCGCCGAACGTCCCGTAGCCGCAGACGAGGAAGTAGGCTTTGTTTGTGCCCTCAGTTTTGGTCTGTCCCCATAGGGCGGCTATATCCTGCGGGACGCCCTCGGCGGGATCGACGGCGAGGAGATGCCACTGGTCGGCGCTGGGCTCGAGGAACCCCTCCGAAAGGATGCACGCATCCCCATAGGGCGCCTCCCAGATGTCGAAGCTCAGCTCCCCCATCCCGAGGTTGTGGATTACTATGGCGGTATCGAGCATCCCTCCGGGATTTAAGGCTATAAACAGGCTTTCGGGCTCAACGGCTATCCGCGCCGCAAACGGCGCGGCATCGACAGGACCAGCCGGCTCAGAGTCCCCGCGCCTGTAGCGCGCAACAAGCCAGTAGTAGTATCTCGTCCCGTTGACGACGTCGTAGTCCATGTAGAGGGTGTCGTCGGCGGAGATGTGAGCATAGGGCTCCGCCGGCTGCTCGTCGACCGTGCTCCTGTAAAGCAGATACTCGATCACGCCCTCCGAGGGCTTTTGCCAATACAGGGGCACGACGCCGTCGTAGCCGCTTTCCGCGCGGAAGTTCTTCGGCGGCAGAAGCAGGTTCGTCTCGAGCACAAGAACATCGTCCACGTACCAGCCGGACATGTTAACCGCCCCATCCGACGCGAACCGAAACGCGATCTGCACGGTGGAGCCCAGGTATGGCGAAAGGTCGAAGGCGGGCTTTACCCAGCGTTGAGTTGCGCCCGAAAAGCCGGGCTCACCTCCGAGGGCAGCCACAGCGCGGGTAGGATAGCCGCCAACGGGCTCCAGAAGCTCCCAGTGGTCGCCGTCTGTCGACACAAGCACCTGCCCGCCGTCGTAGCGCCGCTCCGACTCAAGCCACATCGAAAAGCTCAAAAGCGCGTCGGAGAAACCAGAGAGGTCGATCGGCGGCGAGACAAGAAGATAATCGGCGTTGTCGCCGTAGTTGCCACCAAGGACCGTTGCCCAAAGCATTGTGCCCGAACAAGCCTCTCCGGGACCGCTTGTGGGCTCACCCCACTCCCATCCCAGTTCCGAAGAAAATCCGCCGTCACCGCCCTCGAAGTCGTAGTAGATGGACCTCACAACCCTGAAGGAGTAGACCCCCGAGTCGGGGTTTGCGGCGTAGTTCGGCTCGGAGGCGCCGTCGTAAGCCCATATGCAGTACCAGATCGAGTCTCCGACCTCAACGCCGCCCGGGAAATCCATCTCCGCCCCGAACACATCGCCCTCCAGAGCCTCCATGGCGACGGTTTCGGCGGGAGCGCTGTTTCTGCCGAAGACAACAAAAGCCCCAACGGGAGCCTCGCAGTTATCCTCTATGCGGGCGAGCACGCGATAGGGCAGCGTGTACTCGCTTTGGTCCCACAGCGGCTTGTGGACTATGCTGGGCGGGACTGTATCAGGTCCCACGTGGAAGGCAAAGAGGGTTTCGGGGGCGAAGTCGGGCAGTGTATCCGAAAATCCGCGCCAATCCTCAGCCCAGATGTAATAGCGCACCGTGGTGCCCGAGGGCTGCGGCGGGATAAACGCCTCCCAAACCCCCGACGTGTCGCTCTCCTCAAGGCTTGCCGCCGTAAAGGTCGAGCCGTCGACGGAGTAATAGACAAAAGCCCAGCGAACCGGCGTGAAAGCCCTAAGCTCCGCCCTGATGCGGTACGGCTCAAGCGTGTTCTCCGTGTCCTTGTGGGGCTTGTGCAAAATCCTTACGCCAAAGCCCCCAATGCCGTGTCGCATGTAGCCCTCGATGATCTCGTCGTCGTGGGGTGTGCCGTTTATGAGGTTGCCGTCGTCGTCGTCGAGAACGAGCATCTCGTAGGCGAAGTCGTCGAAGGTGTTGGCGAAGGTGAACCTTGTGAAGTGAACGAGGCTGTCGACCCAGCCCTTTCGGGAAAGCAGGGCATCCCTTATGTCCCACCACGCGCCGGAGATTATCCTGCTGTCGGCGTGGACCTCATCGACCCAGTCGTCGGGGTAGCGCAGGTCGTTGTCGAGGCTGCGCATCCAAGGCTGACCGATCACAAGACCAAGCTCGCCTATGTATGGCTCTCCCGTGATCGCGCAGGCAAAGTAATCGGAGAAGGCTTCGTTCAGCGCACCGGGCTGATCAACGTACGGCAGAAGGTCGATGGGATAGATAAAGTGCGTCGTCCCGTGGGTGTACTCGTGGTATATCACGTCGGCGTAGAGCCCGAAATTTCTGTATGTGCCGCCTCCTCCCGCGCCAAGGTGTATGCCGTGCCCGTCCCAGAAGGCGTTGAGCGGGCATGGGTCGACCGTGTCGCTCACGGTGACGGGAACGGGATAGTCCATCGCCACAAAATCGGGGTCGATGGACTTAAAGAAGCGGTGAACGACGTTTACGTGATAGAACGCCCCCACCTCATCCAGGGCGGCGCAGTCGGACGCGAAGGTGAGGTCAAAGACCTCGCTCGTCGCTCCACCACCGCAAACCGAGTGAACACCCGAAACGGGAACAACGTCGGCGTAAAGACCAACAAGCTTGCCGTAGATGATAGTGCCGTAAACGAAATCGATCTCGAAGAGGTAGTTCCCCTCCTCGTCCGCGAGGACGGAATCGCCGTGCTCGTCCCAAACCCATATGTTCGGCAGGGGGAGAGTTTGCACGGAATCCAGGGCGTAGAGGGGATGGAGCTCGCCGAAGACCCTGCCGCCTATCGCCGTTGGGACGTCGTCCCAGAAGTAGACGATTTCGCCCGTGTGTGCGTCGACGAAGACCTGCCATCTGTGAACGGGGGCTTCGTTTTGCGCCGATATGCGCCAAAGCAGTCTGCCGCCCTCGAACGGCGAGACCCAAAGCTCACCCCAAGCGTCTTCGAACTCGAAGCGCTGAGCAGCAATCCGCAAGGCATCGTCCAAGCCCAGCGAAGGCTCAACGTCCACGGCAAGATTAGGATGGAGGTCGCTGCCCAAAAGAACGAGCTTGCCACGCTTGATCCTGAAGTCGGCTCTGCCGGAGAGAACGGGCAAACCGTCATACTCCTCCCTGAACGTAACGATCCACGTCCCCAGAGCGCGCTTTGCCGAAATTGGGACAAGCTCGCACTGCGGCGGGAAGATTTCGGGGTTTTCGGTCGCGAAGGCAAGGCATTTCTCAATCGCCTCCGCCTCGTCCTTCGGCTGCCCCACGTACACGCCTGAGCCTACTATCCTGTGCGGCAGACCTGTATCGCGATTCCAGATGAACGACCAGTTGCCGCCGTAACGGTCCACAAACTCCCGCTTTACGCCAGCCGACTGCGGCGGCGCGACAAAGCTTTTTGAAATCTGCGGCCAAACGCGATAATCCGCGCCCTCGCGGGGCGCAAAACCCCAGGCCAAAAAGACAGTAAGACCAACGACGAAGACCAACCGTCTCAACGCATAACCTCCGGCATAAGTTCTCGATAAGATGAAGCGACCTGTGCTTCAGCGCAAACGAAAATCCCCGAGGCGGCGAGAGTGTACTCACTTCACATACGCCACCACCGACACAGCCACGGCGTCGTCGGCGCAGACCCTCACGATATACACGCCCGACGCCATCCCGTCGGGTCGCCATCGGAGCCTATGCGCCCCGCCGTCCAGAACGCCGCGGAAGACGGACACCAAAAGCCTGCCCGACGTGTCAAGGACGTCGACCGAAACGCGCGTGCGGCGGGAAAGCGACAACTTCACGTCGCAGGCGGCGTTGAACGGGTTCGGCACAACCGAAACGGCAAGCTCGCCCTCCGGCTTCGCCTCCTCCACGCCCGAAATGGTGTAGGTCGCGCACTGAAGCAAAGAAATCTCGTTGGGACCGCAAAGCTCAGCCCTGTCGGCTATGTGCGTGAGGCATATCGTCAACGGATATCCCGGCGGGAAGGTGTCAGTTGACGAGAACACAAGGACCGAGTCGCCCTCCCACGATATCCTTGGGTCATCGGGCGCGACCACCGCGCCGTCGAACTGGAGCTCCACAGACGCCGTGTCGACGCCAGCGGGCTCGTCCGCAAAGCGCAGCCTAACGACCGGCACCGAGCCGATAAATGACCCCCCGGGCGGATCAAACCCCAAAAACGACGGCGGGAAGAGGTCGACCAAAAGCGTTCCGGGCGGCGGGAAGTCCTCCGCCGTGCAGCCGAAGACGTCCGAAAGGCTTGCGAAGCGGTACTCGAGCACAGCGCCGTGCACAAGCATCCCCACGGGAACCTCAACGTATATCGTGTCGCCCCCCAGGTGCACGTAGCCCGACGTCGGCGTAAGGAGCCTTCCGCCAACCTGCACCGAAACCGAAAGCGGATCGATCCCCGAGCTGTCGTAAACGAAGAATGGGATCACCACCGACCCGCTGTCGCCGCACGAGATGCATCGGTAAGGGAAGTGCACGTCGACCACGGGCGGCTCGCCGTCCGGGGATGGGATGTACACCCAGCTTGTGGACGAAAGCGCTATATCGGGCTGTGCGTAGAGGTCGATGACGATGGGTAGGGTTGTGTCGGCAAGCGTTGGGTCGACGACGTTGACGAGCCACGCCGACACGGCGGTGCTGTCGAGCTCAAGGGGATCGGACCCAAGCGGGACGCACGGGGACGCGGGGTGGAACGGATCGGCGTCGAAGTCCATGCCGGCAGGCAGGGTGACGCACAGCGTTCCGGCGGCAACGCCAGCCGCAAGACCGGCGTTGTGCACCAACGCAGCCACCTCGAACGGGAGGCTTAAAGTGTCGCACTCGGCGCCAACCTCGCCGGGAACAAGCGGCAGAAGGACAACGTCTGTGCTCTCCTCAACGCACTTGCCGAAGCCAAAGTAGGTGACGAAAGTCGCCGATTTGCACGAGCTCACACGCTGCTTCGGCCAGCGCAGCAAAACCGCGCTGTCGATGTAGTCGAGCCCCTCGTACGTCGTGTCAAGCTCCCACGGCTGACGCCATATGTACGGATAGTGCGCCAGCACGAACCTGTCGGGTGGGGTTGCCCCAAGCGAGCGAAGGAAGCCGCGCGCTATAACCTGCCCGCACCCAGCCGAGGGCGAAACCTCGTAGGACTGCCAGAAGTATGGTATTTCGTCGTCCTCGAGGATTGTGCACCGCGAGAGGACGCTCGTTCCCGTCGCCAGGGGCGCGCGGTCGTTGCTGCCAACGAGGATATCGAGCTGGAGCATCGCACCAAAGTCGTGGGCTGCGGTATCGCCGTTGAAGACGTAGAAGGTGATCTTCGCCACGCCAACGCCGTCGATCTCAACTGGGGTGACGGTGAGGCGGAAGAATATGCTCCCCCCGCCGTAGGGCACGTCCCACTCCTTGCTGATCCCGCCCGACCAGTAGCCGCAGCCGGCGGAGTAGTCGCGCAGAAAGGTGTATCCGTAAAACGTCTCGCTGTAGTAGTTCGTGAAGCCGCTGTCGTCGACCATAAAGAGGATGAACATCCCGTCCCGAAGCCACGGGTAGTCGAAGTTATACATCAGCGGATGCCCCGCAGTATCGCCGAGTGCGAAGAAGCCGTCGGTGGTGTCCATCTGAACCACAAGCCCGCCAACGCCCTCAACCGAAAGCTGAGCGAAGCAAGCCGAAAGAACCAAAACTTTTGCCAGCACGCACCTCATTTCGCAAAAATTTATCTTCGTTTATCCGATGTGCCAAGCACTTTCGACCAAAGCGCTGCGGAAAACCCTTGACAAAGGGCATCCGCGTCGTTATTTGGTTTGCGAGGAGGTGGAGGATGAAAAAGGGGATACATCCGGAGTACTACATAGCGAAGGTTACCTGTGCCTGCGGGAACACGTGGTACGTCGGCTCGACGAAGAAGGAGCTTCGCGTTGAGATCTGCTCCGCCTGCCACCCGTTCTATACGGGCAAGCAGAAGATAGTCGACACAGCCGGAAGGGTCGAGCGGTTTATGAAGAAGTACGGCATCAAGGAGTCGAGCCGCGAGGCTATCTTCAGGTACAAGGGCAAGAAGAAAAAGAAGTAGATTTGCTCCGCCATGAGAGGGCGTTGTGCAGCGTGAGGGCAGGCTTTTTGCGTCTGCCCTCTTCGTTTTGCGCGCCATGAGGGTCACCCTGATCAACTACACGCCAAAGCCCATCGAGACCGTCTTCACAGCGGCCAGGACCTGCTACTCAAGCGACGGTCCCACAGAGATCTGGAACGCCGCATCGTCGAGCGAAAAAAGCGAAAGGATGCACTCCCTAATCGATCGCGTCATCGCCTCGGGACACCTGTCCGTCCTCGAGCACATAACCTTCACCTTCGCCGTTGAGGGCATCTCCCGCGCTTGCTCACACCAGCTCGTTCGGCACAGGATAGCGAGCTTCTCTCAGCAGTCGCAGCGGTACGTTGCGGCAGGCGACGACGCATTCGTCACGCCGCCAAGCATAAAGGACAACCCCGAGGCGCTAAGGCTCTTTGAAAAATCTATCGATGCGGCAAAGAGGGCTTATGAGGAGCTTATGTCGCTTGGCATCCCCCGCGAGGACGCCCGGTTCGTCCTCCCCAACGCAACGAAAACCAACATCGTTATGAGCATGAACTTCCGCGAGCTTTATCAGGTCTGCCAGATCAGGCTCTGCGCGAGGGCGCAGTGGGAGATAAGGGAGCTTTTCTGGCGCGTGAAGGGCGAGATAAAGGGGGTTCCCGAGCTTCGCGGGCTTGCGGAGTATCTTCAGCCCAAGTGCGTTGTCCTCGGCTACTGTCCGGAGCACAGGTCCTGCGGACTTATGCCGCCGCGACAGGAGGTTTTGGGCAAGTGACGCCAAAGGAGTACAGCGCACTGTTCCGGAGGTTCTGCGGGGTTGCGCCGCCCGCAAGGGTCTTCATCTACGGCGACGCAGCGCTGCTTAAGGACGGGCTTATAAAGGCTTTCAGGCGACCGATCGAGGGCTTGGAGGACTTCAACCTCGACATCTTCTGGATGAACGAGCTTCGCGGCTCCGACGCCCACAAAAAAATCTTCGACTCGCTCCTTATGCTGCCCATGATGGGAGACAGGCGCGTCGTCGTCCTCCGAAACTTCAACCAGACCCGCCCCGTGGAAAGAAGCGTTATAGACGGTCTTTCGGGCATACGCTTCCCCGAGACGGCGGTGTTGGTCGTCGAGGCTGAGGCGCTCGACACATCCCGCAAGGAGGGCAAGAAGATCGAGGAGCTCTTTGAGCTTGTGGAGCTTTCCACGCCGAACGAGGGGGAGCTTTTGGCGTGGGTTCTCTACTTTGTTCGCCGCAGCGGCAAGCGGATATCGCCTTCTGCGGCGCAGGAGCTCATCAGGCTTGCGGGCGTTTCGCTTGCCGCGGTGCGGGAGGAGGTTAACAAGCTCATCGACTTCGTCCGCGGGGATGTGATAGAGCTTTCGGACGTTCGCTCCGCCGTGGCGCACAGCCGCTCGGCGCACATCTTCCAGTTCGCCAACGCCGTCGCCGCCCTCGACTTCGAAGGCGCGACAAGGCTCGCCGCCGGACTCCTCGACTTCGGCGAAAACCCGAGCGTCCTTTTGAACTGGCTTGGGCGCACCATCTACGACCTTTTGTGGGTGAGGCTTGAGCCCCAAAACATCCAAAGGCGCTTTGGACGGAGGGCTTTTCTGGCAAAGCGCATGCTCCCGCAGGCAAGGCGCCTGAAGCCCGAGGCGCTGCTTGCGGCTCTCGCAGCACTCCACGACGCGGATATGATGCTGAAGACGTCGGCTGATCCAAAGACCGCCGTGGTTTGGGCGCTTGGGAAGGTGCAAAAGCTCCTCACAGCGGGATGAGAAGCCCACACATCGCCCGGAACGGAAGGCGAGCGCCCCGGCGAACCCGGAGAAAGACGGTCACCTGGAACAGAAGGATCGACCAAGCACCCACGAACCGTCCACGGACCAGGAAGGCGCTCGACGCGCCCACGCAACTCCTCAGGGTTTGACGGCGCGGCGCATAAGCGTCAGGACGGAGTCGGCTTCCTGGCGGGTGAGCCTGCCGTCGCGGATCGCCTGCGCGAGGTAGGGCGCAAGCTGCTTCAGGACAATGCTTCTGCGCAGCTTCTGCGCCTGCGCGGCGCGAAAGAAGTTGTCGAAAGCCGCGGTCGCCTTGGACCTATCGTAGCCCTCGGGGAGCATGCTCAAAAACCTCTCCCGCGACTGAGCCAAAAGGGACGCAAATCTCTCCCTCGCTCTCCGCCTGCCCATCTCCGCGACGCCGCGAACGGCAAAGTACCCACCTACCGCCGCGGCAAGGACAACCAACACGACGGCGACAAGCTTGATTTTTCCGCTTCTGCACCCCATCCCGCTGGCTTACGCCAAGCGCAACCGCATATCTCAAGCGCCCGCACCCTCCATCACAGCGAGCCAAACACCTCTTCGAAACCGGGGCATGCCATTGCAGGCGCCGGACGCCCGCATTATCCCTCGCCGCCCTCGCTCTCCTTCTTCTCCTCTTCCTGCGCCTCGCTCTCCCCTTCGCTTACCTCGCTCTCCTCCTCGCCACAAGCTTTCTCCTCGGGCGCTTCCTCGGGGACTTCCTCCTCGGGCTGCGCCTGCGGCTCGGGTTCCTCTGCGGCGACCTCGGGCTCGGGCTGTTCGGCGGTGGGCTCTGCCGGAGGCTGCTGCGCCTCGGCTGCCTCCTGCACAGGGGCTTCCTGAGGCTTCTGAGCGGGAGCGGCTTCGACCGCCTCGATCACCTCCGGCGCCTCCGCGGCGGCGCGGCGACGCCTCCTCTTGCGCTCCAAGGGCTCGACCAAAAGCTTCAGGATAGCCATCTGCGCGCCGTCGCCCTTGCGCGGACCAAGCCTGTACACAGCGGTATAGCCCCCGCGCGGACGATCAGCGAACTTCTCGCGACCAAGACGGATGAGATCGTGCGCCACACGGCGGTCCCTAAGGTAGGTGATGATCCTGCGCTTGTCGGCGAGGGTGCCCGAGATGGCGTATCTTATCAGCCGCTCCGCCACCTGCCTGGCAGCCTTCGCCTTCGCAACGGTCGTGGTTATGGTGTGGTGGGCGAAGAGGGAGGTGACCATGTTGCGCAGCATCGCCCTCCTGTGGTCGGCGGGGCGACAAAGCTTTTTTACCTTCTTGCGATGACGCATAACCGAAGCTCCTTCCTACCTTTTCTTCGCCTCCTTCTCTGCCGCGGCTCTGTGCAGCGCCTCAAGCTCCTCTTTGCTCAGGTACTTGGACACATCCATCCCGAACGAAAGCCCAAGTTTCCCCAAAACTGTCTGCAGCTCCTGGAGGGATTTTCGCCCGAAGTTGCGGAACTTGAGCATTTCCTGCTCGGTCTTCGACACGAGGTCGGCGAGGAATTTTATCTTTGCGTTCCGCAGGCAGTTGCTCGCGCGCACCGAAAGCTCGAGCTCATCGACGGGAAGCTGAAGCAGCGCCTTGATGCGTTGGGTCTCCTCGTCCAGAGTCTCCTCCTCCACCTGCTCGAGCTTGACCTCAGGGTGAAGGAACAGCGAGAAGTGGTCGATAAGGAGCTTGGCTGCCATAGCGAGGGCTTCGCGGGGCGTTATGCTGCCGTCGGTGGCGATCTCGAGGATCAACCTGTCGTAGTCGGTCCTCTGACCCACGCGCGAAGGCTCGACTATGAAGTTGACCTTCCTTATCGGCGAAAAGATCGCCGTGACGGCTATGGTGCCTATTGGGGCGTTGGGATCCCTGTGCTCCTCCGCCTCGGAGAAGCCCTTGCCGACGCCAAGCTCCATCTCCATCACGAGGCGGCGCTTCTCGGTTATGGTGCAGATGTGATGGTCGGGGTTAAGCACCTCTATCCCCGGCGGCGTCTGGATATCCCCCGCAACGACCTCGCCCTCCTTCTCGACATCGAGCCGCACGGGCTTGGGGAAATCGGAGTGAACCTTGAAGCGAACACCCTTTAGGTTGAGTATGATCTCGGGGACGTCTTCGTAGACGCCGGGGATCGCGGAGAACTCGTGCAGCACCCCCTCGATCCTCACTGCGGTTATGGCGGCGCCCTGCATGGAGGAGAGAATAACCCTGCGGAGGGCGTTGCCTATGGTGACGCCGTAACCCTTCTCCAGAGGCTCAACTATAAACCGCCCGAACGTTGGATTCGATTTAGTCTCGGGATCCTCAACGAGCTCCTCGGGCATCTGCATCGCCTTCCACTTCATAGGCGATAACTCCTTTCGATTGTCGTTACCTCGAATAGAACTCGACGACGAGGTTTTCGTTGAACTTCACGGGGATCTCATCCCTCGAGGGTATTGCAAGCAGCTTTCCCTCAAGGTGTGCTTTGTCGAGCTGCAGCCACGGCAGTTCGCGGACGCGGCGCTTCTTGAGCATCTCGTGGATTATGTCGAGCTTTTTGCTCTTTTCAGCCACCTGAACGACGTCACCGGGCTTTAGGAGGTAGCTTGGGATGTCGACCTTTCTGCCGTTCACGCGGAAGTGACCGTGCCGAACAAGCTGCCTTGCCGCCCGCCTCGAAGGCGCAAAGCCAAGCCTGTAGACTATGTTGTCGAGACGGCGCTCGAGGATCTGAAGGAGGTTCTCGCCCGTTCTTCCAGGCATCTTTTGCGCCATCTTAAAGTATCTTCTGAACTGACGCTCCAGAACTCCATAATACGTCTTTATCTTCTGCTTTTCGCGGAGGCGAATTCCGTAGTCCTTGATCTTCTGTCGTGCGGGCTGACCGAACTTGCCCCGTTGACCGGGCAGAGTGGGGCGCCTGACAAAGGCGCACTTGTCGGTGTAACAGCGCTCGCCTTTCAGGTAGAGTTTCTCGTTCTCCCTCCGACAAAGCCTGCAGACTGGTCCTATATATCTTCCCATAGTTTATCCCACCTCGCGTTTATACTCTCCGTTTCTTTTTAGGTCTACACCCGCCGAAGGGTGTGGGTGTGATGTCTTTGATCCTGACCACCTGGAGACCGCCTGTTGGCAGGGAGCGTATTGCCGCCTCCCTTCCCGGACCCGGTCCTTTTGTCCAGACCTCGACCCTGCGCATACCTGCGGCGTATGCTTCCTGGGCGGCGCTTCGGGCGGCAAGCTGGGCGGCATAGGGAGTTGACTTCTTCGTGCCCTTGAAGCCAACCCGACCGCCCGAAGACCAGGCTATCACGTTGCCGGCCTCGTCGGTTATCGTGACTATGGTGTTGTTGAACGTTGAGTGTATGTGAGCGATGCCGAACTCAGGCGCAACCTTCTTGACCCGTCTTTGTACCCGTCTGCGTGCCAACTTTTAACCCTCCTTATCCCTTCGACTTCTTCCTTCCGCCGATGCGAGGTCTGGGACCCTTTCGGGTTCTGGCGTTATCGCGTGTGCGTTGACCTCGCACGGGCAAACCAGCTTTGTGCCTCAAACCGCGCCAGCACTTTATGTCGATGAGGCGCTTTATGTTGTTTGCGACCTCGGCGCGAAGCGCACCTTCGACCTTGAAGTTCTCGTCGATAAACTGGCGGAGTTTGGCTATCTCCTCGTCCGTAAGCTCGTGGACGCGCTTTGATGGGTCGACGCCTGTGTGCGCCAGGATGAAGCGGGAGCGCGTCCAGCCGATGCCGTAGATGTAGGTCAAGGCAACGTCGATGCGCTTGTTCTTGGGAAGATCAACGCCGGCTATTCGTGCCATATCGGCTCACCTCCGCTTGGAGCGCCCGTCAGCCTTGGCGCTGCTTGTGGCGCGGGTTCTCGCAGATCACTCGAACAACACCCTTGCGCCTTATTATCCTGCACTTGTTGCAGATCTTCTTTACCGACGCACGAACCTTCATCTCCAAAACCTCCGGCTTGTTTTCACTTGTATCTATAGATAATCCTGCCCCTTGTCAAGTCGTAGGGTGTAAGTTCCACGGTGACTCTGTCGCCCGGGAGGATGCGGATGTAGTTCTTTCGCATCCTTCCCGAGACGTACGCAAGGACGACGTGTCCGTTGTCGAGGCGCACCCTGAAGGTTGTGTTGGGCAGCGCCTCCTCAACTACGCCCTCCACCTGTATTGTGTCCCTCCTTCTTGCCATAGCTTCGCTCCGACTAAGGTCTGGGCGGAACGTAAGGTTCGCTTCCGTCGGGCAGGAGGGTGAGTATTCGTGGTCCCTCCTTCGTCACCGCGACGGTGTGTTCGAAGTGAGCGGCAAGACCGCCGTCCGCGGTTCGAACGGTCCAGCCGTCGGCGTCGGTCCTCGTCCTGTAGTCGAACTCGCAGACCATAGGCTCGATCGCTATCGTAACACCCTCCTCGAGCACCGCGTCTCTGGAGTAGTCGACGAAATTGGGCACCTGGGGCTCTTCGTGCAGTTGCAGTCCAACGCCGTGTCCGACGAGGTCCCTTACCACCGAATACCCGCTGTTTTCAACGAACCTCTGGACCGCGCGGGATATGTCGGACACGCGGTTTCCCGCCCTCGCCTGCGCGATCCCCTCGTGCAGCGCCCTGTATGTTGCCCACGCAAGCCTTTTGGCTCTCTTGCTTGCGCCTTCGATGACGAAGGTTGCGGCTGCGTCGCCGACGAATCCCTCGCGGCGCACGCCAACGTCGACGCTGACAAGATCACCGGGCTCCACAACCCGCTCCCCGGGAATGCCGTGGACGATCTCGTCGTTTACCGATATGCAGACGTACGCCGGATAAGCCGGCATCCCGCGGGAGGGTCTGTAGCCGAAGAACGCCGACTTGGCGCCAAACTTTTCAAAGACCCTAATCGCTTCCTCCTGCAGCTGCGCCGTTGTGATGCCAGGTTCCGCCGCGCGAGCCATAGCGGCTATCGCCTCCGCAACAACCATGCCCGCAAGTCTTATACCCTCTATCTGCTCAGGCGTCTTGCGGATTATCATTCAATCACCTCTCAATGCCCCCGTCAAATGGCGATTCCCATACCGCGCAGCTTCGAGAAAAGCTCCTCTTTGCCCTCGTCGATGGTGCCGCTTGTGTCGAGCGTGACGAAGGCGACATCCTTTCGCCTGTAGTAACCAAGCAGCGGCGCTGTCTGCCTGCGGTAGACCTCAAGCCGATTTAGGATCGTTTCGGGCTTGTCGTCGTCGCGCTGGATGAGCTTTGCCCCGTCGTAGTCGCAGATCTCATCGACCTTTGGCGGATTGCTCACGAGGTTGTAGATTCTGCCGCACTTCGGGCAAACGCGCCTGCTGCTCAGGCGCCTCACCACAAGCTCGTCCGAAGCCAAAAGCTCGACAACAAGGTCAACCTTACGTCCCATCTTCTCAAGGAGCGCATCGAGCATCTCGGCCTGCCTGATCGTCCTCGGGAAGCCGTCGAATATGACGCCCCTTTCGGCGTCTTTGCTTCTGAGCGCCTCTTCGACCACACCCATTATGATCTCGTCGGGCACGAGCTCGCCGGCAAGCATGTACTTTTGAGCCTTCCTGCCGAGCTCGGTGCCACGCTCGACGGCTTCGCGCAGAAGATCTCCCGTCGCAAGCACGAAAAGACCAAGACGCTCGCTTAATATCCCCGCATATGTCCCTTTGCCCGCACCGGGCGGACCGAAAAAAATTATATACATCTTATCGCACATCTTGTCAATATAAATATCTCTCAAAAGTCAAAAAAATTCCCGCAACAAGCGCCGTAGGTCAAAGAGCCTTCCGCAAAGCTAAAATCTTCTTCCGCGGATTCTCCCCTTCTTCATGAAGCCGTCGTAGTGGCGGATAAGAAGGTGCGTTTCGATCTGCTGAAGTGTGTCAAGCACAACGCCGACTATGATAAGCAAGCTCGTCCCGCCGAACCAGAACGAGAAGTTCGTCGTCCTTATAAGGAGCGCCGGCAGGATGGCAATAAGCGCAAGCCCAATGGCTCCGGGCAGCGTCACCCTCGTTAGGATCCGGTCTATGTATTCGCTCGTTTGGGGTCCCGGTCTTCTTCCGGGGATGAAGCCGCCGTATTTCTTCAGGTTTTCGGCGACGTCAACGGGGTTGAAGATGACGGCTGTGTAGAAGAAGGCGAAGAAGACGATAAGCCCGGCGTAGATGAGGTTATACACGAAGCTCGAGTAGCCGAACATATCCGACAGGAAGTTAGCGAGTGCGCCTTCGGGCAGGACGCGGGCGAAGGTTTGGGGGAGGAACATAACCGACTGCGCGAAGATTATCGGTATAACGCCTGCTGCGTTGATCCGCAGCGGCAGGTGGGTTGTCTGTCCGCCGTAGACGCGCCTGCCCACAACGCGCCTCGCGTACTGAACGGGGATGTACCTCGAACCCTGCGTCAGAAGTATCGCCGCCATGGTGAAGAGGACTATGAAGCAGATGATTATGATCTCCTCCACCACGCTCCGTCCGCCTTCGGCAAGAAGGACGCCTTCCTGTATTGCCGCCGTTGGCACGCGGGCAATTATACCAACGAGGATGAGGAGCGACATCCCGTTGCCGATGCCCTTTTCGGTTATAAGCTCCCCCAGCCACATTATGATCGCTGCGCCCGTTGTGAGCGCAAGAACGCCAATGAAGATGAACCATCCGCTCGGGATCGCCACCACAGGACCGACAGAGCTCTCAAGACCCCTCAGGTACATCACCATGCCCCATCCCTGCAGCGCGGCGATTATGAGCGCGCCGTAGCGGGTGTATTGGTTTATCTTGCGCCTGCCCTCCTCGCCCATCTTCTGGAGCTGTTGGAAGTAGGGTATAACTGCACCCAGGAGCTGAAGTATGATCGAGGCGGTGATGTAGGGCATTATGCCTGTCGCGAAGATGGTAGCTCTTCGGAGGGCGCCGCCGACGAAGAGGTCGTACATCTGCAGCGGACCCGCCATGCCGCCGCGGAAATACTCCGACAAAGCCCTCAGGTTCACACCGGGAAGGGGAATGTGACCCCCAAGGCGATAAAGCGTTATGAAAAGAAGGGTGTAGAGGACCTTCCTCCTCAGGTCGGGAATCTTCCAGATATTGGAGATGCTCTCGAAAAGCTTCCTCATAGACTATCTCCCTATCTGTTCGAACTTACCTCCGACCGCTTCGAGTTTTTCGATGGCGCTTTTGGAGGCTGCGTGAAGCCTGACGGTGAGGGCGACCTTAAGTTTCCCGTCGGCAAGAAGCTTTATGGGACCTTTGCGCTTAACGATCCGGTGCTGGCGCAGAAGCTCGGGGGTGATCTCGGTTCCCTCCTCGAAGCGCAGAAGGTCGCGGATGTTCACGATCTGGTAGCGCTTTTTGAAGGGTGCGTTGGAGAAGCCCTTTTTGGGCAGTCTGCGCGAGAGGGGCATCTGCCCGCCCTCGAACCACGGGTAGCGCTTCGTTCCGCTTCGCGCAAGTGCACCTTTATGCCCCCTTCCCGAGGTCTTGCCGTGACCCGAGCTCTCGCCACGACCCACGCGCTTGCGCTTCTTCACCGCACCCTTGGGAGGTCTTAGGTTGCCTATACGAAGCATAACGTCACTCCTCCTCGAACACCTCGTACTCGACAAGATGCCTGACCTTGCGTATCATCCCCATGATCTGCGGGGTGGCGTTGTGAACGACCGTTTTGTGGAGCTTACCCAGCCGCAGAGCCCGAAGGGTATCCTTCTGGTCCTTGGCGTAGCCTATGGCGCTTTTTACCTGTGTTATTCGAACCTTCTTCATCGAGAAGCCCCTCTGGGTTTATCGTCCCTTAAGCCTTTCTACGGGGATGCCCCTTCTTCGGGCTACCTGTTCGAGCGACTCGAGGTCGTCGAGCGCCTTTATGGTGGCGTATGCGACGTTTATGGGCGTTCTTGATCCGAGCACTTTGGTTATTGCGTCCTGCACGCCGAGTGCTTCGAGTATGGCGCGCACTGCTCCGCCGGCTCGAACGCCCGTGCCCGGCGCCGCAGGTTTAAGGATAACGTAGGTCGCGCCAAAGCGCGCCTCGACGGGATGGGGGATCGTCCTGCCGCCGTCGGAGAGAGGATATTGCTTCATGTTCTTTCGGGCGATCTCGCTTCCCTTGCGGATGGCGTCGGCGACCTCCCTCGCCTTGCCCAAACCAACCCCAACTCGACCAGCCTTATCACCAACAGCAACAACGGCGGAGAAGGAAAGGTTCTTGCCCCCCTTGACGACCTTCGCCACGCGGTTTATGAAGATAACCCTTTCCTCAAGCGCCTCGCCTATGTCGTCTCTTCTGTCGAACACCTCGGCGAACCCTCCTTGATATTACGACGTATACAAAGTCCGCGACTATGTATATAAAGCCCCCCTCTTTCCGTCCAATCCAGCCCTCTGCAGCCGCCCATCTTGTTGGCTTTGAGCGCTGCCATCAGAATTTGAGTCCTGCCTCGCGCGCAGCCTCGGCGAGGGCTTTGACGCGACCGTGATACTTAAAGCCCCGCCTGTCGAAGACGACCTTCTCCACTCCGGCGTTTATGGCGCGCTGTGCGATGAGTTTACCCACAAGCGCCGCCTGCTCGGTCTTCGTCTTGCCTTTCACCTCGTCCCTTATCTCCGGCGAAAGGGTCGAGGCTGAAACTATCGTGCGTCCCGCGGTGTCGTCTATTATCTGGGCGTAGATGTGTCTGAGGCTTCTGTAGACCGCAAGCCTTGGTCGCTCAGGTGTGCCGAAGATCTTCTTCCGCACGCGGAAGATCCTGCGCCGACGCCTCTGGTATTTCTTTAAAAGCTCTTTCCTGCGCATCTTAAGGCTCCTTTACACACCGGCCTTGCCAGCCTTGAGGCGAACGCGCTCGCCCATGTACCTTATCCCCTTGCTTTTGTAGACATCGGGCTTTTTCAGGGAGCGTATCTGCGCCGCAACGTAGCCGACAAGCTGCTTGTCGCATCCCCTCACCGTTATCACCGCGGTGAGGTACTGGTTCGGCGTTCCCTCCGCCACGACCTTGGTGGTAATCGGCTCCACGATGACCTCAACGCCCTCCGGCGGAACGAAGAAGATCTGGTGCGAATAGCCCAGAGAAAGCATGATGCCTCTTCCGCGCTGCTCAGCTCTGTATCCTACGCCGATCACCTCAAGTTTTTTCTCAAATCCCTCCGATACCCCTTTGATCATGTTGGCGACAAGCGTTCTGTACAGCCCGTGCATCGACTTGGCGCGTCGTGTTTCCGCTTTGCGGCGCAAAACGACCTGACCGTCGCCCACCTCGACCTCTATTATGGGGTCGACCCACTGCGAAAGCTCGCCCTTCGGTCCCTTGACGCGGACGGTGTTGTCGTCGTCGACCGTCACCTGGACGCCGTCGGGTATCGGTATCGGCTTTCTCCCTATGCGGGACATAACCCACCTTCCTCTTGATCTACCAAACGTAGCACAAAACCTCTCCGCCCACGTGCAGGAGCTTTGCCTGTCTGTTCGTAAGAACGCCGCGTGGCGTTGAGAGTATCGCTATCCCAAGCCCACCCCGCACCGACGGAAGGGAGGAGAGCTTTGCGTAGATCCTCCTGCCGGGCTTTGAGACGCGCACAAGTCCCTTTATCGCAGGCTGCTTGCCGTGATACTTCAAATAAAGCTTAAGGATCTTCTTGTTCCCTTTGAGCGCAATAACCTTATAGCCGCGGATATACCCCTCTTCGGTGAGGATTCGGGCTATCTGGTGTTTTATTCTGCTGTGCGGCATTGAGACCGTTGGGTGTAGGCGCATCTGGGCGTTTCGGATGCGTGTAAGCATATCGCCTATTGGATCAATTATCACTCCCATCTCCTTGCCCCCGTTTATATTACTTTAAATCGCCGCATCAGCGGAGATTTCGGCGCCACCGGGTTTACCAGCTTGCTTTTTTGAGCCCCACGATTTCGCCCTGGTTCGCCAGCTCCCTGAGGCATATTCGGCACAGCCCGAAGTCGCGGTAGTATCCGCGGGCTCTGCCGCAGCGCTGGCAGCGGTTGCGGTGGCGAACCTTGAACTTGGGCTTGCGCTTCGCCTTCTCTATCAAAGCCTTCCTCGCCATATATCGACCTCTCCTACGTTTTCCTCCTGAACGGGAACCCGAGCTCCTTGAGGAGCTCGTAGCCTTCCTCGTCGGTTTCGGCGGTGGTGACGAACGTTATGTTCATCCCCTTTATCGCCTCGACCTTGTCGTATTCGATTTCGGGGAATATGAGCTGTTCTTCGACGCCGAAGTTGTAGTTTCCGTGACCGTCGAATCCGTCGGGGTCGGCGCCGCGGAAGTCCCTTATGCGCGGCATGGCGAGGTTAACCAGGCGGTCGTAGAAGTCCCACATCCGCTTGCCGCGAAGGGTAACCTTTGCGCCTATCGCCATCCCCGCGCGGAGCTTGAAGTTGGATATCGATTTCCTCGCGCGGCAAACCTTGGGCTTTTGACCGGTGATCACCGCAAGGTCCCTCATCACCGCCTCAAGGAGCTTTGAGTTCCTCGCCGCCTCGCCAACGCCTACGTTCACAACTATCTTCTCAAGCCGCGGAACCTGATGGACGTTCTTGTAGCCAAACCTCTCCATAAGCTTTGGGATCACCTGCTCGTTGTAGATCTTCTTGTAGCGCGGTATGTATTCCTGTTCGTCCATACCAAATCCCCCGGTGGCTACTTGGACTCTATCATTTCGTGGCACACCTTACAGACCCTGACCTTGGTCCCGTCCTCCATAAAGTGATATCCGACGCGGGTTCTGTTGCCGCAGTTTGGGCACACAAGCATAACGTTGGATACGTGTATTGGTGCTTCGCGCTCCTGGATGCCGCCCTGCGGGTCGCGCTGGCTCGGTCGCACGTGGCGCTTGACGAAGTTCACCCCCTCGACGATTATCCGTCTCTCGCGCGGGAAGACCTTAAGCACCTTGCCGCGCTTGCCGCGATCGTCGCCGGATATAACCTCCACAAGATCCCCGCGCCGAATCCTGAGGCGAACGGGGATAATCTTGTTCTTTTTGCGCTTCTTCGCCATCTATCCCAAACCCCTTCGAAAGTTCTGCTCCTGCCTAAAGCACCTCGGGTGCGAGGGAGATTATTTTGGTGAACTCCTTTTCCCTAAGCTCCCTCGCCACGGGTCCGAACACGCGCGTTCCCCGCGGCTCGCCGTGCCTGTCGATGAGGACTGCGGCGTTGTCGTCGAAGCGGATGTAGGTGCCGTCCTTGCGCCTTATGGGCTTCTTCGTCCGAACGACAACTGCGTGGGCGATCTCGCCCTTCTTCACACATGAGTGCGGGATCGCCTCCTTTATCGTCACGGCTATGATGTCGCCGACTGTGGCGTACTTCTTGTTCGAGGCGTGGACGATGCCTATGCACATAACTTTTTTGGCGCCGGAGTTGTCGGCGACGTTAAGCATTGTTTGCCTCTGTATCATCAGAGCTCCTTTCTTCGGTGCCCACAGCCCTGCGCACTATGGCAAGCAAAGCCCAACGCTTCGTTTTCGAAAACGGTCTGGATTCGATGACGCGGACGATATCACCAACCCGGGCTTCGTTTTTGGGATCGTGCGCCTTCACCCGGGTGCGACGACGAACAACCTTCTTGTAAAGGGGATGAGGCTTAAGGTACCTCACCTCCACCGTTATCGTCTTGTCCATCTTATCGGATATGACCACTCCCTGTAGCACCTTGCGCCTTCCCATAAGCCTCCTCGCGTTTTCCTGCACTGACTTCGCAAGAACGTATAGATATCCCCAACACGCCTTCTGTCAAGAACTTTTTGAGTTTGGCAAGCAATTTTCGCCCTACTCACAAGGCTGCCTCACAATCGCCCCGACCAAAAGCTTTGTCAAGCGAAATTTCCTGTGGACACGCCCCTCACAAAGCATATTATAACAAAGGCTCAAAGCGAGGGGGTGTAGGATGGAGTGCCCGAACTACAAGAGGAATCTCGAGAGGTGCAACTGCACCTACGAGCCGTGCAACAAGAAGGGTTACTGCTGCGAGTGCATAGCCTATCACCTTTCGCTGGGGGAGCTTCCCGCCTGCTTTTTCACTGCTGAAGAGGAGCGGACGTACAACCGCTCGATCAAGTTCTTCGTCTCGAGGAGGTCTCGGTGATGGGCGTGTGGCGGCTTTCGGTCGTCTTTGCCCTGCTGGTGGGGCTTGCTCTGGGCGCCGAGAGCCACGACAAGGAGCTTGCAAGACGCTTCCTCGCCCTCGAGAAGTACGAGAAGGCGGCGGAGGTGCTGGAGAGACTTTTTGCCCAAAACCCGGAGGACGAAGACGTCCAGTCGATGCTCGAGGAGGCGTACGCTGGGATGAAGGCGTACGACAAGCTCGAGTCGTTTCTTGGCGCTCTTGTCCTCCGCCGCCCGCAGGACCCCATGCTTTGGGCGGAGCTTGGCGCCGCACGACTCGCGGTAAACAAACCCGACGAAGCCTGGAGGGCGTTCGAAAAAGCCACAAAGCTTGATCCAAAAAACTCCGCCCTCGTCGTAAAGATACACCGGGCGCTGCTTCAGTGGGGATACATCGACAGGGACATCCAGTTCCTGACCAAGGCGCGGAGGCAGCTTGGCGAAAAGCATATGTTTGCGCTCGAGCTGGCGCGCCTGTACGAGATCAAAGGTCGCTTCGACGACGCGGTAAGGGAATACGCCAACTACCTGAAGGAGCATCCCGACAGGTTCGGCGAGGTCAAGCACCGCATAGACATCGGCGAGAGGACGCCGGAGGAGCTCAGGCAACTGCGGAGCTCCCTCGAACTCCTCTTCAGGACCGACGTGCCCAAATGGCAGACCTGGCAGCTAATATCGCTTGTTGACCAGAAGCTTGGTGACTACGACGCCGCCTTCGAGGCTTTAAGGAAAGCTGAGGAGAGCCGCGCAAGCTCGCTTAGGGGCGAGCTTATGCTGAGGTTTGCGGAGGATATGCTCCGCATTCTGCGCTACGACGTTGCCGAGCGCGCTGCGCGCTACGCCGCCGAGGAAGGAGGCGCAAGGTACAAAAGCAGGGCGAGGCTATATCTTGCCCGAGCGCTCAGGGGGCTTGGGAAATTTGAGGATGCTCTGGCCGCCCTCGACTCGATCATCGAGCAGAGCGCAGCAAGCGAAGGCGAAAGCTACATCGACAGGCGGCGGTTCATCCCCTCCTCCGCCTACAGCAGAACCGCCTTGAGGAACGACGCCCTTCTGGAGAAAGCCGAGATCCAGATCGAGGAGCTGAGGGATCTTACTGGAGCCGAGAAGACGTTGGAGACCATCCTTTCCCAGCGGCGCCCCCCGGACCGCGCCTTCGCCCTCAAGGGAAAGCTTTTGCTCTACCGCGGCGACTTTGAGGGCGCGAAGGAGTTCCTCGCCGACGCGTACGGGAAAAACCCAAAAAACGACGAGGTCGCATACCTGCTTGCGATGAGCTATTTCTTCGCCGGCTCCTTCGACAGCGCGTCTGCGGCGCTGCACGGCGTCGTGAGCAGGTTCCCCAAAAGCGAGCTCGGGAACGAGGCGGTGGAGCTTCTGCTCATCCTCCAAAGCGGCGAGGACGCAGCCGCGATAGTCCGGGAACCCATGCTCGCCACGTTCTCCCACGACACCGCCAAAGCCTATCGGCTTTGGGAGTCCGCCCTCAAGGACGAAAGTCTTTCTGCATTCGGGGACTACGTTCTCTGGAAGCTTGGGCTGTGTCAGGTAGCTTTGGGCGACACGGCGGCTAAGTCCACGCTGCGGGAGCTTGTGGAGCGATATCCGCAAAGCTTTTACGCACCCCTTGCGCTCGAGGTGCTTGCCCAAGCCGAGCTTAGCGCAGGCAACGCGGCAAAGGCAAGCGAAATCCTCGTTAGAATCGTCAACGAATACCCCGACGCCGTCAACATCGAAGAGGTGAGGCGAAAGCTTCGGAGCATAAGCGGCAACCTTTAGCCCGAGGATTCGGCTCCAAAATCGCCGTGCGGTCGTATGCCTGATCACGACGAAGAAAGGCTTTTGGATTCGGTTTGGGAGTGGGTTTTGCGCCATAGGCTTTTTGGCGAGGGTTCCCGTGTGATCGCGGCGGTTTCGGGCGGCAGCGACTCGACCTTTATGCTCTGGGCACTCAGGCAGCTTGCCTCAAAGCTTGGCATCGAGCTTTCCGCGCTCCACATAAACCACATGCTGCGTGGTCTCGAATCGGACGGCGACGAGGAGTTCGTCAGACACACGTGCGAGGCGTGGGGAATCCCGCTGACGGTCCACAGGGTCGACGTTGCGCAGCGCGCGAAGGAGTGGCGACTCGGCGTTGAGGAGGCTGCGCGCAGGGTGAGGGAATCCGTTTTCGCCGAAGCGGCTCGCAAAAGCGGCGGCGTTGTGGCACTGGCGCACACCGCAAACGACGTCGTCGAAACCTTTATGTTCAATCTGCTCAGGGGCACCGGCGTCAGGGGGCTGACCTCCCTCCAGCCCCGGCGAAGGCACATCGTGCGACCGGTCCTCCACCTCTGGCGGCACGAGATAAGGAACGCCCTGCGCCGACTCGGGATCAGCTGGCGCGAAGATTCGTCAAACCTCGACAACCGCTACACGCGAAACCGCATCCGAAACGTCCTTCTGCCCTACATCGAGAAGCACTTCGGCGGGGAGAGCATAGGGCACATCTACCGGGCTTCGCGGCTTCTTCTGGACACGCGCCGCGCCCTTGAAGGCTGCTTCAGGGAGCGCTACGCCCGCGCGCTTGTCGCCGCATGCGAGGGACTCATCATGTTCCGCGCCAGGGAAACCCTAAGCGATCCCTTCTCGTTCGGCGAGATGCTTGCTCAAGCTTTGCCGCAGCTCGGTGTGGGTCTTAGGGATTTTTCGTTCGAGCGCGCTGAGCGGGTCTTCTACGCCCTGGCGGAAGCGCCCCGGGGAAAGAGGTTTCCCATCTACGGCGGCGTCTTCGCCGTGCGCTGCGGCGAATATGTGCTCCTTGCACACAGAATCCCCATCCAGCTTAGGCAAGCCGAGCTTGAGCCTGACGGCGAGCTTGTCCTCGACGGCGACCTTGGGAAGCTTTCAGTTATGCTGACGGAGCCGCCAAAACAGCCCAAAATGCGAAACAAGCTCGTGGCGCACATATCTTACCGGGGCGAGAGGATATCGATACGTCCTTACAGCGGCGCGATGCTTTTCCGGCCCCTGGGCGGCGCTTCGGTCAGGCTCGCCTCCTTTCTGAAAAAGCGGGGCGTTCCGCAGATATTCAGGAAGGCTTTGCCTCTCATCTTCCTCGACAGGCGGCTCGCCTGGGTGGGAGGCGTGGAGATATCGGAGGACTTCAAGATAACCGATGCTACCACCTCCGCCCTGCGGATTGAGTGGAGCGGCGAGTTCCCGAAGATGGTGGCTGCCGCCACAGGAGGCGAAGATTAGATGACCCTCTTTGCGGAAATAGCGGCGCTCTGCATGCTTTTGGCTCTCTCGGCGCTCTTTTCGGGTTCCGAGACGGCTTTCTTCTCACTTGCGCCCCTGCACAGGGAGCGTTTGCGCTCCCAGGGCGACCCGAAGGCTGGGCGCGTCCTTAGGCTCTTGGAGAAACCGCACAGGCTCCTTGCCGGAGTCCTTTCGGGCAACATGCTGGTCAACATCGGCGCCACGGCGCTTTTCACGTCGATGATATCCGTCGCCGCGCCGGAGCGCAGCGCGGAACTTTCGGCGCCCATCATGACCGTCCTCCTCATCCTATTCGGGGAGATAACGCCGAAGGTCGTTGCGGCGCGGTGGAACATACAGTTCGCAAGGGCTGTGTCGGCGCTTCTGGAGGTGCTCCTCAGGCTACTTCTGCCTTTGAGGGCGCTTCTTGAGTTCTTCGCCGCCCTTGTTGGGAGTCCGCGGCTTGGGAGCGAGGAGCTGAGCGAGGCGGACCTGAGGGCGAGCATCGAGCTTTTGCGCCGCAGCGGCGAATGGCGACCCGAGCTCATAAGGGCGCTTGCCGGAGCGCTCGAGATGGACAGAATCCCCCTCGAAAGGCTCGGGATTCCGCGGGAGAAGTGGCTCAGGCTCTCCCTCGCAGATACCGTCTCCGCCGCGCGAAAGGCGCTTCGAACCCACATCGACGTGGCTGTCGTCTTCGACGGAGACGAGGTTGCAGGGGTCGTCGACTCCCTTGGGCTTGCAGGCAAAGACGACGGTGATCCCATAGCCGAGGCGATGACCCCGCCCCTGTTTGTGCCGCAGCACACAAGCCCAAGCTCCGTTTTGGCGCTTTTCGTCGAAAGCGGCGTGAGGTGGGCGTTCTTGACCGACCCGGAGAACGAACCGCACACACTCCTGCGGGCTGAGACGGTCCTTATGTCGCTTCTGGCAGAGGAAACGACCGGAGAACCCCAATGGAAATCCTCCTGATCATAGCGGGTCTTTTGGGTGCGGCTTTCTTCGCCGGCACGGAGACGGCTTTCGTCTCTCGCCTCTACAGGAAGACCACCGGGCTTGCGGAGTGGTGGCGCAACCACCCCGAGGCTATGCTTGCGACGACCCTAGTGGGAACGAACATCTCGATCGTGGTTGCGACTGCGGTGGCGACCGAGCTTGCCACAAAGACCTGGGGCGGACTGGGCGGCGTTTACGTCACCTTCGGGCTTAGCCTCGTAAGCCTCGTCCTGTGCGAGGCTTTGCCGAAGTCGGCTGCGCTGCGATGGGCTGATGCCTGGACGAGGGCGGCGGCGTACGTGCTTTTTGTGCTCAAGTGGGTTATGTCGCCCGTCATAGCGGCAACGACCGCCTTCTCGCGAGCCATCACATCGCTTCTGGAGCGTATCGGCGCAGAAGAAGCGCCTCAGCCGATAGAGCTTATGGAGGTTTTAAGTAAGCCGATCCGCGGTCTTGACGAGGGCAGGCTTTGGGCGCTGTACATAATCTTGCGCCTTGCGGGAAGGAGGGTGCTCGACCTTATGATTCCGCAGGGTAAGCTTGGTCGGCTTGAGCTTGGTTCGCAGGCTGCCGAGGCGCACGAAATGCTTGCGAAAGGCGCGCCATATGTGCTTGTCGTCGACGCCGGGGAAATCGTGGGTGTGATCGACAAAAGGATCGCCGGGGCTATAAAGCCCTCGGCGCCGCTTGCGAGGGAAAACATCTCGACGCTTTTTGTGCCCGAGTCGAAGGACGTCGTTGAGTTTCTCCTCGAGGGCGCAGGAGGCGGATTTGCGCCCGCCGTTGTCGTGAACGAGCACGGCGAGGTCACAGGCGCTGTGGGCGGCGAGCCGCTTGTGGCAAGGATACTAAGAACCCCCGCAGCCACGCGACGAAAGGCGCTGCGATTCCCCGACACAAGCATAGTCATAGCCGCCGAAACCCCCATCGACGAACTCGAGATCATGGCGGGCGTAACTCTGCCGAAGGGACCATATCGAACTGTCGGCGGAATGATCGAAGAGATAACCCACTCCATCCCGCCGCCGAAGACGACGATAGACGTCGACAAGCTCCGGTTCACGGTGCTCGCGTCGGACAAAAGAAGGATTTATCGCCTGAGGGTCACGCGGCTGCCCTGAACAGCTCAAAGCGGCGTGGCTTCGGGAACGAAGGTCTCCTCGAAGCGCTTCATAAACTGGGCGTACCTGCCCTCGACTATCGCCCTCCTTATCTCGCGCATAAGCTCCATAAAGAAGTAAACCGAATGGTGCGTTGCCAGGTAGGGCGCCAAAAGCTCCCCCGCCGCAAAAAGATGCCTTATGTACGCCCGGGAGTAGTTCCTACAGACGTAGCAGTTGCAGTTGGGGTCGATCGGTCTTGGGTCTTCGGCGTAGTATGCGGCTTTGAGGGACATCTTTCCCCTCCAGGTGTAGACCGATGCGTTTCGGGCGTTGCGCGTGGCGATAACGCAGTCGAACATATCGACGCCCATGGCGACAGCCCTGACTATATCCTCGGGCTTGCCAACGCCCATAAGGTAGCGCGGCTTGTCCTTCGGCATAAGGGGCATGAGCACCTCAAGCACCTCGAACATCTCACACTTGGGCTCTCCCACCGAAAGCCCGCCAATTGCATACCCCGGGAAGTCCAGCGCGAGGATCTCCTCCGCCGAGCGGCGCCTTAGGTCCTCGTAAACGCTCCCCTGTATTATCCCAAAAAGCGCCGGGACGGTTTTTGGATCCTCGTCTTTCTCGGCGAGCCTTCGCCACGCCTCAAGCCCGCGCTTCGCCCACGCGGTCGTGCGCACCACCGCAGAAGCCGCAACAGCCCGCGAAGCAGGATACTCAACGCACTCGTCGAAGGACATCATCACATCGGGGCGCAGCGCAAACTGAACCTCAACAGCCTTCTCGGGAGTGAAGAAATGATAGCTCCCGTCGATGTGGGATCGGAAGAGCACGCCATCGTCGGTGACCTTGCGCAGATCGGGCAGGGAGAAGACCTGATACCCGCCGCTGTCGATGAGGATGGCGCGATCCCAGCAGATGAACTTGTGCAGCCCGCCCATCCTCGCTATAAGCTCATGGCCCGGGCGAAGATAGAGGTGGTAGGTGTTTGCGAGGACGATCCTCGTATCGAAGCTGATGAGGTCGCGCCACGGGAGGGTCTTCACCGTTCCCTGCGTTCCCACGGGCATAAACACGGGCGTCGGGACGTCGCCGTGGGGCGTGTGCAGAACGCCCGCGCGGGCACCCGTTTTGGCGTCAACACACTCAACCTCAAAGCTTATCATACAATACAAAAATATGCCAAACGCCGCCGGCATCAAGTCCCCGGCGCCGGGATGTCAAAAATCGCTTGCCTCGGATGGAGCACCTTCTTTATTTTGGTGAAGCTTTTGTTTCCCACAGGGCAGGTCGAAGAAGGAGCGACGCGATGGGGCATGTGTACATCCCGGGGCTTAAGGTCACCGAATACGAGCTTGTCCGCAAAAAGCGCATTTTGCCCATAAAGGGCGAGGTTTTGGTCAAGGAGGGCGATGAGGTTACCCCCGAGACGGTCGTAGCCAGGGCGCTTTTGCCCGGGCGGGTCGAGGCGATAAACGTCGCTGGAATCCTTTCGGTCGACCCCGAGGACGTGGAAGCATACATGAAGAAAAAGCCCGGCGAAACCTTCGAGAAGGATGAGGTCATCGCCGAAAGCAAAGGGCTTTTTGGGCTTTTCAAAACGCACATAAAGGCTCCGTTCAAAGGCAGCGTCGAGAGCGTATCGAAGGTCACGGGTCAGGTCATCCTGCGGGCAGAGCCGATTCCCGTCGAGGTCAAGGCGTACATCCCCGGCGTTGTGAAGGAGGTTTACCCCGAAGAGGGCGTTCTGGTCGAGACGTGGGCAACCTTTATCCAGGGCATCTTCGGCGTTGGTGGCGAGCGCTTTGGGAAGCTTAAAGTTCTTGCCGAAACGCCGAATGATCTTCTGGACGAAAGCGCCATCGACCAAAGCTGCCGCGACCACATCCTCGTCGGCGGCGGCAGAGTGACCGCAGCGGCGATAAGGAAAGCCGAGGAAAACGGCGTTAAGGGCATAATTGTGGGCGGAATCGACGCAAAAGACCTCGCCGACTACCTCGGATACGATATCGGCGTCGCCATAACAGGCTCGGAGGACATCCCAATAACCCTCATCATAACCGAGGGCTTCGGTCACATCCCGATGGCGAGGAAGACCTTTGCGCTTCTTAGGAAGTACGACGGTCACGGTGCATCGATAAACGGCGCCACGCAGATCCGCGCGGGCGTTATAAGACCCGAAGTCGTGATAAAGCAGCCCGAGCCGCCGGAGGAGATCAAGCGCAAAGCAGCCAAAATAGAGATGAAGGGACTGGAGCTCGGCTCGCTCGTGCGCGTGATAAGGGTCCCCTACTTCGGCAAGATAGGCAAGGTTGTTGAGCTTCCCGCCGAGCTTCAGCAGCTTGAGAGCGAGACCCGGGCAAGGGTGTGCGAGGTCGAGTTCGAGGACGGAACGAGGGCTACCGTCCCACGCGCAAACCTCGAGATGATAGAAGAATAGCCAACCTCAAGGAGGGACGATGAAACGGCTTGCGCTCATCTGCGTTGCACTCGCAGCTTTAACCTTCGCATCAAACGAATATCCCCCAAAGCCCCTTCCCCCAAAGCTTACGGACATCCCCGGCGACGGCGGCACGAACGTCTACGTCACCTGGCGACACTTCGAAACCGTTCCGGGCATCCGATACGACCTTTTGCGCAGCGAAGACGGCGTGAACTTCGAGGTCATAACGCCGCTGCAGGTGAAGACGATCACGTACGAAAAGCAGGACAAGCCCGAAAACGACGTATCGAGCTGGAACTACTACCTCCTTCTGCGCGACTGCGGACAGGACCTGCCGTGCGTCGAGGTTGTGAAGGCAACGCCTGGGAACGTTGACTCGCTTGCTGCGCTTGGCGCGGAAAAGATCCTTCGCGTTGAGCTCGGCGTCCCACCGCCCGAAGAGCTTGGAAAGCTGCCCAACAAGTTTGCCCTGGGAGAGTTCTACCGCGTCGTTCCCGATATGTCCATAGCCCAGCGCCCACAGCCACAAACCGTCCCCAAAAGGCTTTTTGACGTGCTCGGGATAAGCGTTTCATCCCTTGGGGACGTGACCGTTGAGCTCACGCCCCCTCCGGAGGAGCTCGAGTTCGTGCGCAAGGGAAAGAGAATTGTTGCCGCGGGCGAGGACGATATGGGGCTTATCCTCAAGTATGGCAAAAGGATCATCTCGTTCGTGACGGACAAAGCTCGCTACACGGTAAAACACGACGAATTCCAGTATCTCGACAGAAACAACATAAAGCCCGGGAAGCACTACGTCTACAAGGTTCGCCTCTATCAGGTCGACATCCCCATCAAGAAGGTGTTTGCCGACAGCGACACATCGGGCATAACGCCCCAGGACGAGCCCCCAGTGGCGCCCAACAAGATCACAGCACTCTACGACTCAACAAGCTCCATCGCCGTGTTGCACATAGGCTACGGCGGAGGGCTTGCTGGAATGGCGTCGCTTTTCGACAACAAGTCCTACACGATATACAAAACCACCCTGTCCGATACCGGGCGCTCGCAGGGGACGGAGGTTATAAAGGTCGATGCTTCGTGGAGGGCGGTTCGGCTTGAGGGTGTTGGACCCGAGAGCGCCTTTTACATCGTCGTTGAGGATGCCGGCGGCAAAACCGACACCACGGACCTCATCGTGCCCGTGCCGACCAAGCTCGGGTCGGTGCCTCTCCCTCCCGACCTGCGGGTGGCGGACCACAAAAACGACCAGGGCAAAAAAATAGACGTCCTGTGGGGACCACCGACGCTGGCGGTTGGGTACTCGGTGGAGGATATGTCTCCTGTAAAGAAGGTTGAGGACCTTTCCGACAGAAACGTGTTCTGGGTGCCGACCGCCGAGGGCGGGACCCTCGTTGTAGCTCCGGACACGACGAACCTGCCCCAAGGCGCGCGGAAGGTGCTCAGGCTCTCCTACATCGTCCCCGGCGGCAAGAAGCTCCTTAAGGTCCGCTACCAGATGTGGACGAACTCCGCCGACAAAGCCCTTTACGGCGAGTTCAAGCTCGACGGGCAGAAGAAGGTCGACAAGGACAACACCGGCGAGGTGCAGTTCAAAAACGTCGAGGAGGGGAAGTACACCCTCGAGGGGCGGATAATAACCAAAAGCGGCGGTGCTCTCAAAAACCCCGAGGCTAACGTCAGTATGGACGTTGACGCCACGGGAACGCACAAAGTCCCCATCGAGACGCCGCCGTACGTATACTACATCTACCGCGGCACCGACCCGAAAGATCTTACGACCTTCAAGCTCGTCGGCGCCGTCGGTGCCGACTCGAGGGAGTTCGTGGACACGTTCAAGGACTTCAGGGATGCACACGGCATATTCTACTACATCGTCCAGGTGGTTGGTCCCGACGGCGCTGTCGCGCAGTCCGATCCCCTGGGACCGATAACCCCCGTGGGAAACGCCTTCCACAGCGAAAAGCTCGTCATATTCCTCGGACTTGTGATCTTTGTGGGCGTTGCGCTTTACTTCATCTATCACGCCAAGCGCGGCAGGCAGTTCTACATAAGACCGATAGCCGGTCTCGTCCACATCGAGGAGGCGCTCGGTCGCGCAACCGAGATGGGCAAACCGATAGTCTACGTGCCAGGGCTTGGCTGGATAGACGACATCGCGACGATATCCGCCCTCACGATCCTCGGTCGAGTAGCGAGGAAGGCTGCGGAGTACCAGACGAAGATATACGTTCCCTGCTACGACCCGATAGTCATGATCGTTGCCCAGGAGACCGTGCGCAACGCGTTTATGGACGCCGGAAGACCCGACCTGTACAACGAGGAGAACATCTACTACATCGCTGCGCAGCAGTTTGCCTACGCTGCGGCGGTTTCGGGACTTATGATAAGGGAGAAAAGCGCCGCCAACTTCTTCATGGGGAGGTTCTACGCCGAGTCGCTGATCCTCGCCGAAACTGGCGCGTCCACAGGGGCAATCCAGGTCGCGGGAACGGACGACATGACACAGCTGCCGTTCTTCATAACCGCATGCGACTACACACTCATCGGCGAAGAGCTCTACGCCGCCTCAGCCTACCTCTCCGCCGACCCCATGCAAAAAGGCTCCCTCAAAGCGCAGGACTTCCTGAAGGCGATAGAGATGATAATTCTCGTTGTAGGCGTCGTCGCAGCCTCTGCGGGAATGTGGTGGTTCACAAATATCTTCAAGGCGCTTGTGGGCGAATAGAAAAAGGAGGTCTGATATATGTTCTGGAAGAAGCAGGTGCCGCTCATAATAGTCTTCGTCATGGGCTTTGTGATGGCTCTGCAGTATTTCGTTCCGCACTATTACTCCTACAAGCTCAGGGACTACTACGTCGACTGGGCGATAGTGATCGGCATCTTCGGCGCGGTTTTGGGATACATAAGTTTTTTGCGCGTGCACATCCACAAGGTTATAAAGAGGGCTCCCGACTGGCAGTTTTCGGCGGTGACGATTTTGGCTTTTCTCTTTATGATAGTTGCTGCGCTTTTGGGCGGTCGCGGGACGGGAAGCTTCTTTATGAAGACCTTCCTCAACACCAGCGCGGCGATAAACGCAACCGTCTTTTCGCTTTTGGCGTTCTACATATCGTCGGCGGCGTACCGAGCCTTCAGAGCGCGCTCCGTGCAGGCTGGGGCACTGCTTCTGGCTGCCGTCATCGTCATGCTCGGACGCGTGCCCATCGGCGACCAGATAAGCTTCTGGAGCAAGTGGGGGCTGCCGAACATAAACCAGATATCGCAGTGGATACTAAACGTCCCAAACCTGGCGGCTAAGCGCGCCATCATCCTGGGCGTCGGACTCGGAATGCTGCTTATGTCGCTTAAGATCATCCTCGGAATAGAAAGAACCTACCTTGGCACAGAATAAACGAGGAAGGGGGAAAGCTATGAGGTTTTTGAGCAAGCTCGAAAAGGTCGACCGAAGGATCATATACATCATAATAACCCTCGCTGTGGTTCTGCCCTTTTTCTTCAGGCTTGGGCTTCCCATATCGGTTTCGCCCGAGGTCAAAGCGATCTACGACTTCATCGACAGGCTTACGCCGAACGACGTTGTGCTCATCTCGGGCGACTACGACCCACAGGTAGACGCAGAGCTTTCGCCGATGTTCGACGCGCTCGTCCACCACTGCTTCCAGAAGAACGTCAAGCTCGTGGTGGCCAACGTCTACAGCCTCAACGGCATAGCCCTCGTCGAGCCAAGGCTCAAAAGGCTTGCGGAGGAATACCACAAGGTCTACGGCGTCGACTACCTGTTTTTGGGCTGGAAGGTTGGCGGATACCTGCTCCTTCTGGGCATGGGCGAGGACTTTAAGAAGACCTGGGAGACGGACTACTACGGCACAAGGCTTGAGGACCTGCCACTTGGGCGTATGATAAAGAACTACGACGACATAGACCTCTGCATAACTCTCACGGGCAGCGGCGTTTACGCCTCCTGGATTATGTATGCGTACGTTCAGTATCAGCAGAAGGTTGCGGCGGGCATAACAGCCGTTATGGCAGCCGATGCATATCCCCAGCTTCAGGCTGGCCAACTTGTCGGGATTCTCGGCGGTCTGCGCGGAGCCGCAGAATACGAACAGCTCGTCCACAGACCATCGCTGGGAACGATAGGAATGGAAGCCCAGTCTTGGGCGCACATCGCAATTATCGTCTTCATAATTCTCGGCAATATCGGCTACTACGCCTCAAAGAAGGTCAAAGCACGTGGCGGTGAATAACCCAGGGAGGTTTAGATATGCATCTGAGCACGGACATATGGACTTGGATAGCTGTCTTCTTTACACTTTCGGTCTACACGTTCCTTTGGAAGGACAACCCACTTTATAAGTTCGCCGAGGCGGTGACAGTTGGCGTTGGCATGGGATTTGGCATAGTTCAGTGGTGGAACCTAAACGTCGTCTCTCGCTTTTGGATACCCCTTACGACCCGCGGCGCTGCAGGGCTCATACTGCTCGTGCCCGCCGTTATGGGGCTTATGATGGTCACCCGAATCATCCCCCGCTACGCGTGGATGTCGAGGTATGCCCTTGCCTTCACGATAGGCGCAGGGAGCGGGTTTGCGCTGCCGCGAGCCCTCCAGGCAAGCATCCTACAGCAGCTCTACGCAACAATGCTCCCCATAAACCTCACGTGGACGGGCATTGCCTACAACCTCGTTATCGTCGTCGGCGTCCTCTCGGGGCTCATATACTTCTTCTTCTCCAAAGAGCACAAGGGCGTCTTCGGAGCTGTGGCCAACGTTGGGATATGGTTCCTTATGGTGGGCTTTGGCGCAACGTTCGGGTACACGGTTATGGCGCGTCTGTCCCTCTTCATCGGGCGCGTCCTCTTTATCCTCAAAGACGCCTTGGGGATGAAGATGTTCTAAGCTATGCCCAAGACCCAGCTTTTCGCATATGCTCTTTTCGCGCTGGCTTTCTGCAGCCAGAGGGGATTTGATGTATCGCCGCAGGAGGCGGAGCGCATCCTCCTGCAGCGCCTGAACTTCTCCCTCCCCCCAGGGGCTGTCCTTTCCGCCGAGGGCGCGCTCTACGTCGCCCCAAACGATACCATGCTCGCAGCGCGCGCTAACTTCTTCTTCTCCCTCGATGAGAGAAAGCTCTGGCGGCTCGACTCGGTAAGGGTGGCTGGCGCATCGGCAATCGTCGGGGGCAGGTTTGTGCACCTGCCGGACTCAGCCGCAGGGATCGTTTCGAAGGAGCTTCTTGCCCGCGTCGGCGAAACCGCGGTCTACCCCTTTCGGATGGCGGCACAGCGCTTCGCAGGATATTTGCTGAAGCCCTACAAAAAGCCCGCGTACATCCGAAAGCGGCGCTGCCTGAAGGTATCGGTTCGCCCCAACCCCGACGAAAACTCCGAAGAGTTCCCGTTTTCCGGATACTTCTTCGTCGATGGCGATAAGCACACCATACTGCGAGCCGAGCACAGCATCAGGCGAAGCGGAGTCGAGACCACTGCCGAATGGAGGTTCCGCGACACAGGCGCGGGCGACTTCCCCTACTCCGTCACGCTTAGGACCAAAGGCGGCGTCTGCGGATTCGAGATCGAAACTGTCTTCAGGCTCTACTTCTCCGACATAAAGCTTATCCCTCCGCCCTTTGGCGGGGTCGAAACGCAAGCCGGGGAGCAGCGATGAGCCGCGAGATTTGGACGGACAACGCCCTCTACCTCGACAACGCCGCAACGACCTTCCCAAAGCCGCCGGAGGTCTTGGAGGCATACGTCGACTACCTTCGGCGCGTTGGCGCAAGCCCATCGAGGGGCATCTACGGCGCAGCGCTCGAAGCAGGGCGGCTGCTCTTCGAAACGAGGAGGGCGATCGCCAAAATCATAGGCGCGCCAAAGCCCGAAAGAGTAATATTCACCAAAAACGCCACCGAAGCGCTGAACCTTGCCATCTTCGGCGTCGTCAAGCCCGGCTGGAAGGTGGTGACCACACGGATGGAGCACAACGCCGTGATACGCCCCCTGCTTGAGCTTGAAAGGCGCGGGACGATAGAGATTCTCTGGGCAGAGCTTCAGCGCGACGGTCGACTCAACCTCGAGCACCTCTTCGAACTCGCCCAGAAGGACGGCGTGAGGCTGGTGGTCACGACGGGCATATCCAACGTCACGGGCGTTGTCGTGCCGTTTTGGCAGATAGGCGAGTTCTGCCGCGAAAGAGATCTCATCTACCTCGTCGACGGCGCGCAGCTTGTGGGGACATATCCGGTGAACGTCGTCGAGGACTGCATCGACATGCTCGCCTTCACGGGGCACAAGTCACTCTACGGCGTGCCCGGAACCGGTGGGCTTTACGTTGGCGAAAGGGTGGTCGAGCTTGCCCCGCTTTTGTGGGGCGGCACGGGAGGACAATCGCGCCTGCCCGATATGCCAAAGGTCTTTCCCGACGGGTACGAGGCCGGCACGCCCAACACGCCGGGGATAGTAGCCCTCGGCGCCGGCGCAAACTGGGTCCTGCAGCGCGGCGTAGAAAAGATCCATCAGCACAAGCAGAGGCTTTTACGTACAATGCTTGCTTCGCTGCGCGGCGCCGACGGAATCCGACTCTTCGGACCCCAGGACGACATCGACAGAACCGCGATAATCCCCGTCGTTGTCGATGGTCAAGAGCCGAAGGCAGTGGCGCAAAAGCTCTGGGAGCGCTACCGCATAGCCGTTCGCGCGGGGCTGCACTGCGCACCACACATCCACGAGGACCTCGGCGCGCCCGAGGGCACCGTGCGCTTCTCATTCGGCGCACTAAACACCGAAGACGACGCAAAGCGCGCTGCCGAAGCGATAACGCAAATAGCATCCGAAAAATAGAAAGGAGCGAAGATGGGCGAAAGGGTTCTCCTTTCGGGCAACGAGGCTGTGGCGCGCGGCGCCTACGAGGCAGGAATCCACTTCGCCGCAGCCTACCCCGGAACGCCGTCGACGGAGATACTCGAAAACATCGCGCGCCACTACAGCGACGTGATAAAGTGCCAGTGGTCGACCAACGAAAAGGTCGCCGTTGAGGTCGCCATTGGCGCCTCGTTCGGAGGCATGAGGTCGCTTACCGCGATGAAGCATGTGGGGGTAAACGTCGCCGCCGACCCTCTGTTTACACTCTCCGAAACCGGCGTAAACGGTGCCTTTGTAATAGTCTCCGCCGACGACCCCGGAATGCACTCATCACAAAACGAACAGGACAACAGAAGATACGCCAAGTTCGCGAAGATGATCCTCCTTGAGCCCTCCGACTCGCAGGAGGCGAAGGACTTCGTCAAGCTTGCCGTGGAGCTCTCGGAGAGGTTCGACATCCCCGTCATGCTCAGGCTGACGACGAGGATATCGCACTCAAAGACCGTCGTCGAGCTGGGCGAGCGGCAGGAGGTCCCCGTAAAGCCCTACGAGCCGAACATAAAAAAGCGTGTTGTAATACCATCGCACGCGCGCGTGCTGCACAAAAAACTCGAGGAACGCCTCAGGGAAATCAAAGAATACGCCGAAACAACCCCAATAAACAGAATCGAGGAAGGGAGCTTCGTCCACAACGGCAAAAGGGTCGGCATAGTTACAAGCGGAATATCGTACATGTACGCGAAGGAGGCTTTTCCGGAGGCGTCCTTCCTCAAGCTTGGGATGAGCTTTCCTTTCCCGGAGAGGCTTGCGAGGAAGTTCGCCGAGAGCGTGGACGAGATATGGGTTATCGAGGAGAACGAACCCTTCCTCGAGGAGGAGCTGCGCATTGCGGGTCTGGGCGATAAAATAGCCGTCGGCAAGAACGTGATCCCTCTCTGCGGCGAGCTGAACCAGGGCATTTTGCGCGAGGTGATCCTGGGTGAGCGCCCAGCCGCGCCGGTTGTGGATCTCTCCCAGCTCCCACCGCGACCGCCCGTCCTATGCCCCGGATGCCCACACAGAGGGATTTTCTACGTGGCAAGCAAGCTCAAGCTCCACGGAACGACCGACATAGGCTGCTACACCCTCGGCGTTGTGCCTCCGCTCGAGCAGGGCGAGACCTGCCTTTGCATGGGGGCGTCGGTCGGCGTCGCACACGGAATCGGCATCGCACAGGGAACCGAGTTCGGAAAGAAGATGTTAGCCTACATCGGCGACTCAACCTTCCTGCATGGCGGAATGACAGGGCTCATAAACATCGCCTACAACAAGGGCAGCGCCGTCGTGTGCATACTCGATAACTCCACCACCGCCATGACGGGGCACCAGCCCCATCCCGGCACGGGACTCACCATCACCGGAGAACCAACGTTTAAGGCGGACTACGAGAAGATAGCCAAGGCGCTGGGCATAAAGCGCGTTTACCGCACCAACGCATACGACCTCACGGACATCGAAAAAGCTCTGCGGGATGCCACATCCACGGACGAGCCCGCAGTCATAATAAACGAAGGGCGCTGCATATTGCTCGACATCCGCCGCATCGAGGTAAAGCCATTCGCGGTCGATCCCGAGAAGTGCACGGGCTGCGGAGTTTGCCTGCGCGTCGGATGCCCCGCAATCTCGAAGGACAAAGAAAGCAAAAAAGCCGTAATCGACGAGCTCCTCTGCGTCGGCGAAAGGTGCACCATATGCGCCCAGGCATGCCCGTTTGACGCCATAGGACCGGCGGACAAAGAGAAATAACTTTCCCTTGCGAAAAGGTAAAGCCGCGGTATAATAAAAATTTGTCCACACACGAGGAAGGGAGAGGTTATGGCGGACAAGGACATAAACGTCATACTTGCCACGGACTGCGGCAGTACGACCACGAAGGCGATTCTTATAGAGAAGCGCGAGGGTGAGTACAGGCTTGTCGTTCGGGGCGAGGCGCCCACCACGGTCGAGGCGCCGTTCGAGGACGTCACCATGGGCGTCCTGAACTCGGTCAATGAGGTCGAGGAGCTTTCGGGGCGCAAGCTCATAGACTCGAACGGGCAGATAATCCGCCCCAGCAAAGGCGACACGGGGGCGGATATCTACGTCTCCACCTCCTCTGCCGGCGGCGGTCTGCAGATGATGGTGGTGGGGCTGATCCGCACGATGACCGCCGAAAGCGCGGAGCGAGCCGCCCTGGGCGCAGGCGCCATCGTTATGGACGTCATCGCCGCAAACGACAAAAGACCCATATACGAACAAATCGAGCGCATAAGGCGCCTCAGACCCGATATGATACTCCTTGCCGGCGGCGTGGACGGCGGCAACATCCAGCAGGTGGTCCAGATGGCGGAGCTTATCGCTGCGGCAGACCCTAAGCCAAGGCTTGGGATCGGATACAGACTCCCCGTAATATACGCCGGCAACAAGGACGCCCGGGAGGAGGTCAGGAAGGCTTTGGGCGATAAGGTCGACCTGCATATAGTCGACAACCTGCGCCCGAAGCTTGACATCGAGAACCTCGAGCCTGCCCGTGAGGCGATCCACAACCTGTTTATGGAGCACGTGATGGCGCAGGCTCCGGGGTACAAAAAGCTTATGGGCTGGACCGACGCGCCAATACGCCCAACCCCGGGCGCCGTCGGCGATATGATGAAGCTCGTGGCGGACGAGGAGGGAATTCAGGTCCTCGGCGTCGACATCGGCGGAGCCACAACCGACATTTTCTCCGTCTTCCGCGACAGCAAAGGCGTCCCGCAGTTCAACAGAACCGTTTCGGCAAACCTCGGGATGAGCTACTCGATATCGAACGTCTTCACCGAGGCGGGTCTTGAGAACGTGATGCGCTGGATCCCCTTCGACATGGACGAGCGCGCCCTGCGAAACCAGGTCAAAAACAAGATGATCCGACCGACGACGATACCCCAAACCCTCGACACACTCGTCTTCGAGCAGGCTTTGGCGCGAGAGGCGCTCAGGCTCGCCTTCATGCACCACAAAACCTTCGCCACGGAGCTTAAGGGCGTGCAGAAGCAGCGAACCGTCTCCGACACCTTCGACCAATCCGCCGAGATCGCGCACACGCTGGTCAACATGATGACGCTTGACCTCATAATCGGCTCGGGCGGCGTCCTCTCGCACGCCCCCAGGCGAAGCCAAGCCGCAATGATGATGATAGACGCGTTCCAGCCGGAGGGGGTAACGCAACTTGCCGTCGACTCGATATTCATGATGCCTCACCTCGGCGTTCTCGCACAGGTCCACAAGCAGGCTGCGCTGCAGGTCTTCCACCGCGACTGCCTCATAAAGCTTGGCACCTGCATCGCACCCGTCGGGCTCGACAAAGAGGGCAGGAAGATCCTCGAGTTCGAGATAATCTATCCCGGCGGCAGGTCCGAGAAGGGCGAGCTTCACTTCGGCGAGATGCTCCTATACCCGCTCGGCGTCGACCAGAGCGCCACAGTTAGGCTTAAGGTTCACCGCGGGTTCGACGTCGGCGCGGGAAGGGGAAAAGACCTCGAGACAAAGGTCTGGGGCGGCGTCGTCGGAATAATTTTCGACGGAAGAGGAAGACCACTTACCCTCCCCCAGGACAAACAAACCCGCATCGAGAAGCTCAAGGAGTGGTACTCCGCCATCGGAATCTACCCCGACGTCGTCTTCCAGAGGGGTTAAATCAACGCCCGGAGGGAGAAAGATGAGGATGAAGAAATATATCTTTGCTCGTCACGGCGCAGTTGAGGATAAGCTCAAGCTCTTTACGCCGCCGCTTGGCGACCTCACCAAGTACGAGCTTGTGCAGCTTCTGGCAAAGCGCGCACGCGAAATAAACGCGCTGCGAATCGAACTGCAGAAAAAGTACAACCTCCACCTCATCGAAAAGCAAAAGCCGACGATGATCGCCCTGCAGGAGTACCTCGACGGCAAGCTCAAATACACCTACGAGCCGGAGCAGGAAGAAAGCTGATTCCACATGCCCTCAGGCGTAAAAATCCTTGCCCACCTCTGCACGGGCTGCGGTGAATGTGTGCCATCCTGTCCTTTTGGCGCAATAAGGGTTGAGGGCGGCGTTGCCCGCATAGGCGCCTCCTGCGCTTTGTGCGGCGCCTGCGTTGACGCATGCCCCACAGGCGCAATAGTCATAAGCCGCGCAGAAGCCACAGACCGCAGCTTCGAGCCGCGCGACTGGCGGGGCGTTTGGGTGATCTGCGAAACCACGGGCGGCTCCCCCGCCCGCGTGGGATTCGAGCTCCTCGGCGCCGGCGCTAAACTCGCACAAAAACGAAGGACAAAGCTTTGCGCCGTGCTCATAGGAAGCGGCGTCCGCGGCTGCGCCGAGGAGTATATAAAGCGCGGCGCAGACGAAGTCATAGTCGCCGACGAGAGGCTCGGCACGGTCGACGAGGAGGTCTTCGCCACGGTCCTCGCCCAGCTCATCCAAAGCCGCAGGCCCGAGATCGTCCTCTGCGGCGCAACGATCTGGGGGAGGTCCGTTATGCCCCGACTCGCCGTCAAACTGCGGACGGGGCTTACCGCCGACTGCACCGAGCTCGACATCGACGACGAAACGGGGCTTTTGCTGCAAACAAGACCGGCTTTTGGCGGCAGCATCATGGCGACGATAACGTGTCCAAACCACCGCCCGCAGATGGCAACGGTAAGACCGAGGGTGATGAAGCCCCTCGCTCCTGATCCGAGCCGCCGCGGGCGCGTGATCGATGTGGATATATCGCGTCTGGATCTTCCCCGCAGGCGCACCCGCACGCTCGAGCGCGCAGACGAGCTCGAGACAGCGGTCGACATAGCCGACGCCGACGTAATAGTCGCCGGCGGCAAAGGCGTTGGCGGACCAAAGGGCTTTGATATGCTCTTTGAGCTTGCAAAGCTTTTGGGCGGCGTGGTCGGTGCATCGCGCGCCGCCGTCGACGCCGGATGGATCCCATACGCTCATCAGGTCGGACAAACGGGAAAAACCGTATCCCCAAAGCTCTACATCGCCGTGGGCATATCCGGCGCCGTGCAGCATGTGGTCGGCATGCAGTCGTCGGAGGTGATCGTCGCGATAAACAAGGACAAAGACGCACCCATCTTCAAGGTTGCCGACTACGGCATCGTGGGAGACCTCTTCGAGGTTGTCCCAAAGCTCATAGAAAACCTTCGGAAGCGCAAAGGCTTGAGCCGATAAGAAGCCCACGAAGAGAAAGGGAGCCGAGGCACCCCGAAGAAAAAGGGCGCCGCCCAAGGCAAAACGTCATCGCTTCGGCGCCCTTAAGTTACCGAACGACGCGGACGTCACTCGTTCAGGTCGTGAGCCTGCTTCCAGGAAGCGACGTGATCCTTAAACTCCTGCTCGCCCATCGGCATACGGTACCCAAGCTCCTCGAACTTAGCGCTCCAGGTGGCGTAGTCGTACTTCGCGGGGTTCTTTTCGAACTCGAGCTTCAGCTGCCGGACGGCGATCTCATTGGGCGAGACGGGGATCGGGTCGAACCTGAGGGACGAGCCATCCCACCATATGGGCGTTGCGCTCCGGTCGCGGATGCTCTCGTTGAACATAACGCCGTTCATGTTGTCGTCGAACGCGGCGGAGGCGATCTCCTGGGGCGTGGGCGTCACCGCAACGCGCGGTCTGGCAACAACCATCCACGAGAACACAACATCGTCGCTCCCGTCCGCCGCCTTGACCACAAAGCCGTCATAATCCCAGCTTTCGACGTAAAGCCAAGCCGGCGAGCCCTGCGGCGTCACAGTTATAACGAGGGGAACGCTTCTGTCGACAACGCGGACAAAGCTTGGGGCGAAATCTATTTTAGCCTTTCCACCGTGGAGCTCAGAGACGCCCGAAAGCATCAGAGCAGGCTGCATGGAAAGGTTCGTGTACGTCGTCACGCGCTCGCTACCACCGCCGACGAGAACACGATATGGCTCATTCGAATAGGCTGCACCGTCTACGTAAAGCGAATACCTCTCGCCCTTGACGTTCAGCCCATAAAGCTCACCGCGAACCCAACCACCCAAGAGGTCAGCATAGGACCCAAAGCCGATGCCCTTTTTGACGACGTCGTCGCTGCCCGCATCGGTTCTCCTCAGAAGACCGCTGCCGCTGCCCGAAGACGTCCAGTAGGCGCCGTAAGTGGAACCGCCCGAGTTCTTGTACGAAAGAGCGCCCCAATACGAGTTGTTTGTGCCACTACCCAAAACACCCGCGGAACGCTCGTAATCGTGCCAGCTGTAGCCGGCAACGCCGCCGGAGTAGTTGTTGCCCCAAAAGGAATAGCCGTTGAGAACCGAGCGGAAATCGTATGCATTGTAGTCGCTGCCGTTGTAATTCGACCCGTCCCATATCTTGACAGCATACGACGGGTCCGTGGAACTTCCTGTGTCGTTATTGTAGTTCAAGTACAGAGCATACTGCTGCGAGGAGGTGCTGTAATCCTTGGAAATATAAAGCTGATATGTGGACGTGTTGTTTTCGTAGACTTTAAACGAGCTTCCCGACTGATCCTTGGGGTAAAGGTAGCTTCCTGCGTCGGTCCACTCGCTGGGTGAGGTGTTCGTAATTGTCACAGAGCCCGTCGAGCCGGAAAGCGATATTCCCGTGCCCGCGGAGAGTGATGTGACACCCGTGTTGGTCACAGTTATGGTGTTAGACGAGGACGAAACGGAGATACCCGTTCCGCCGTTTATGCTCACAGAGGGTCCGGTCTGGCTGTTTATCGAGGTTATCCCCTGACCGTCGCCTGAGGCGGATATCGTGACGGTGTGGGTGGACGAGTTAAACGAAACGCTCGCATAGCCGGAGCCTGCGAACCTCAAGCCGCGATTGCCGTCGGTGACGGTGAATTGAGTCGTACCGCTGGCGTTCTGAACGCTCACAAAGGCGGTGGCGTCCGCTATCTCCGTGTTACCAACCACGCCGCTGTTGATGTCAAGGGAATTGTACGTCCCCGAAACATCGCCGGAAAAGCTTGTGGAGGTCGTGAGATCATCGGATGGGTCGGTGTCGCCGGTGTTGGTTATCGTTATGGTGTTTGAGCCTGCGGAAACCG
>CBEVQY010000020.1:0-50892 GCA_965552135.1 uncultured bacterium | reverse complement strand
GACACAGCTGCTTTTTCGTGGTATGCCGATTCTGCCCGTGTGTCTGGCTATGCCGATTCTGCCCGCGTTTCCGTTCGCGCCGACAGCGCCCTGTGGGCTGACACGACAGGCTTTGCCTGCTATGCCGATTCGAGCAGGGTCTCTGCCTTTGCGGATAGCTGCCGCGTCTCCTCGCGCTCCGACAGCGCGGTCTACGCCATACGGAGCGACAGCGCCCTGTGGGCGGATACTGCTGGTTACGTGGTTCGCGCCGACAGCGCTCTGTGGTCCGACACTGCGTCGGTGGCGCTTGATCTTGTCGCCGGCGACGGCGACTACATCCAGAACCAGAACGGCGCAGCGCAGGCGGCGGACTTTTGGATATCGGGTGCAGGGCGTATAGGCGATTCCCTTTTGGTCGACGGCAACGTCAACGTTTTGGGGAAGCTCACCGTCTCCGGTGGGATAGACCCGACCTATCTTCAGCTTACGCCTCAGGCGTCTGATCCGGCGCCTGCGGTTGTGCAAAAGCTTTGGGTGAATGCGTCGAATCAGCTCGTTTACTCGGAGGACATCGCCACACAGCTTGTCGTCGTTGCGACTTCGACGGGTCAGGTTGGTGCGTCGGATCTTGAGAACGGCTCGGTGACGTCAGCCCACATCCAGGACGGCACGATAACCGATGCCGATATATCGGGCGCGGCGGCGATAAGCTGGTCGAAGATCGACAAGCTTGGTTCGTCGCTGGGCGACTTCGACGACGTCGATTACACCCCAGCTCCGAGCACTGGGGATGTCCTCAAGTGGAACGGCAGCGCCTGGTCGCCCGCAGCAGACAGCGTGGACGACGCCGACGCAAGCACATCTAACGAGACGATAACAAGCTTTGCCTGGTCGGATGCGACGAACCAGCTGACGATAATCGAGGCTGGAGTGCCCTGGAGCGTCACGATCAATAACGAGGCGGACGATCTCTCCGACAACGTTCTGGACAACCTTGGCGACGTGAGTGCCTCGGCGCCCGCAGACGGACAGGTTCTGACCTGGAACGGTGCGCTGAATCGGTGGGAGGCGCAGAATGTCCCCGGCGACGACTGGGGCAGTCAGGTGGCGCAGGTCTCCTCGCCCATAACCGGCGACGGCACGCTCGGCAATCCCCTGGGGCTTTCTTACGGTAATGGGCTTACGGTCTCCGGTGGTGCTTTGGTAGTCAACGCCGGCGCGGGACTTGCGTTTTCCGGCGGTCAGCTTGTGGTCGACTTTACGGGTTCTTCGGGCACGGCATCCAGCGCCGCCCGAAGCGACCACACCCACACCGTTACACTCACGGGAGATGTCACAGGAAGCGCATCGGGCTCCGGAACGATAACGGTCAACACCGCGATAGCTAACGATGCCGTTGGCAGCGCCGAGATCGCAGACGGATCAGTAACCACAGCAGACATACAGGATGGAACGATAACGAGCGCCGATATATCTGCCAACGCCATAGGGAACACCGAGCTTGACAACGGCGATAACTTTACCTTCAGCGCGCTTCTGCAGGTTTCGGGGCAACTGGTCATCCCAAGCGGTGGCGCGCTGCCTGCGGGAACTAACGTGGGAGAGCTGTTCTTCTTGAAGATTGACGGCGGTGTGGTCGATTCCCTCTGCGTTTACGACGGTACAAACTGGGACTGTGTAGGAGTGGGGGGAGCAGATTAAACCCATCAGATAGGGGAAGGCGATGGTTGCGAGATTTCTTGCGTTCTTCGTTGTCGTTTCTGCTTTCGCGCAGCCTTCGCGCCTGCCTGTTGCTGCCGTCTCCTGCGGCAGGTTCGTCGGCAAGTACGACGGTGCGCCGCAGGGCGAGGTCGTCTACAGCGATACCGTATACCTCCGCGGCGCAAGGTGGATGAGGCTCAGCTTCGGGGAGTATAACCTGGGGGAGGGGAGCTATCTTGTTCTCCGCTCCCTTCTCGACGGCGGCGAGCAGAGGCTCGATGCGAAAACTCTGCCTCAGTGGAACAACCTTTCGGCGTACTTTAACGGCGACAGGGTTCTTGTGGAGCTGCACGTTGCCCCCGGCGACACGGGGGTCTTCTACACGCTGACCACCGTTTTCCGCGATTCCGCTGGCGCTTCGGGCGGGCAGTCCGGCGCGAAGGAGGTCGTTTCCCTCTGCGGGGATGACGACAGGGTTCTCTCCGATGATCCGCGCGTGGGGCGCTTGGTGCCCTGTGGCTGCACGGCTTGGATTGGCTCAAACGGCGCACTCTTCACCGCTGGGCACTGCGTTGATGACGACGGAAACGATACAATAGACGCCTGTTTTGCCGTCGGTATAGTCGAGTTCAACGTCCCTCTTTCGAACGCCGACGGCTCCTGGAATCACCCGCCGCCGGAGGACCAGTACCCCGTGGACACCTCTACAGTGATCTGGGAGAACGACGGCGACAGAGACTGGGCTGTGTTTAAGTGCTCCCCCAACAGCACCACGGGTCTTTTGCCTCACGAGGCGCAGGGGAGCTTCTTCCGCCTCACCGACGACGTTCCCGCAAGCGGCGCAGTTGTGCGTATCACAGGCTATGGCAACGACGATACGCCCCCCGAGAGGGACAACGTCCAGCAGACGAGTACGGGTCCGTGCGATGGAACTGTAGTAATTGACGGTGCGCTTAAGGTAAAGTATGTCGTCGATACGGAGCCCGGCAACTCCGGGAGCCCGGTAATATGGGAAACCTACGATATCTCTGCGGGGATCCACACGAACGGCGGTTGCGGAACGGTTGGTTACAACCGCGGAACGAGTTTTTCTTTCTCCCCTCTGCACGACACGACGGCGAACTACCTGGGGACGAACGTGATCTACGTCGACAGGGAGCACCCGCACGTTCCCAGCGAGACGGGGGATATCTTCCGCCCGTACGATGGCGTCGGCGAAGCCGTCGACGCCGCCTCATCGGGGGATATCATCTTCATCCTTCCGTCGAACTATCCCGCAAGCGAGGGGAATGTGTTTTCGGCGGGCGACGACGGAAAACACCTGATTCTTAAAGCTCCAATGGGAGCGGCTGTTATAGGAAACTGAAGGGGGAAGGTTATGCTGAGGGCTTTGGCTATATTTTTGCTGCCGTTTCTCCTTTTGGCTCAGGAGCCCCTCTGCGTCAACTGGCTGCCCGTTTATCTCTGTCCCAACCGGTGCTTTGAGCTCGACATCTGCCACGACACGCTCAACCCGGGGTTCGTGTACGATAGCGTGTATGTGTACAGCACTCTTGAGATGCTCGCCACCGGCGGTTCGGGCACCTGGTACGACCTGACTTCTCCCTCCCCTCCGGCTATGCCGCAGATCTGTAACCAAGCGTATTGGGATACCGGCGCGGGCGAATGGGTTTTCGGCTGGGATTCGGTGTACATCCGAGCCGATACGAACGGCGCTTTGGCAGCTGATACGTCGATCTGGGTTTTCCATTATCCTCCCGACAGCGGCTGGGTGGGGGCAGGCGGCGACACCGTTTGTCCCGCCTCGGCGGGCACGCTCTTCGCCAAATGGCTTCAGGTGAGGGGTGCGCTCTTCTGGAGCTTTGCGGTGGGAACGACCGTTGTCCAAAACGACTTCCCGCACTGCGAGGTCATCGAAACGACGGTCTGTATAGTCCCCGACCACCAAGCCTACTGGGGACCGGACACCTTCCCGCTTTCCCCGTCGTTTATCGATTCCGCGTTTGATCCCTGTCCTGTGCCCATCTGCACGACCTTCGTTCTCCTGCCGACGGACGTTGTCGACGACGAGTTCTTCGTCCTTTGCCCCGACAGCTGCGGAACGCTGCTTGTGCAGACGAGATGTTACCCCTACAACCACCGCTGGTTTTGGTCCGGTGGCAGCACGGGCGTCTTCCCCGGCGATACCGCCTCGCCCGATACGGTGGTCGTCTGCGGGCTTCCGTGCGGAACGACGTGGGTCTACTACGAGGTGACTGGACCTTCGTGCGCCGGCGCCATAATCGACAGCTTTGGGGTCTTCGTCCCCTGCTTGGACTACGAGCTTTTGGTGAGCGGGGCGTCAGCCGATACGTTCTGCGCCGGCGACAGCGTGAGGGTTTGCCTTGCGGGAGCGCTATGCCCCGACCTGGACACAAGCGAGGTGTGCTGGATCACCCCCGACGGGGGCGTATATTGCGGTCGGTGTGTGGGGTTCGTTGCCGACACGTCGGCGTGGGTTTTCGTCAACTTCCACGACTGCTGGCGGTGCGAGCACAGCGATTCCCTGTTCGTTCCCGTCTACCCCAGGGACACGATCCTCATTTCGGTGAGCGGGAGGTGTGCTGGCGATTCGGTTCGATTCGTTGTGACAAACGGCGGACCATTTGGCATAGATTCCTTCTCGGTGGATTACGGCGACGGGACGTGGGAGTTCATCTCCGCACCGCTTGCGCCCTCAGCCTCCGATACCGTCTCCCACGTGTACCCGGGGACGGGGATATATAAGGTGTTTTTGAGCTTTTTCGTTGGCGACGGCTGCGTTCAGACGGACAGCGTTTGGGTGAGGCAGTCGGAGGTGTCTGCGGAGCTTTCCGCAACACCGAGCCCCGCCTGCCGTGGTGGAACCGTTCTGCTCGATGCTTCGGGAAGCACCGTCGAGCCTGCGGGGGCGCTGAGCTACACGTTCATCCGCCCCGACGGCGCGGTGCTTTGCGCAGGACCAAACCCCTTCTGCGTTGATTCGAGCGCGATGGAAGGGGTGTACCGCGTCGTTGTGACCGACAGCTTCTGTGTCGACACGGCGTCCTACTACCTTGAGGTCAAGTGGGCGGAGCTTTCAGGGCACAGTAGGTGCGTTGTTTCGGGCTGCGCTGCCGAGGTGTGCGTAAGCGGCGTTTCCCACGGCTGCGAGGGCGAGCTTGTGTATGCCTACGTCGACCCCGCAACGGGCGACACGGTCGTCCTGGACGGCAACTGCTTCACCACCCGCCCCATCGGCGATACGGTCAGCTACGTCGTTTTCGCCTGGTGCTCCGACTGCCCCGACTCCGCCGCGCGGGATTCGGCTTTGGTCAGGCTCGTCCCAGTCGATATCACCGCCACGCTTGGCGACACCGTCCTTTGCTACGGCGACTTCATCCCCAACATGCTTGAGAGCGTTTTGGTCGTTCCTGCGGACACGGCGGAAAGCTGCGATGTTGTTGTAAAGGTCGAGGTTGACTACGGCGATTGCCCCGAGTGCGGCGAAGTTCTTTACGACTGGGGCAGCGCCGATGCCCTGCCTTCGGTCTTCCCGCGCCCGCTTCTGCGCGACGGAGTCTTGATCTACCGGTTCGCCGTCGCGGGCGATACATCGTGCGCGTACGAGGCGGTTTCGCGCCTCACGATGCGTCACCCCGTCGCCGTGCTCAAGGCGCAGCCCGACACAGTTGTGTGCGAAGACAGCCTTATTTGTCTCAATGCATGCGAATCGTACTCGAACTGCGCGGGGGTTGATCTTTGTTATACGTTCTTCCAGGTCGTCGACGGCGTTATGATTCCCCTGCCGGGCAGCGACAGCGCCTGCTGCTGCCCCGACACCGCGTTAATGGACAGCTGCTGCTACTACTGCCTGCCAAGTCCCCTTGCGCCGGGAACGTATACCTACGCCGTTGAGGTTTGCGTTGAGGGTCTTCCGTGGTGCTGTGATACCGCCACGGTCACCGTTCGCGTGTGTTCGCCCATTTTGCCCGTCCTGAGCTTCGAGGGCGCTTGCAGCGCCGACACCGTGCTTGAGGGCAGCACCATCACAGGCAACGTCCAGAACGCGTCGGAGCTTGAGCGCGTGGAGTGGTACGTTGGCGGCTGTCCCGGCGCAGGTGGAACGCTTGTCGGAAGCGGCTTTACCCAGAGCTTCGATGTGCCAACCTGCGCCAGCCTGTCGACGCCGTGCACAACGTTCACCGTCTGCGCCGTTGGATACACGTGCCGCGATGTTTGCTCGGCGTGCGAGTGCAGGACGTTTAACATCGACTGCCTGCCCACAGTTGCGACAAGCCCTTGCAACGCGGCAGCCACCGAGGATCAAATGCTTGTCCTTGACCTCATATCCCACTGCGGGATAGACGATCCCTGCGGCGATCCGTTCGTCTGCGTTTTGGAGAGCGGACCTTTGGGTGTTTCCGTCGATTCTTCGTGCACGCTGCGCTGGACGCACACCAACTGCGACGTCGGGACAAGCGACGTCTTCATAAGCATCGAGAACCGTCCCTGCGGCGCGGCAACGACGATGCAGCTCGCCGTCGCGGTGGACAACGCCCTCTCGGCGACGGTTATCGATACGTCGTTCGGGACGTCGTGCATCGACACCTACAGCTTCGCGCGGATAAATGATCCGCCCAATCCTGCCCCCGGCACCGCGGACGCCTCGCTCACGATAACGGGGCAGACCGATTGCTTCGATATATCCATTGCGCTTCACAATCCCGACGAGGGCGACTGTTCCTGCGGCACCTGCGAGGGCGGGGGTTATACGCTTGTGCCGCCGGGCGCATCGGGCGACAGCTCGCTCTACTGGGTGAGGGTCGACAGCTGCACAGGCGTCATCACGATGGATCACTCCCACATCCCCGCCGGAACGTACACCGGCACGATACGGTACAGCGACTGCCACGGCACAGACGACATAGCCCTCTCGATAAACGTCCCCAACCACACGCCCTACGTTCTCTGCGGGGGCATCGTGATGGTTCCCGCAGGCAGCGAGACGACGCTCGTCCGGCTCGGCGAGGACGTCGTCGACGTCGACGGCGACTCGATGTTCTTCGTCGATTTCTCCATCGAGAACTACGAGCACTATTCGGTCTTCGGTCTTTCCGGCGACGGCGGCGCTTTGGTCGTTGGACCCGCCGCAGATTACAGCAACACGGATGCAGGTCCCGATGCCCTCAGAGCAAACGTTTCGGACGTTTGGGGCAACACCGTCGAAGTCGTCGTTCTTGTGCAGGTCTACGAGCCGGGCGAGGTTGAGGTAGTTGGTGGTAAGCCGCGCGCCGCAGGGATATGCGGTGCATACCCCAATCCGTTCAACTCGTCGACCTGGATAGAGGTCGAGTCGACCGTGCAGACGAGGGCATCGGTCGAGGTATACGATGTGTCGGGCGAGCTTGTGAGACGCCTGTTTAGAGGCGTTCTGCCGGTGGGGGTTCTGCGGTTCCGCTGGAACGGCAAAGCCGACGACGGAAGGGATTGCCCCTCAGGGCAGTACTTCGTCGTGATGAAGACGGAGCGAAAATCGTATTCGATGCCCATATATCTTGTCAGGTGAGGACAAGGAGAGAGGCTATGGCTCGCTTTTTTTGTGCAGCGTTTTTGGTGGTGATGCTTTCGCTCTCGTTCGGCTTTGATGTTTCTGCGCAGCGCGTTGACTGCGGCACTGCTCGCATAACGGTTTCGCTTGGCGATGAGCTTGGCGCGATCGTCTCCCTGTTCTACTACGACTGCGTGGGCGACAGCGTTTGCGACTCCGCCGCCGCGGTGAGGTTTCTGCTCCGCTCGCGGGGTGCGACGAGCGACACGATCGTGCTCGCGCTGCCGGGGTCTATGGGTTGCTGCGGCGTGAAGGTGGTCTGGTACCCGATTGTATGTCCGGCAGAAAGCGTCGCCGTTGAGGATGGCAGAGTCGTCGTTCCTGCGGGTTGGTATCCCGTTGGCGCCAGCGCGGATGCGGAGGAGGCGCTGCGAAACCTCGGCGCAACAGCCGACTTCATCGCAAACGCCGGACCCGAGGTGTGGGTTTACCTGAGCGAGTTCGAGGTGATGACGACCGAAGTCCCCTGCAGTCTGTACGCCGCTTTTGTTGCCTCCGGCGGATACGACAACTCCAGCCTCTGGAGCGCTTCGGGCTGGTCGGTGCGTGTAGCCAGCGGCTGGGATGGGAGCGACGTTCTGGCTTTGTGCGCCGATCCCGACATGCCTGTGCGGGGCGTGAGCTATTACGAGGCTGAGGCGTTCTCGCACTGGCTCGGCGGAAGCCTCCCCACCGAGGCGCAGTGGGAGGTCGCCGCAAGACTTTGCTCGGGAAACGTTTTCCCGTGGGGGAACGCGTTCTGCGTTGGCGGTGGTCTTACGGCGAACATAATCGACGCGCAGCAGTGCGCCGGCGATACCTTCGGCGGAGGACCGTGGCCGGTAAACTACGATGCCACAGACGACCTGAGCCCCGCAGGATGCGTCAATATGGGAGGGAACGTATCCGAATGGTGCCGCGATGAGTTTGCGCCTTCGTACCATGAGCTCATCCTCGCCGACACGGCGCTCTTCTCCATCGACGACACCGCCTCGGCGCTGATTGATCCCTGCATATCGAGCGGATCGGGGAGGTACGCCGTTCGCGGCGGGAACTTCGCAAGCTACGACAGATACGACGCATCCGTCCTGAGCAGGTTCATAAGCGGTCTTGAGCCGGAGCGGAAGGAGGGGAACGTTGGCTTTCGGGTCGTTTGGGAGCGTTCGCGCAGCGTCCCCGAGCGATACGACACACTCCTCTGCTTCGACTGCGATTCGCCAACGGTGGCGTTCGATTCGACAAGATGCCTCCTCTACTCGGCAGCCGACTCCTTCGACGTTCTCTTCAGCGAGCCTGTGGATGGCTTTGTCGGCGTCTTCGGCGTTCCCGCGGGTGTTGGGCTTAGCTACGCCTGGCTTGGCGGTGTGCCGTCGGAGACGCTCCGGGTGTACAAGCCTGCGTACGCTGTGGCGGAGGGTGGCTCCGTCTGCGTCGACTTGACCGCGCTCGCCGATGAGTCCGGTTGCCCGATAGCTGATGCCGATACCGTCTGCGTTCCTGTGTGCTCCTACTGCGTCGAGGTTTTGGTCGATACGTTGTGCGCTCCCGAGGGATGCGAGCTTGTCGACTCCGTCGCCATCGTAAACTGCGACATTGACGAGGCTTTAGTCGTCGACTCGGTGGTCGTCGAGGGTGACTACCTCGAGCTCGTTTCGGGCTTTAGGGGCGAGATATCGCCGCGGGAGACTGTGTTCGTCCTCGTTAAGTTCGCGCCGGTGTGCGTGGGCGAGGTTTGGGGCAGGATCACCGTCTTCCACCGCGATGGCTCGGTCTCGAGCAACATAATTGGGGTAGCCTGCGCCGAGCCCGTGGCGATGTTCGACCCCAGGGAGCTTGTCTTCTCGAAGGAGGCGACCGACACGCCGTGCACCGTCGTGGCTCTCTCCATGAGCGAGTGTGCCTGCGGCGAGACGCTACAGATATGCGACGCGTGGTGGAGCTTCGGCGACGTCGTCGCAGACTCGGTCGTCGACTGCGCAACCCAGAGCGCACATCCGCCGGAGCTGGACAGGGAGGATTCCCTCCTCGCACCGGGTCGGGATATATGCATAAGGCTTTGCGCCTTCGGCTGCGACCGCGGCGTCGATACGCTTTGGGTTAAGTTCAGACCGCTTGGCGGGCTTTGCTGCGAAGCCACCGTCGTTGCCCTGCCCGTCTCCGTCCAGTGCTTTGGTGAGCCGTGCCAGCCCTGGGTGGACTACAACGCCGTCGTGACGGGCGATGTCGTCACGTTCTCGTGCCTGGAGGAGAAGGTTTACATCTTCGACCGGAGGGGCAGGTTTGTCGTTTCGCTCAGCCCGAGCGAATCCGGCGAAGCGCGCTGGGACCTCACGGACGAGGACGGGCGACCCGTTCCCGCAGGCGTCTACTACTGGAAGTCCGGAAAGACCGACGGATACATAATCGTCGTAAGATAGTGGAGGTGGGGTCATGTCCCGTTTATATACTCTGCTTTTGTTGTGTGCGCTGGTTTGGGGTCGCTCTGGGGTGTTTGAATTTGTCGGTGGGTATGGTGAGTATCGCAGCGCCACGGTTGGCGGCGAGCTTTTGGCCGAGGCTACGTTCGACGTTTTGGGGGCTTTTCGTGTGACGCCGTCTTTGTGGACGTATCAGTCGATGGTTGGTTGGCAGAGCTGGAGCGGCGGCGTGCGCGTCGATGCGAGGCCGTCGCCCTGCTTCTTGGGTAAAATTGTTCTCGAAGCCGGCGTCGTTGCCGATATCGTTGACCTTGGCGCAGGCGACCTTTCGGTGTCGCCCTCGCTTTCGGACGTTGCGGGGAGAAACCTTTCGCGCAGGCGCCTGGACTTCGCCGTCGGCGTCGGCGTCGACTCCATACCGTTCGTCTGCGAGGGGTGTAACTACTTCTTCTCCGGCGAGGCGCTTGTGGGGAATTTTGTTCCCGGTGCGTATCGCTTTTACGGCGGGGCGGTGGGGGAGAGTCTATCCACGACCTTTGTTCTCTCGGCTGAGGTTGCCACCCCCTTTGGCGCCGCAAGCGCCGTAAGACGCTCCGCGGAAAGAGGGTGGTTCGCGGACAGGTGTTGGATCATCTCGTACGAGTCCCCACGCTTCTGCCACGGGCTTTTGAGCGGAAAGGTAGGTTGGGAAAGCGGGTTTTTGGGCTTCGCCGAGCTTTTGGTCAGGTTCAAGCCGCTTGCGGAGGATTATCCTTTTGTCGCAAGCGTTGGCGTTTGGCTGCCTAAGGATGCTTCGCTTTGGCAGTGGCGCGTTGGTCTTGGTTTTTATCCGGGCGGGCGGAGCTGCACCGCGGGGCGCAGGGCAAATCCAAACACGCTCTACCCCCACTGACGACGCGCGTTTCCCTCAATGGCACGGATCGTTCTAAGCGGCGGTGTTGCGCGGGGCAGGCGGCTTGTTTTAGTGCCGCCGCGGGTGAGACCAACGCCCGTCCGACTGCGCCGCGCCCTTTTCGATATACTCGGCGATGTGGCAAAGGCGCCATTCTTCGACCTCTTCGCCGGCTCGGGGTCGGTTGGGATCGAGGCTTTGTCGCGCGGCGCCGAACCCGTCACGTTCGTCGAGGTCGAGAGGGCGTGCTGCAGCGCCATTCGCAAGAACATCGAGGCGGTGGGTCTGGGGAATAAGCCCTTCAGGGTCATCTGCGCGGAGGCGCTTTGGTGGCTTGCGAGGCTTCGCCCCGAAGGGGGCGCCGTTTTCTTCGCATCGCCGCCGTACATCGAGGGGTTCCTGCCGAGCGTTTTGGAGAAGGTTTTGGATTTCGTGGGGAGATGGAATGATTTAGTCTTCGTGCTCCAGTTCCCAACCCGCTTTCTGCCCGACGTTTTTTCGGTGCCGCCCGCGCGAATACACCGCGTAGGCGACGACACACTGATCTTCTGGGAAAGGTAGCAGCTTTTGCGAAGGAATTAAAAAAGCCCCGGCGCACGCCGGGGCTTAGGTTTATGGCGAAGACGCTTGCTTCCGCGGTTAGGATATCTTCCTAACGTTGAGAGCCTTCATCCCCTTCTCGCCCTCGACGATGTCGAACTCAACCTCGTCGCCCGGAGAGAGGGTCCTGAAGCCTTCGCCGATGATGTCGGAGTAGTGCACGAACACGTCGGGTCCACCACCCTCCTGCTCGATGAACCCATACCCCTTCTTCTCATCGAACCTCTTCACACGACCACGAGCCATCCCAAAAAACCTCCTTTAAAAACGCCCACGTTGTCAGAATACCGATACATTTGACCATGTCAAGGAATTTTTTGCAAAAATTCGTTTTACTTGCCGATGTGACCGCACTTGAGGTAAAGATTTTGGCTTCGTCAAAGTTTCGCTTCAACGCCAATGCGCAAAAGCCTTCCTATAAGTGGCGCGTAGATGAAGGCGGCGTCGTCGATATGGCGCTCCGGCTGAATGTAGTCGGTTATGTTCTCGACCCTTATAAAAAGCTTCAGTGTTTCGCCTATTCGTTTGCCGATGGTTGCGGAAAGCAGAATATACGGTTCTGTGCGTTTGATCTTTACTGGGGTTTCTTCCTGTGCGAAGTAGTCGATATACATAGCTCCGACGTAATTTGCCTCCACAATCGCCGTCCAGCCCAGTGCGGAAAGCTTGGCTTCGATGTTGGCTGTTGCGTTTGGGAGGCGCGATATGTAACGGCTGGTGGACTCGTATTCCGTGCCAAGCCAGTCGCTACGTGGATGTTTATATTTTCCGTCGCTGAGGGTGAAGTCGGCGCTTACGATAAAATTTCCCCATATTCGACCAATTATATTTGCTTCTATACCCTGAACGTAGGCGTCGTCTATGTTTTTCCATTCGTACGTGTATCCGAGGTTTCTCGCGTACTCGCCCGCGCCGGTGAAGGAGATCATATCCCTCAGTTCGGTTCGAAATACGTTCAGGCTTATATGTGTTTTTTCTGCGTCGAAGTCGAGCGACAGGTTTGCGCCAAAGGATCTTTCGGGTTTAAGCTCGGTTCCTTTCCAAACTCTTGGGGAGCCGCTGCAGAGGTGCAGGTCCTCCGAAAAGCCGTAGGGGACTCTGAATCCCGTTCCGGCGGTTGCCCGCAGCGTTAGGGAAGAAGTTGGGGTAACTTTTAGGCTTATTCGGGGCGTTAGGGTTGTTTGGCTGTAGCGCACGGGAGGGATTTCCTGTGGTGCAACATCGCCCGAGCCGAAGAAGTTGTCCGTGGAGTTGTGTATGTCGATTCGAGCTCCGCCTGCAAGCTCGACCCCGCTGGTTAGGTGGGCTTGATCCTGCAGGTAAAAGCCGAGCTCGCTTGCCTGCTTTTCGCTTACCGAAAGGTAGCTTGAGCCGTAGCGTGTATCTGCGGTGTCGTTGATTACGTATTTCCCCGATTCGTCGAGCTTGTTGTAGCTGATTTGGGCTCCTACGAGGATTTCGTGTCGTCTTGTGAGGTTGAATGCATGGTTGCAGTCGACGACGAAGGTGTTTTCGTTTGCCAGGTAAGGGCGCAGCTCATCTATTGGATGAAGCGTGTCTCCATGTGAGGACATATAGTCGGCAAGGTAAGTATCGTTTGTGGCGTTCCTTTTGTGGAGGACGTATGCGGCCGATAGATTCGTTTTGCCGAGTGTGCCGAAGTCTTTGGAGTAGCTGAGTCGCAGTTCGAGTCTGTCTGTAATAATTCTTTCGGTGCTGATGGTGAAGGGGTTTTCGAAGGTTTCGTCGCGCAGGAGCCCGCCTTGTCGCAGCTCGTGCACCATTTTTATCGCCGCTGTGAGTTCGTCGCCGCCTGTGATGCTGTCTGCAACGATCTTGGCGCCTATGTTCGTTGTTCTTGTTCTTACTCTGTCGGAGTATCCGTCTGGTTTGCGTACCTGTTCGGGGTTTTCACCTTCTCCGCTTACGTCGATGGCTTCGCCTCCGTGTAGCTGCGCGGTGAGGGCAAGTCCGACTCGCCCCCGCCGAAGGGAGGCAAAGTGCCTGAGGCGATACGTTCCGTAGCTGCCGTATTCGAGCTCGAGCTGTGCTTGGGGTTGTGTCGATGGTTTTTTAGTAATTATGTTTACGGCGCCGGATATGGCTCCGCTTCCGTAGAGCGCCGAGCCTGCCCCCTTGACGACCTCGATGCGCTCCACGTCGGCTGTGCCAAGCTGCTGCAAGCCGTAAACGCTTGCCAATCCCGAGTATATGGGCTCACCGTCGATGAGGATTTGAGCGTGGTCGGGTCCAAGACCCTGGAGCCTGATCGTGGTGAAGTTACAATACTGGCACCGATTTTCCACCTGCACTCCCGGCAGACCCCTCAGCGCGTCGTAGAGGTTGATCGCGGCTTTGTCCTCGATCTGTTTTTCTGTAAGCACTTCCGTCCGTATGGGGACGTCCTTTATGTATCGGGGCGTTCTTGTGGCTGTGACCACGACTTCATCGCCGCGATACGCCTTAGGCAGAAGCGCGAACTCGAGGGTATGCACCGCCGCCCCAACGAATACCTTTTGCCGCAGCGCTTCGTATCCAACCGCCGAGATCTCGACCGCAACCGTTCCGGGTGGGAGGTCGCGTAGGGTGAACCTCCCTTCGATGTCCGTAGCCGTGCCTGTCTTCGCATCCTGCACGACCACGCTGGCTGCGGGTATGGGCTCGCCGCTTTCGGCGTCAACGACCCTGCCGAGAAGTGTCGCCGCCTCCAGAACAGGCGCCAACAAAACGACCCACGCAAGCCACGACCAGAACATCGCACACCTCCCTTTTGTTAGTCTGTTCGTAAAAAATTAGACGAATCTAAAATGTCAAGGACTTTTTCGAAATTGGCTGGAGTGCTGAAACGGTTTGCCAAAGCCCGCAGACGGACTAAATTTTGGGAGAGAAAAGGGCTCCTTTAATCGAGGAGGGATGTTCTATGAAGAGGGATTTTCTTGCCGTGACCGACTTCTCGTCGAGGGAGATCAAGGAGGTTTTGACGATAGCGAAGGTCGTAAAGCAGATGCACAGGTGGGGGGATGATCCTCCGGTGCTTAAGGGCAAGTATGCTGCGCTATTGTTCAGGAAGCCTTCGCTCAGGACGAGGGCGAGCTTCGAGACGGGCATAAGGCAGCTTGGCGGGCAAACGCTTTTCTTCAGCGAGCAGGAGGTTGGACTTGGCAAGAGGGAGAGCGTGCACGACGTCGCAAAGGTCATGTCGAGGTATTTCGACCTCATCGTGATAAGGACGTTCGAGCATTCGGAGATAGTTGAATTCGCCAGGCACTCCGAGGTCCCCGTCATAAACGCCCTGACTGATCTTCTACACCCCTGCCAGATCATGGGCGATATTTTCACGATAATGGAGCACAAAAACCGCCTCGACAACCTCTCCATCGCCTTTGTCGGCGACGGCGGCAACAACATCGCCAACTCGTGGGTCAACATGGCAAGCCGGATATCCATCGACCTGAGGATAGGCACGATCCCCCAGCGGCAGCCGAACGAGGAGATCCTTTCTGCTGCAAGGGAGGCGGGTCTTTCGAAGATAACGATAACCGACGACCCCGTCGAGGCGGTGCGGGACGCCGACGTCGTGTACACCGACGTCTGGGCGTCGATGGGCGAGAAGGAGAAGCTTGCCGAGCGCGAGGAGAAGATGCGACCGTTCCAGGTCAACAAAGAGCTCCTCTCACACGCAAAGGACGACGTCATAGTTATGCACTGCCTCCCCGCCGAGCGCGGACGGGAGATAACCGACGAGGTCATAGACGGACCGCACTCCGTCGTCTTCGAGCAGGCGGAAAACAGACTGCACATCCAAAAGGCTATAATCCTTTATATCTTCGGCGAGAGGTTTTAGCGATTTGGCTTGAAAAGCGCTTTGGTATGGCTATTTTAACGGGAGGTCTTTGCGGAGGTGCGAAATGGATTGGTCTTTGCTCGTTGAGCTTTCCAACGCTGTGGGGCTTCCCGGGGGCGAGGGCGCGGTTCGGGAGATCGTGCGCGAAAAGCTCAAAGAGCTTACGGACGAAATCTCCACAGATGCCATGGGGAACATAATAGCTCACGTTCCCGGCAGCGGCCCAAAGCTTATGCTCGACGCCCACATGGACGAGGTGGGCTTTATGGTGAGCCACATAGACGACGAGGGTTTTGTTTACGTTGTTCCCCTTGGCAGCGTTGATCCGAGGGTTTTTTACGCGCAGCGAGTTGTGGTTTGGGGTCGGAGGCGGCTTTGGGGCGTTGTAGGCAGCGTGCCGCCGCACCTCACGCGCGATGACCCCAAGGCGCGCGAGAAGGTGCCGAGCATCGAAGATTGCTTCATCGACCTCGGGCTTGAGCCCAAAAAGGTCCACGAGCTCGTTCAGGTGGGCGACCTCGTTTCCTTCGACAGGGAGTGCGTCGAAACGGAGGACGCCTTCATAGGCAAAGCGTTCGACGACCGCGTTGGTCTTTTCGTGATGCTCGAGGGTGCACGTGCGGCAAAGAGGCTCGGCTGCGACCTCTATCTTGCGGGGATTGTCCAGGAGGAGGGCGGCTTGCGTGGAGCGGGTCCTGCTGCGTTTTCGGTGCAGCCGGAGCTTGCCGTATCCGTCGAGGGGACGCTTGCCAACGACGTCCCCGGCGCGCCCGAACAAAAAAGGCTCGCACGACAGGGTATGGGTCCCGAGATACGACTCTCCGACCGCTGCAGCATAACCGATAGGGAGTGGTCGTTTTTCGTCCGTGATCTTGCGAGGCGCCGCGGGATACCGCATCAGGTCGTCGTTAAGCGCTTTGGCGCCACCAACGCAGCCGTGGTCCAAACGACAGCGCGCGGAGCTAAAGCTACGGTGCTTTCGCTACCCGTGCGATACATCCACAGCCCGCAGGGGATAGTCAGAAAGTCCGACATCGAGGCGGCTGTGAGGCTCGTCGCAGCCATAATAGAAGAGGCAGAAAACTTCCAGCCAAGCTCGGGGGGAAGCGGCTTATGACGAGGCGGATCATCATCGCGTTGGTTTTGGTAGGCGTTTGCTTTGGTCAGTGGCGTCATCCGAGGCGCTTTAGGCGAGAGCGCCCGAGGTTCGGTGGCGCAAAGGAGATCCTGAGGCTTATGGATGAGGGCAGGTACGACGATGCGGCTTCTCGGATGGAGCGCTTTCTGAGCAGGCGGCGGGCGAACAAAGCCGATTCTCTGAAGACCTTGCCCTACCTTGCCATGTGCTACACCGCCCTCAAGCGCTGGGACGACGCAGCGAAGGCGTATGGCTGGCTTGAGCGCAACGACCGCAGAAAGTCGGCGAGGTGGCGCGAGCTCAAAAAGATAGTGAGCGAGCCCGAAAAGGGGCTTAAGCCGGAACATCTGCCGCCAACGGTGAACTCCAAATACGGCGAGATCATGCCCGTCATTGCGCCAAACGGCAAAACCCTCTACTTCATCGTCGATAAAGACGGGCAGCAGGACATATACTACTCGGAGCTTGGTCCCGACGGGACGTGGCAGGAACGCAAGCCGATAGGTCCACCCCTCAACACCGACTACTCCGACGGGATCCTCTCCGTCCTCCCCGACGGCAACACAGTGCTTCTGAACGGAATCTATAAACCCAACTGTGCTAAGGAGAGCGGGTACTCCCTCTCCCACAACCTCGGCGACAGGTGGTCGTTCCCCGAGCCCATCGAGATCGACAACTACTACAACAAGAACAAATACACAAGCGCCTGTCTTGCGTCGGACGGCAAGACGCTCATCCTCGCCCTCGAGCGGGACGACTCGTACGGCGACCTTGACCTTTACGTTTGTTTCAGGCGCGAGGACGGCACGTTCACCGAGCCCAAGAACCTCGGTCCGGTGATAAATACTCCCGCCACCGACGGCACGCCGTTTCTGGCATCGGATGGCGTGACCCTTTACTTCTCCTCGGAGGGGCATCCGTCGCTTGGCGGTGCCGATATGTTCGTCGCAAGGCGCCTCGACAGCACTTGGACAAACTGGACCATACCCAAAAACCTCGGCAAGGAGCTCAACACCGTCGGCTGGGACGCATACTACACAATCCCCGCAACGGGCGACTACGTCTACTTTGTGTCGTCGGGCATGGGCTCGTTGGGCGGAACGGATATATTCCGCGTAAGGCTTCCGAAGGAGGTGCGTCCTAAGCCCGTCGTCACGGTCGAGGGGACCGTCACCGACTCCGACGGAAACCCCATCGCCGCCGATATAAGGTACGAGCGCCTCTCGGATGGCAAAAACCTCGGCGTCGCAACGAGCAATCCCAAAACCGGATATTACTCCATAGTCCTGCCTGTAGGGGAAAAGTAAGGCTTCAGCATACAGAAAAAGGGGTTCCTCTTCTACTCGGACCACATCGACCTGACCGATGCCGAGGCGTTCGAGACGATCCGCAGGGACATAAAGCTTGAGCCCGTTAAAGTTGGCTCTGAGATCGTTCTCAAAAACATCTTCTTTGGCTTCGACAGCACCGAGCTTAAGCCCGAAAGCATCGGCGAGCTTAGGCGTGTGCTTAGGGTGCTGCAGGACAACCCCGACATAAAGGTCGAGATAGCCGGTCACACCGACTCGATAGGTACGCAGGAGTACAACCAAAGGCTTTCGCAGGCGCGAGCCGAGGCTGTGGCGCGCTGGCTTGTTGAGCATGGTGTAGACTCCACAAGGATAGTAGCCGTTGGCTACGGTGAGTCGCAGCCCATAGCCGACAACGGCACGGAAGAAGGACGCGCCCTCAACAGAAGGGTGACGTTTAAGATAATCGAAGCGGAGGATAAGAGGTGAGGAGGTGTGGCTATGCCGTTTTTCATATTCGATCCGACGTTTGTGATATTGATTCCTGCGCTTTTGCTTGCGCTTTGGGCGCAGGCGAAGGTGAGGTCGACATATTCTGAGTGGTCGGAGGTACGCACGGCGAAGGGCTTGACCGGGGCGGCTGCGGCGGAAGCTATACTGAGGACCTACGGCATTTCGGTGGATATCCAGCGGATCCCCGGCGCGCTTACGGACCACTACGATCCCCGAACGCGCGTTCTTCGCCTGTCGGATGCTGTATATGATTCGCCGTCGGTTGCCGCTGTTGGCGTTGCCGCACACGAATGCGGACACGCAATACAGCACGCCGAAGGATACTTCCCCCTCGCCATCCGAAACGCCATAGTTCCGGTCGTCTCCTTCGGCAGCCACCTGGCTTTCCCGCTTTTTATCGTTGGGCTTGTGTTCTCTGTGCCTGCGCTCGTTAAGCTTGGGATTCTGCTTTTCGCTGGGGTCGTTGCGTTCCACGTGATCACCCTCCCCGTTGAGTTCGATGCCTCGCGCCGCGCGATATCGATCCTGCGCCAAACGGGGCTCCTGCTTCCGGAGGAGGTTGAGGGTGCGAAGGAGGTTCTCACCGCAGCGGCGATGACATACGTTGCCGCTGCCGCAATGGCTGTGCTGAATCTCATCAGGCTGCTCATTCTGGCGAGGAGGAGGTGATTGGGTGTTTAAGACGATTCGCGAGGACATAAGGACCGTTTTCGAGCGCGACCCCGCGGCAAGATCGACCCTCGAGGTGCTTACCTGCTACCCCGGGCTTAGGGCGATCTGGATGCACCGCGTGGCGCACTGGCTCTGGAGGAAGGGGTTTCGGCTTCTGGCGCGGATGATCTCGGAGGTGAGTCGTTTCCTCAACGGCGTGGAGATACACCCCGGCGCGAAGATAGGTCGGAGGTTTTTCATCGACCACGGGGCTGGGGTCGTCATCGGCGAGACGGCTGTTGTGGGCGACGACTGCCTGTTGTATCAGGGCGTCACCCTGGGCGGCACAGGCAAGGAGAAGGGCAAGCGCCACCCAACTCTCGGCAACGGCGTGGTCGTTGGCGCTGGGGCGAAGATTCTGGGCAACATCACGATAGGTGATCGCGTTCGCATTGGCGCGGGGTCGGTTGTGGTGCGCTCTGTGCCGCCGGACTGTACCGTTGTGGGCGTCCCAGCCAGGATCGTGCGGAAAGGCGAACACATCCGCAGGGAGACGATCCTCGACCACGGCAACCTGCCCGACCCCGTCGTGGAAATGCTTCGACAGCTCGAAAAACAAATAAACACTATAAACAAACACCTTGAGGAGTACGAGTCTGAACTCAGAAAAAGCGCTTGACGCTTGGCGCCGCGGGGGGTATAGTTTTTGAAACGCAAGAAGCAGGAGGGAGTTTTATGAGACAAGCTGTGTACGTTGCCGTTTTTGCGGCGCTTTTGCTTCCCGCGCTTGTCTGGGGGCAGTGGACCGTTTACTTCTACCGCTCCGGCGACACCACAGCCTTCGCCTTCGGCACCGACCCGGCGGCAACCGATATGTTCGACCCGGGGATAGATATGGGCTGGCCGCCCGGATGGTCCGGATTCGACGGATACTTCCCCATCGACGACTCCCTGTATCCTATGATCAACCACCTTCGTCGGGACATTCGCGCCGTCGCCGACAGCGTCTATTGGGTTTTCGTCGCCGAGTGGGTTGGCGGTTCCGCGTCCGAGCCCGAAACGATTAGCTGGAACCCGGCATCCATGCCATCGGCTTACGGAACCGTCTATTTCGACACCATAGCCGACATGTCCACCGCTGTGGATATGGGCTCGATAAGCTCGTACGTATTCGAGGACTATCCCGACACGGTCTTCTTCATGTTCATTGCGGGCGTTGCGCCCACGGATACAACCCCGCCTTACGCCACAAACTGGTATCCGCCCTGTGGTTCCGACAGCGTTCCGGTCGACATCGAGTCCCTCTCGGTGGACATAATAGATGCCCTCTCTGGCGTTGACGAAAGCACCATATCGGTCAGCGTAAACGGCTTTGACGTCACGATGTGGATGACGATAACGCCTATTGTGGGCGGTTTTCACGTCGCCTACTTCCCCTCCGACGACCTGCCCTACGATGCCGATATAAACGTTGTCGTTTCCGCCGCCGACACGCTGGGCAATTCGATGACCGAAAGCTGCATCTTCCACACCGAGCCGGCTCCAACCACTGCCTACAGCATAACGGGCTTCGTTTACGACACGTTGACTTTTGAGGGGATCCCAGGCGCAACGGTCGTCGACGTTTCGCTGACGTATGCCGCCACCACGGACGACAGCGGGTATTATGAGATCCTAAACGTTCCCGACGGCGAGTATATTTTCGTGGCGACTGCTGTGGGCTACGGCGCCGATACCGCCACCATAGTCGTTTCCGGAGCCGACGTGGAGCACGACTTCTACCTTACGCCCGCCGCTGTGACCGTCGAGCTTTACGGAACGGTGACCGACAGCTCCACCGGGAACCCGATAGAGGGGGCAGTTGTTGAGGCGATTTGGGGTTCGGGCTCCGCCTCGGACACCACTGGCTCTGACGGAACATACTCCATCGCGGACGTTCCCGGCGGCGAGGCTGTCATCGTCACCGCCTCCGCCGAAGGGTATTACCCCGACACCATCGTGGGTTCATACGCCACCGACACCGAGATAAACTTCGCCCTCGTGCCCGTGACCTATCGCGTTTACGGCACTATAACCCTCGAGGGCGAGACGGACCACAGCGGAACGACTGTCGAACTTTCCGGCGTCGGCACCACAACCACCGATTCGGCAGGGTACTTCGAGTTTACCTCTGTGGCGCCCGGGACCTATGGTCTTGTGGCGTCCCATGCGGGGTTCGACACGTTGGATACCACGATAACCGTCGTCGACGCGGACGTTGAGGTTGTGGCAGAGCTTTCCGCAAGCGCGCCCGCGCTTTTACCGCCGAGGAACGTTACCGCAAGCTATGACGACTACGCGGGCGTTATTGTGGTTGAGTGGGAGCCGCCTCTCGAGGAGGGGCTTGAGGAGCTCGCCTACGACGACGGCGACATCGAGGGATACTACGTGCCTCTGACCGATTTTATGTTCACCGGCATGGGCGTGCTCTTCTCGGTTGAAACTGAGATGGAGCTTGTTTCGGTAAAGCTCGGATATGTTGGCACCGTGAACCTTCAGTGCGACATAACCGACTGGGCAGGCGATGGTCCTGGCAGCACCGTTTACGGCAGCGAGACTGCCACCGACTACATCTCGCCCGCCGACTACTGGGTTGAGTTTGACTTCTCGGACGATGGCGTCACCGTCGCCGGCGATTTCTTCGTCATGGTGACGCCAGCCGAAGGCTGGGATTCGCTCTGGCCGATGGTCGACAGCCTTGGCGTCGACACCTACGACGATTATCAGTGGTGCGAGGCAGGTGGGAGCTGGTTTACGCTAAGCGACGCCTCCGCCGGTGGACTGAGCGGCTTTGTGTGGCTTGTCAGGGCGTACGTCAGGACGTCCGGCGGCAGGGTCGTCGAGCTTCACCCGAAAACTATGGTTCTGCCGCAGCACGTAAGCTCCGGGGGCTTTGCGTCTGCTGTGCCTTCCGGTCGAACGCTGCGGAAGGTCAGGGACCTGAGGTCGTTTGACCCGCAGTGGTTCAGGTACGGCAGGGTAAGCGGCCTGCACCGCGCCCTCGATGCGATGGAGCCCATGGGCTACCGCGTCTACAGGTCGGAGAGCGAATTCAGCTCGACCACAGACCCCGGCGTCGAGCTCATCCACGAGTACACCACCCCGGAGACAACCTATTATGCGGACTGGGACATCGAGCCTGATATCGAGTACTACTACGGTGTGACGGCGGTGTATCCCGAGGGTGAGTCTCCGCTTTCGGAGGTCGTTGTCGGCAGGGCGATCGACTTCCGTCCGCCTGCGCGAATACTCATCCTCGACTGGGACCACGGCGACTCCCTCGCCAGCGCCGGAACGGAGCCCGAGGAAGCCGCACTGTACAACATGATGTCCTCCGTCATCGAGGACTTCGACCCGGCCGACGTGTACATAAGCGATCAGGACGAGTGGCTGCAGCATTTCCTGCTCTACGACCCCTATTCGTACACGCTGAACTACGACTACGTTTTCCTCATCACTGGCAACGATCACCGCTGGGTGCTTACGTCGTCGTGGGATACCCTCGACTTCATCACCTACGTCGAAAGCGGCGGCAAGCTCTTCATCGAGGGCGCCGATTTCGCTTACTTTATGTCCGACTTCTGCCCGCACCTTCTTGAGCTTATGGGGGTTGACTTCGTTGCCGACGGCGATTCGATGGAGGAGGGGAACGTTCGCTACCTCACGACCGTCGACCCGTCGTTCTTCGGCGCCTCGGAACCGTTCGACGTGCAGTATTCGTACAGAACCTGGCCGGACCACTACGTCGATGAGATATCGGCTCGTCCGGGCGCTCAGGCTATTTTGCGCTCGCAGCCCTCTGAACCACCGCCCGTGGGCGACGGAACCCGCGTCGTCTTCTTCGACGACATAACGTATCAAACCGTGTTCTCGACGATCTACATGGGCGCCATGTGGGGCGACTATCCCGCTTCGCCGGGGAATGTGTTTATGCACATCCTCGAGCACCTTGGCTTGCCCGTGACCAAGGTTGCCGAGGGCAACCCGAAGCCGCAGATGCCGGCGCTTTTGGGCTGCAAGCCCAACCCGTTCAACACGTCGACGGCGATAACGTTCTCGCTGCCTGAGCGCTGCCGCGCCACGCTCGAGGTGCTTGATCCGACCGGTCGCGTTGTGGCGAAGCTCGTCGACGAGGTTCTTGCGCCCGGACTGCACTCCGTGCGCTGGAACGCCAAGGACGAGGCCGGAAACGACCTCCCAAGCGGCGTGTACACTTACAGGCTCCAGGCGGCTGGGCACACGCTTGCGGGGAAGGCTGTCCTCGTGAAGTGACGAGGATGAAGTCCTTGGGTGCGCAAGGGGTCCCCTTTTGGGGACCTCTTTTTGTTTTGGGGAGGCTTTTGGGATTCCCTTCGCCTTGCGGCGGAGAATTTTGATTTGAAATTGAAGGTGTTTGGGGTTATATGAAAAGGATGTTGTTGCGGGGGTGTTCGATGTCGGCGTTGGGTGTTGCACCCTTCGAGGTCAAGGACTGTGCGCTTATCGCCCTTGCCACCGGAGCGAAGGCTCAGAACCTGCGCGAGCTGCGCGATAAGATAATGACGATCGACCAGGGCAGCATCTACTACCACTTTTGGGGTGCGCGCTTGAGGCCAAGCTTCGACGACCCGGAGTACAACAACGACTTCGCCGCCTGGGCGAAGCACGCCCTCCACGACTCGAAGACGGCGGAGCGGCTCGCGATCATCGATCCCGTCGACTACCCAAACCTCGAGGACCTGAGGCAGGAGGTCATCGAGGTTATAGAGGAAAGGCTTTACGAGATGGAGTTCGTTCCGTGGTGCGGCGTCGACGAGCAGTTCAACTTCATAACCTCGCAGATCGTCGTCTTCGACACCGGCAGGAGGCTTGTGCATCCGAGGGAGCTTGCTGCGGCGGTTCCCGAGCTTTCGCGAAGCAGCGTCTTCTATCACTTCATCGAGGCGCGACGACGAACCCCAGGCGCAAAAGACGATTTCAGCAACTGGCTTTCGGGATTCGGCGACGAATACAGCGACCTCATCTCGATGCTTGCCCAGATAGATCCGTATTTCCCAACGCTGACGGAGCTTCGGGATCAGCTTGCGCACCTTTTCGAGCTCTACTTTGGAGGTTAGCGCATATGCCGACTTTGGAGGACTACGCCCGCGTTGCCGGTCGCGATGTGGTCGATCACCTCCGCCAGCTTGCGTCGCTTTTGCGCGGCGCAAGGGTCGTTCACGTCAACTCCACACGCTACGGCGGCGGAGTCGCAGAAATCCTCCAAAAGCTTGTGCCCCTTATGAACGAGCTCGGTCTCGAGGCACAGTGGGAGGTTATCGAGGGCACCGTGGAGTTCTTCAACGTGACCAAAGCGTTTCACAACGCGCTTCAGGGCAACCGCATTGAGGTCGACGAGGGTATGCTCGAGCTCTACGAGCACACCAACGCCCAGAATGCCGAGCGTTTGCGCGAGCTTTTGAGCGATGCTGACTTCGTCTTCGTCCACGATCCGCAGCCCGCGCCGCTTATCGCCTTCTGCCCGAAGCGGCGGGGAAAGTGGATATGGCGCTGCCACATCGACGTAAGCAGACCCTACAGACCGGTTTGGCGCTACTTGAGGAGGTTCGTCGCGGGCTACGACGCAAGCGTGTTCTCACTCGCCGACTTCGCCCACTTCCTGCCTCACCCCCAGTACCTGATAGCTCCAAGCATCGACCCCTTAAGCGAGAAGAACATCGAGCTTTCTGAGGACGAGGTTGACGGTGTCTGTCGTCGCTTTGGCATCGACCGCGAGCGACCCCTTGTGGTCCAGATATCCCGCTTCGACAGGTTCAAGGACCCCGTGGGCGTTATACACGCGTACAGGCTTGCGAAGCGTTTTGTTCCTTCGCTGCAGCTTGTTTTTGCGGGTGGCGAGGCTCGCGACGATCCGGAAAGCGGCGCTGTGTTTTCGGAGGCGAAGGCTGCCGCAAAAGGCGATCCCGATGCCCACATCCTGCTCCTTCCGCCCGACTCGCACCGCACGATAAACGCCCTCCAGCGCGCTGCCGACGTCGTGCTGCAGAAATCGACGAAGGAGGGCTTCGGGCTTACTGTGACCGAGGCTATGTGGAAGGGGAAACCCGTCATAGGCGGCAACACGGGCGGAATAAAGCTTCAGGTGATAAACTACCACACGGGCTTTCTGGTCGACACGCCCGAGGGCGCGGCGCTTAGGATACGGTACCTCCTCTTCCACCGCGAAAAGCTCGCGGAGATGGGCGAAAAGGCGCACAACTTCGTCAAGGAGAACTTCCTGCTAACGCGCCAGCTGCGCGAATACCTGACGCTTATGGTGGGTCTACACTACGGGGCGAAGGAAAGGATAGAATTAGGATGAGGGGGACCCGATGGCAAGGCTTTTTAGGCGTGTTTTGCTTCTTTTAGGTGTTCTGACGTTTTTTTCGTGCGGCGGCGGCAGGCGTGAGGTGAAGATCGCCCTCGCTCTGCTTCCGTCGGAGCAGGCGAAGTACGCCGCGGTGATAGATACGTTCTCCGCGCGGAGCGGGATAGAGGTTCGGCTTGTGGCGCAGCAGTATGCCGAGATCCGATCCGCGGTGGAGGCGGAGGCGAAGGCGGGCAGAGGGGAGCTTGACCTCGTCGAGCTTGACGTATACCTCCTGCCGCTGATGCAAAAGTTCATGCAGCCGCTCGATACGCTTGTGGCGGGGATTTCGGAGCTTGCCAAAAGCGTTCGCAGGGAAAACTGGAACGTCGGCGTCTTCGACGGAAAGACATACTTCGTCCCCCACAGGCTCAACTGGCAGGCGATGTTCTACGACGCCTCCGCCCTGGGCGCTCCGCCGGCTTCGTGGGAGGAGCTCCTTGCGCTCGCAAAAAGGCATCCCGGAAGAATTGGGCTTAAGTGTGCGCGCTACGAGGGGCTTGTGTGCGATATCTTTCCTTTTCTCTGGCAGGCTGGCGCGGATCCCCTGAAGCCGTCGTCCCAGCAGGCGAGGGAAGCCCTGCGCTTTCTCCAGGAGCTTGCGAAGTACCTCAACCCCGCCGCGAGGTCCTACAAGGAAAACACCGTGCTTCAGGCGCAGGAGCACGGCGAGGTTTTGCTCCACTTCAACTGGCCTTTCGCGGTGCCCCTTTTGAGGGAGAAGGGACTTTTGCCGAGTCGGGTCAGGACTGCGCCGCTTCCTGCGGGTCCCCGGGGGAGGGCTACGGTTCTTGGCGGCGGGTATCTTGCCATCCCCAAAACCGCGCCACACCCCGACCTTGCGGCGAAGTTCATCGAGTTTGTAACCTCGCCCGATGGGCAGCGGATGCTCGTTTCGCGGCTTGGGTGGTTTCCCATCCGCGATGAGGGTTGGGCGGCGATGACCGACGACGACAAAGCCGCCCTCGAGGGATTTCTGGCTATGAAGGACGCCGTCTTCGCAAGACCAAATATCCCGTCCTATCCCGAGGTGAGCCGCATCTGGCAGGACGGATTTTATCGCATCGCCTTCGGCGGCGCCTGTGTGGACAGCGTCGTTGAGGAGATGCAGCGGAGGATAGACTCACTTATCGCTTCGCGATGAACTACGCCCTTCGCCTCAGGCTGACATACGCTTTGGCGTTGGCGCCGGCTGTCCTTTTTCTTTCGCTGCAGGTCGTTCCCATAGCATATGCTGTCCGCGAGGCGCTTGTGGTCGACGGGCGCATATCCTCCGCCAACGTCGTCCGCGTGTTTTCGGATCCCCTTTTCGGGCGCGCCGTGCTCTACAACGCGGTGATCCCGCTTGTGAGCGTTGCGCTTGAGGCGTGCGTTGGTCTTGCGATGGCGCTTTGGTTCTACTACCTTCGCCGCGGGAAGGCGCTGTGGCGCACCGTCGCAGTCGTCCCCTTCGCCCTGCCCGAGATCGTTTACCTGCTTACGATGAAGCTCGTCTTCCGCGAGCACGGATATCTCAACAGCATCCTTGCTGCATTTGGGGCGCATCCCGTTGGTTGGCTTTCGCCGGGGACGCCGCTTGCGTTTTTTGTGGTCGTTGCTGTGGATGCGTGGCGCGTTACGCCCATCGTGTTTCTTATCGTGCTTTCCGCCCTCGAGCAGATTCCGCGCGACTACATCGACGCTGCGGAGGTCGACGGCGCGTCGCGGCTGCAGGTGATATGGCACATCCAGATCCCGCTTGTCTTGCCCGCGCTTTTGGTTTCGCTTGCGCTGCGCGCCGTCGATGCATTCAGGATATTCGCCACGCCGCTTGTGCTTTTGGGCGTGCAGGGGATGCCCGTTTTGACTTCGGTGGCGTACTACTACAAGGTCGACGCCAACGACGCTGCGGCAGCGAACGTTGCTGCGCTTGTGCTTGCCGCCGCGCTACTTACGGCAACCGCCGTGACGGCTATCGCGCTCGGAAGGAGACGTCGATGAGGACCGCATCGGGGAGAAGGCGTTTTGTCCCGTTTGTCCGTCGCCTGGTGGGGGCGGTGCCCCTTGCGCTGCTTTGCGTCGTCAACGTCCTGCCGCCTGTGCTCGTGATAAGGCAGGCGTTCTCGCCCGAGGCGGAGACCGCACGCTGGCCGCTTCCCATCCTGCCGCACAGGCTCACCCTGGAGAACTTCGCCGAGCTTGTGCGAACACAATCGCTTCTGGAGCATGTTCTTTTGAGCCTTTGGGTTGCGTTTGCCACGGCTTTTTTGTCGATAGCGCTTGGCTTCCCCGCCGGTTGGGCTGCGGCGAGGTGGCGAAGGTTGGCGGTGCTTGAGACAAGGTTTGCTGCGGCAAGCAGGGTCGTTCCACCGATCGCGATCGCCGTGCCGCTTACGGCGCTGCTTATACCGCTTGGGCTCTACAATCACCCCCTCGGTTTGGGGCTTATTCTTGCACACCTTTTGATGGGCGTTCCCTTCGCGATGCTTTTGAGCTACGCCGCTTTTTGTGCTCTGCCGCGCGAACTCGAGGAAGCTGCGTACATCGACGGGTGCTCTGCGCTGGGCGCGTTCGTGCGCATCGCGATGCCCGCGGTGCGCGGAAGCATCGCAGCAGCCTTCGTCCTCATATTCCTGCTTTCGTGGGACGAGTTCACCTTCGCCATCCTCATCCAGCTCACCCACAGAACGATGCCGCCACTTATTTACTACTACACGGAGTTCGGTCAGCTTGGCGCGGCAAGCGTTCTTGCCGTGACGATGCTTTTGCCCGCAGTTTGCGTGATATTCGTTTTGCAGCGTTTCGTTGCCCGCGGCGTGCAGATGTGGGTTGAGTGAGAAAAAAGTGTTGACAAAAACGTTGGCGTTTTTATTATGCTAGCCTGTGCGTCGAGAGCCTTGCGCCCTAAGCGGCGGCGGGTTCCCCTTGCCCGCGCGGCTTGTTGGCGGCAGGGCTCGCTGGAGACGCAACCTGAAATAAGGGCTTTTTTGTTCACTCAAGACGGAGCGGAGTTATGGCGCAGAGGATCAGAATACGCTTACGTTCATACGACCACGTGATCCTCGACAGGTCGGCGAAGGAGATAGTTGAGATAGCGAAGCGCACAGGGGCGATAGTCTCTGGACCGATACCGCTTCCGACAAGGAGGAGGGTTTATACGGTGCTTCGTTCGACCTTTATCGACAAAAAGAGCCGTGAGCAGTTTGAGATGAGGGTTCACAAGCGCCTCATCGACATCTACGGCGCCGACGACAAGACGATCGAGGAGATGATGAACGTCGAGCTGCCCGCTGGCGTCGATATCGAGATCGAGCTTTGACGGGTGAGGGTGAGCAAAACAAGGAGCCTGTGATGATAGGGCTTTTGGGCAAGAAGATCGGCATGACCACGATTTTCACCGAGGACGGTAGGCGGGTTCCCGTGACTGTGATAAGCGCGGGTCCCTGTCGTGTTGTGCAGATAAGGACGCCCGAGCGCGACGGATACTCCGCCATCCAGCTTGGCTACGAGCCTGTAAGTCCCCGCAAGGTCACCAAGCCCATGCTCGGTCACTTCAAGAAGGCGGGTGTGCCGCCCTTCAGGAAGCTCAAGGAGTTCCGCGTTGAAAACGCTGCGGAGAGGTTCAAGGTCGGTCAGGAGCTTACGGTAGCTGACGTTTTTTCCGAAGGCGACCTCGTCGACTGCGTTGGTACGTCGAAGGGTCGTGGCTTTGCCGGCGTGGTCAAGCGCCACGGCTTCGGCGGCGGACCGAAGTCGCACGGACAGTCGAACAAATGGCGCGCGCCGGGTTCCATCGGCGCTTCAAGCTTCCCCTCCCACGTCTGGAAGGGCACGAGGATGGCGGGGCACATGGGGAACAAAACGGTCGTTATGAGGGCACTTAGGGTTATGAAGATCATCCCCGAGGATAACCTCATCCTGGTCAAAGGCTCCGTCGCGGGACCGAAGGGGGGATACGTCATAATAAAAAAGAGCAAGAAGCAGGCGAAGAAATAAATCCGGGAGCGGCGTAAGATGAGAGCAAGGCTTTTCGACAAGGAGGGCAATCCCGCGGGCGAGGTTGAGCTTCCCGAGAACGCCTTTGGTATAAAGCCCAACGAGGCTGTTGTTTGGCAGTACGTGAAGACCTATTTGGCGAACCAGCGAGTAGGCACACACAGCGCGAGGACGCGCGGCGAGGTTCGCGGCGGCGGCAGGAAGCCCTGGCGCCAAAAGGGAACCGGTCGTGCCCGGCACGGGAGCATACGATCACCCATCTGGCGCGGCGGCGGCGTCGTCTTCCCCCCAAAACCCCGCGACTACAGACTCAAAATGCCCAAAAAGATGCGTCGACTCGCTCTGGCGTCGGTTCTCTCCGACAGAGCTCGCGAAAACCTCGTAAGCGTCTTCGACGGCTTCGACCTCCCTCAACCCCAAACCAAGCGCTTCATCGAGATAATGCGAAACGCCGATATCAACATCGAAAGACCAACCCTCATCATAACCGAGAAGGTCGAGCCAAACGTTATCAAAAGCGCGCGGAACGTAAAGAGGGTCAGGGTGACCCACACCGGGGAGCTTAATGCTTATCAGGTCGTTATATCCGAGAACATAGTCGTCGAGAAGAACGCACTCGGCAAAATAGAGGAGCTTTGCAGAAGATGAAGCTTGTGGATCCGTACAAAATCATAATCAAGCCCGTTGTGACTGAGAAGTCGAACATTCTGCGTGAGAAGGAGAACTGCTACGTTTTCTACGTTCATCCGGATGCGACGAAGGAGCAGATAAAGCGCAGCGTAGAGGAGCTTTTTTCGGTGGATGTTGTAGAGGTTCGCACGATGAACCTTCCCGGCAAGCCGCGCCGGAGGGGCAGGTTCGTCGGGCGGACCGCCGCGCGGAAGAAGGCGGTGGTAAAGCTCAAGGAAGGTCAGACGATCCCGTTCTTCGAGGGGCTTGTCTGATGCGCCTTTCCCGGAGCGGGCGGAGCTTTTCGTTCGAAAACAAAGCGGGAGTTGCGATATGGGCGTGAAGCACTTTAAACCCACGTCGCCGGGCTTGCGCCAGAAGATCGCGCTCGATTACTCCGAGCTTACCAAAAGCGAGCCCGAGAAGAAGCTTCTTGCGCCCTGGAAGCGCAGCGGCGGAAGGAACAACACCGGTCGCATAACGGTGCGCCACAGGGGCGGCGGCAACAAACGACGCTACAGAATCGTCGACTTCAAGCGCGACAAACGCGACATCGAGGGAAAGGTTGCGGCAATAGAGTACGACCCCAACCGCTCCGCCTTCATCGCGCTCATACACTACACCGACGGCGAAAAGCGATACATCCTCGCGCCGCTTGGCCTCTCGGTGGGCGATAGGATAATATCCTACAGCACGAAGGCGCTCGAGATCGACAAGGTCGTCCCCGAGATCAAGGTCGGCAACGCCCTGCCCCTCTACAAGATCCCCGTTGGGACGAGGATACACAACCTCGAGCTTAAGCCCGGCAAAGGCGGTCAGGTTGTTCGGTCGGCGGGTGCAGTGGCTCAGATCGTGGGGCGTGAGGAAACCTACACAACCCACACGATCTTCGACGACGACCACAAAACGATCCTTAAAAAGATTCAGGTTCCCTACGTTGCGGTGAGGCTTCCTTCGGGCGAGATCAGGCGCTTTCAGGGCGATTGCTACGCGACTATAGGTCAGGTTGGCAACCTCGACCACGGCAACATCTCCTACGGCAAAGCCGGTGCGGTTCGGTGGCTCGGCAGAAGACCCAAGGTCCGCGGCGTCGCCATGAACCCAATCGACCACCCTCACGGCGGCGGCGAAGGCGGAAAACAAAAGGGCTACAAAACGCCCATGACCCCCTGGGGCAAACCCTGCAAGGGATACAAAACGAGAAAGAAGAACAAACCGTCCGACAGACTCATCATCAAGCGCAGGAAGTAAGTTTTTTGTCTTGAAATCGTGCTTGTTTTCGACATAATAGCAAGGGGTGTGTAAACAAGGAGGTTTTGCCGATATGCCGAGGTCGCTGAAAAAGGGGCCGTATGTCGACAGGAAGCTTTTGGAGCGGATAGAGAAGCTAAACGCTCGGGGCGAGAAGAAGGTGATAAAGACCTACTCGCGCCGAAGCACGATAATCCCTGAGTTCGTTGGGCACACGATAGCCGTTCACGACGGGCACAAGTTCATCCCGGTTTACATAACCGAGAACATGATCGGTCACAAGCTCGGCGAGTTCGCGCCGACAACTATCTTCCGTGCACACGGCGGCAAGAAAGCAAGGCAGGTCATAAGGAAGAAGTAAGCGGAACGGAGGGTTTATGATATCCCGTGCGCAGTGGAAATACGTTCGCATATCGCCCCGCAAGCTTCGTCTCGTTGCCGACCTCATAAGGGGCAAGAGGGTGGACGAAGCCTTCGCTATGCTGCCCTTCATAAACAAAAAGGGCGCCAGGATACTTCACAAGGCTTTAAAGTCAGCCGTCGCCAACGCCCTCAATCGCGAGGACGTGCACGTCAAGCAGGAGGAGCTTTTCATATCGAAGCTTATGATCAACGAGGCGCACAGGCTGAAGCGGTGGAGACCCATATCGCGCGGAAGGGCAGCACCCTATATGCACCGGTTCTCCCACATATGGATAGAGCTCGACACGGTGGAGAAGAGTCGATGAGCGGACCAAGCGAAAACCTGATTGCGGCATATGAGCAGTGCTTAGCTGAAAAAAGACACTACGACAGCTTGGCGTGGACGATTGGGGCGATAGTTTTGGTTTTCGTGGGGGCGTTGTTCGCCTACATCCCGCAGCTGCAGGGAAGTTCATATTGGTTCGCTCTTCTGAAGCGGCTGCCTTTGGCGGTCTTCGGAACGGTTTTGGCTTCGCTTTGGCTTTTTATATACGAGCGGAACAGGTTCTACGCCGAGGTCGCCAACGAGAGGGCGAGAGATTTCGAAAAGGAGCTCTCGCTCTGCGGCGTCGCTCACGCCGAAATGGAGGGGACGCTTTTGGGGAGGGTTGTCCTGAAGAACAAGACGGGAGGGCTGTTGAGGACGGGGGCGGCAGAAAGTTCGAGCCCCGCGTCGTCGAGCTTAAAAGAAACTCGATGCACAGGGCTATGCACAGAATAATCTTCGTCGTTTGTCCTGTCCTTTTTGGGGAGTGTTTTATACCGTAGGGGCATCAAAAAGGAGGTTTTGGCTTGGGTCAGAAGACGAATCCCATAGGGCTTAGGCTTGGCATCATCCGCTCCTGGAACTCGAAGTGGTTTGCGCCAATAGGCAGCAAGCAGTACCGCGAGAACCTGCTTGAGGACCTCAAGATCCGGGAGTATACCCGTAAGCGCTTCGACGAAGCCGACGTCTCGCAGATAGAGATAATCCGTTCCCCCAAGCGCGTGACGATAAACATCTACACCGCGCGCCCTGGGATGGTTATAGGCAAGGGCGGCGTCGAGATTGAGCAGTTCAAAAAGGAGCTTGAGCTTTTGACCAAAAAGGACGTTCAGCTCAACGTCCTCGAGATAAGGAAGCCCGAGCTTGACGCTTATCTTGTCGCCAAGATGATAGCGCGCCAGATCGAGGGTCGCGTAAACCACAGGCGTGCGATGAAGCGCGCCATAACCGCCGCAATGCGCATGGGCGCCAAGGGCATCAAGATAAGGTGCTCGGGCAGGCTCGGCGGAGCGGAGATCGCTCACGCGGAGGAGTACAAGGAGGGTCGAATACCGCTCCACACCCTCCGCGCCGACATCGACTACGCGAAGGCAACCGCCTTCACAACGTACGGCACAGTCGGCGTGAAGGTTTGGATATACAAAGGCGATATCCTCGGCGGCATGCACGAGTACTGGGAGAGGGCGCTTCGCGAGGAGAGGGAGCAGGAGCGCAGGGCAAGACCGCCTCGCGGTAGACCGCCGTCCAGGAGGAGGAGACGGTAGGGCGCGCCCCGCTTTGTGTGGAAATAAATTCGGGAGGCTTGGTTATGCTGATGCCGCGGCGCGTTAAATACAGGAAGCACCAGCGCGGCCGTATGAAGGGCAAGGCAACGCGCGGCAACAAAATAGCCTTCGGCGAGTACGGCATGAAGGCAATGGAGCCCGCCTGGATAACGGCACGTCAGATCGAGGCTGCGCGTGTGGCGATAACGAGGCACATAAAGCGCGCAGGCAAAGTCTGGATAAATATCTTCCCCCACAAGCCCGTCACCAGGCGCCCGCCGGAGACGAGAATGGGGAAGGGCAAGGGCAACCCCGAGTATTGGGTCGCCGTCGTCAAGCCGGGAAGGATCCTGTTTGAGGTTGCCGGCGTGCCCGAGGAGGTAGCCTTCAGGGCGATGCAGCTTGCCGCGCGAAAGCTCCCCATAAAGGTCAAGTTCGTCGTCCGCGGAAGGGAGGGGGGATACGTGCTATGAAGATCGAAGAGCTCAGAAATATGACCAAAGACGAGCTTTTGCGCCAAAGGAGGCTTCTTTTCGAGGAGTGGTTCAACCTGCGGATGCAAAGCGCCATAAAGCCCTTAGATAACCCCAAGCGGATCAGGCAGATCCGGAAGGACATCGCGAGGATAAACACGATTCTCCGCGAGCACGAGCTCGGGATCCGCAAGCTCATCGGCGAGAAAGAAGAGGGCTCGTAGTCTCGATGTCTTCCGCGCCCCACGGCAATAAGGACGTCCCAAGCTCCCTCGATGCCCCCGCAGATGCCGTCGAGGGTGTAGCGCACAAGTTCAAAGTCGTCCTGAGCGTCGACCGAAAGCCCAAAACCAAAAATCCGCTAAAAAGGCTTTACTACTGGGTCCTTCACTGGGCGTATACTCCTTATGCCGTTTGGGCGCTTATACTCACCGCCTTTTCCGAGTCGAGCTTTTTCCCCATCGCGCCCGATACGCTGCTTATACCTATGTCCCTTTCGCGTCCGAAGAAGGCGTGGTGGTATGCGACCTTAAGCTCGGTCTTCTCGGTGCTCGGCGGAGCGCTGGGATACGCCATCGGGCTGTGGTTTATGGATGCTGTGGGCATCAAGCTGCTCAGGCTCTACGGCGCTATGGAGCAGTTCGAGCGGATCGCAAGCCTCTACAATCAGTACAGCGGTCTTGCCGTTGCAACCGCTGGATTCACGCCGATACCGTATAAGGTGTTCACAATAGCCGCCGGGGCGTGCAGGATAAACTTTGTGGTTTTCGTCGTCGCATCCGCCCTGAGCCGAGGGGCGCGGTTCTTCATCGAGGCAGCTCTGATGGCGCTCTTCGGCGAAAAGGCTAAGGCTTTAATCGACAAACACTTCAACCTGTTAACGCTTATCTTCGCCGTCTTGCTTATTGGAGGCTTTCTGGTCGTGAAGTTTGTGGTGAAGTAGACGAAGGGGGCGTTTTATGCGCGCTTTGCTTTGTGCGTTTGCGTTGTGTGTTGGGGCAGCTTGGGGGCAGCTTGTCGTAAACGAGATCATGTTCAAACCCTCAACCCTGCCCGAGGAGACGCCGGAATGGTTCGAGCTTTTGAACGTCTCCGACTCCACGGTCAACCTATCCGGGTGGATGTACTCCGACATCGGCGAGGGGACCTCCCACGACCCTGTGGTCATAACGGGGGATGACTTTTCGGTTCCGCCCGGCGGCTACGTCGTTGTCGCGAAGTTTTCGTGGGAGACGCTTCCCGACTCCATAACGCTTGTTCCCGACACGTGGCGCGCCCTGAACAACACCGGCACCGACGGCGTCAGACTCTGGTCGCCGGAAAGCGTCCTCGTCGACAGCGCCGTATACGTCGTCGACGAACACCCGTGCGTGGACTATGGCATCTCCCTCGAGAGGATCGACCCTTGGGGCTCGTCGGTTGATCAGGCGAACTGGGACTGCAGCTCCGATCCCTCGGGTGCGACCCCCGGTCGCCGGAATTCGGTCTTCTCGGCGCCTGAGTCGCTCGACCTGGCCGTCGTGGCGGTTGAGCTTGAGCCCGAGCAGCCGCTACCGAACGAGGAGTTTTCGGTCATCGTGGAGGTTCGGAACGTTGGGCTTGTGCAGGCAAGTGGGTTTTCGCTTGAGCTCCGCTACGTCGCCGGCGGCGAAACGACCTTCGTCGGCTCCGCGTCGCTGCCCGAAATTCCGCCCGACTCGTCGGTGACCGAAAGCTTCTCGCTTGCGCTGCCCGAGGGGACGTACACGCTCATCGCCTGCGTGGACGACACCGTGGGTGAGAACAACAGCCTTTCGCGCTCGCTGAGCGTCTACGAGCCCGGAGCGGCGCCCAACGTGCTCGTAACCGAGGTGATGTTCAAGCCGTCCACCATACCCGAGGAGACGCCCGAGTGGGTTGAGCTCTACAACGCGGGCGATGCACCAGCCGACCTCGCCGGATGGTACGTTTGCGACGAATACGATTGCGTCGTGATTGCGGAAAGCTCCGTCGTGCTCGCCCCGGGGGAGTTCGTTGTCGTTGCTGAGTTCTTGGGGGAGCTTGACACCTGCGGCTGTCCCGTTGTCGTTCCCGCCGACTGGCGCAGCTTCAACAACGACGGCGATGCCGTCCAGATCAGAGACGCCGAAAGCTTAGCTGTCGATAGCTTCTACTACGATCCCGACGACTACCCCTGCATCGACTACGGCGTTTCGCTTGAGCGGATCGACGTTGATGCGCCCTCCACTGATCCCAGCAACTGGGGCTGCTGCCGCACAGCCTCAACCCCCTGCCGCGAAAACTCGCTGTGGCAGCTGGAGTTCACCGCCGAGGTCTCGGTCGAAGTCTCGCCGAACCCGTTCGACCCCGAGGTGGAGAACAGCTCGATAAAGGTCAGCGCTCCCGTCGATGCCGTCGTTGAGCTCAGGATTTACGATCTGCGCGGCAGGCTCGTGCGCGATTTCGGCGAGACGTCGCTCACCACTTGGGACGGCAGGAACGACCGCGGCGAGCCGGTCCCCACAGGAGCCTACGTCGTCGTCGCTCAGGTCGAACAGGGCGGCAAGGTCGAGCACCACAGGGTGCCCATAGCCGTCGCGAGGGGCATGAGATAAGGCGCGCTTTGCGGTTGCTCGTGGCGTGGATGCGCTTCGGGGTGCTGTCGGTGGGGGCGTTGACCTCGTGGGGTTCGTCAGGCGCTCAGCCCTCGCTTTGGAGACGTCGTCGTTGGACGGTTGCACCCACAGCATGGTCCCCAACCGCGCATCGGAGAGCTGTCCGTAGGGGATTAAACCCTTGCGGAACGGGGGCGTGCGCATTTTTTAGATTGCTATGCTCTTCGGCTACGAGGACATAGTTGCCTTCGACCTTGAAACCACAGGTTTTGACCCTGCGTTTGACGAGATAATCGAGATCGGCGCTGTTCGGATCAGGTCCGACGGGAGCTTTGAGCGCTTCTCCACGCTCGTGAGCCCCTCTCGACCCATCCCTCTGCACATCCGCCAGCTCACCGGCATAGACGACGAGATGGTCGCCGGCGCTCCGGGTCTTCCCGAGGCGCTCGATGGTTTTTTGGGGTTCGTCGGCGATGCGGCGCTCGTCGCCCACAACGCCCCGTTCGACCTGAGCTTCATCCAGCGCAAGTCGCTCGACCTCGGGCTTAAGCCCCCGCGGAACCCCACAGTCGACACGCTGTCTTTGGCGAAGGCGCTTTTCCCGAACCTCGTGAACCACCAGCTTGAGACCGTTGCGGCGCTTTTCGGCTTCGAGCACAGGAGGGCTCACCGCGCCCTGCCCGACGCCGAGGCAACTGCCCACGCCGCAAAGGGGCTGTGGCAGAAGATGCTCTCGCTGCCCGACGAGCTCTTCGAGCAAATGCTTCGGCTCACCTTCTCGGCGGGCATGGTCGACCTTGGCGAGCTCTTCACGAGAGCTCAGATGTTCCGCATGCGCGGTCGCCCAGAGCCGCCGGCTGTGGACGAACGGGTGCTGCTTAAGCTCCAGAACGAGTTCGGCGAGCCCACGCGCGCGAGGGTGGAGTTCTCGGCTGAGCTTGTGACCTCCTACCTTTCGGAGGGCAGCCCCCTTGCGGGCGTTCTGCCGAAGTTCCGTCCGCGACCGCAGCAAAAGCAGATGTCGGAGCTTGTCGCGCAGGCGTTCTCCGGAGGTGAGCTTTTGATGGTCGAGGCGGGCACGGGCGTCGGAAAGTCGTTCGCATACCTGCTGCCAGCCGTCTTCTGGGCAGCTGCGTCGGGGGAGAAGGTCGTGATCTCAACCTTCACAAAGGCGCTTCAGGAACAGCTCTTCTTCTCCGACATACCCGCGCTGGCGAAAGTGCTACCGTTCGGGTTCAAGGCGATTCTCCTGAAGGGCAAGGGGAACTACATCTGCCTCAACAGGCTCCAGCGGTACATCGAGAACCCCGGGCTTTTGTCGTTCAGGGAGCGCGAGGGGCTTTTGTACATCGTTTCGTGGCTCGGTGAGACGGAATCGGGGGACATAACAGAAAACACCGCGTTTTTGAACATGCGCCAGAACTACTTTTGGGACAAAGTGCGCGCCGACGGTCACACGTGCATCGGCAAGAAGTGCAAGTTCTTCCCCACCTGCTTTGTGCACAAGGTCAGGCGCCAGGTACACGACGCCCAGATCCTTGTGGTCAACCACGCCCTGCTTCTGTCCGACCTTCAGAGCGGTCTTTTGGGCGACTACAAATACCTTATCGTCGATGAGGCGCACAATCTCGAGCGCGTGGCGGTGTCTCACCTGGGGGGAACGGTCGCCCTGTGGAGGTTCAGGTCCACACTCGACGGGATATTCTCCGAGACCCCGGCGAGATCAGGCACGCTGGCTTTGCTTTTCGGCGCGCTCGGCGAGAAGGAAGAATACGCTCAGCCTTTCTCCAAAGCCTCAAACGCCGTCATCGCCGCAAGAGCCTTTGCCGAACAGTTCTTCACCGAGCTTGCGGAGCTTATGGAGTACATCTACCACTGGCGCGAGCAGAGGTATCCGGTTCGCAGGCGTTACGACGTCGACAACCCAGTCTTCGCAAGGCTCGAGCCACTTGGGAGAACGCTTTTGGGATATTTGGAGAGAGCCAAGGGTGCGCTTAAGGCTTTCGCCGATGTGGTTGTCCCCTCCGATGCGCAAACCGACAGGCTCCTTGAGGAGCTTTGCGGGCAGATATCGAAGCTTGACGAGCTTGCGCAGGACCTAAGCTTTGTCCTTTCGCCAACGGAGCGCGATTTCGTGTACTGGTTTGAGTCGCCGCCGCGGGTCGACTCGAACGAGGCAAAGCTCTGCTGGGCGCCGCTTAACATAGGCGAAATCCTCCACGACGAGCTCTACTCACATCTGGGTGCGGTTGTGTTCACCTCGGCGACGCTGACTGTGGCGGGGAGCTTCGAGTACTTCCTCGAGAACCTCGGCGTTGCCTTCGCGCCGCCTGAGAGGATTAACCAAAAGCTTTTGGGCTCACCATACGACTTCGATAGGCAACTTGCGATAGCCATCGCCCGCTTCATGCCCGACCCGACGCCAGCAAACGAAAGGGCTTTTGTGGAGAAGGCGTCGGAGGTCATATACGAGTCGTCGCGCAGGATGCGCAAAGGTACGCTGGCGCTTTTCACAAGCCACAGCATGCTCCAGCAGGTCTTCCACAACCTCTACGATCAGCTCAGGCGCGAGGGGATAAGGGTTATGGCTCAGGGTCTTTCGGGCTCTCACTCTGCGCTTGCGCGCCAGTTTGTGGAGGACACGGAGTCGGTTCTTTTGGGCACCGAGACCTTCTGGCAGGGGATCGACGTCCCCGGCGAGAGCCTTGAGGTTTTGTTTTTGGTGAAGCTTCCCTTCGGCGCGCCCGACGATCCCTACACCGAGGCGAAGCAGGAGCTCATCCGCGCCCGCGGCGGAGACCCGTTCACCGAATACATCGTCCCTCAGGCGGTGATAAAGTTCCGGCAGGGCGTAGGGAGACTTATCCGCAGCGAGACCGACAGGGGCGTCCTCGTCATAATGGACCCCCGCGCCGCAAGCAGAAGGTACGGCGAGTTCTTCGTCAAGTCGCTGCCCACAAAGCCTGTGGACGTGTTCGACCCGCAGGAGCTTTTCGACATTATCGCGGAGAAGTTAGGATGAGCGGCACGAGAGTGGAGGTTTTTCGCTTCGAGCTTTCGCGCGGCGTTCGAGCCATCGCGCTGCCTATGGCGGGCAAGATAGCTGCCTCGGTGGGCGTTTGGGTCTTTTCGGGCTCCGCACACGAACCCAACGCGCTTGCGGGGATAAGCCACTTCATCGAACACCTCGTCTTCAAAGGCACACGCAACTACGACGCCCGCGCCATAGTCACTGAGATCGAGTCCCGCGGCGGCGGGATAGATGCGTACACGTCCCGCGAGGAGACCTGTTACCAGGCGACGGTGGTCGGTGAGGACCTCGAGGTTGCGCTGCGCATCCTTGCCGACCTTGTGTGCCGACCCCTTTTCAGAGAGGAGGATATCGAGCTTGAGCGCGGCGTCGTCCTCTCGGAGATGCGGGAGGTCCGCGAAACGCCCTCCGTGCTGGCGCAGGATATATTCCCACTCCTGCTTTTCGGCGATATCCCCCTGGCTCGACCGATCCTCGGCGCCGAAGCCACGGTAAAGCTTTTTGAGCGGAAAACGATCGCTGGTTTTTGGCAAAGCCATTACGTCGGCGAAAACATTCTCGTCGGCGCCTCCGGAGCCGTTGAGCCCCACAGGTTCGCAGAGCTTGTGGAGAAATACTTTGATCCTCGCCGCGGAGAAAGACTTGGCTACGACGTTCCCGAGGGCGCCCCTTTTGCCGGGAAGGTGGTTGTGGTTCCGTACGGGTCGCAGCAGGTTCACGTTCTCGTGGGCTGGCGGACATTTCCCTACAGCGACGATAGGCGCTACAGCCTTGCCGTCGCCGACGCCGTGCTCGGACGGGGCTCCGCAAGCAGACTCTTCCAGCGAATTCGGGAGGAGCTCGGGCTTGTGTACGATATTCACTCCTTCGCGGAGTACTACAGCAGGACGGGCTTTTGGGGGATATACGCCGCCGCGGCGCCCGAAAACGCAGCAAGGCTGCTTCGCGAGTTGCGAAGAGAGGTAGAAAGACTTTCGCGCGAGCCTGTCCCAGACGATGAACTTGTGAAGGCGAAAAACTTTTTGCGCGGAAGGCTGCTCCTCTCCACCGAAAGCAGCTGGAACATGCTCGTCCGCGCGGCGGAGGGGGAGTATTACCTCGGCAGGTTCGTGCCCATCGACGAGACGATTGAAAGGCTTATGTCGGTGCAAGCCTCCGATGTCCTCGAGCTGGCGGCAAAGATCGCCCCCTGGGAAAAGGCAACCGTTATGGTGCTCGGGGAGATAGACGCCCGCGATCTCCCGGACGTCGGGCTCAAGCCCGTGCAAAAGACGGTGGAAGATGTGTTCCCTCTCTTCGAAGCCGGGCCGGAAAAACAGCCTTTGACATAGCGCTTGCTTTTCCTTAACATAAGCCTCGGGCGAAACGGAGGCTTGGGATGAAGACCTTTCTCATCATCGTTCTTGTGGCGCTTGCGGCGTATTTCATCTACGTCAACTTCGTCGCCGAGCACAAGGCTAAGGCGGTGAAGAAGGCGGAGGAGAAGATATTCGAGGAGAGGTACTCTGCGGCTTTGGCGGCTAAGCAGTCCGAGGCGCAGCAGTGGGCGCGGATGCTTATAAACAAACAAGAAGAGTATAAAGCGCTCCACGGCAGATACGCATCCAGCATAAAGGAGCTGGGCTTTGTTCCGCGTATAGGGCAGTATTACCGCGCCAAGGTCGTAAGCGCCGACGAGAATGACTTCCACATCGAGATAAGGGGCAACATCGACCGCGATCCCACCGAGGACGTGTGGGACGTTACCAGAGACGGCTTCCAGCACGCCGTGGATGATGTAGTTTACTGATTCGCTATGCCTGCTTCGAGCGATTGTCGGAAGAGGCGGGTGGGTTTTACGACGACGATCCCCGTCGAGGTCGTCTACGCCGCCGGAGCCGAGCCTGTTGACCTGAACAATCTCTTCGTCACCCACCCCGACCGCCAAAAGTTCCTTTCCCGCGCCGAGCTCGACGGCTACCCGCGCAACCTCTGCCCGTGGATCAAAGGCATATACGGCGCCGTTCTCGCCGAGGGGATAGAGGAGGTCATCGCCGTTATGCAGGGCGACTGCTCCAACACCCACGCCCTCGCAGAAACCCTCGAGATGCACGGCGTTCGCATCATACCGTTCTCCTACCCCTACGACGGTGATGCTGAGCTTTTGCGCAAGCAGATCGAGCGCCTTGCCGAAGCCCTCGGCGTGGCAAGCTGGAGCGAGGTTCTCTCCTGGAAGCGTCGCCTCGACGAGATAAGACGCCTCCTTCGAAAGCTTGATGAGCTCACCTGGCGCGACGGAAAGGTGACGGGTTTTGAGAACCACATCTGGCTCGTTTCGGCAAGCGATTTTGGCGGGGATCCCGATGCCTTCGCGCAAAAGCTCGAGTCTTTCCTTGGGGAGGTCAGCCGTCGTGAGCCGATGCCGCAGAAGGTCAGGCTCGGCTACATCGGCGTCCCACCGATGTTCGGAGATATATACGACGTCGTGGAGGAGTACGGAGCTCGCGTGGTCTTCAACGAGGTCCAGCGGCAGTTCGCTATGCTCGATGTGCAGGACGACATCGTGGAGCAATATCGGCGGTACACCTACCCCTACAAAATAGGCGGACGCATCGCGGACATAAGGGGGCAGATCGAGCGCCGCAGGCTTGCTGGGATCATACACTACACCGAGTCTTTCTGCTTTAGGCGCATTGAGGATTTGATCTTTCGCCGCGAGCTTTCGGTGCCTATAATCACAGTTGAGGGCGGGGAGAGTTTTTCCGTCGACAGCCGCACTAAGATGAGGCTCCAGGCGTTCTGCGAGATGCTTGTTGCAGGGGTTCGATGAGGGTAGGACTCGACATAGGCAGCCGCTACGCGAAGCTCGCCCTGCGGAGGGGGGGCGGCTTTGAGTTTAAGATATACGACTCGGCGCTTTTCTACCGCGAGTTCGGCGTTGCCACCGAGCGGGGCTTTGCCCTCAAGCTCGATGCGCTCGGCATACCCGAGGGAGCGATAGTCGTTGCCACGGGATACGGCAGGCAGAGGGCGAAGCTTTCGGGCGCAATAGAGATCTCCGAGATAACGGCTCACGCCGAGGGGGCGAAGTTCCTGACGGGCTACAGGGACTTCACCCTCATCGACCTCGGCGGTCAGGACACGAAGGTCGTTCGCGTTGAGGGGGGCAAGGTGGTCGACTTCCTGACGTCTGATCGCTGCGCCGCCTCAACCGGTCGCTTCCTCGAGAACATAGCCCGCGTGCTCGGGATATCCCTCGAAGAGCTTTCGCGCTACGCGGAGAACCCCGCGCCGATAAACTCGACCTGCGCCGTCTTCGCCGAAACCGAAGTCCTCGAAAAGCTTTCGCAGGGCATCCCGGTGGAACGCTTAGCTGCCGGCGCCAACTACTCCATCGTGAAGAGGTTTGCGGCGCTTGTGCGCTCGTTCCCAGCCGATGCCGTGGTGGCAACAGGAGGCGTCGCGAAAAACAAAGCCGTCATCTCGTTGTTGAGCAAAGAGTTAGGCGTCGAAGTTCAAGTCCCTCAGCATGCACAGTTTGCAGCAGCTATAGGATGTTTGTTCGTAAAGATTCCCAAAGATAAAATAGCTATGTTTAGTGAAATATGAGATATTTGCTCCTTTTCGAAAGCGCTACAGCGACTTATGAGGCTGAATCGATTTTGAGGGAGAGGGGCTACGCCGCGCAGGTCGTTGCGGCAACCGACCTTCCGGAGGACGTTGGCGATGAGTGTGGTGGACATCGCGTTGGTGGTCGATGATCCCCGGGCGGCGGAGCTTTTCGATGAGGTTAAGGTGATTCCAGCGCCACAGGAGTGATGGGATGCTTTTCGTATCGCTTCGCAGCGGCAGCAACGGCAACGGCTATCTCCTTTCGGACGGCGATACCACCCTTATGTTCGATGCCGGCGTTCCGCGGGGGCTTGTGTGTTCGGTGCTTCGAAACCTTGGGATCCCGCAGCCTGAGGTTATATTCCTCTCTCACGAGCACAGCGATCACGTAAGGTCGCTTGATGCGCTTGTTCCGTTTGTGTGTGATGTGGTTTGTGCTACCGCCGGGACTTTGGGCGCGCTTTGGGATGTTCCGGGCAGGGCGACGACGCTTTCGGTGTGGGAGACGGCGTCTTTTGGGAGGTTTGCCGTAACGTTTGTGCCAAAGCCCCACGACGCCGCAGAGCCCGTGGGATTCCTCGTCGAACACACATCCGGCAAAAGCGCCGCGCTTTTTGTTGACCTCGGACATCCGACGAAGGAGGTTATAGAGGCGGCAAGGATTTCCACCGCTCTTTTGATCGAGGCTAACTACGAGCCCCGCCTGCTTCGGCTGGGGCGGTATCCCCGGCATCTCAAGCTCCGAATTTCGGGACCCTTTGGGCATCTTTCGAACAGGCAATGTGCGTCTCTCCTGGAGGCTGCGGTCCACGAGAACCTTGAGGTGGTCGTCCTCGGGCATCTCTCCGAGGAGAACAACACGCCAACGCTTGCCCTCGCTGCGGCGGGAAGGAAGGTTCCGCCGTCGGCGAAGCTTTTCGTGGCGTCGCGGTACAAGCCCCTGGTGGTGGAGCTCTGATTACATATTGACGCTGACCCGCCCCGAAAATATCTTATCCAAAACCACAACAACACGGAGGGCATTACGATGCTGCGGATGAGTTTTGCGGTTTTGGCGGCAGTTTTGGTCTCGGCGTGCTTCGGGCAGGTGTTGACCGCCATGGACTACGACAGCGTGATCTGCGTTGGCGTGTCGAGCGACCTGGGGTATTTCGGTATCTCCCTTGCCGACGGCAGATGGCTCACCTACGGCGGATGCGACGTCGGTGGACTTGGAACCATCCACATGAATTTCTACATCGACGGGCGGGTGTACAGCACCGACCCCTTCCTTGTGGGTGCAACGCCCGTGACGCCAACGAACTGCATATACTCCGAGCTTGAGAACGTCATCGTCACCGACTGGTTTCCGGAGGATTCGGTGCAGTTTACGCAGACTCTCCATCCGTTTTCGGTCGACAGCTCTGGCGCCGTGACGATACGTTATACCGTTATAAACAACGACAGCGTTTCGCACGATGTGGGCGTATTGTTTTTGCTCGACACGAACATAAACGGTCGCGACGATGCGCCCTTCACCATCGGAGGCGACACGATAGCGGTCGACAGCACCCTCATACTGCCGTACTCGGAGGTTCCCTCCTACTGGCAGGTTTTCGAGCTTGGTCCCTGGGAGCCCGACTCGCTGCAGGTGGTGGCGAGGGGCGTTATGGAGGGCGGCATCAACGTGAAGCCCGATTGGCTCGTCTTCGGCGACGTAAGGAGCCTTGCCTCGGTCGTGTGGGACGTAGCCTCGCTCCCTGCGGAGGCTATATCCGACGGTGCGGTTCTGATGCGCTGGGGTCCCGTAAGCCTCGATGCGGGCGAGGCGGTCATCTTCGCTACGACTTATGGACTTGCGCCCGAGGGCGAGTTCATTGGTGGACCGCTGGGTGCAAGGGTGGAGGTGCCTCACAGAATCCCCGTCAGGTTCTGCGCCCTTGTGCAAAACCCCTTCTTCTTCAGCACGCTCTTTAGGAACAACACCGACAGCACGATGTACGACGTCTACACCGCCCTCGTTTTCGACAGCGACGACCTCGAGCTTGACCCGCCGGCGGGCGAGCTTATTCAGCTTGCCGAAAGCCTCCGAACCTCGGAGATGAGGTCGCAGATGTGGCAGGTGAACGTAGCATCGCCGCCGCTTGAGGACACCTACTACCGATACACGCTCATAGGCTGCGCCGACACCACGGGACCCGAAGAGGAAGACACAGTCTGCTGGGAGATCGTTGTGGACTCCATCTTCATCCAGGGATCTTCGTACACCGGTCCAACGGCTGAGCTTTTGTACCCGCTGGACGGAACTTACAGCTCCAACCCGTATCAGCCCATTGCGATATACCTCACCGACGACGACACCCTCGTCTCGCCCCTTTCGATCCACCTTGGGTTTCTCGACTTTGCGGGCGATACGATGTATGAGATCACGCCTGGTCTTCCCGGCTGCACCTACGAGAACGACACGCTGTATTTCGCCAACGAGATTCACCGCTCCGACGGCGAGCGCGTGAGGTTTTATCTGCGCCCCACGTTCGACTACCACGGCTGCCCGCTCTCGACGCCGCTTGAGGCAAGCTACATCTGCGATTTCACCCCGCCGGTCTTCGCGGACTATTACCCCATCGACGACGACTACATCACCGACTCGCTCGTCGTGGCGTGGATGTACCTTTACGACGGCATAAACCGCGTCGATACGCTTTTGGTTGAGGTCGAGATAGCGGACGACGAGAGCACCCACGCGCACACGTTCCCCGATCCGCTCCTTGTGTATGACGCGGAGGAGACGCTAAGGGTTGTTCCCGAGGCGGCTGGCTGGCGTTTTCCCGATGGGGATGTCACGCTGACGCTTGTTCAGGCGTGCGATGCCCCCGACTACGGCGAGCCCAACTGCACCGAAACGCTTCCCTACAGCTGGAGCTTTGTCGTCAACGCGCACGGACCGCGCGCATACCCCAGAACGCCCGACGACGGATGGTTCGTCTCGATCCCAAACCCAGATATAACCTTCTACCTCTACGACGGCAACGGGATCGACGTTGCCTCTATTGAGTACACGGTTGACGGCGTTTCGTACGGTGCGCCGTCGGACTTCGGCGAACGCGACTCGATAATCGTCCACACCCCGACGGAGGGTTGGGAGAACGGTTATGTCGTTTGCGTTCGTGTGGTTTCGGCAAACGACCTTTACGGCGTTCCCCTCGACAGCGCCGGCTCGCACCCCGTCTGGTCCTTCACCATCGACCTTACGCCGCCGTACGTTTCCGGCAGTGATCCCGCCGACGGCGGAGTCGTGGGAACCGAGCTTCCGAGGATAACCGTGTTCCTCGACGACTCTCTTGCGGGCGTTGATCCCGCAAGCATCGTTATGGTCGTTGACGGCGACACGTTCACGACCTCGGATGCCGGCGTATCGTACTCGCCGGGCGAGCTCGTTTGGGACGGCGCGGTCGTTGGCGATTCCCTCGTCGACACTGTGGAGGTCTGCGTCTCCGCCGCCGATGCGGTGGACATGGGCGAGCCGAACGTGATGGAGCCGTATTGCTTCTCCTTTGTGGTCGTCCCCGGTGCGCCCGATGTGATCTTTACAAGCGATTTCCACTCCATCTGCGCCGCCGACGCCGCCATCGAGGTCGTTTTGGACGACCCCGACGGCGTGGACGAAAGCAGCATAGAGGTCACGGTGGACGGGACGCCCTACACCACCGCAAGCGATGAGGTCAGCTTCGAAGCCTCATCCGGCGCGTTGACGTTTACGCCGTCCGCTCCCTGGGTCGACGGCGATTCCGTGGAGTTCTGCGTCACCGGCGCCGCCGACGTGTACGGGCATGCGCTCGTTGCCCCGGTTTGCAGGACGTTCGTCGTCGACCTCGCTCCGCCACAGGTCGACACGGTGCTTGTGGTCCCCTTCGAGCGCTGGGAACCCGATTACATCCTCGATTCGCTTATGTTCATCGCTCCGTTCGTGAACGACTTCGGCGAGGTCGACTCGGGCAGCGTTGCGGCAAGGATCCTTGTCCACGGCACCGACAGCGTCGTGGCGGCGTTCACACTCGACGACGATAACCTCTTCCTGAGCGGTGACACGATCGTCCTTGTTGCGGGCGCTTTGGTTCCGTTCGAGGTCGGAGGGGAGTACGACGTCTGCTTCGTTTTGGACGACGGCTGCTACGCCGGAAGCCACGACGCCACGGAATACTGCTACGCATATCTCTACACGTCGGTGGGGGAGGAACTCAAGGTTCCTGTGGTGGCTTCGCTTCTGCCGAACTACCCTGACCCCTTCAACGCCCAGACCGTTATACCCGTCTTTATGCCCGCTGATGGCGTTGCGCGTGTGGAGGTCTACGACATATCAGGCAGGCTTGTCGAGACGCTTTGGTCGGGGATGCTTTCGGCTGGGCTTACCGTTCTCAGGTGGAACGGCTGCGATTCTGCGGGCAGGCAGGTTCCAAGCGGCGTATACTTCGTTCGGCTGCGCGCGGGGGATGTGGTTCAGGTTTCTCGGATGGCTTTGATTCGCTGACGATGGCGCGTGGCAAAGTCCTTGACGGCGCAGGCGTTGTGGCACCATATTTCGCAGGGCGTTTTGGGTGGATAAAGCTTTGGTCAAGGAGGTACGATGGCTCGGCTCGTTTTGGCTTGTCTTGCGTTTGTTTCGTGCGTTTTTGCGCAGAATCCGCCGCGCGAGCTTGTGGCGGAAAGCAACCTCGATGGTCGCGTTGAGCTTTGGTGGCGTTCGCCCGTCGTTCCCCTTGAGGTGACGGAGCTTGCGTACGACGACGGCTCCGGCGGCGGCGCTGACGAAGCCGATGCCGGCGATATCCTATCCGTCCGATTCACGCCTACACAACCCTGCTCACTTATCGCGGTCAAGTTCTACGGATACACGCTCTTCCCGCACATCACCGTGCAGATAAACGTCTATCCCGACAACGGCTACGGAAAGCCCAACGTGCTTTCGCCCCTTCTTGCTTATCCTGTGGAGTGGGAGATAGAGTCGGGCTGGCAGGAGGTTGATCTTTCCCTTTCGGGTTTGACCTTCGACGCCTACGAGGACTTCCACATAGGCATCAAGAAGACGGTTTCGCCCGACAGCTTTTATCACTGCATCCTAACCGATGGCGAGACGGGCGCCGAGGAGCGAAGCTGGTGGTACGACCACTCCCTCTTCGCCTTCCGCCACCTCGACGGGGACCTCGAGATAAGGGCGCTTGTGGTCTATTCCTCCGCCGGCGCCAGGCGCGAGCTGCCCACAGAAAAGACGGTGGTTCCGAGCGCTGAGCTTGTTGGACGAAGGACCCTGCGCTTCGCGGCGCTCGACGTGGAGGACTACATAGTCTACCGCACGACGACGCCCGGCGATACGCTCTCCATGATCCCCATAGCAACCACAACCGATACTTACTTCACCGATGAGACCGTTACGAACGACCGGACTTACTACTATGCGGTTAAGGCGCACTACGCGGGCGGTGGTCTTTCGGGTTTTTCGAACGTTGCGAGCGCGACGCCGAGGTCGGGCGGTGCGGCGCTCGTTCTGGACACGATTTCGGTCACCGACGATGTTGGCGAGGCTTGTGCGAGTTGGTCGCCGGGGCGCGGGTTCGCAACGCTTATCCCAGCAGATCGCGTCGGGCTTTTGAGGTCTTTGGAGTTCTGGGTATGCTCGCCGGGGAACTTCAGGCCGCAGATCTGGTCCGTCATCGACGGTGCGCCGCAGGACATCTTGCTCAACTGGCCCACGCAGCTTTCGGCAACGACGACGGGGTGGAGGAACGTCTCGGTCTCGTCGTGGACGACGTTCGTCGTCGACGGTCCTTTGGTTGCAGCGTGCATCGCGGGCGACACATACTTCGGAATCGCGATGGATGTCCCGGGCTACGGCTCATCCTTCGACTTCGACGGAACGAGCTGGAGCAGCGTGGTGGACTCAACTTACATGATTCGCGCCATCATCGAGTATTACGAGGACAGAGCCTACTTTCACATAAGGCGCGGGTGGAACCTCGTGAGCGTTCCTTTGGTGCTTGATGATCCGTCCGTTGCGGCGGTGTTCCCCACAGCTATCGGCGGAATAGCCTACAAATTCAACCCGATAACGCTCTCCTACGACGTCGTAACCGCGCTTGAGCCCGGGGTGGGTTATTGGATAGCGTCCAACGTCGACACCATGTACGTTGTCGGGGGCGGGATTCCCGTGAGGTCGATGGACGTGCGCGTTTACGGCGGCTGGAACCTCGTCGGCGCTCCGAGCAAGGCGGGGGGGTATAGCGTCTTCGACATCGAAACATACCCATCAGGGATTATCGGCGTCACACCGTATCTTTACACGTACGATCCTGAGGCTGGCTCGTTTGAGCGCCGGACTGTGCTGCAGCCCGGGAAAGGATACTTCATCCTGTGTGGTGAGGCGGGGTACCTGAGGTTTGCGCCATAAGCAGGGGGTGTTTTTATGCGAAGGTTGGCGCTTGCCCTCTTTGTCTGTTTAACGTTTACGGTCGCTTTCGGGGGAACGGTTTCGGGATACCTTGTGTTTGAGTGCTCTGAGCCGGCTGGGACGGTGACGGGGCTTGTGACGGTGTTCAACATCTCGTTCATCGGCAGCGGCGATATGATGGACGTCCCCTACAGCACCACATTCCCGCCGGATTGGTCTTTCGCGGTAAGCGGCGATTTCTGCGACGACTCGGCGTACTACGCCTTCGCTGGCGTTATGGTAGACGGGGCGTTTGGTTCGGGATATCCGATGGGGATGTACCCCGAAAGCCCGTTCCACACGAGCGGCGGCAGCGCCGAGGGGATCGTGATCCCTGTGGACGACACCGTTGACCTGCCTGTGGTCATCCATCCGGTCGACGTAGAGTTCGAGGACGTTTACCTCAACGTCTACGATGCGCTCCCTGTTTTCTTCACGGGCGAGCCCGCCGTCCTCGAGATGACGGTGCCTTTCCACGATACCTTCCAGGTTGTGGGGAATGTGCCCGCTGGTCCCAAGTATCTGCAGGTCTTCAAGGATATCGACGGAGACAGCGTGTGGGACGAGGGTATCGAGCCCGATGCATACTACGAGAGCCCCGAAAGCAACCTCGTCTTCGCGACAGGTGGCTTTAGCGACACGGTGGAGATAACCTTTTCTGGCGAGGGCATTGCTGGATGTGCAGCTCTTCGGGAGCCTTTTTTGCGCGCAAGCCCCAACCCGTTCAACGCTTGGGTCGTTATCTCCGCCGGCGGATTCGACGGCAGCGCCTGCGTCGAGATCGTGGATGCTAGCGGGCGTGTTGTGTTCAGGCGCAGCGTCTTTCCGGCAGAAAGCTTCGTCTGGACTCCGCAGGGCTTGCCGAGCGGAACGTATGTGGTGCGGCTTTCGTGCCCGCGGCGCAGCGTATGGCGGAGGATCGCTTTTGTAAAGTAGTGGTCGTGGGCGGCTCCCGCGGGGTCTGTCGGGGCTTCGGTCGTCTGCAACTCTGGCTTTTGGCGGTTAGGGCGTTTGTTGGGACCGCGGGCTTTGTGTTCGAGTTCCTTCTGGCGCCGCAGCGTATTCGAAGGCTTGCCTGGGTGGCGTCGTGAATGCGTTTCTGTAGTGGTGCTCCAGGCGGAGGTAAGCGAGGATGTTTTGGGTGCTTTTTTCTTTGCTCCTTGTGTCGGCGGCTTTCCCGCTGCCGCAGGTGACCTTTTACGACCCCGACCCGCGACCTTCGGCGGCGACCATCGGTCTCTACGACGCCGTGGATTACTACATCCACATCCCATTGACGGAGCCGCTTTCGGCGCTCGACAGCCCCTGGGTGAGGATAACCCTGACCCACAGCGTCGAGACCGACGAGCCCGTGCTGCTTGATCTGGAGGGGATGACGTGCGACAGCGTCGTCTTCACCCACCCCCTGCTGGATATATACGCTTTCTGCGACTTCAGGCAGGCTGGCGGCACGCTTGCTGTCCGTCTGCCTGTTTCGTCGCCTGCTGGCGATACGTTTTTCCTTACGGTGTACTATCACGGCGAGCCCGAGGGCGGGTATTACGTTGAGCCGAACCGCTACGGCGACACTGTGATCTACACCCTTTCTTGGCCTTCGAACGCGCGGTGCTGGTTTCCGTGCATAGATCATCCCGCCGACAAGGCGACCGCCACCGTGGAGGTCGTTGCGCCCGTTGGGCTTCGCGTTGCCGCCAACGGAAACCTCGTGGTGGCTGACACGGCGGAGGGGTTCGTCACCCACACCTTCAGGATGGACGCGCCGATATGCACCTACAACATCTGCTTCTCTGCCGCGCGCTATGCGTTTTGGGACGACCT
>CBEVQY010000019.1:0-51693 GCA_965552135.1 uncultured bacterium | reverse complement strand
TGTCCGGGGTAGTCCAAACACCAACAAGCTCCATGTTGTAGTACACAACGCTGTCAGACTGCCCCAAAACAATCGAGAAAAGCAACAACGCAAACGCAAAAAAACGAAGCATACAACACCTCCTGCCCTCACATTAAAAATACTGATCTTCCCAGCGGGTTTCAACCCCCATCAGCGGCAAAAGCTCGGGGGACGGGAGGGACTCAGCGCCAAACGCCGGATATTTTATATCCGTTTGCGCAGGTGCCGTCGGGACCAAGCTTGTAGCTTATTATCCAAAAGCCCAGCCTGTCGATGACCTTTTCGCCCGTGGGCGGGCAATACGTGTCTTCGCCGTCGTCGCCGGGGACGTTGCCGATGTAGACGTAAAGCAACCCTTCCTCGAGGGCGATCTGGCGCGCCATGTGCAACGTCTCCACGGGCGTCGGCGGGCGGTCGGTGAGCTTGTAGTTGGGGTGAAAGCGCGAGAAGTGAAGCGGAACATCGGGCCCCAGCGAATCCACAAGCCAGCGGCACATGGCGCGGATCGTGTCGGGATCGTCGTTGGCGCCGGGGATTATGAGGTTCGTCACCTCGACCCAAACGCCCTCCTCCCGAAGGATCCGAAGCGTCCTTAGGACGGGCTCGCGCGACGAGCGGGTGTACTCGTTGTAAAAGCTCTCAGGTCCTTTCAGATCGACGTTGGCGGCGTCTATCACCTCGCAGAGCTTGCGCAGCGGCTTTTCGTTTATGTAACCGCACGTCACCCAAACGTTCTTAAGACCTGCCTTGTGGGCAAGCTTTCCGGTGTCGTACATGTATTCGTAGAACACGGTCGGCTCGGAGTAGGTGTAGGCGATGGACTTGCATCCCGTAGCCAGCGCCTGAGCGACGACCTCCTCTGGAGAGACGTTCGCATGCTCCCCCTCTTCCGGCAGCGCCTGCGATATCGTCCAGTTCTGGCAGAAGTTGCACGACAGGTTGCAGCCCACAGTGGCTATCGAAAACGACTTCGTCCCCGGCAGGAAGTGGAAGAGGGGCTTTTTCTCGATGGGGTCGACGTGCATAGCTACGGGTTTTCCGTATGTGAGCGCCCGAAGCTTACCACCAACGTTGGCTCTAACGCCGCATATGCCACGCTGACCCTCCGAAAGAACGCATCTGAACGGGCAAAGCTCGCACTGCACAGACCCGTCGGCGAGCTTTTTGTACCACATCGCCTCGTGCAGCGAGAGGTCCCAGCCGCGGATGCGCTCCGCCGTGATTATAACCGCCTTCTTGAGCTTGTCGAGGATGGAGGCGTTGGAGAGACTTAGGGCGCACAGCGCAAACGCAAGCGCACACACAACGCGGATCACGGTTCTCCCAACTCGTTTCACCTTCTTCCCCCTCTCCCGAAGGATAAAGCGTGCGCGCAGCCTGACAAGCGCGCATCCGCCGCAGGCTACGGCATATGGACCCTTATGACCAGCGTCAGAAGCATCGTCATTCTCGTCTCGTACACCGACGATGTTGTTGGCGCGATAAACTGCAGCCACAGGACGTTTTCCTCGTCGGGCGCGATGTTGTATCCCCTTGTGCCGAAGTCCTCCTCCGTTGCCCACGACGTCGTGGTCTTCACAAGGTCGCGTATGGGCGAGAAGACCGTCGGCACGGTGCCGGGGTCTTCGAACCTCGCCCGCAGGACGAACTTATCCGCGCCGGGGGCGTAGGATGGCGTCCAGATGCCGCCCGGGTCGACGACACGCAGACCGAAGTCGAGGACCATATTCCCGCAGTTGCGCACAACGGGCGCCTCCTCGGAAGACGTCGTCCTAAGCTCGCTTACCGACATCGTGTCGAAGTTGACCGTGTCGGGGTCGATGCAAAGCGTGAGGTCAACGCTCATCATGTTGTAGTAGGCGATAAGCGTTGCCGTGGAGTAGAAGATTGCGTTGTGGCACCTTGCGCCGCCGTCGCTCCAGTGGTCGAAGATGTATGCGGTGTCTGATCCCGGCACGAGGTCGAAGGCGCTCGCCTCAACCTCCACCGAATCGCCCCAGGGCGCCCAACCAACGGCGATGCTCATCCCGCTGTACAGCGAGTCGCCCAAGCGGAACCAGCCGTAGTGTTCCGAAGGAACCTTCGCGAGCCTGACCAGAACGCGACCGTCGTAGTAGGCTGTGCGCTCAATGGGCGTTGTGAGCGTGTCGTATCTGATCGGGTCTGTCCAGCCGTCGTCCCATTCGCGCAGCGTGAAGACGAGGTTGCCGTCGGGGGATTCGTCGGTGTACGATAGCTGTGCCCGCACCACCGCCTCGGGCGGGAACCAGCCCTCAGCCGCCGCAGACGCGCCACCCTCGAAGAAGAGCGTGTCGATGTAAACGTAGCCGAACGTATCGACCGCAGGCTCCTTGAGAACGCGATAGACGTACCTGAGCGTGTAGTTCGCCACAAGCGTCGTATCTCCGGCGACGGGTCCGAAGGTTCGTGTGGTCTCGGGCGAGTCGTCCCAGCCAATAAACTCGTATCTTACGGTATCGCCGCTTTGGTCGGGGTTCGTCGGGGCGATGGTGTGGAACGACCCCAGCGCCCAGAAAAGCGTTGTCGAGTCGGTGGGCGCTATGGTGTCGCCGTCGACGACAAAACCTCCCCAGTCCTCCCGCGGGTTTTTAACGAGCGTTATCCGCGCCCCGACGTTGTAGATCGCCACCGCGGAGCACGGCGCCGTAACCTCGAACGACGTCGTCGGGTGGACGGAGTCGTCGCCGCAGATGCCGCTCCAGTGGCTGAAGACGAAAAGCGTCCCGCCGCTTTCGACAACCGGATCCGTCGATATAGTCGCCACCGAGGCGGAGTCGTACCATCCCGCGCCGCTCTGGGATGGCGTGGCGCCCCCACAGCCTGTATAGCTAACCCGAACGCGGTATTGCGTCAAAAACTGCCAGTCGAGGGTGGAGTTGGTGTCGATGACGAAGGATAGCGAGTTTTCGGTTCCCGCGGGCGGCACCGAACCCGTCCCGAGCCATCCGGTGCAGACGTGGCGCACGTCGCCCTCCCAAACGGTGTCATCCACGCTGGCGAATACCGGCGTGCCAACTGTGTAGTAAGTGGTTCCCACGGGCGGCGTTGGGCTGCCGTACGGAGAGCTTACGGTAAGCGAAACCACGTCCGCCATCCGCTCCCAGAGCCACACAACCGACGAGTGTTCGTGGATAACGAACTCGAACGACGTCCCGAAGCCGAACTCCGGCGCCGAGCCTGTGCCGACAAAGCCCGTGCAGACCATCGTGTCGTCCGGGGATGTAACGTATCCCGAAACGAGCGCGCCGTCCTCGTACCAGTGGACGCCCACGGGCGGAACCGGTGCGTCGAAGTCGCTTGCGATCTCGAGGCTCCAGCGCAAAATGCCGTCCCAAACCCACGTCAGGGTGGAGTTCTCGGTTATGGTGAACGTCGTTGTGTTTGCGCTGCCCGAGGGGAGAACCGAACCCGTCCCGATCCAGCCGGTGCAGTGGTGCCACTCGCCGTCAACGTACACCGACTCCTCAACGCTTGCCGTGATCACCGTCCCGTGCGGGTAAATCGTCATGCCGCACGGTGTGGGGGAGCCGTAGGGCGAATAGACCCAGAGCGTGCAAACGGGACCTGTCCAGTACTCCCAGTGCCAGGTGATCTCCGAGGGCTCGGTCATCGTGAACGTGACGGACGTCCCGTAGCCGGAGTCGGGCACTGATCCCGTGCCGCTCCAGCCCGTGCAGAAGTACCAGCCGTCGGGGGATGTGACCGAGGCGGTCACCTCCGTGCCCTCGGAGTAGTAGTGGGTTCCCTCGGGCGGGTTGGGATCGTCGTAGCCGCCGGGGTTGTGCACCGTCAGAGGATACATCACCGGACCCGTCCACTGCCAGACGATCCACGAGTCCTCGTTTATGGTGAATGTCAGGATGTTCGAGTCGCCCGAGTCGGGCACGGAGCCTCCGCCGAGCCAGCCGCTGCAGTAGCGCCACTCGCCGGAGACCCAAACCGAATCCTCAACGTAGCAGGTTATCTCCGTCCCTGCGGGGAAGTAGCTCACGCCGGAGGGCACGGGGCTGCCGTAGGGCGAAAAGACCATAAGCACGTAAACCGTCTCACCCGGCGATACGACGGTCCAGTTCCACGTGATCGACGACGGCTCCGTTATGATGAACGCGGCTGAGTCGCCGTATCCGTCCGAAAGGGATCCCGTGCCGCTCCAGCCGATGACGTACGCGCTATCATCCGGCGACGTCACCCAGGCGACGACGTAGGTTCCGTCGTCGTACCAGTGGGTTCCCACGGGGGGCTGTGGGTCGTCGTAGCCGTCGGGATTGCTCACCGTAAAGGTCACCTGGCGGCGGTAGTTCCACCAGATCTCGGAGTCCTCCGTTATGGTGAAGGCGACGGCGCACGAATCGCCTTCGGCGGGGGCGGAGCCTGTGCCCGTCCAGCCGTCGCTGATATAGCGCTCATCCGGCGAGGTGTAGACCGTGCACTCGACGGAGTATGTCACCGCAGAGCCGTTGTCGTAGTAGAGGGTTTCGTCGGGCGCTATGGGGCTGTGGACGATCAGCTTGAGCTGGTCGACCCAGAGCCACTGCACCGACGCCGAGTCGGTGACAGTGTACGAGAACGACGTTCCGCCGCCGCTTGGCAGCGCGCCCGTGCCTATGTAGCCAACGCAGGTCTTGTGTGCGATCGTGTCGGGCGAGGTCACATACCCGCTTTGGGTGCTGCCCTCGTCGAACCAGTGGATGCCCGCCGGCGGCACGGGGTCGTCGTAGTCGCAGAAGACCTGGAAGCGGTACTGATGCGCCCACTGCGCCGTTTCGGTGGCTGGTCCGGTTACGGTGAAGGTTGCAGGGTTTTCGGCGCCTGTGTACGCGTCGCCCACCCAGCCGTCGAAGCGGTAGCGGTCGCGAGGGGTCGCGTCGGCGACGGAGTCTGCGGAGATGGTAGCCTCGCTCCCCGCCTCGTACCAGCCCTCGCCCGTGGCCGTGCCGTGCCCGCCAGCGTCAACGGCGATGTAGTACTCCGTGACGAAGTTCGCCGTAAACGTCGTCCCCGAGTTGACGGTAACGTTCCTGAGCGTCGATGTCGCGCCGTCGCTCCAACCGGTGAACCTGTAGCGGCTGCCGGGGGCGAACGACACGATCGAGTCGACGAATATCTCGTGCGAGCTTCCGAGCGCAACGAGCATCGTGCACGGCGATGCGCGCCAGATGCCGTCCACTCTGACCGAATCGGGACCACCCGCCGCCTCGACTATCATCTGTGCGCCCGCGAGGGTGTAGATCGCCTCCGCCGTGTGCGGCTCATCCATAACGATCGTTGTTGCCGGCGACGTCGAGTCGGCTACCGGCGCGCCCGACCAGTGGTCGAAGTCGTAGCGGATGCCGTCGTCCCAAACGGGGTCCTCTGCCGATATCGAGGCGACCGTCCCCTCGTCGTACCATCCTGCGCCAGCAAGCTCCGGCGCCACGGGAGTGCCGGAGTAGGTGAGCGTTAGCCTGTGTTGGGTGCGCCAGTTGGCGACGCCGGTGTATGTTCCGTCCATCACGCGCCCCGAGGATGACGAGGCACACGTTCCGCTCACGTCGCCGCTCCAGTGGTCGAAGACGTACCTCGTTTCGCCGCTGTAGACGATGCTTTCCGCAACGCACGCATGCGCCGTGGAGCCGACGTCGTACCAGCCCTCGCTGCCAACGCAGGGCGACGAATGACCGTTCTCGTCGACCTCGAACCACCACTGCTCCCTGTAGTATGCGACGACGGAGTCGGCGCCGGATATCGTTCCCGCGGGCGGCGTTGCGCAGAACCAGCGGTGAACACCGTCGCTTGCGGAGGATGTGTAGCTGAAGGAGTATGGGTGGGTTGATCCAGCCGACGCCCAGAACGCAAAGCAGTTTCCGTCCCATACGTGCTGCGGCGTTCCGTCGACGGTGACGGTCGCATAATTAGACGACGAAAGCGGCGCCCCAAGCTCCGTGACGGCGCAGAAGGCAACGCGATATTGCTCCGACCAGTTGGCGACCGCCACCCGCGCCGCCGTCATCGTTATGCTGTTGGAGCAGCTTGCCCGCGTTCCGCTTGCGTCGCCGCTCCAGTGGTCGAAGACGTACCTTGTGCCGCCCTCAACGACGATCGAATCCTCAACGCAGGCGCAAACCGTGGTGCCGTGGTTGTACCAGCCCTCAACGCCCGGGCAGGGCGCTGAGTGACCGTTCTCGTCTACGTCGAGCCACCACTGCTCGGCGTAGTACGCCCTTATCGTATCGGGAGACGAGATTATGCCCGAGGGTGGCGAGGCGCAGTACCATCTGTGGGTGCTGCCACTGCCCGAGGAAGTTGAGGAGAAGGAGTAGCTGTGCGAGCTTCCGCACGCGACCCAGACGTCGTAGGGATGACCGTCCCAGAGGGAGTGAGGCGTTCCGTCGAGGGTGAGGGTGGCGTGGTTCGTCGAGGAGAGGTCGGTGCCGGAGGTCGTCGTGTGGACCTCGAAGACGAGGTGATATTCGCAGTTGAAGTTTGCCGTTATGGTCGTAGCGCTTGTTGGCGCTGTGATTTCGTGGGTTTGCGCGCCGCCGTCGGACCAGCTGTACCAGACGTATCGCCTCATGCCAACGTACTGCGGCGACGGCGCGGATATGGTGTGCCGGGTTCCAGGGAGCCAGTAGAACGTCACAGGCGCGGTGTACGTCACGCCATCGACGACCACACGCCTCCCGGACGGGTTCGTGGCGATCGTCGTGGCGGGAAGCTGCCTGTAGACGTAAGTTCCGTTGCAGTTCCCCGTCCGGAGGATCGCGGCGTTGTTGGTGGTCTGCCGACCGTAGTATATCTTGATCCTTCCTCCGCCCCCTCTTCCGCCGGATGCACCGTCGCTTCCAGCACCGCAGGATGTGCAGCTGCCCCATCCGAATGAGCAATCGCCTGCGCCGCCTGAGCCACCTGTGCCTCCCCAGCCGCCGCGGGCGGTTATGAGCCCACCTATGTAAAGGTTTTCTGCCATCACAAGTATCCCTCCGCCGGAGCCGCCGCCTCCTCCGCCACCTCCGCCACCGCCGCCGTAGTAGGCGTCGTCGGCGAAGGGGCTGTTGGTATCGAGGTATGCGTCAGAACCATATCCTCCGTCGCCTCCGTCGCCGCCGTCGGCGGTGAGCGTCCCCACGCTGTAGAGCCTGATAGCCTTAAGGATTATGGCTCCACCGCCAGCGCCGGCAGGTCCGCCGGGGGCAGAGTAGTCGTAGTATCCTCCTCCGCCGCCCCCGCCACCGCCGCCACCGCCGGAGCCGCGGTAGACATTGAAGCCGTAGCTGCTTCCGTACGAGCCGCCTCCTCCGCCCGGTGTGCCGCCCGCGCCGCCAGCCTGATAGGCGCCGCAGTCTTCGCTTTCGGCGCAGCCGCCAGTGCCGCCGTAACCGCCTGAGGCAGCGTAGTTACAACCATATGAGCCTCCTCCGCCACCTCCACCGCCACCGCCGCCGGAGAAGGTGTAGTCGGTTTCGCCCCAGTCGCTGCAGCTTCCGGATGTACCATTGGCGCCGTTTCCGCCCGTTCCGCCTGCGCCAGGACCTCCCCCGCCGTAGCCGCCGCCACCGCCCTCGGAGTAGCTCCAGTCGCCGCCGTCGCCGCCGCGTCCACCGGGATAGCCAGCCTCGTCGGCGTCTATCGTCCCGTAAACGAAGATCGTCTCGGCGTATATGCTCACAAGCCCGCTGTTCGGAAAAGACGGATTGTACGCCTTCACAATAAGGTTGGCGCCGCTGGCAACGGTGAACTTGTTTATATTGTAAAACTTGCCGAAAATCGTCTTCTTGCCCGATATATACATATTCCCACCGCCCCAGTTCGTCGAGTCCGTCGAGTTGGCGTAGCCGTCGGTCTCGCCGTAAAGGTTGACGTAGTCGATCGCCAGGTTGAACCCGTCGTAGCCGTAGTAGTTGAAGCAGAAGGAGACCTGCGTGTGCCTGTCGAGGAGCGAGGTGAGATCTAAGTTTTTATATGAGCAGGAGGCGTTTTCGTCGTAATATGTGTAGAAATAATATGTTCCGCCGTCGACGGAGTAGTAGAGGAAGAGCCAGTTGTACCAGCCGTTTGCCCAGTCCGTCTGGTTCATCGTGAGGTAGAACCTGAGGTGGATGTTGTAGCAGGTGGATATGTTTATGTTGGGCGTGAAGAGGTATTCGTCCTGCCAGTCGGTGTCTTGCCAGTAGACGGCGGCGGAGTAGGATCCCGAGCAGTGGTATGTGCTGTTTCTGTGCCACGTGTAGGGTGAAGAGTGCAGACCCGAGCGTGACCAGCCTGGCGGCGGGAACGTGCTCCCTTCGAACGACTCCCACCAGAAGGTCCACGCCATTTCCTCTTCGGTTCTTGCGAGTCCTTCCGATAGTGGCAGGGGTTCGCCGGCTGCGAAGTCCCTTATGGTTGTGTCGCGTTCTACCACTATTCGAAGCGGTGGGCGAACGCCCTCGGGAAGCTCATACCAACACCTTGGGATCTCGTAGCCCACTGGCGCCCCGGAGACGTCGTTGTCCCGCTTTATGATCCTGCGGCCGGCGAAGCTCCCAAACGAGGTGGGCTCCACAATCGACGACCTTTCGACTGGCTTTCGCCGCGGTGGAAACTTTTGTTTTTTCTGCATGGCTTCGCGTCTGAAGCGCTCCCTGGGGTCGACGTTTGTGCGCTTGGGTCCGGCGGAGGGGTTCGGCAGAAGAGCCAGAAGCTCGTCGTCGGAGAGGGCGCCAAGCGAATCAAGAAGCGCCAAAACCCTTCGGCGTCTTTCCGTCGCCTCGTCCTCGTCCAGGGCGCCGCTTGAGACGGCAACGTCTGTGATCTGCTTTTCGTAGTCGCGCAGGATCTCTATCGCCTCCCTTGCGGCTTCGATGCGTGAGGCGGGATCAGAAGCCTCGATCATCTGCCAGTAAAGCGGCTGGACGTCGAGCCAGCGCAGATCAAGGACGTAGTCGAGTTCGTCGCTCCTTCCGCGTAGAGCCTTGTCGTCCGATGCGAAAAAGGCGGTGACATCACCCAGACCAAACGCGGGCAAGCTTGCTGCAAGTATGAAAAGCCAAATCGTTGCACCCTTTCTCCAGAACATCCTCCCCCTCCAATTTGGGCTCTATTTTTGTTGTAAATAACTGTACGAAAGCCAAAAATCAATACCTAAGACTTTCGACAAAAAAGTTGACTTTACCCTTCGGCGGCGTAATTTTTGAACGGGGCAGTTTGGCGGTTACGATGTTTGGGCTTTTTCAACTTCTGGAGGAATGCAGCAACGTCGTGCTCTTCGGTGGCACGGCTGTGGTTGCCTTTCTGGTTGTTCTTGCGGGGTCGTGGCTCTCGCGGCTGGGAGACAGAATCGCCGAGCTTACGGGTCTTTCGAGCTCGTGGATCGGAATAATCCTTCTGGCCACGATAACATCCGTTCCCGAGATCGTCTCCTCCGTTACGGCTGTCCTCACGGGAGCCGACAACATCGCCATCGGAAACGTCTTCGGGAGCAACATGTTCAACATGTTCATAATAGCGATTCTCGATTTCCTTCAGGGACCGGGACCGGTTCTGCTCACCGTCAGCGCGACGCAAATTCTGCCGGCGGCGTTGGGGATATTCCTTATGGCTCTTGCCGCAGCGGGAATCTTCGCAACAACCCAGTTTGAAAGCGTGTCCGAATCGCTTGCGAACGTTTGGGGGTGGATATTCAGCGCTCTCATCGCGGCAGCCTGGGTGACGGGGACTATGATAACGTATCGCTCCGAGCAGACGACCGTCTCCGACGAGGAGTTCTTTCGTCGACCGTCGCCGCGAGCCGTGCGGAAAACGATCCTTAGGTTTTGCGTCGCCGCACTCATCGTTATCGCCCTCGGGATACTCCTTATAGGCTTCGCACGCGTGCTCGCAAAAAGGGAGTTCGTTTGGGGCTCCTTCCACTTCATCCTTGGCGAAAGCTTCGTCGGCACGATCATCGTCGCCTTCGTAACCTCGCTCCCCGAGCTTGTTGTGTCGATAAGCGCATACCGCATAGGCGCCGTGAACATGGCTATCGCAAACCTCTTCGGAAGCAATGCCTACAACATCGTCATAATCCCTATAATGGAGGTCCTCTCTGGAGGGAAAAGCATCTTCACCCTGGCTCAGCCGTATCATATGGTCACCGCCTCCTTCGCTATAATCCTTACGACTATTGCGATTATGGGGGTGATATATCGCTCGCGGAAGAGCTTTTTATATCTTGGGTGGGATGCTCTGGCGATAATCGCTTTCTACCTGCTTGGGAATTATATATTCTTTAACGTCGCCATTACGATAAAGTAGGGTTTTATGAGGCTTGGCAGGGTAGAGGGCAAGGTTTACTGCACGGCTTGTGATCCCAAGCTTTTGGGTGTCAAGCTTTACGTTCTTCAGCCTTTGGACGAGGGGCTTCGCCCCGTGGGGCGCAAGATAATCGCTGCAGACGGAGTCGGCGCTCAGGAGGGGCAGATCGTGGTGTGGGTTTCTGCTCGAGAGGCTACGCTTATCATCCCCGGCAGGGAGATCCCCGCGGATGCGGGGATAGTGGGCATAGTCGATGAGGTTTAGCGAGATCGGAGGTCGCTTTATGGTGCGGCTTTTTGGGGTTTGCGCTCTGACGCTTCTTTTGGCGGCTATGTTCTCCGCCGGCTGCGGCGGAAAGCTTTACAGGGGAAAGTACGTGACGGTTTCGGTGCCGTATGATCCAATAGACGAGTTCAAGCACGAGGGCTGGGTGATACTTGCCTTCCAGCGTCCCGGCAAAAGACCCGAAGAGGGCGAGATATACCGCTTTTGGCTCTTTTCGGGCGGGAAGAAGCTGCGCGAGATATGGCTCGAGGCGAAGGTGGTGGGCTCAAGGAGGTTTTACCTTCAGGAGGAGGTGGGTGAAAACATAATCACCCACGCAAGCTTTTCGGCTCCGCCCTCCTACGAGGCTGTGAAGGAGCGCCTCAAGGCCCTGCTTTCGGCGGAGGTGCAGCGCAAAAAGTCGCGGTAGCCTTCCGTCGTCTCCGTCGTCGTCCGCCGCGCGAAGTTGCCCCCGGTTTTTGCCCGCAGGGTCGCTTCCCCCTTTCTACGAAGAAAGTTCTTGCGCATGGGGATTTTTGGGTCTTTGTTGAACTTTTCAGCTGTGGGGTGCTATGAAGAGGGCGGTCGTAATAGGGATAGGCGCGGCGCTTCTGGTGGTGATCGTTTTGGGCGTCGTCTTTCTGCTTAGGGGGGTTAAGGGGGGTGCAAAGCCCGTCGAGACGGCGCTTGTGAAGCCCAGGACGATAAAGTCCACCGTTATCGCCTTCGGCAGGGTCGAGCCCAAAAGCGATGTAGATATATCCGCGCAGGTGACAGAGAAGATCGAGAGTCTTTTCGTGGTCGAGGGCGACACCGTTGAGGTTGGCGACACGCTTGTGGTTTTGGCACAGGACAGGCTTTTGGCTGCCCTGAGGCAGGCTGAGGCGAACTTTCACTCCGCGCAGTCTCAGGTCAGGCAGGCTGAGGCGAACCTGAGGCGCGCCCAGGAGAACCTCCGCAAGCTCCGGAAGCTGCACGAATCGGGCGCCGTATCCGACGATCAGCTTTTAGAGGCGCAGACGGAGGTGAAGGTTCTTGAGGCGCAGCTTGCGGCGGCGCGAAACGGCGTCGAGGCTGCACGCGCCGCCCTCGAGGAAGCACGCGATAACCTCGCCAAAACCGTCATAACGGCGCCCATCGACGGCGTGGTCACGTCGATAAAGGCGAACCAGGGCGAGTTCGTCGTCGTTGGAACGATGAACAACCCCGGAAGCATCATAATGACCATCGCGCAGCTTTCCGACCTTCTCGCCGAAGTCGACGTCGACGAAGCCGATATCGTTGACGTCGAGCCCGGACAGCAGGCTTTGGTGGAGCTCGATGCCCTGCCGGACACATCGTTTCTGGGGCGCGTCGTTCAGGTGTCGCACCAGGCGAAGGTGCGCTCCGTTGGCGGCGAGGAGACGAGGGCAAGCTTCGAGGTCAAAATAGCCATCCAAAACCCCTCGCCCAAGATACGTCCGGGCATGTCCGTCACGGCGACGATAACGACGGCGCAAAAGGACTCCGTTCTCGCCGTTCCGCTGTCTTGTGTTGTGGCGTATCGCGATTCGTTGGGCGAGGGCGAAGGCGTCTTCGTCGTCGAGGGCGGCGTCGCGCGCAAGGTCAGGATAAAGACGGGGATATCCGACGACAAGTACATCGAGGTCGTTGATGGTCTTGGTCTTGGCGATAGGGTGGTGACGGGTCCGTTTCGTGTTCTTCGTCAGCTTCGCGATGGCGACAGGGTCAGGGTTTTGGCGGGGCGTAGACGCTTTCGTCGCTCCGGTCGGGTAAGGGGGCAAGCGCGTTAAGATGAGGGTGGAGGGGGTTCGCAGGCGCTTTGCGCGCAGACTCTTCGGTTATGACCGCGTCGATGAGAAAAGGCACGTGTTGCGAGGGCGATGAGGCTTCTTTGGACAAAAGTTTTTGTCGCGTTGGCTTTGGCTTGGGGCGAGGCGGTGCAGTCGCCTTCGCCGTCGATTCTCACGCTCGCCGCCGCAGAAAGCATAGCCCTCGCCCAGAGCCCAGACGTGGCAGAGGCAGAGGCGGAACTCCGGTCCGCGTGGGCAGCCTGCGTCGCGGCGTACTCGCCGTTCCTACCATCGATCTCAACCTCCGCGTCGTGGTATAGGTTCGACAGGCAGGTGATCTCCTTCCGAAACGACGAGATGTACTTCTCCAAGGATCGCTACTCGCTGGGTCTTTCGGGGTCGTTTCCGCTTTTTTCGGGCGGGCGAGATCTTATCTTTCTTCTGCAGGCGCGGATGGCGCACCAGAGGGCTCGTCTCGCTTACGACGATGCCGTTGCGAGGGTCCGGGCGGAGGTGGTCGCCGCATACCTCGACCTTGTCCGCTGCGTGATGGAGCTTTCCGTCGCCAAGCAGGCGTTGGAGAGGGCGCTCGACGAACAGCGCATCGTGCAGCAAAAGCTCTCCCTCGGCTCTGCGTCCGAGGTTGATGCCTCGAAGATGCGGGTTCAGGTGGCGCAAAAAAGGCTTTCGAAGCTTCAGGCAGAAAACGCCGTTGAGCGCGCCCGCGAGGCTTTGTGCGTGCTTTTGGCGTTCCCGCTCGATACCTCGTTCGAGGTCGACACCACTCTGCCTCCCCCGCAGGATGTGCCGCCGATCGACTCCTTCCTCTCGAGGCTCGGGTCGAACAGATCGATCGCCCAGGCGAAGCTCGAGCTATCGTCGGCAAAGCTTGAGCGCCTGTCGGCTTGGCTTTCGTATCTCCCCAGGCTTTCGCTTTCGGCAAGCTGGAGCTGGAGCGGCGGCGAGACCCCTCCAGACCTCAAAACCCTCGCCGACGAGGCGTCGTTCAGCTACGGCATCACGCTTTCGTGGACGCTTTTTGCCGGAACGGAGAGGGTTGGTGGCATCGAGGGCGCCAACGCAGCCCTCGACTTAGCTAGAACTTCGGCTTATAAGGCGGAGGTTTCGGCGCAGCAGGCGGCCAGGGAGGCGTATCGCAGCATGGTCGAGGCGCTTGAGGCTTACAGGCTTTCTGTGGCTCAGGTCGACGACGCGCTTTTGACCCTGCGGACAACCCGCGAGAGGTACGAGCTTGGCAGCGCGACATTGCTCGAGCTCCTCGACGCTGAGCTCGCCCTCGAGCAGGCTCAGCTGCAGAGAATAACCGCCCTGACGAACTTCCACGCCCAGAAGGCGAAGCTTTTGTGGCTTGTTGGCGAGAGGTGAGCCTCGATGTCCGAGGTGAGGGACGACATAGACGCACTCGTCGAGAGGGCACGCCAGCTTGTGGAGGACGGCGATTTCAGGGCGCTTTCGAGTTTCCTTGCGGGGCGTTCCCCGGATGAAGTAGCCGAGCTTATCGACAAGCTCGACGACCCCTCCTGTGCCGCTGCGCTGCTTAAGGCTATGGACGTCGCAGATGCCGCCGACACACTTATGTCGATATACCCCGAGCTGCGGTCGAAGGTCGTTATGCAGATGCCGCTGGAGCTTTTGGCGAAGTTCGTGGAGGAGCTCCCATCCGATGATGCCGTCGACCTCCTCGGCGAGCTCGACGAGGAGCTTGTGGACGACGTTTTGGCGCTCGTCTCCGACGAGAAGGCGGACGAGGTTCGAGAGCTTTTCGCCCATCCCGATGAGACCGCAGGCGCCCTTATGGCGCACGAGGTCGAGAAGCTGCCCGCATCCTACACCGTGGCTCAGGCGATCGCCGACCTCGTCCGCTTCGGAAAGGACATCGAGGAGATCTTCCAGATCTTCATCGTCGACGAGGACGGGCGTCTTCTGGGCACTGTGCCGATCCAGAGGCTTTTGGTCTCTTCGCCGGTCGCCCGCATGGCAGACATCGCTGACCCCGTGGAGGTCGTTGTGCCCGTTGACGCCGACAGGGAGTGGGTGGCTGATCAGTTCAGGCGCAGGGACATAGTCAGCGCCCCCGTTGTGGACGAGGAGGGGAGGCTTTTGGGGCGCATCACCATCGACGACGTCCTCGACGTGGTCGACGAGGAGGCGAGCGAAGACCTCTACAAAATGGTCGGCATCGAGCTTGAGGAGGAGGACGTCGGCGTACACAACATAAAGCACAGGATACCGTGGCTTTTGGTGGCGTTTGGGGGCGAGCTTGTTTCGGGGATGGTCCTTAAACACTTTTCGGCGACGATACGCCAGGTGGTGCTTTTGGCAAGCTTTATCCCTCTCATAATGGCGCTTGGGGGCAACGTTGGCATGCAGTCGGCGGCGGTGATGATACGGCGGATCGCGCTCTCCCGATGGGGACACTCCCACCACGGGAGGGCGGTTGCAAAGGAGATCATAGCCGGCATGCTTTTGGGGATCATCACGGGCGCTTTCCTTCTTGCCATAGGCGCTGCCTGGGGCGAGGTTAAGGTTGGCATCGTCGCTGCGGTCGCGATAGTCGTAGCCATGACCGTGTCGGCAACCGTTGGAAGCTCGCTGCCCGTCGTCCTCTCAAAGCTTGGCGCCGACCCCGCGTTCGCCACAGGACCGTTCATCACAACCTTCAACGACGTCTGTGGGCTCCTGATCTACATGGTCATCGCAACGCTTCTTTTGCGGGTCCTGTAGGGGGTTTACAATCCGATTGCTTCGGCGACCCTCTCAGCCACGTCCCCGGGGTCGATGAGGTCGACGCAGGGGAAGTGTGGGCATTTGGGCGAGCAGCGTTTGCACCTTGGCACATTGGGGACAATGGCGCCTCCTGGGTTTCGGGCGGGGTGCCATCGTGCCGGCGACATCGTCCTCAGGACGGGGTAGATGCCGAACGCCTTCGTCCCCACGGCGTCGGCGAGGTGCAGAGTTCCTGTGTTGGGCGCAACGACGGCAGCCGAAAGTTTGTAGAATGCGGCGAGGACCTTGAGCCCCAGCCCTTCGATTATTGGGGCGCGTCCGGCGGAGACATACTCGGCGAGAGCCTCCTCGCCGGGACCCGCCGTTACGGCGCAGGGGATGCCGCGGCGAAAAAGCGCACCCACAAACGCCCTGAACTTGTCCGCGCTCCACGAAAGCGATGACCCGCCGCTGCCGGGGTGAACCGCCACAAACTCGCCCTCCGCAAGACCATATCTGCGCGCTACGGCAAAGGCTTGCTCGCAAGCATCGGCGGGCGGAACCAAAACCGGAACGAGCCACTCAACGTCTATCCCCAAGGGGCGGAGCAGGTGGAGGTTGTACGTTATCTCGTGGTGCAGGCAGGGCTTTCTGTGCTCCGCAACCCTGTGGGTGAAGAGGAACGAATACGCCCTGTACTTCGTGCCTATCCTTATGGGGATTTTGGCTCTCCGGAGGGCGAGGGCGTCTTTGGGGGTGGGGTGGGCGAGGATCGCCGCGTCGAACTCCTTTATCCTCTCCGCAGCCGATTCCGCTTCGATGGAGAGGGGGATGTCCACCGCAGGGGACATCTCCAGGACAGGCAGCGTGTAGTCTCTCGCCAAAAAGCCTATTTCCGCCCCTGGCAGATGCTCTTTCAGCGCCTGCGCCACGGGCAGGGTCAGGACGACGTCCCCGAGCCTGTCGGTGCGGACCACAAGGACCTTTTTGGGCGCAGCGACCATGTTATATCGGCATCGGCTGGATGTATCCTCGCTTGAATCCGAGCTCGTCGACGACTCGCAGCACGGCTTCGTACTCCGCAGGCGTTATGCGTCTGCTAAGCGGTGGGTACTGCCGCGCGCGGTGGGCGGGAAAGTATTGGCTCATAACGCTTATGTAGGTGTTCGTTCCCAGGTTTTCGGCTATCCAGCGCAGCGTATCTATGGTGCCGGAGATGTTTTCAGGCAGCACAAGGAGCCTTATAAGAAGCCCTCTTTTCGCCACGCCGTGTTCGTCTAAGACGAGGTCGCCCACCTGCTGGTGCATTATCTTTACGGCTCGGCGTGCCACCTGCGGGTAGTCGGCAGCTCCGGAGTAAAGGCGCGCCGCATCCCCGTCCGCGTAGCGCAGATCAGGCATGTAGATCTCCACCAGGCCCTCGAGCATATCCAAAGCCTCGGGGCTGTCGTAGCCGCTTGTGTTGTATACTATGGGCACGCTAAGACCTCTCTCGCGCGCCATTATTATCGCCCGCCTTATCTGGACGACGTAGTGAGATGGGGTCACGAAGTTTATGTTGTGCGCGCCCTGGCGCTGAAGCGAAAGCATAGCCGACGAAAGCTCCGAAATCGAATACCTGTTGCCAACGCCGAGTTGGCTTATGGGGTAGTTCTGGCAGTACACGCACCTTAGGTTGCAGTGTGTGAGGAATATCGTTCCCGAGCCCTGGAAGCCCGATATCGGCGGTTCTTCGCCGAAGTGGAGGTTGACGCTTGAGACCTCGACCACTGCGTCTGCGTTGCATGCGCCCCGCTGTTTTAAGCGGTTTACACCACACCGACGCGGACAAAGCCTGCACTCGCGCAAAAGCGAAAGCTCATCCTCGCCAAGACCGGAAAGATAGCTTTCCGTCGGCGTATCCGGCATCCTAACCTCCCGTCGAGTAGAAGCGCAGCTTGTCCCTGAGTCTTTCGGCGAGGGCGGTGTACCTTCTTGTCGGCTTGTTGTTCCTTATGGCGATGCCGAGTGCCTTCTCGCTGCCAACTATCACCAAAAGCTCCATCGCGCGCGTTATCCCCGTGTAGAGCAGGTTTCGGGCAAGCATTATGTAGTGTTCCGTAAGGAGCGGCATGACCACCGCCGGATATTCGCTCCCCTGCGACTTGTGGACCGTTATGGCGTACGCGAGCTGCAGCTGGGGCAGGTAGGAGCTTTCGTAGGTCACCGTTCTTTCGTCGAATCTCACGCTTGCCTCACCCCTCTCGGCGTCGACGGAGACGACGACGCCAATATCGCCGTTGAAGACGCCGAGGTCGTAGTTGTTCTGGGTCTGCATGACCTTGTCGCCGGGGGCGAAGGGAAAGCCTTCGACCTTATGCGCGTTTGGGTTGAGGTGGAGGCGCAAAAGCGCGTTAAGCTCTTTGACGCCGCATCGCCCCTTGTGCATCGGCGTTATCACCTGGATGTCCTCGACGGGATCGTAATCGTACCTTCTCGGAATCCTTCTGCACACGAGGTCGACCACGGCTTTTTGTGCTTCCTCGGGGGCGGTTCTGCGGAGGAGGAAGAAGTCGTCGCCCTCTGCGTTGCGGATCACAGGCATCTTTCCGTGCAGGACGCGGTGGGCGTTTTGCACGATGAGACCTTGCTCGTCCTGGCGCATGATCCTTGTGAGTTCCACCGTGGGCACGCACCCCGAGGCGATGACATCCCTCAGCACAGCCCCCGGACCAACGGACGGCAGCTGGTTTGCGTCGCCCACCAGAACAAGCCTCGATGTCGGCGGAAGCGCGAAAAGCAGATCCCTGAAAAGCTCCACGTCGATCATCGAGACCTCGTCGAGGATGAGCAGGTCCGTCTGGAGCGGGTTTTCGTCTGAGAGCTCGAACCGCCCGAGCTCGGGTTTGAACTTAAGGAGTCTGTGTATGGTTTTCGCCTGTGCGCCCGTTGTTTCCGCAAGTCTTTTTGCGGCTCTTCCCGTGGGAGCGGCAAGTTCTGTGCGCCAGCCAAGTTTCTTTGCTGCAAAAAGCAGTGCTCGCACCACCGTTGTCTTGCCGGTCCCCGGACCGCCGGTTATGACCGTTACCTTGCCCGAAATCGCGTGGACCACAGCCTTGCGCTGCTCCGCGGTGTAGTGTATCCCGAGTTCGCGCTGCGCCTCGTTGCAAAGGGATTCCGCCTCAACGACCGAAACCGACCTTGCGGGAGGGAGGGCGCAGAGCTTTGCGAGAAAGTCCGAAGCGCTCTCCTCCGCCGCGTAGAGTCGGGGCAGGTAGATTCTGCCGTCGTCGTTTATGAGCTTTTCCTCCGCCGAAGCCCTCTCCAAAGCCTCCAGGACGACCCCCTTTTCGACGGCAAGCACAGACGATGCCCGCTCGACGAGCTCATCTTGGGGCAGGAAGCAGTGCCCGTCTTCGGTGGCGCGGTTGAGGACGTAGGCGATTCCGGCCGATATCCTGCGCGGGTCGTCGCGGGATATCCCGAGCCTCTCGGCGAGCCTGTCGGCGGTGAGGAAGCCTATGCCGTAAACCTCCTCCGCAAGCAGGTATGGGTTTTGCTTTACCACGTCGAGGGCGCTGTCGCCGTACTTGCGCCAGATGCGCTTCGCAGTGCCGACGCCGAAGCCGTGCTGCACAAGAAACGTCGCAAGCTTCTGAAGGGCAAGCTTTTCGGTGTACGCCTTGCGAACAGCATCCGATATAGCTTTGGCGCGCTTCTCGCCTATCCCCTCCACCTCAAGCAGCCTATGCGGCTGATGCAGGATGACGTTTATCGCGTCGGCGCCAAACCTCTCAACTATGCGGCCCGCGTAAACGCGACCTATGCCCTTTATGAGGTCCGACGAAAGGTACTTAAGCAGCGCGCCTTTGTCGGAGGGCATATCTATTCTGAAGTCTTCTATCTGGAACTGTCGCCCGTACTTTTTGTGCTCCACCCATCTGCCCACCAGGCGCAGCTTTTGCCCCTCCACTGGCTTCGGCATAGTGCCGACGGCTACAACCGGCAAAAGCTCGCCATCGGGGAGAAGCTGGACGACGGCGTACTGGGTGCCCTCATTGTAGTAGATGACCTTGTTTACGGTGCCGACTATTTCCTCGAGCCTTTCCGCCATATTGTGCAAATGGAAAGATAGACTGCGCCTCTGCGCCTGCAAGCGGATTCGCGGGAGAAGTGCTGCAGCTTTGGGCGCCTACTTCACGTGAAGGAGCCTTTTCGTTTGGTTCAGCACCTTCGCGCAGTAGATGCCGCTTGGCGCCGACGACGCATCCCAGACCACCTCGTTCCTTCCGGTCGAGAGGTGGAAGGCGGCGACGCACCTGCCGCGGATGTCGAATATCTTAAGCTGTGCCTCGGTGCATCCATCGGGCAGCTCGACGGCGATGGCGCACCTGTCGTTGAACGGGTTTGGCGCGGCGGATATCCTGATCCTCTCCGGGACGGGTGGCTTTTGCCGCGCTTCGGCAGCAACTGCCGAGATGATCATAACGCGGTTTATGTACCACCCTGCCTCGGTGTTTCTCGACGAGCTTCCGAAGTCGAAGATGACCTGCGCCGACTGCCCCGCCCAGGGCGTGAGGTCGAACGACTCCTCCTGCCAGCGCGCCTCGAGCGTGTCGCCGAATATCGGCTGCCGCCTGACGAACTGGTTGTACATCGAGGCGTGACCGTCGTAGCCGCCCTGCGGGAAGATCACGAACGGCTGGCTGCCCCCCACCGAAAGCTTCACGTTGCCGCCGTCGTGCTTCCTGGGGATGTCGCTTGGTTGGGCGCGGTACCAGTGCCAGATCACGAGGTACGCGTCGTCGGGTATCTCGAAGGTTGGCGACATAAGCCGCGACTGGGAGCTATCGTGGTAGGTTGATGCAAGCTGCGTGCCCCAGCAGCTTGTGCCGTAGGGGACGCCCGGTGGTCCGAAGCTGGGTGCGCCCCACTGCCAGTCCTGGTAGTAGCTGAAGGATTGCGTTGTGAACCCGCCGTCGGACGTTCCGAGGTCGAAGTCGTAGGTAGGCTCCGCCACGACCGGTCCCCAGAGCGCTCCGCTTTCGGGGAAGCGCAGCGTATCTGGGCCTATTGCCACGGCGAACCTGAACGTGTGCGCGCCCTCGCCAAGCGCCGCCCTGTGCTCGAAAACCCTGCCTGTGGAGATGCTGCCAAACGCGCCCGTCATATCGTGCGGGATCCCGTCGATGTACACGATTGCGCCTGTCGGCACATAGCCGTTCGGGCTGGCGTATGTGATGCGGTAGGTGAAGGTGTCGCCCGGCGCGCCCGCCTTCGGGAAGACGTCACCTGCGCCAACGTACCCCTGCGCCTGTGGGGCGACCGAGACGTCGTCGATGAACCAGCCGTGATTGTGTACCCCGCCGTCGGAGTAGAACCTGAACCGCAGGAGGACCTCGTCGCCGGCGTCCCCGAAGGGCGAGAGGTCGAAGGCGGCAAACCGCCATCCGAAGGACGGACCGGTGTAGCTCCCCAGGGTCGACCAGCTTGCGCCGCCGTCGCTTGAGACCTCAACGAAGCAGCTGTCGTATCCGTACTCGACCTCGTAGTAGTGCCAGAAGCTAAGCGTTGGGGCGTCCGGCAGCGTTACGGGCGTGAGGGTTGTGAGGCTTGTGTTGAGCGTGTCGTGATATTGGAACGGCGCCGCCCACTCCTCGTCGCCGACGTAGAAGGCGTGGGTGCCCGAGTTGTGGCGATAGGTCGTTGTGTGCCAGTATTCGCCGGCGCTCCAAAGATCAAGCCCGCTTTCGGCGTCGTCGTAAAAGCCGCACGTACCGACAACGAGGGAAAGGGTATCGACGAAGGAGTATCCCCTGCCCTCGCTTGCGGTGTGGTATATCTTCACGAGCCGCGGCGTTGGGCAGCTTGGGGATATCGAGAGCCTGTAGTTTGGCGCCGACGTTGCCGCGCCGCCTGCGGATATGTCGCCGAAGAACACGCTGTCGAGCGTTATCGTTACGTAGGGGTCGTCTTCGCTTACTGTGCCGGCGACCGACTCTGCGTCGTCTCCGCCCGCGTTCCCGACGGTGACGGAAAGTTCGACCCACTCGCCCGGCTCGGCGAAGCCGTCTCCGTCGGCGTCGAGCCAGCTATTTCCCTCGACTCTGAGCATCGGCGCGCGCAGCAGGAGCGAGAACTCGTCCGTCCAGGTCGATCCGGGTGCGTCGGTTGCGGTGATCACAAAGCTTGCTGTGGTGCTGTCGGGCGGCATGCCCAGAAGCTGCACGACGAAGGGATCAGAAGGGCTGCCCGACGTGCCGGCAAGTATGTTCCCGTAGTACGATTCGTCGTCGACGACGGAGACGTATGGCGATGTCGTCGAGATCGCTGCGGAGACGCCGTATGCGGGCTCGCTTCCGGCGTTGCGAAGCGTTACCCACAGGGCGAGTCTTTCGCCCGCATCGGCTGTGCCGTCGCCATCGCCCAAAGAGCCGGAACCGCCGTTGTCCTGAACCGTGTGGCTCTGGTAGACCAAAAACGGCCCGCTTCCGGCAACGACGATGTAATCCTCATATGGGAGCTTGTTGTACGCGGTCGCGGTGACCCACAGAGTCTCTCCGGGTGCGGCGCCCGAGTAAGGAAGCGTCACACTCCCCGAGGCGTCGGTGTAGGCAGCCTGATGGATTGTGCTGTCGTTCGTTATGCAGACAAGTGCCTCGGGCAACGGCGTGCCGCCACAGGATACCGACACAGAAACCTCCCCCTCTCCCGGTGGCACAACCTCGGGATGCGAGACAACCATATCCTGCGGCTCACCCCACCAAAGCGCAACCGAGGGGTCGCCGAGGAGGTTATACACGTCGAAGTAGTACTCCGCGCTGCTCGGATACGAGGCGTAGACAGCCATAAGACCTTTGAGGCGCATCCCGGACGTGAAGCACCAGCCGGAGACGAAGACGGAGTCTATCATCCTCCGCTCGAAGACGTCGTCCTCGTACCAGTAGGTGTAGTCCGAAGCGCCCATGGACGCGATGGCGCCTTTGTCCGTCTGCCTGATCCAGGTCTCCATAAAGCACTCGTTGTACTCGCCGAACATTCCCGTTTGGCACGCGAATGAGAGGACCATCGGGTATTTTCCCTGGTTTGCGAGGTTTCGGACGTCGTCCTGGTCGACCTCGGGACCTGCCCAGCCGGCGTTGTAGCCGTGCCCGGTGTAAATAAGCGTCATAACGCCCGCGTTGACGGAGTTTATGACGTCTGCGCCGGTGCCGCCGTAGTACGCCCAGATCGTGTCGACACGGGTGTAACCCTGCGGAATGAAGTGGTTGTACGCCACATACCTCTGCGTGTTTTCGGCGAGCGTGTGGTACGATGCGTCGTCGCTTGCGGGCAGACAGGTGCCCTCCGTCCACTCCGCGCCTGAGCCGAACGAGAGGTGCTCGTAGTCCAGTATCCTTTGCACCATCTCCGCCACCTGCGTCGCCGAGGTCAGGGAGAGTCTTCCGACGAAACAGTCGGGGACGAAATCGGCGCCGGCAAGCTCGCTGTATGGGTTGTCTGAGGAGCTTCCGGATTCTCCGCCGGTGAATGTTGGGACCTGGGCGACGTCGCCCACGAGGAGCACAAAGTCGACATCGTCGCTTTCGTAACGGCTCTGGATGTAGTTCTTTATCGCGTCTGCGGTGCCGCCAAGCTCCGAGGCAGTTTTGAGATCAACCTCAAAGCCCTTTCTCCATCTCCAGCGCACAAGCGGATCAAGCTGCGAGGAAAAGGATGCGTCTGTCACGATTATCATCTCGATTTCGGTGGGCACGACCCAAAGCGCTTCGAAGGCGCCGGCGTTGACGACGATCCGCCTAAGGACGGCGTCGTAGAGGGGGGATTTGTGCCTCCTTGTCAGGCTCTCTGTGGCGGCAAGGTCGGGGGTCGGCGTCTCCACAAGGAGCGTTCCGTCCTCAGCCACCGCAAGCACGCCTGTGACGGGGTTGTAGTTTACGGGTCGCACCTCCACGAGCGCAAGCCTGTGGTTCCGCGCCTGAACGACGTCGATCACCACCGCGGGCTCGTCGAAGGCGAAGCGATCCGTTATGTATCGCGCCGCGTTGAGTGTGAACTGTGGTGTGTATCCCGGCACCTTTGGCGCGGGCGGCTGCCGCGGGTAGACGGCGCTGGGAAGACCGAAGGCTGAAAGCGCCACGGTGGTCACATCGCCAGGGATGAACTCGGCTGTGGGCTTTCCGCCCTGGGGGACCTCCACCCACACGCGCACGACGGGGAGCTTGGGCGCGCCCACCTCCGCAGAGGGATCTGCGCCGGGCATGCTAAGCTCCGCAAACGCACCGTAGGGCGTTTGAACAGATCTTGCGGAAAGCTCGCCGCAGCGAAGGTAAAGCTTCGTCGTGACAAGATCACAGCTTTCCAGTTCGAGCGTTGTGGCTCCGTCACCCAAAAGCCATGTGGCGGGATAACAAAAGCTCCACAAAACAAGGAGAACGACCCAAGGGCTCACGCTGTACCTCCTAACCATCCTGCAGGTAAGTATAGCATCGGAGGGCTTTTGTTTCAATTGCAAAACGCGGGGATGGTTCTTCAGTTCCAGCAGAGCCCGACGTATGCGGCGAATCCTCGGGGTTTTACCGTGCCGCCGGGCATAAGCTCGATGCCGTACGCGGTTATGGGGTCGTATTTGAGCGGCTCGCCGTCGTAATAGGCGAACTCGCCGAATATGCCGATGTAGAATATCTGTATCTTCGCGCCTCCGCCCAAAAGCCAAAAGGGCTTCCAGTTCTCGTGGTCTTCCTCGATCTTGTACAGCGGGGTTGTTGCCGTGTCGGCGTAGTCGACGCGGTTGACGACGGTGGTGAACGCCACGCCCCCGCCGGCGAACGCATACGCGCCCAAGCCCGAACCAACCTGCGAAAGGTCTATGTCAAGCCCCGGGGCGATGTAGATGCCCGTGTATCCGATCCTCCTGGTCAGGCGCTGAACCTCCAGAAACGCTGTCGCTGCCGGAACAAGCGAAAGCTCAGTCTCCTCGGTGCCGTTGTACCTCACCCCCAGGTCGATGCGGAAAGAGCCTTTTGGCTGAACGTGCATCGAAAGCATGTACGAGTTCCCTGTGCTTCCGTCTATCTCCTCCGCCTGGGAGGCGAACTGCCCTATGCCGCATCTTATCCCGACGTTTTGCGGTGATGCGGCGCCGAATGCGCAGAGGACGACGAGAAAAGCAGCCCCGAAGGTCTTGGTTTTCTCCATCTTTTGTCCTCCGTCTACGTGTCAGAGCAGGTTTGCTCTTTTGCGCAGGAACCACTCCGCCGCAAGCGCGAGCACAACCGCCGCCATGATCCAGGGCGACGACCAGAGTTCCTTTTCGGTTCGCTCCGAGCGCAGCCGGGGCGAAAGCTTCACCACATCGGGCAGCGAGTCGATCCCCTGGGCGGAAAGGTACCTCCCGCCCGAAGCCTCGGCTATCGCCTCGAGCGTTACCTTGTCCTGGTTCGTTTGTGCGAACTCGAGCTCGAACTCCTCGACGACGATGCTCGTTTTAGCCGAGCCGATGCGCTTGCCCATGTGGCTCGCCCCGCCCGATATGACGTACTTCCCGGGCGCCAGGGATGGGAGCCTGACCTCGTATATCCCTGCGCCGACCTCGGTCATCTCCAAGGCGAAGCGCTCCGTCGAGTCGCCGCCCTCCTTCTGAACCTCCACCGATATCTGCGCACCAGAGAGGGGTTCGTTGCTTTCGTTGCGCAGGGTCGCGCTTATGAGAATCGGCTCACCGCTGCGGTAAACGCGCTTGCCCGCCCGAAGGACGAATCTGGAGATTCTCTCTTTCGCAAGAAGGTATTGCATTAGGTTAGCCACGAGTTTTTTGAAAATATGGTCGTCGCCGCCAAAGCCAAAAGGTAAAAACGCCCACTTCCACGTTGGCGCGGCGCAGATGACGGCGCTCCTGCCCGCACCAAGGTCCGCCACAGCGAGAACGGGATAGTTGTTCTCGGGGTGCGCCAAAAGCACCTTCGACTCCGGCTTCGCCTCCGAGGGGACATATCCCGCAAACGGCGGCATGCCCGATATGGCGTCCGCGAGGTCTTCGCCGGGGCTTGTTACGCGCATAACGGGGTGCACGAAGCCCTCGGGCGACACGACGGGCGCAAACTCATCCGCAACAAACGCACCCCCCTGCGGGAAGTTTACGGGAAGCACCTGCGACAGCGTCTCGAGGATCGTTTGCGGGAGCTTTCGGTCGTCGAGCAAAAGGAGCAGGGAACCGCCCTGGCGGACGTAGTCGGCGATGGCGGAGGCGGCATCCGGCGTGAGCATCGGCGTGGAGTGTATGAGCACAACGGCGTCGTAGCGCATAAGTGCTGCCGTATCCTTTGGGAATCGCGAAAGTTTTGCGTCGCCGCCGCCCTTGGAGACGAAAACCTCCAGCGATATGTGCGGGTCCGAGGCTATTGCTCGCCGCCAGAAAGCCACCTCCCACGATGGGTGATCACACGCCAGAAGAACGCGCTTGCGCGAGGGCAAAACCTTTATTGCCACCGATTGCGCGTTGTTTGCCGACGATATCTCACCCTCAAGCTTCGGGACGCGGACGGTGTAGTAGTGAATCCCAGGCGCATCCGGGGTTACGGTGAACTTCACGGGCACGGTTTGCCCCGCCTGCGGAAGCTCCACGCGCGCCTCAGAAAGCTTCTTCGAGCCCTCCCAGAGGGAGACGATCCCCTTCCTCCCGCCAACTCGCCAGGCTCTGATGTGGGCGATTATGGGGGTCGGTTCGTTTGCGTAGGTGATTTTGTTCGTCACGATCTGCGCGACGGCGACGTCTGGCGCGGGGTTGGGATCGCCGATGCCAACCGTGTATATCGGGAACGGGCACGACGCCGCGACGGCAACGGGATCGGCGCCCGTGTTGCTTTGACCGTCGCTTAGGACGATCGCTGCGCCTATGTCGCAGGCGCAGGCTGTGTCCAAAAGCTCGCTTAAGGCATCCCCAAGCGCCGTTGCAGCGCCCGAGAAAGCAGGCTCGCGCCAACTATACAGGCTTTCGGCGAAAAGGAAGCGAAAGACCCTGTACCTGGCGCCAAGCTCCCCAAGCGGCTTTGACGAAAGGAGGTCCTTCGTTATCGCGCTTCGGCTGCCGAGGCGATCGGTCAGGCTCATGCTCTTGCTGTCGTCCACGAGGAGCGCCACCGACGGGACGATTTCCTCAACCCTCTGCGCGACGAGTATGGGATCAGCGAGCATAAACACAACCCCAGCTATGGCAATAAACCTCAGAATCGCCATGACGGTCCTTCGGAGGGGGGGTGTTGGCGGGTCGGTTGATCTGTATGTGAGGATGGCGGCAGCGGCGCCGAAGACCAGGGCGAGAAAGAGCGCAAGCCTGTGCGGATCGCGGAAGACTATGTGGACAAAGCTTTTCATCTATCGCTTTGGGCGGCGCTGTGTAGACTTGCCGTGCGTTCCTGGGAGGCGTGGAGCGGATCACCACCGTTTACGCCAAGCAGAAATTTGAACCAGAAGGCGTCGGTGTATTCGTTCCTGCGGCGCCAAAACGGAAGGACCTTGCCCAGAGTGTGGTCGAAAAGGACGAGGGGCGTCAGAAGGACGATGAGCGCGTCCTTGAGGAGCGTTCGACGGGGGTAGTAGGCGTTCTCGATGACGAGCTTTTTGCGGTAGTCGACCCCCTCCCTCAAAACGAGCTGCGATATGCCCATAAGCCCGGGCTTATACCGAAGCACAGGCTTTTGGTCGTCGGTGTAGGTGGCAACGATCTGAGGGAGCTCCGGTCGAGGACCCACGAAGCACATATCGCCCTTTATGATGTTCCAAAGCTGCGGGACTTCGTCGACGCACGTGGCTCTGATGAGCCTGCAAAGCGGCGAGAACCGCGGGTCGTCCACCTGCGTGTGCGGCGGGAAGGAGCCGTTGGCGCCCCTCTTCATCGTCCGAAGCTTGTAGAGGAAAAACCGCCTGCCGTCTTTGCCAACGCGCTCCTGCTTGAAGATGATCGGTCCCGGCGAGTCGAGCTGCACAAGCAAAACAGCCAAAAGGAAAAACGGCAACGCCAACACAAGAAGCAAAGCCGCAGCAACTATTTCCAAAACCCTCTTCAGCCCCATAGCTATCTACTTAAAATGCACTTGGCGCCCGATTCCGCAAGAACTTTTGTGGGACATCAAAAAACTCTTGCGAAAAAGGTCGGAGGTGTTTATATAGATATGCGGGCTGGGGTAGCTCAGTTGGTAGAGCACAGGACTGAAAATCCTGGTGTCGGCAGTTCGATTCTGCCCCCCAGCACTTTTTATTTTTCCCTCTCAAGGACGGCAACCGACTCGATGTGATACGTCTGCGGGAACATGTCCACTGGCTGGACGGAGGTGAGTCTGTATCCCTGCTGCGCGATGAGGTTACAGTCTCGGGCAAGCGTTGTTGGGTTGCACGAGACGTATATGATCCTGGGCGGCGAGAACCCCATAAGTCTTTCGATCGCCTTTTTGGGGACGCCCGCCCTTGGCGGGTCGACGACGACGACGTCTGGGCGCGGTGAGCCGCTTTCGCGAAGCTCCCAGAGCACCTTCTTGACGTCCCCGGCCACGAACTTCGCCGACGCGATGCCGTTGAGCTGGGCGTTCCTGCGCGCAAGCTCCACCGCCGCTTCGTCGAACTCAACGCCAAGCACCGTGTTGAACCCGTCGGCTATGTAGATCCCTATGGCGCCTATGCCGCAGTACAGGTCCCAGGCGGTGTCTCCGCTTCCTGCCGCGCTGCGGACAACATCGTAAAGCGCCTTGGCGCCAAGCGGATTGGTCTGGAAGAACGACATAGCCGAGACAATGTATTCCTTCTCCCCGAGCCGCTCCTTGAGCTGTGTTTCGCCGAAGGTGGCTATCACTTCGCCCTGGGAGCTGCTTCCCGCAGGGTTTAGGACGACGTAGCCGCCTGCAATAAGGTTCGGAAAACGTCTCCCAAGCTCCTCGAACCAGAAGCCGAACACGTCGGTTTGCGTGCGCTGGGTCACCGTTATGCCCAGGGTAAGCTTTTTCTCGAACCAGCTTTTGCGCACCGTGAGGAACCTCAGGTAGCCCGTTTTGGCGATGGGGTCGTATGGTGCTTCGCCCTGTGACATCTCCTCCACGGCGGCGCAGACAGACCTCACCTCTTCGCCCACCAGAAGACAGTCCTTCGCCACGGGCAAAAGCTCCCTGAAGCTTCCGCGCCTGTGGAGCCCGATGAAGACGCCGGATTCGCCCTTGCCAAAGGTAAACTCCATCTTGTTCCTGTATCCCCACTGCAGGGGCGAGGGGATGACCTCTTCGGGGGCGAAGCCGGCAAATTTCCCGATCCTCTGGAGCGTTTCGGCAAGGATTTCCTTTTTGAACCTGAGCTGGTGTTGGTATTCGATGTGCTGCCAGGTGCATCCGCCGCACGCTCCGAAGTGAGGGCACTGCGGTTTTGTGCGCGCCTCGGAGGGCTCGCCCAAAACCTCCACTGTCTCGCAGAACCACACGCCTTTCCGCTTGCCCAAAACCTCCGCCAAAACCCGCTCGCCCGGCAGGGCACCGTAGACGAAGAAGGTCTTGCCCTCGCTGTGGGCTATTGCGGTCCCACCGTAGACGAGCTTTTCGGCGAAAAGCTCGATCTTTTCGCCCAAGGACGCCATGGCAAACTCAAAGTCGTATCGTGCGGGTTATCCTTTTGGCGAAGTGCCCCTTTGAGCTGTAGGTGGCTTCGAACGTGATCTCGAGCTTATACTTGCCCGGCGGAAGGTCTTCCGGAAGCTTAAGCGTAAGGGTCCTCTCCCCGCATTTTAGCCTGAACTTGCGCTTGTGCCAAAGCTTCCATTCCTTTCCCTTGCGCTTGAGCAGGGGCGCGACGTAGGCTTCCTCAGTGAGCAGGAACGAGAGTTTGATCTCGCCGCGCTCTTTGTCCGTTTCGACTTTCAGGTTGTGGACGTCGACGCCGACCCAGAAGTACTGGGCGCCTGTTCGCTCAGAGATGAATATCTGACCGAAGCGGCGCCAGATGGCTATTCCGCGGGGGCGATCGAACTTCTCCTCGCCCTCGCCGCACTCGCCAACGGAGACGAGGTAGTTTAAGTCCTTGTCGAACTTGTGCACCTGGCACCGCACCGAATCGACGGCGTAGACGTTGTCGAGGTAGTCGAGGGCGATGTACTGTACGTCGGCGTTTGGAATGCCCAGCTCGGGAAGGCTCACGCTCCCCAGGGTAGCGCCGGTTCGCCTGTCGAGTTTGATGAGCCTTTTGCCGCCCGAGTCAGCAACGACGATGAAGTTCCTCCTGTACGCCGACCAGCGCATGCAGTCGGCGTCGACGTCTATCCCCCGGGGCGAGATAAGACCCCCAAATTCGGCGACGAAGTTGCCGGAGGTGTCGAACACCACAACTGAGTTCCTGTCCGCGTCGGTGACGTAGAGCAGACCATCGGGCGTGTAGGCTACGTCGAACGGATGTACCAAAAGCGTTTCGCCGAAGGTCTTTATCCACCGAAGCCGCGTTTTTGGGATGTGCAGGTGCACTATTCGGTGGTTTCCGGTGTCGACCACGTAGACGTCGCCCTCGGGCGTTGCGCATATGCCGTGGGGGTTTAAGAACTCGCCTTTGCCGCTGCCCCTGCGCCCGTAAAGACCAAGGGTGTACATCGACGTGTTGTATATGATCTCGCCCCTTCCCGAGTTCACGCCGAAGACGGTGACCTCCGCGTCGTCGTCGGGGTCGTTGGGATCGTCCCAGCTTATGAGCTTCGTCACCGCAAGTCCCTGCGGGTTGTCGAAGTCGGTTTGGTTGTCGAGGAGCATATCGAGCTCCCTCTCCGTTCCGCGGTGGATGCCCCAGCTGTGCACGAAGGGTGGATAAAGCAGCGTGGTTTCGCGTTGCCCGCCGAAAAGCGCGCCCAAAAGGAGAAGAGTTATCGAAAGCCGTGCCATGTCGATCCCGCCGGGCAGGGCGCCTATGTGCCCGCGCCTTCTGCCGTCAGCCCTTAAGCTCCAGTATCTTTTGTTTAAGCGCCGGAACCACCTTGAACAGGTCGTCGACTATGCCGTAGTGCGCAACGTTGAATATTGGGGCGTTGGGGTCTTTGTTGACCGCGATGATTACGTCCGATCCCTTCATCCCCATCACGTGCTGGAAGGCGCCGCTTATCCCAAGGGCTATGTAGAGCTTTGGCTTCACCGTTTTCCCCGACGACCCCACCTGTCTCTCCTTGGGCAGCCAGCCCGCATCGACTATAGGTCTTGTGCAGGCTAAAACGGCGCCTATGGCGTCGGCAAAATCCTTCACAAGCTCGAGGTTCTCCTCCTCCTTGATGCCTCTGCCGACCGCCACGATCTTCTCCGCCTGTGTGATGTCTATTTCGCCTGCGGCAGCCTCGATGAACTGAAGGAACCTTTTGCCCTCAAACTCCTTTTCGAACTTGAAGTCGACCTTCTCGACGTCTACATCGGCGCTTACCTGCTGGGGCGGCACGGAGCCCGGAAGGATCGCAACTATGCCGCCCCCGCTGGCGTCGAAGGAGTACTCCGCGTTGAGCTTACCGCCGTAAACGGGGTTTGTGGAGTAGACTCTGTCCCCCTCGACCCTGAAGTCGGTGCAGCCTGTGATAAGCGGCATCTCCAGCGATGCAGCAAGCGCGGGAACAAGGTCGTACGAGGCAGAGGTGTGCCCGAACAAAACCAAGAAAGGCTGCCTCTCACGTATTAGTGACGAAAGCGCCTCCTGGTAGTACTCGGAGTGGAAGCTGGCAAGCTTTTCGTTCTCGATGTAGATTATCCTTTCGGCGTAGGGCTTTATCTGCTCGATTATCGGCTCTGCGTTTGATCCCAGCAGGACGGCGTATGCCTTCCCGCCGGTCTGGGACGCGATATCTCGCGCCTTGGTGAGGATCTCGAAGGTCACGTCCCTTGCCTGACCGCGACGATGCTCGACTATGGCGAAAACGTCCCTTCCCATTTTTCCCTCCTGTTGTATCAAAGCAGTCCTTTGTTCTTGAGAATTTCGGCGACCTTTTCGGCGACTTCTTCGGGGCTTCCTTCGATTATCTCGGCGCGCTCGCCGGGGGGTGGGAAGTATAGCTTTTCGAGTTTGACGCGCTGCCCGCCAACCTCCCCGGGCTCGATGACGTTAAGCTCCTTTTGCGCGGCGCGCTTTATGCCCAAAATCGAGGCGTAGCGCGGCTCGTTTATCCCCGTCTGGATGGTGATGACGGCGGGGTATTCGATTTCGTACTGTGCGAGCAGACCCCCTTCAAGCTCGCGGCTTATCTTTGCCGAGTCCTCGCCCGCCTCCATCTCAACCGCCATCGTTATGTGGTTTATCCCCAAAATCTCCGCCAGAAGGACACCGACCTGGCTGAAGCCGTCGTCGCTCGCCTGGCAGCCCGTAAAGATAAGATCGAACTCGGTCTTCTTCGCCTCTTCGGCGATGAGGGATGCTATCGTGTAGGGGTCGAGGTCGTCGAGGTTTTCGGGGGTTATCCTGACGCCCCTTGTGGCGCCTTTGGCGAGCGCCATCCTTATGATCTCATCCGCCTGCGGCGGACCCACCGAGATAACCGTCACCTCGCCCCCGAACTCCTCCTGCAAAAGCAGCGCCTGCTCGAGGGCGTAGTTGTCTGCCTCGTTGATCTCGAAGGCGAGGTTCTCCTCCACGATCCGCTTCCCGCTCGGGTCGATCCTGAGGGTTGCCTCGGCGGTGTCGGGAACACGTTTGATGCACACAATGCTGTTCATCAAATACCTCCCCGCTTGTCGCCCGGTTCGGTCAAAATTTAATCGATGACGTTTTCGTGTCAAAGGGATAGTTGAGCAGAGCGAGTGCAGCGGCAGCTATGGCGGCGCCTGCGACGAAGACGGCGCGTGGCGAGATGGCGTCCCAGAGCGCGCCGGCAAGGACAGCCGAGGGAAACTGCATAAGCCCAACGCCCGTGTGATACATCCCCAGCGCCGAGCCTTTTGCCTCGGGCTTTGCGATGTCGCTGACCAGGGCTCGCGCAACGCCGTCGACAAGCGCCTTGTGGAAGCCGTAAAGCCCCATCAAAAGCCAAGCCCACATGGGCGACGAAAGGAGCGCGAACCCCAGCGCCGTAGCCGCGAAAACGCCGTATCCCGCCGAGAGGACCCTGCGTTTGCCCAGCCTGTCCGAAAGTGCTCCCGCCGGGTATGCGCCTGCAAGGTAGGTCGCGTTGTAGACGAGGTAGGTGAGTGGCAGCATCGGCGCGGGAACCCCCATGTCCCGTGCCCGCAGGATGAAGAAGGTGAACGTGAACGCCCCCAGCGCAAACACCATCGACGCGGCTATAACCACCTTAAGCTCGCTGGGAACAGCCCTCCAGCTTATCTTCGCCTTTTGCGCTGTGCTTGGCGCCGTCCTTTCGTGCGCACCGAAGACGATGAACCCAAGCCCCACGGCGGCGGGCAGCGCAGCCAGAACGAAGGCGGTTCGGTATGGCATCCTTTGGGCGAAGCTCATGACGGCGAATGCGCTTAGCGTTCCCACGAAGGCACCGGCGGTGTCGAGGGCTCTGTGGAGACCGAAGGCGCGCCCCCGGGTCGACTTGACCGACGACGAGGCTATAAGCGCATCGCGGGGCGCGGTGCGGATGCCCTTGCCCACTCTGTCGGCAACGCGGACGAAAAAGACAAGCCCCCACCCGCGCGCCAAAGCCAAAAGCGGCTTGACAAGCGTCGAAAGCAAATACCCCAAAACGGCTATCGGCTTGCGCACACCGAGCCTGTCGGACAAAAAGCCCGAAGCGAACTTAAGAAGCGACGCCACGCTTTCCGCAACGCCGTCTATTACGCCGATAAGCGTCTTCGGGATGCCCAGAACCTCGGACATGAAGGTGGGGAGGATGGGGAAGATCATCTCGCTCGACCAGTCGTTGAAGAAGCTTGTGAACCCGAGGAAGACGACGTTTTTGTCGATTTTTCGCGCCATTTTTCCTTTTGCGTTTTGGGCTTTGTTGTGGTTCCCGCGAGGAAGAAGAGGTCCATGGCGCCCGATGGTCCCAGAAGCTGTGCGTCGAAGAGATTGCCCACCAGAAAGCCGATAACTCCCCATCCAAGCGCCTTGGCGAGCCTATCCCCGCGAAGCAGAGCCTTGCAGACCGCAAAAAGCGTCCATGCAAAGAGCGCCAGAGCCACAAAACCTCCTTCGGCAAGCACGGTTGCGTAGGCGTTGTGCAGGTGCTTTATGTGTCCGCTTTTCGCGTCGATGAACATGCCCTCCCGTCGCGCCCGCGCTACGTAGTCGGTTCGAGCCCAAAGCTGACCGGGACCTATGCCGAAGACCGGATTTTCCGAAAGCGCCCAGGTCGTCATCCTAAGTAGGTTTATCCGCGCGATGACGGCGCCGTCCTCCGCGAAGGTTTTCTTCACCCTTGCGCGCGTTCCGGGGAGTGCGAGGGTTGCCGCCGCCGCCAAGGCGATCGCTGCCGCCGCCAAAAGCATCCCGCGCCTTGACCTGTAGACCGTGGCGACGACGCCAACAACCACGACGGGGAAGGCTATGAGGTATCCCCTCGAGCCTGTAAGGACGAATCCCACAAGGATTGGCAGTGCGACGGGTCGCCACGCCCCGCCCAGAGCGAATGTTGCGGGCAGGCACAGAATAAGGTTTCCCGCGAGGTCGTTGTGGTGGTGGAAGCCCCAGAGTATCCCTTCATCCCACAGGCGCTGTCCGAGCGGCGCGCGCGGCAGGATCCCCGCTGCGGCAAGCACGCCCGCAGCGACGATGGCGCCCGTGGCGGCGGCATATATCTTCAAGACGGCGCTGCGGGATATCCGCGATGCCACCGCGCCAGCGGCGAAGGGCAAAAGCGTGTTCGCAAACATGTTCAGCGCAGACAGAAGCCCCAGCCCTCTCTGAGCAGTGAAGAGCGCCCGGATGGTCCAGTAGAGCAGGAGGAGCACAAGAGGGGCGAGGATCTGCTTTCGGGCGCTCCAGAACCGCTTTGCGAAAAGCTCGGGCAGCGCCAAAGCCGACGAAACGTAGCCCGCTATGTGGGTGAACGGCAACCCCGCAGAGCCAACAAAGAGAACCAAAAGACTCCAGAGCTTCTGAGGCTTTGAATTCATATTGATGGGATAAAGTCTCGATGCCTTCTCCAGCAGCAAGCAGAAAAACGGGATTGCGAGCTTTTTACTCCGTCTCCTCCATCCAATCGCCCGTCAGGAGGCAAGCTATGTCGACGACCTTTACCTTTTCCTCAAGCCCTGTTGTTTTCGTTGCGTCGTCGAGGGTGAGGAGGCAGAAGGGGCATGCGGTTGCGATGATCTGTGCGCCTCGCTGGGCGGCGTCCTCAACGCGCTCCTCCGCCGTCCGCGGCTGATCCGACTCCACCTCGATCCACATCCTGCCGCCGCCGCCCTCGCAGCACAGACTACGCTCCCTGCGGCGGTCGTACTCCAAAAGCCCTCCGTCGAGAACCTGCTCCAGAACGAACCGCGGGGCATCGTAAATGCCGTTCTGCTTGCCCAAAAAGCAGGGATCGTGGTAGATGACCCTCTCCTTCACGCTCCTTTCGAGCCTAAGCGCCCCTGATCTTATAAGCTCCTCGAGGAGCTGCGTGTAGTGGAGGACCTCGACGTCGAGGTCGTACTCGTTTTTCAGCGTGTTGTAGCAGTGGGGCGAGATGGTCACTATGCGGTTGAAGCTTAGCTTCGAAAACGTTTCTTTGTTTTCCTCGACGAGCATCTCGAAGAGCCCGACTTCGCCCATTCGCTTTACCTCGTTTCCGCAGCACGATTCCTTCGTTCCGGTGATGGCGAAGTCGACTTTTGCCTGCAGGAGTATTTTCGCCAGCGCCCTCGCCACTTTCTGGACGCGTGGGTCGTAGGCGGGCGTGCAGCCCACGAAAAGCAGCGTGTCGACACTCTCCCCCTCGTTGAGGATGCGAACGGGGAGGTCGCCTATCCATTCGGTTCTTTTTTCGCGGGCGCGCTGCCACGGGTTGCCGTGCTTGAGGATGCTTTCGAGCGCATCCCGCGCCGTAGGCGCTATCCTGCCGCGCTCTATCTGAAAGCTGCGAAGCGAAATTATAAAGTCCATTATCTCCACGCCCTTCGGGCAGCGGGATTGACACGTAAGACAGGTCGTGCAGCACCATATATCCTGCGACTTCGGAAGCTTTTTGGGCGAAAGGAGCGCCTGGTAGATGAGCTTTCGGGAGTTCAGCGTCGTTCTGAGTGAGATCGGGCATCCTGCGGCGCAGCGACCGCACTGAATGCATCCCAAAAGCTTGTGCTCCTTGACAACGGCTATGCTCATCGTGCTACTCCCCAAAGTTGTATGGCTCGAACGTGTAATCCTTTTCTCCGCGCCTTATGTAGATTGCGGGATATTGGGGGTCGTGTTCGAGGCAGATGATCCAGTTCTCCTCGATGGCTTTTGGATACAGCTTGCGCCGCCACTCCATAACCTCGACGGGGTAGAGGTCGAACGCCATCGTGTAGGCTATCTTTATGTGGTTGACCGACGAGACGATTCCGCCGAGGTATACCGCCGTCTTTCCCTGCGAGCGCGCGAAGATTATCTGGTGGTGCTTTGTGTGTCCGCCGGTCACCACAACGCTTACCCCCGGCACGATCTCCGCATCGCCGTCGAGGAACTCCACAAGCCCGGCCTCCTGCAGCGGAACGTAGTTCTCGAGGAAATAGGTTCCCTTCGTCCGCTCGTCGGGGTGCGTGGCGTCTTCCCACTCGCCCCTCTGGATGAAGTGCTTCGCCCTGCGGAAGGTCGGCACGACCCTGCCCGCCTCGTCGAACCTCGTGCAGGCGCCGGAGTGGTCGAAGTGCAGGTGCGTGAGGACGACGACGTCGATATCGTCGGGCGTAAGACCTATGGCGGCAAGAGATTCAACGACCGAGGGCTCGTTTTTTATCTTCCAGATCTTCTTTTGCTTTTCGGTGTACTTGTTCCCGAGCCCCGGGTCGACGAGGACGTTGTGGGAGGGGGTCTTTATAAGCATCGGGTTGGACTTGAGGACGACGCGGTTTTTCTCGTCGGGGGTGACGAGCTTGCTCCAGATGACCTTCGGCACGACGCCGAAATACCCTCCGCCGTCGAGCCAGAACTCGCCGTCGTGGAGGAAGAAAAGCCTGAAGCTGCCCAGAGGGGCGCTCTTTACCTCGACCATCTACACCTCTCCTTTCGCTTTCTTCGCCTCTCTGCGGCGGGCTACCTCCGCCTTGATGTACTCCACGATCTCATCCGTCGGCGTTCCCGGCGTAAAAAGCCTCCCAACGCCCATGGCGTTGAGCTTTTCGATGTCCTCCTTTGGGATGATACCGCCGCCGAAGAGGAGGATATCGTCTGCGCCTTTCTTTTTGAGGAGCTCGAGCACGGCGGGGAAAAGGGTCATGTGTGCGCCCGAGAGGATGCTGAGACCGATGGCGTCAACGTCCTCCTGAATCGCCGCGTTTACGATCATTTCGGGGGTTTGGCGAAGACCGGCGTATATCACCTCGATCCCCGCGTCGCGCAGGGCGTTGGCGACGACCTTGATCCCCCTGTCGTGACCGTCTAAGCCCGGCTTTGCCAAAAGAACCCTTATCCTCCGCTCCACCTTCTGACCTCCTTTCCAACACCGCCCTTCAGAGCACCACCTTCTCCTCGTATTCGCCGAAGACGTCCCTTAGTGCATCGCATATTTCGCCTTCGGTGGCGTAGTTTCGCACGCACTCGAGGATGTAGGGCATAAGGTTTTCGGTTCCCTCGGCGGCTTTGCGCAGCGCATCGAGGCTTTTTTGAACGGCGTAGTTGTCGCGCTCCTTTTTGAGCTTCTGCAGCGCCTCGACCTGCTCGCGCTCCACGCTCTCGTCTATCTTGAGGATCGGTATGCGAAGCTCCTCATCCTCCACGAACTTGTTTACGCCGATGACGATCTTCTCCCCGTTTTCGATCGCCTTTTGGTATTCGTATGCAGCCTTAGCGATTTCGCGCTGGAAGTATCCCTCTTCGATGCACTTCAGCACTCCGCCTCGGCGCTCGATCTCGCGGAAGTACTCCTCCGCCTCCTGCTCCATCTTGTCGGTGAGCGCCTCGACGTAGTAGGATCCTGCGAGGGGGTCGATGACGTTTGCAACGCCTATCTCGTAGGCGAGTATCTGCTGCGTTCTCAGGGCGATTTTGACGGCGTACTCCGTTGGGAGGGCGTAGGTTTCGTCCATGGAGTTTGTGTGCAGGCTTTGTGTTCCGCCCAGGACCGCCGCCAGCGCCTCGTACGCCGTCCGGACGATGTTGTTTTCGGGCTGTTGGGCGGTCAGGCTGCAGCCCGCGGTCTGCGTGTGGAAGCGCATAAGCCACGAACGCGGGTTTTTGGCGCCGTACTTCTCCCTCATGTACCTCGCCCAGATCCGCCTCGCCGCGCGGAACTTGGCGATCTCCTCGAAGAAGTCGAGGTGGGAGTTGAAGAAGAACGACAGCCTTGGCGCAAAGTCGTCGATGTCGAGACCGCGCTCAAGGCAGGCTTCGACGTACGTGAAGCCGTCGGCGAGGGTGAAGGCAAGCTCCTGCACCGCCGTCGCGCCTGCCTCGCGTATGTGATAGCCCGATATCGATATCGTGTTCCACTTCGGAACGTACTTCGTGCAGTACTCTATCGTGTCGACTATGAGCCTTATCGACGGCTCCGGCGGGAAGATCCACTCCTTCTGGGCGATGTACTCTTTGAGGATGTCGTTTTGTATCGTTCCCCTGAGGAGGTGCTGCGGAACCCCTTGTTTTTCGCCCACGGCGATGTACATCGCGAGCAGAACCGCCGCGGGGGCGTTTATCGTCATCGAGGTGGAGACCTTGTCGAGGGGGATGCCGTCGAATATGATCTCCATGTCCCTGAGCGAGTCGACGGCGACGCCGCACCTGCCGACCTCGCCGCGCGAGAAGGGATGGTCGGAGTCGTATCCCATAAGGGTCGGCATGTCGAAAGCCACAGAAAGCCCGGTCTGCCCGTGCTTGAGGAGGTAGTGGTAGCGCTCGTTCGTCTGCTTTGGCGTGCCGAAGCCTGAGAACTGCCGCATCGTCCAAAGCCTGCCGCGGTACATCGTCGTGTACACGCCGCGCGTGAAGGGATACTCCCCGGGAAAGCCAAGCTTCTCGTTGTAATCCCAGTCCTTCAGGTCAAGCGGCGTGTAGATGGGCTTGACCTTTCTGCCCGATACCGACGTAAACTTGAAGTCCCGCTTGGGGCTTTCGTTGTACTTTTCGTCCCATTCGCGCTTCTTATCCTCAACACGCTTCAGCGCCTCCTCCTTGAACATCTTCCCTCCCTGCCTCTTGCTTTTTCGCGAAAAAAGTAAAACAATTCCTCCCGTTTCTCAAGCTATTTTTTACCGTTTCGCAAACCGCTCTTGATTGTTCGCTGAATCGGTTTTAATTTAAAAAGCTATGGCAGATGTAAGCGCCGAAATGACGATAGAGGAGCTTGTGGAGAGGTATCCTGAGGCTGTGGGGTTTCTTTCGAGACGGGGGATAGTTTGCTTTGTGTGCGGGGAGCCTGCCTGGGGAACGTTGGCGGAGCAAGCGCGCAGGAAGGGGATAGAGGATATCGACTCGCTTGTTGAGGAGCTTTCGCGCTACATCGACGACGTTCGCCGTGGCGGGGGCGAAGGGTGATGGTGCGCCATGCATCCCTTTCGGGAAATACGCTCCCTGTGGCTTGATCTTCCGCGGCGAAGGCTTTTTGAGGGCGCGGCTGTAACCGTTGGCAGCTTCGACGGCATCCACCTCGGGCACAGGGCGCTTGTCGAGGAGGTCGTGCGGATAGGCGAGGAGCGCCATCTGCCCCCTGTGGTCGTTGCGTTCGACCCACACCCGCGCATCGTGCTCGGCCAGAGGGTCGACCTGCTTACGACCCCCCAGGAGCGAGAGCTTCTCCTCAGACGCATCGGCGCCAGCTGCGTTGTGCACATAAGGTTCACCAAGGCAATAGCTGAGATGTCCCACAGGCGCTTCGTCTCCGACTTCATCGTTGGATCGCTTGGGGCGAAGGTCGTCGTTGTGGGCTACGACCACCACTTTGGCAAGGGGCGCAGGGGCAACGTCGAATCGCTCAGGGCGTTGGGGGAGGAGCTTGGGTTCGACGTCGTTGTCGTCCCGCCCGTTGAGGTTGGAGGGATCGTCGCCAAAAGCAGCACGATAAGAAGGCTCATATCGGAGGGAAAGGTGGATGAGGCAGGCAGGCTTTTGGGGCATCCCTATCTTGTTTTGGGCAGAATCGTTCCTGGCAGGGGCTTGGGAAGACGCATAGGCTATCCCACCGCCAACGTCGACGTTCCCCCGGGCAAGCTTTTGCCGCCCAACGGCGTCTACGCCGCGTGGGCTGTCCTTATGCCCGATGAAGAGCCATTCCCCGCCGCTTTGTACATAGGCAGCGCGCCAACCTTCGGAGCGGGGAGGAGAACCTTAGAGGCTCATCTGCTCGGCTTCGGTGGAGAGCGCCTTTACGGCAAGCGCATTGCACTCGAGATAATGGCTTTTGTGCGCAGTGAGGTGAGGTTTCCCTCGCCCGAGGCGCTTGCGGCGCAGATCGCGGATGATCTCGAGAGGGTGGAGGATCTTATTTCCTCTACTGCGCCCACGGCGGCAGGACGCCGGCTTTTAGCCCCAAAAGCGGCGCCACCAGAAGGCATGTGAAAGCCGTTATCAGGACGATCCCCGCAAGGTTCATAAAGATTCCAGCCCTGACCATGTCCTTCACCGCGAGCTTGCCCGACGCGAACACAATGGCGTTTGGCGGCGTCGCCACAGGAAGCATGAACGCACACGAGACGGCAAGCGTTGTGGGGAACATAAGGAGCCTCGGGTCGAGCTTCATCCCGACGGCGGCGGAGGCGAGGATGGGTATCATAAGAGTCGCCGTAGCGGTGTTGGAGGTGAACTCCGTAAGCATCGCCAGTGTCGTCGTTACAAGCAGCACCAGAAGCGGGAGCGGCAGGTTTCCGAGCCCGGCAAGAAGCTCTCCGACCCATCTCGAAAGCCCCGATGCCCCAAACGCTTTTGCCAGCGAGAAGCCGCCGCCGAAGAGGAGGACTATCCCCCACGGGATCTTCGCCGCCGTTCGCCATTCGAGCACCCTTCCGCCGCCGCGCGCCGGCAGGAGGAACAAAAGCAGGGCGCCTGCGATCGCAACTGTGGCATCACCAACATACCTGCCGACGCCCAAAGCGGTGCTCCAGCCGGGGATGGTGATAAAGCCGAGGTTCAGGTCCCTGCGGAAGATCCAGCCCAAAACGACCAGGGCGAATACGGCGAAGACCGCCTTCTCCTCGCGCGACATACGACCCAGCGTGCGCCTCTCCGCCAGGAGAACTTCCTTTCCAACTGCGGCTCCGGGTTCGACGCGGAAGGCTACCCTGGTCAAAACGAGCCAAACGATGGGTATAAGCGTCACGGTCACGGGCATCCCGACGGCGAGCCACGAGGCGAAGGTCAACGGAGGCGCCTTTGGGAAAAGGTTTCGCATCTGCCCCGCAAGGACGATATTGGGCGGCGTTCCCACCAGGGTTGCGATGCCGCCGCAGGTGGCGCCGTACGCTATCCCCAGAAAAAGCGCCTTGGCAAAGGACGTGTCCGACTCGCCGAGCTTGTCCAAAACCGCAAGAGCTATCGGGATCATTATCATCGTCGACGCCGTGTTCGATATCCACATCGACAGGAACGCGGTGGCGAGTATAAAGCCCAAAACTATCTTCCTCCTCCCCACGCCCACGGCGAGGAGGATCTTTATGGCGATCCTTCTGTGGAGGTTGTGTCGCTCCATCGCTCTGGCGATGAAGAATCCGCCGAGGAAGAGGAAGATGTTGTGGTTTCCGTATGGCGCTGCAGCCTCCTTTGCGCTAAGCACCCCGAACGCCGGGAACACGACCAAGGGCAGAAGCGCCGTTGCCGGGATGGGCGCAGCCTCGGTCATCCACCAAACTGCCATCAAAGCCGCAGTCGCCAAAACTATCCGACCCGACCGCGAAAGACCCGGCAGGGGGAGAAGGACGACGATCACAAAGAGGGCTATGCCGAGGAAAACCCAGCCGTATCGCCCGAAGATCTCAACGCTGCGCTTTTCGTCGTCCACGGCCATTTAGCAAAAATTATCCCCGAAGCGCCCAAGGTCAAACACTATCGCAAACGTCCGACATTTAACCCTTGATTTAGCTTGCGCTGTGTGGTTTTATTGAATTTCGAGGGAGATCATCATAGAGAGGGGAGAGAGATGCTCCAGGTGGCAGGTTTTCTGCTATTGGGACTTGTGGCGGGCATTCTGAGCGGGCTTTTGGGCATAGGCGGGGGGATAATACTCGTTCCTGCGCTGGCTTTTATATTCGGTCTTTCGCAGCATCAGGCTCAGGGAACGACTTTGGCTCTTATGGTTCCGCCCATAGGGCTCCTTGCGGCGCTTACGTACTACAGGCAGGGCTACGTTAACCTCAAGATAGCCGCTTTCGTCTGCCTGGGCTTTTTCTTCGGCGGGCTTTTGGGCGCTAAAATAGCCACTGCTCTGCCGACTGGCATCTTGCGCAGAATCTTCGGCGTTGCGCTGCTTGCAACCGCGATAAGGATGATATTCTGGAAATGAGCCGGCTTTTGGGAAAGCTTTTGTGCGTGGCTTTTGGGGCGCTGTCTTTGGGGGCGGTCGTTGGGCAGGATGCCGTGCAGCCCATAAGCTTCGCCCTCGTGGGGGACATCATGCTCGGCTCCGACTATCCCGACTCCACCCTCCTTCCGCCCGATGGCGGCAGGTGGCTTTTTTCGTATGCTGCGCCGTTTTTGCGCCGCGCCGACGTCGCAATAGGCAACCTCGAGGGACCGATAACGGATGCATCGACCTGCGTCAAGGACGTTGCCGGCGGAAGAGCCTATGCCTTCAGGATGCCGCCTGGGCTCGCACCCTTGCTTGCCGAAGCCGGGTTCGATGTGCTCAACATAGCCAACAACCACGCAAATGACTTCGGACCCGAGGGGATCGAGGATACAAAGCGCATCCTCGATTCGCTGGGGATAGAGCACACGGGTCTTCGTGGTGAGTTTGCCACGCTTGTGGTTTCCGGCGTGTCGATTGCGGTCGTTGGTTTCTCGACCTCTCCCGGCGGGAACTCCCTCCTCGACGTCGATGGTGCTGCGGCGCTTGTGGAGTCGCTTTCTGCTTCGTTCGACATCGTCGTTGTGACGTTTCACGGCGGCGCGGAGGGTGTGGAGCACGCGCATCTTCCCGCGGGGTGCGAGTCGTTTCTCGGCGAGGCGCGGGGCGACCTGCGCCGATTCGCTCACGCCGTCGTCGACGCCGGCGCAGACATCGTCTTCGGACACGGTCCACACGTACCCCGAGCGCTGGAGATATACAACGGAAAGCCCATCGCCTACAGCCTCGGAAACTTCTGCACCTGGAGGGGGATAAGCGTCTCGGGTCCGCGGGGATACGCCCCTATGCTTTGGGTCGAGCTCGATTGCGAGGGGAACCTCATGTCTTTGGACGTGCTTTCGTTCGAGCAGAGCACAAACCACTACCCGGTTCTCGACCCCAGTTGCGCGGCAGCGAAGTTTATGCTTGAGCTTTCGAAGGTCGACGTCGCCTCGTTTCCGTTCGAGCTTCTTCAAGCCGCAGGCGGGGAAAGATATGTTCAGAAGGCGGAGTGAGGTAGAAAGACTTATTGGCTATAAGTTTCGCGATCGGGGTCTTTTGGAGCGTGCGCTCACGCACCTTTCGGCTGCAGGCGAGCACAAAGCTTCGTATCAAAGGCTTGAGTTTTTAGGCGACGCGCTTTTGGATTTCATCGTTGCGGAGGAGCTTTTCAGAAGCTATCCCGACTCGTCGGAGGGTGAGCTTACCGAGATGAGGCGCGTTTTGGTCAACAGCGATGCGCTCTCCAAGCTCGCGCGGACTTTGGGGCTCGATAGATTCGTGATCGCCGACGGCTCACAGCAAAACGCCGTCACAAGTTCTGTCCTCGCCGATGTCTTCGAGGCGCTTGTGGGTGCCATCTACATCGACGGAGGGCTTAAGCGCGCAAGGGAGTTTGTGAAAGGCACCCTCCTTTCCCACGCCGATGTATTCCTCGGGTCGCCTCACTTTGTGAACTACAAGGGCGGGCTTTTGGAGCTTTTGCAAAGCCGCGGCAAGAAGCCGCGGTATAAGCTCCTGGGACACGACGGTCCCCCGCACAGGAGGATCTTCAGGGTTGGCGTTTTCGTTGACGGCGAGCTTTTTGGCATAGGCGCCGGCAGAACCAAGAAGGAGGCGGAGCAGGTCGCTGCCCGCGAGGCTTTGCGCAAACTCGGAGGCGGAACATGAGCCTTCCCGGACACATCGCCAAATACGACGGCGTTGGCGCAGCTGAGGAGGAGGGCGTTGTCGTCGACGTCGTTGGTCGGGTTGCGCGTGTGAAGGTGGTTCGTGGTGCGGGATGTGCCACGTGCGCGATAGCCGAAAAATGCCCGTTCAACGCCGCCACGCCCAGAGACTGGCAGGTTTGGGCGCAAAACGAGGTGGGCGCGCGCAAAGGCGATAAGGTGAAGATCTCCATCGCGCCCAGCAGGTACATACTGATATCGGCACTGCTTTTCATTCTGCCCGTGGCGATGCTTATTGCGGGCTACGTTTTGGCTCGCGCCCTGGGAGCCACAGAGAGCTCCGCCGTGGGCGCCGCGGTCGTCGGTGCGTTCGCTGCTTATGTAATCATAAGAGCTGCCGAAAAAAGCTCGCTCAGAACGACGTCGTACAGGGTTGTCGAGGTGATCGAAAGCTCCGCCGACGATGCGGAGGAGGACACATAGCGGCACGCTTTTTGCTTAAAATCGTGATGAGGGCAGGGGGTTTGGGGATGAAGGTTCGTTTTTGGTCGCTTGTTTTGTTGGTGTTTTGCGCGATTTCGTTCGCCGATGCACGTTTCGGTACAGCCTCGGCGAGCGCGCAGGAGGAGTCGCTCTGGACCGAGATCGCCGACGTCTGGACCGAGGGCTGCAGCCTCGTTTACGTTGAGGTCTGCGTCCGCGAAGGCGACGGTTACGTCCACGGGCTTTCATTGGAGGACTTCGCGTTTGTCGAAAACGGCGTTCCCGTGGAGCCGCCGTCCTTGGAGATGATCAACAACTGCCCGCAGGATAGCGTCGATATCGTCCTCCTCCTCGATTTCTCCCTCAGCATGGACGACGAGGTCGAGGCTTTTTTCGGCGCCATCCCGTCGTTCGTGGCGGCGCTGGGGGAGCTTGACTACAGGATTTCGTGCATAGTCTTCAACGGCTGCCCGGCGGAGCCTGGTGGCGCCTGGATACCGGTTCGGACGGACTTCGACGGTCCCTGCGTTTTCATTCCCGGCGGTCCCGACAGGTGGGCGACGAACCCCGAGGAGTTCGACTGCCTGTTCTCCGCCGTCGTCGGGGACCTATACACATGGCCCGCTACGATGCGCGGGTCGGGGTATGAGGACCAGTTTGGGGCTATAGCTCGCGCAAGAGCCCTTGGGGGATTTCGCCCCGGCGCCGTGAAGGTCTTCGTGCTCTTCACCGACGAGCGACCCATCGTAAACGATGTCTTCTGCTGGCCTGTGTGGGGCGAAACGCCATCTGTAACTATGGCTTACCCGCCCGACTCGGTGATCCGCTTCTGCCGCGACAGCGGTATAGTCGTCCTCCCCGTGACGCCGGAGGATGGGTCCTTCGCCTACTCGAGCTTCGAAAGCCCCGAGCGCGCGTTCTATACGGGCTACTATGAGCTTGCAGAATCGACGGGCGGAAAGTGGTTCAACCTCTACTCCGGCGACTACGACTCCCTCGCCTACCAGATAGGCAGGATCATAGCGAGCCTGCCGTGCTGCTACCTTTTCCGCTACAGGGAGGAGCAGTTTTGCCTCGAAAGCAGCCTGCTTGAGGTAAGCGTTTCCGCAGGCGGCGTCGATTACGGCAGCGACGACACCACATACGTCCCGCCGTGCACCGGTTGGGGTGAGTTCACCCTGCCACAGCCCTGCGGAGGGATAACGACGTGCTCGCTGCAGGTGGTCGAGCTTCTCATCCACCTCGACGAGGGCGTCGTGCTCGATGCGACGACGATCGCTCTGCAGATATCCGGCGTGGGGACGTTCACCCTCGAGGACGACGAGCTTTCCCTCTCCGACTCGATCCTGACCTTTCGCCCCTCCACCCCGTTCCGAAACGGCGATACGGTGCGCGCCGTATTCCTCGAGGCAAGCGATACGCTTGGATGTCCTATCGTCGGCGACACCTGCCTTTTCGTCGTCGACCTGCAGCCTCCCGTGTTCTACGACATCTTCCCGCCCCCCGAAACCGTCCTGAGCGACCCCGAAGTCGCCGTCTCGGTATCGATTTACGACAGCATAGCTGGCGTCAGGTGGTCGTGGATCGACGAGACGAACTTCTCGGTGACGGTAAACGGCTTTCCGGTCGCCTTCTCCGTCGATATGGACAGCCTGCCCGCGGTGGTGATCGAGGCGGAGTTCCACAACCTCGACACCGTGGTCGTCTGCGTCGACAGCATCCCCGACGACCCGACATACGACTACTGTCCGCCCAACTTCGCCGACACGTGCTGGCGGTTTCACATCGTCAGCCTGCACGGTCCCGTTGCGGAGCCGGTTTTGCCCGGGGAGGGGATCGTTTCCGCCTGCGAGGACCAGGGGATTTGGATAGCCATATCCGACACCGAGGGCGTCGATAGCACGACGATCGAGGTCCTGATAGGGAGCGATACCTTCGACTGCTCGTCCCAGTTTCTGAGCTTCCGCAACGGCACACTCTACTTTGAGCCTCCCTATGGTTATTGGGGGGATGGGGGGAGCGTGTACGTTGAGCTTCTGCGGGCGGACGACGTCTTGGGTGCTCCGCTGCAGAACGAGGCGTCGTGGAGCTTCTTTTTGGACTTTAATCCTCCTCTGGCTTGGCTTGACTTTCCGGATTCCGGTTCGTTTGTGCTCGACCACACAAGCCAGATCCGGGTTGGCTTTGGCGACGATTTCGCCGGGGTCGATGTTGGTTCGTCCCGTCTTTACGTCAACGGGCGGGAGTATCCCTTCCCTGAGGTGCTTGGTTTGCTTTCGCCCGATTCGCTTTCCGGCGAGCTTGTTTTCGACCCGCAGCGATTTGGCGAGTATTGGTTTTCGGGCGAGACCGTTTCGGTTGGGGTTTACGTATGCGATTCTCCCGACACGTGCGATCCGAACTGCGCGGAGTACCTTTGGGAGTTTTACTTGCCGCCGCCTTATGGTTGTGAGCGTATTCCGAATCCGTTCACTCCGAACGGTGATGGCGAAAACGACGTCGTTTGGTTCAGGTATCCCGGCTTGATTTACGAGGCGGGGGTCATTTACATCTACGATCTGCACGGTGCTCTTGTGAGGCGCATAAACGTTCCGTCGGGCTTTGGGGCAAAGGAGTTCGCCTTTTGGGACGGTTCCGACGATTCCGGCTCCCCGGTGCCGGAGGGTTTATACATTTACTTGATAGAAGTTTCGGGTGAGATTGTGTGCGAGGGGACGGTGACGGTGGCAAGATAAAACGGATTGACAGAGTGGGCAGGCGAGGGCATCTTTAAGATGCGATGGAGAGGAGAGCGACAAGGTTTGTTCCCCTTATGCCTGGGGTTTTTACCGTTGGGAATATGCTTTGCGGTTTTTTCTCGATTTTGCACAGCACCGCGGGCAGGGTCACAAGCGGCGCGTGGCTCATAATTTTGGCGGCTATCTTTGACCTCCTCGACGGCAAGGTCGCTCGCCTTACGGGAAGCACAACGGAGATGGGCGTTCAGCTCGACAGCTTCGCCGATTTCCTCTCATTCGGCGTTGCGCCGGGGATTCTTTTGTACTCCCTCGGAGTCTGCAGCTTCAAGAACTGGAGCTTTGTCGTTCCCATCCTGTTTTTGCTTGCGGGCGCGTTCCGCCTGGCGCGATACAACCTCACCGCCGACCCCCACAGAAAGACCGACTTCCGCGGACTGCCCATCCCCCTCGCAGCGTCGTTTGTGGCAAGCTACGTCATCCTCGCCGAAGACCTGTGGGAGGAGGTTAGGTACGCTCAGCTTTTTATACCCGCACTTATTTTGCTTTCGTGGCTTATGATATCCAATGTTCGCTATTCGGCGCAGCCGAGGTTTTTGTCGCTTAAGGAGTTCAGGTGGCGCGCTCTGGCGCTGTGCGTTCCCGTAGCTGCCATCCTCGTCAAACCGCGCTGGTTCATATTCCCAACTGTGGCTGCCTACATATTCCACGGCTTCGTGAGGGAGATCTACTGGACCGTCCTTGGAGTTTCGAAGGAGGGGGGATGAAGTTTTTGGTAAGGGTTGAGGTAAGGCGCAAGGAAGGCGTTGCGGACCCCGAGGGGAACACCATCGCCGAGGCGCTGGCGAGGTTGGGGTATAAGAACATCTTTTGTGTGAGGGTATCAAAGCTTTTCGAGCTTGTGGTCGAGGCGGATGCGCCCTCGGAGGTCAAGGAGCTCGCCCTCCAGATAGCCGACAGAGTCCTCGCAAACCCCGTGATCGAGGAGTTCAGCGTCCTCGACATGCAGGAGCTTTGCTGAGGGCTGCGCAAAGGAGCTTTTATGGCGAAGGCGGCTAAAGCGCTTTTTTTATTGGCTGTTTTCGCGCTTGTGGGTTCGGCTGCATGTGGACAAGTCGACAGCCTCCCCACGCCGACGGCTTACGCGTACATCGAATCCATCGCCGCTGCGGGGGAGTTCGTGCCCGAAAGCCTTTTCTACGAGGTGAGCGAGTCGCTCCTGGGCATGTCGTATGGGGATTGCACCTTCGCCTGGCTTGCGGTGCCCAAAGGTGTCGACCCCGATGTCTTCGCGCAAGCCCAGTGCGAAAGGCTAAGCAGAATCGCCGAGACTAAAGCAAAAACTCCGTCGCAGGGGGAGCAGGTTCGCCTGCACGGGCTTGTGAGGCTCTTGGTGGCGCTTTCTGTGCCCGTCGTCTTTGTGCTCCTCGTGATCCTTCTGGAGCGGATAACGCGAAGGATCACCCGATACCTCCTCTACCAGGAAGGGCGCCTGATAAAGGGCGTTGCCATAGGCAAGCTCAAGGTGCTGCCCGCCCGAGATGAGCTTGTCCTTCTGATAAACATCGTAAGGTGGGTGAGGAACATCCTCATTGTGTTGCTTTTTTACGGCGCGCTTTTGTTCGTGTTCCATCTGTATCCCGCTACGCAGCAGTTCGCTGATCAGGTCATAGCCTTCACGGTTCGCGCCCTCAAGGATGCTGCCCTGGTCGTTTTGGCTTTTTTGGGTTTTGCTGTTGGCGCCGCGGTGCTTTATGCCGTCGCCAAGGTGGCGCTGAAGATCGTGGACATAGTCTTCCGCCACTACGAGCAAAACCCCGATGCCCTGCGCTTCCCCACAAGCGCGCTCCTGCCGCTGCGCACAAGCGTTAAGGCGTTTATCGTCGCCATATTCGTCCTGGGCTACATCGCCGTGATCCCAGGCCCGGGCGGAACGATCTCTATGGTCGGGCTCTTCATCCTCCTTGCCGTCGTCGGCTTGTCTCTTATGCCGACGGTGAAAAGATATATCGCGGGCTACGTCATCCTCTTCAAGGGACTTGTGTCGAAGGGCGACAGAATTTACTACGCCGACAGGTGGTGGGAGGTGGACGAGGTCTCGCCCCTCTTCATACGCCTGCGCAGCCTGGGCAAAGACGAAGAGGCGATAATCCCAACCGATGACCTCCTCGCCGACGGCTTCCGCCGCGAGAAGGTCCCGAAGGAAAAGGGGGGCTCCGACGAGGTTGACAAAGAGGGCTGAAGTGGCTACCTTAGAGGCGTGTGCGGTATAGTTGGGTACATAGGGTTTCGTCGCGCGGTTCCCGTTTTGATAGACGGGCTTAAAAGGCTTGAGTATCGCGGCTACGACTCGGCGGGCATCGCAGTCCTTCAGGACGGCGAGCTTTTGACGATCAAGCGCAAGGGCAAGATCGCCGAGCTTGAGCGCGAGCTTTTGGGCAGGGACTTTTCCGCCACCATGGGGATAGCCCACACGCGCTGGGCGACCCACGGCGAACCCTCCGACGTAAACGCACACCCACACACCGACTGCACGGGCAGAATAGCCGTCGTCCACAACGGCATCATCGAAAACTACCGCGTCCTTCGGGCTTTCCTGGAGGAGAGGGGGCACAGGATCACCACCGACACCGACACCGAGGTGGTTGCGCACCTTGTGGAGGAGATGCTCAAGACGACGGGCGATTTTGAGGAGGCGCTGCGGCTTGCGCTCCTTGAGATCGAAGGGACGTATGGTCTGGGCATAATCTACACAAAGCAACCCGACAGGATCTACGCCGCTCGCCACGGAAGCCCATTGCTCATAGGCGCAGGTGAGGGCGAAAACCTCATCGCATCCGACGCCACCGCAGTCATCCGATACACCGACAGAGTGATATACCTCGACGAGGGCGAGTACGCCGTCGTCCGCAAGGACGGCTTCGAGGTAAAAACGTTGCAGCGGAAGCTTGTGGAGCCCAAGGTCGAGAGGATAGAGTTTTCGCTGCAGGAGCTTGAGAAGGGCGGTTTTCCGCACTTCATGCTCAAGGAGATATACGAGCAGCCCCTCACCCTTCGCAACGCTTTCCGCGGGCGCCTCGACTTCGAGGCGGGAACCGCGCGCCTAAACGGGCTTAAGCCGTATCACGACGTCATCGCCAACGCCGAACGGATAGTCATAACCGCTTGTGGCACAAGCTGGCACGCCGCCCTGATCGGAGAGTACCTTATCGAGGAGCTTGCAAGGATACCTGTGGAGGTCGAATACGCCTCCGAGTTCCGCTACCGTAGCCCCGTTCTTTCTGCGCGAACGCCCGTTTTCGTCATAAGCCAGTCCGGTGAGACCGCCGATACTCTGGCTGCGCTTCGCGAAGCCAAGCGCGCGGGCGCACCGGTGTTCGGAATAGTCAACGTCGTCGGGTCCACCATCGCCCGCGAAACCGACGCGGGGATCTACATCCACGCAGGACCCGAGATAGGCGTCGCGTCGACGAAGGCGTTCACGTCGCAGGTGATGGTGCTCTCGCTTGTCGCCGTGATGCTGGGCAGAATGCGCGGTCTGCCCGCAGAAAAGGGAAGAGAGCTTATAGAAGAGCTTGCGCAGATACCCGACAAGGTGAAGAAGATCCTCGACGAGGAGCGCCAAAGCCGTAAGATCGAAAAGATAGCGGCGGAGTACAAGGATCATCACAACTTCCTTTACCTGGGCAGGAGTTACAACTTCCCCGTCGCCTTGGAGGGGGCGCTTAAGCTCAAGGAAATCTCCTACATCCACGCCGAAGGATACCCCGCTGCGGAAATGAAGCACGGACCTATAGCCCTCATCGACGAGAACATGCCCGTCGTGTTCATCGCGATAGATGATCCCTTGTACCAGAAGATCATAAGCAACATCGAGGAGGTTCGTTCCCGCGGGGGGAGGGTCATCGCCGTCGCAACCGAGGGAAACGAGGATATAAAAAAGCTTGCCGAGCACGTCATTTACGTCCCCAAAACAGAGTACAACTTCACCCCTATGCTCACTGTGATACCCCTGCAGCTTTTGGCGTACTACATAGCCGTTATGCGCGGCTGCAACGTCGACCAGCCAAGGAACCTCGCCAAAAGCGTCACCGTCGAGTGAAACTCGGCTGCCAAAAGGGTTTGTCGACAAAAAGCGTTTCAGTTTGACAAAGTACTTTAATTTAATATTCTTGATTCAAACGGGTTTAAGGAGGGGGCGATGGTTAGGCGCGTTATCGTTTGTTTTGCCCTTTGTGTTTCTTTCCTTTTCGCTGTTCCTCGGCTTGTCAACTATCAGGGCAAGCTTTTTGAGGGTGGTGGTCCAGTAAGCGGCACGCGCGCGGTTGGCTACAGGGTTTACGTTGACGTTGACGACGACGGCTGGGAGGCGACGGACGACGTAGGTTGGGAGCAGGCTCCTGCGGACGTTTCGGTTTCGGACGGTCTTTTTACGGATGTTTTGGACTTCAGCACGGGTTATCAGGGTGGTTATGATTTTAGCAGTTTGTTTGGTGGTGGTCATGCTTTGTATTTGCGAGTTTACGTAGGTGCTGCTGGGGAGACGAGTTTTTCTGGCTGCACTGCGTTGGATCCTCCTGAACGTTTGTTGTCTTCGCCTTATGCGTTGTATTCGGATGTGGTATCGAATGTTGGTGACGGTACTGTGGCGAATCAGACGCTTCGTTGGGATGGCAGCTCCTGGGTCGCTTCAAGCGCGCTTGTAAACGACGGCACAAACGTCGGCATAGGGACCACATCCCCTTCCAGGCGGCTCGATGTGGCCGGAAGCGCCCAGATATCCGGCACCTTGAACGACGCCGACGGCGGGTGGTTCCTCACATCTCAGGGCAACGAGGTCCTCACCGTCAACGATCAGGCTACGGGAAACCTCTGGCTTCTCCACGGCAACCAAATCGACCTGGCCAAGCAGGGCGGCGGGAATACGAACAGAATCAACCTGCGGGCCAACACGATATACTTGGCCGGCGATGTCGGCGTGGGCACGACCTCTCCTTCGTACAAGCTCGACGTTTCGGGCGCGGGTAGGTTTACAGGGACGCTTACGATAGGCGTCTACACCCTCCCCAACACCGACGGCTCAAGCGGCCAGGTCCTGACCACAGATGGCGCCGGCAACGTGAGCTGGCAGGACGTCCCTGGCGACAACTGGGGCAGCCAGGTCGTTC
>CBEVQY010000018.1:0-54683 GCA_965552135.1 uncultured bacterium | reverse complement strand
TATCATCAAACCTAACCTCCAAAAGCCAAGGATCAGGCGTGTAGTCAACTATAACTACGCCATCGGTCCAGTTTATTTGAATGAGGTCGCTTTCGAAGCTGTCGATATCTATTGGTGTGAAGTCTCCGCCAACCGCGTTACAGTTGATGAAAAGTTTGAGTATGCCGAGGCGGTCGCCGCTGAGGACCACCCTATCGTCCCAGCCCAGGTAAAGCTTCCAGGCGCCGTCGTAAAGAAGCGCCACCGAGTCGGGCGCGGGCGAAACCCCAGGCACAAAGCCAACAGGCTCGGCTATGTCGGTGTTCAGATCAAGATATAAGGTGAACCCCGATGTGACGGGCGCAAATGAGGAGTCGATGGCAATTTCCACATCGGCGGTGTCGCAGCCGGGCGCGGTGACGGTCGGGAAGGACAGCGATATCCCCCCTACGGTGACGACGTGGAAGTAGCAGTTTGCGACCCCCCAGTTGCAGAAGGAGTCGGGCGCGACGACGAGAAGCTCCGCCGAGTCGCACAGCACGCCGGCAGGGGGCGTCCAGACGAGCGAATCTGCAACGACAAACGTGTCGGCGCCGATGCAGTAGTTAACCACAACGCTGCAGGGCTCCGCGCTGTGGGGAGCGAAATCGGAAAGCTCCCAGCCGAAGACGACTGTGTCGCCCAAAAACAGGGTCTCCCCGGGGCAGAAGGCGACGACCTCCGGCGGGCGGGTGTCGAGGACACCAACGGTCTCCGCAACAACGTGCTCGTAGGTGACGAGCGTGTCCGTGCCGAGGTATTCGATTTTGACGCGAAGGTTATCAAGCTCCACGTCCGGAAGCTCTTCGCTTGCGAGCCAGGTGAAGCAGTGGGTTCCCGTGGTGACGTTGGCGCCTATCGCGCCTGTGGTGTCGTAGAGCTCGGTGGGGACAAACCAGCTCGCCCCGTCGTCCGTGGAGATCTCGACGCCAACGGGAACGAAGGCGTCGTCGCAGGTGGTTATGTCGTAGCAGATCTCAACGGCGTTCGCGCCGTCGCAGTCCGTCTCCTCGGAAAACCAAGCCGACCCAAGCTCCGCCATCGGAAGAGCCGCAGGAAGATCGACGCAGTAGTGCTCTATCGTCGTGTCCTCGTTTGAGATCTCGATTATGTTGTAGCACTGGGTCGTTCCGAACGCCTCCGGCGGCGCGTATACAAGCCAGTGGACCGCCTGGGTCCCGCCGAAGCCACCGATCGAGGCGAACGACTCGGGGTTCGGATCCCCGCCGGCGTAGATGAGGTCGCACTCGCCTAGGTCGAGGAAGACAGTGACGTCGGTGAGGGACATCGTGTTTCCGTTGGTGATGATCGCGTCTATCTCCGCGGGGTTGGGCGAGAGGTTGCCGCACACAGGCTCGAACTCGGGCGGCGTGTGTTCTATGGTGACGCCCAGGTCGACAACGCCTATCCCGTAATACGTCACAAACACCACGGAGTCCCCGGGGCAGACGTGCTGAGGGTACCACTTGACCATCGTCGACGAGTCGGTGAACGGGGAGCCCGTATCGGCTATCCAATCGCTGTCGTCCCAGCCGTTGCCCACGGAGTACGGCCAGTATCCGTACCAGAAGACGTTCGGCGGATTGTCGTAGGCGTCGTATCCCGTCAGGATCCCCGTGGCGACGATATCGCCCGGCGCCGGCGGGAACGAGTTTTCGTAGGCGTGCCAGATGGGCGGAATGCCCACGTCGGTCGTGTCGAAGAAAATCTCGGCAACGCCGGTGTAGCCGAAGGCGGTGGCTATGGGAGCGGCGTCGTTCCAGTCGAGCATGGTATCGTAGTAGACTATGCAGCCGACGTCGTGGCAGTCGCCGTCGGCGGGCTTCATCACCGCCTTAAACTTTATGTGCTCGCTTACGCCCGGCGTGGAACCCAAGCTTACTGGCGTTATCTCCTCGCGTATGTAAACGCCGTGCCAGCTCTCCCAGACAACGAACGTCGTCTCGCCGGAAACCCAATGGGTGTCGGCCGGCTCGATCGTGTGGTCGTGGTCGGTTTTCGCCCAGTTGCCGTCGACGTAGAACATCACCCACTCCGTCCAGCCGTCGCTGGGCCAGCCGAAGGTGAGTTTGACGTAGGAGGAGTCGCCTGCGGGCGCACCGCCCTCCTCGAAGGAGCCGTCGTCGCCGTCGAGGTCAACGTCGGCGGCAACGTAGCCGTTCTCAACGCGCTCAACGACGAGCGCGTCCAAGGCGACAAGCCTGTGAAACTCGGCGTCGGATATGGCGCCCGTGGCGCGACCGTACTCGTATTTCCAAAGACGATAGCCCGAAGGGTCCGAAACGGGATCAGGCGCGCTCGAAAGAAGCTCATCGACCTCGCCGCCAAAGGCAAGGGCAAACAAAGCCAACAAAAAAGCCCAAAACTTCGCTCTCATCACCCACCTCCACTGAGTTTTATATCAATATAGCCCTTTGTCGTCTTCGTATCAAGCGACTTTACCAGGTTGCGGTAAGTGCGAAAGACGGCGTCGGTCTGCCGCCCCTCATCGCGACAAAGGGGCGAAGTCTTATCGACTGTATCCCCGAAAAGCCTTTATACAGCCTGTCGTTTCGGCGCTTGACCGTCCAGGCTGCGTCGAAGGCGGAAAGAAGGTGATTCACTATCGCCGCGCCAACGAAGTACTTGGCTATGGTGTACTGCTCGTTCGCGTCGTTGCGCATCTCCATGTAGTGCTCGCGGTGCGGCGAGGGGATCTTCGAAAGGATATCCCTGACCAAAACCTCGTGCACCTGGTCGGCGGGATAGAGACCCGCCATCTCGTAGCTTGCCTGAACGAGGCTGTCGTAGTCGTCGCGCTCCACAACGTCGTCCCAGCCAAAGGTGAACCAGTCGTACTTGCCTATCATCTCGTAGTACTGCTGGTTGTGCTCATCCGGCAGGATCTCTATCCCGAGCTCGGTGGTGTCCTTGAGTGCGCACAGGGAATCGTACCACTGCCGCCATACGTCCTCGTACCAGTGCTCGTCGGCGTAGTCTCTGAACTCGTCGACCTTGACGTTGTAGCGGTGGAGGTAGAAGAAGAACCCCGACCAGAACGCCGCCTCGCAGGCGAAAAACGCCGCAGACTTCACGTACGAGCCTGCGTAAAGCTCCCCCGCACCCGGCAGGATGAGCGAGTAGAAAAACGCCCTCTTCGTCGAACGAAACTCCTTGCTCGAAAAAAGCCTTTCTTCATCTGCCTCGAATGGTTGCAAGTCCTTCTGGAGGAATGCCTTGACCGTTTGATCAGGCGGAAGGATCACGCCGCCGAAAGCTGCGCCCAAAAGCCACACAAAAGCCGCAAAGGAAAAGAGCCTCGCCATATCGACCTCCAACTCTTACTTTATCAAAGCAACGATATGCTTTTTCGAGATTTTCGCAAGCCCGTCCACATCGACCTCAAGGAGCGCCCAATAAAGCCCCGGTGAGACCCCCGCCGTCTGCCAGGGTATCTCGACCGGCAACCCCGCTTCGCCCTCGCCGCGCAAAGTCGCTATGAGGTTGCCGGACTCATCGTATATCCTCACCGTCCCGCAAACCCTCGATATGCCGGATGCTCGGGGAACAACAAGAAACCTGAAGTAAGTGACCTCCCCCGCGGGATTGGGGTAGTTGTAGAAGCTTTTAAGCTCGGCGACCTGTTCGCAGGCGCCCGCCTCATCGGACCACACAAGGGTTCTGTTTCCGTTCGGCGAGGTGATCTGCCCCCATGGTGCCTCGCTGCCTGTAAGCGTCCAGCAGAGCGCCGTTCCCTCGAAGGACCCGACGAAAAGCTCGAGCACGCCGTCGCCGTCGATATCGCCTACAGCCGGCGCCGACACCGAAGCGCCAGCCGAAAGCGGAAAGCCCCTGACCTCCTCGCCATCCGCGGCAAAGCCGTAAAGCCTAAGTCCGGTCGACGGAAAGAGGATATCGGGCTTGCCGTCTCCGTCGGCATCGGCGACCACGGGCGCCCCAACGAGGCTGTCGTCGAAAAGCACAACGGGAAAACCCTCGCACGGCGTGCCGTTGCTGTTGTAGCAGCAAAGGAGCGTCTCGGCGACGAAGACTATCTGGAAGCCTCCGTCGTCGCTTCGGAGGTTGGCGAGTGCTGGCGCAGACGGCTTCCCCGGCAGGGCAACCGGGAACCCCGGGGCAACGTCGCCCGCAAGCGTCGCAGCCAAAAGGACGCCGGCACTGGCGCCCCAGGGGGAGGGCTTGGTCGTGTCGGTGATAGCGCTGCCCGCCACAACCAAAAGGGTTTCGCCGTCGGTTACGGCGAGCGCCGGTCTCTCGAGGTCGCCCGCTGGGATGTCGCTGCGGGCTATGAGGTTGCCGTCCCCGTCGAACCTGAAGATGCGTCCCCTCGTCTGCTGTGCAACGACGACGACGTCACCGCCCGGCAGTCCGAGCGCACCGATGAACTCGCCGCGGAGGTCGCATCGCCAAAGCACGCTCCCCTCGCCGGATATGCACACGACCGTTCCGCGGTCGTCTGCGGCTATGATTTCGTCGCGTCCGTCGCCGTCGACGTCCCACAAAAGCGGTCTCGACGCAACCGCCGCGCCCAAGTCGACGGGAAAGCCGCCACAAACAGGAAGCCTCGCCGAGGTCGTCTGGGCATCGAGCGCCCAAAGCCTTCCAGCGCAATCACCCACCACGATCTCCGGCGCGCCGTCTCCGTCGATGTCGCCAACGGAGGGCGCCGTCGCCTCGGTGTCCACGTCGAACGCAACGGGCAGCGGGAAGAGAAGTGTGTCGCCATCGTAGACTATAAGCCCAACCGAGTCGGCGTTGTCCACGAACTTGTCGCCCCAGGCGCGCCAGATAAGGAGCATCCCGCACGTCGTCGTCATGATCTCGTCCGCGCCGTCGCCGTCGAGGTCGAACAAAACAACGTCGCCCTCAAGCGGAAAACCGACTGTCCTCCTCCACCGAAGCGCCGGAGGAACCCACCGAAGCGAAAAGCTCATAAGCGTATCGGATCCAGATATATCGTAGATATCTATGCCCGTTCTGCCGCCTTCGTAGTTGACGGTTGCCGGGTGCGTTTGTGGACCGAAGCGCGTGGCGTGGGGGCTGAAGAAGAAGTCGTCCTGCGTGCCGAAATACCCCCACACCGCGCCAAGCTCCGGAACGCCGTCAGCCTCCTCGAGCTTGACGAACGGATGAAGCCAATCCCACTGGAGCTGGTTGTCGAGGAAGTTGTTCACGCCGTCGCCGTCGTAGTCGCCGTAGGCTATGCGCTCATCTATGTGCCACACAAGCACCCCGCTTCCGGGGAGAAGGTAGTCGTAGGCGCCAACGTACTCGCCGTCGACCTGTATGCCCATTATCACGCCGGTTGTGGAGTCCTGCTTGAGCGCAACGTCGGCGTCGCTCCAAAGCCCCCACGGCTCCGCCTGACGGTTCTCGAGCAGGAAGTACTCGAACTCGTCTATCGGCACCTTCGCAACGGTGGCACCAACTTCGGCGTCCGACGAAGGCGGGAGCTCGCACGCCCTGAGAACGAAACCGTCGACGTCGACCTCAAGCTCAACGACGTCCTCCCAGCCCAGATACGCCCTCTCCCACGCCGACGGATACACTGGCAGCGCACCGTAGACGGTGTACTCGTTCCCCAGGCTGTCGACGAGAACGACGCCTATGTTGTGCCCGGAGTCCATAAGGCTCATGTAGCCAACGCAGGTGTAGAAATCGTAGGTGGAGTAAAGGTCCACAAGCCCCAGGGCGTGCCCGAACTCGTGGGCAACGACGCCGTTGAGAAGAACGGTCTGCCCATCCTGGGAGCAGAACTCCGGGAGGACGATCCCCCTGTCGACGCACGGAACGACGGTGTCGGGCAAAACGATGAACGCCGTGGGGAGGTCGTCGGGGCTCGGGATGAAGTCCTCGATAAGCCCGACGTATTCGGGATAAAGCGAGGCGACGTCGTTCTGCCAATCGCTCCCCGCGTGAAAGACGATGACGACGTCGTATTCGCAAAACGGGATGGAGTCCAGCGAGTCGGCAAGCCTAACGGCGTCGGAGAAGAATCCGGCAACCCTTGCGCCGAGGTCGTCGCCGTACCAGCCCGAAGGTCCGTAGTAGCCCATCGAATCGGGCAGCGTGTAGGCGGCGCTGTCGGCTTCGGGGTAGATGTCGTAGGTGATCTCGAGCTTGCCGTGTGAGACGAAGCGGTAATACCGCGCCAGCGCTTCGAGGTGAGCTGCGAAGTACTTTTTGTCGTGCGGCGGCGGGTCGAAGACATCGCCCGAATCGGGATTTGAGAGATCAAACTGCCCCGTGCCGGTGCTTGTTGGGGTCGAATCGGGCTGGAACTGGACCCGAAGGGCGCAAACCCTAACGGTCTCAACCCGCGCAAGAGCGCTTTTGGGGAGGGACCACCGCCTCTCCCGCGCCAGGGATGCCCCCACGAGCGGGTTTGGGTTCGGCACGGAGATCGTCTCCTGGCGCGGCGGAAAGCGCATCTGGGCAACGCCAACAACGCGAAAATCGCACCAAACCGAACACGCAGAAAAAAGACAGGTTATCGCAAGCAACCTGAACAAAGCCCCAAAGCCCCCGCGTCAAAAGCGCCAGTGAAGTATTATGTAAGGGAACGGCAGAACGGTCCCGGCAAAGCCTATACCGTAAGCCCCAAGCCCTATATTGAAGACCTTGCCGGAGTACTGATATATGGCTCCGACACCGAAGAGCTCGGTCACGGGGTCTCCCAAGAGGTGGACGCCGAGGATATTCGTTTTGCTGAGGTCAAACTCGAGCCCTACAGAGCCTCCGCCGGAGAAGGTGAGGTTGCCTATGCCGCCTTCGATGCTGTCGATGTCCACGGAGCTTAGAAGATATCCAAGGCTGTAACCTGCGTGGAGGTAGGTGTTTTTTCCCAGGGCGAAGCTTGCGGTGCCACTGCCCGAAAGCACATCGAACGACTCCTCATCCGTCCCGCTTCCCGTGCTTACCTCGACCGTGCTGTGGGAATACGCCGCCCCAAGGGCAAAAGCTATCCTGCGCGAGTTGTAGACGTTCGCCTTGGCGCCGAAGGAGAGCGTGCCGAAAACAAGACCCAAAAGGTTCGCCGCAAGCTCGAAGTTGTCCAGAAGACCGTACTCCACAGGACCGATCCCTATGGCTAACTCGCCCTTCTCGAGGGTGTACGCCGTTGGCATGAGGGCAAGGTGCGTGAGCCTGTGCTTCTCGTCGACCCAGCCCCAGCACGACGCCGAAAGCACAAGCGCAAAAAGGACAAAGACCCAAAACCGACGCACCACAAACCTCCTTTTGTTTAGAACTCAACCGTCAGCGAAAATCTCTTTATATCCGACAGAGGCAGGTTCGCGTTCTGATTCTCGGGGTCGGTGACCTTGGGGATGTAGGCGAAGTCGAAGAGAATCCTCCCGTAGTGTATGCCCAAGCCGAAGGTGAAGTAGTTTGTGGCTATATAGTCGTCGGGATCGAACTTATAGCCGGGCTTGTTGACCTTATCCAGCGCCTCGCTTTTGGGATAGTAATCGTAGTCGATTATGTACCCTGCCCGCAGCGAGAAGAAGTTCGAGTAAGTATACTCCACCCCCACGTGCTTCACCGCGTAGTGCCACTCCAAAGCCCAGGGGTTTTCGGGCTGCTTGAACTTTATGATCTCCTTGTCGATATCGGCTGCCACGACGAGCTTTTGGTAGTCTGTCCGCAGGATCCTGTACGCCATCCCGACCTTCAGGTTCCTCGGGAGCGGGTCAGCCTGCGCGGCGTCGATATAGTGTATATCGGGACCGAGGTTCTGCACGCACACGCCGAACGAAAGCCCTGGTATAGGTCCGTCGTAAAGGAGCCCGAGATCCACCGCAAAGGAGGAGCCCGTCCCGCTCTTTTTTTCGTGACCGACGTATATCCTTGGCGCAAGCGCGCTGTAGATGAACTTAAACGTGAGCCCGCCGTAGAGGTTGCTCAAAAGCTTGGAGCCGTAGGAGAGTGCGATCGCCGTCTCGTACGAGTAGAAGCCGCCCAGAACCTCGCCCGCCTCGTTGGTCTGCTCGTTGTGTCCAAGGGAGATGTAGGTCACGGCGCCACCTACCGTCCCCCAGTCCTCGAGATAGTAGACGCCCGTGAGGTACTCGTAGTATATGTCGGAGGCGAGCTCCGGCAGCCACTTGACGTGCATGAGGGACGCTGCGGGCTTGCCCTTCGAGTATATCTTCACAGCCCCGTCGACGCCGAACCAAAACTCCCCGCCACGGCTGGCAAGATAGACCACATCCTCGCCCTTCATCCCACCCGACATCACGTAGCGGAACTGCCGCAGATTTGGATAGTAGCGCAGAAGCCCGTACTCCGTCGCTATAAGGACGTCGTTTTTGGCAAAACCCGCCCCTATGTCGAAGACCTCTCCGCTTGCAGGGTTTGCCGGATACTCCACCACCTCGCCGGGCTTGAGCTCGCGCGCGTTTATGGCGCCGAAGACCCTTATCTTTTCGGCAAGCCTCTCCTTTGTGGCTTCCGAAAGCCCGCTCCACCTGCGGTCGACCCAATCCCTAAGCGACACAGGCTCTTTGATCTCGGCGCCGCGCCAGCCGAAGGTCTTCCAGCACTTGCCGTCGAAGCGAACCAAACCAAGCTCGCTGCCGAACCAAACGTCCCCGCGACCGTCGACGTAAATGGACCTTACAGGCAGGGGCAAAACCAGGTTGTAGGGCACCTTGAGCGACTTTGGCGGAGACTCAAGCTCTAAGGCGCCGTTTTCGGCTTTGAGGGTGCTTATCAAAAACCTTTTGCGCTGAGTGCCCTTGGCGCCGCACACCTCCTCCACAGCCTGCTCCCAGCTTTTGCCCTCGCCGAGGTCGAACGTGTAGTTTGTTCTCCACGACGCGCCGTTGAAGTGCGCCACGCCGCGCTGCGTCGCCACCCAAACATCCCGCGGTGAACGCGCAAAAACCGCCGTAACGCGCGAGGAGGGAAGACCGTTGGATGAAGTATAATGCGTCCAGCGCGTTCCCTTCTTGACGAAAAGCCCGCCGTCGGTGCCAACCCAAACGTTGTCGCTCTTGTCGACGTCGATGCAGACTATGCGCTTGCCCTCGGGAGCGCCGGAACCCGCCTCCCTGCGCCAAACGCCGTGCGAATACCTGTAAAGCCCGCGAACCGTGCCGATCCACAAAACCCGATCTCCCCCGCAAAGCGCGGTTATCGAATCGGCAACGAAGTAGACGAAAGGAATCCGAAGCTTGGTGTCGTAGGGCACAAGCGTGTCCGAAAGACCGTTGAACTGCAGGACCTTCGGAACGAGCACGCTGTCGACGTAGGTCTGTTCGTAGCTTTTTAAGTTGGCGAACTCGGAGAGGATCGACCTGATCCCTTCGCCGTCGGGGTCGGATACGGTGTACTCTTCGCACGAGTACCATCTGTCCCTGCGCATCATCCACAGGGACTTCGGCGCCGCCGCCCACAGGTCGTACTTTCTGAAGTCCACGTCGGCGCGGGCGGTTTTGACGACGGCGAAAAAGCGCGCGGCGCTGTCGGGAAGGTGGAAGGTGTGCCACCTGCTTGAGAGCGGATATCGCCCAAGCCCGGCGGGATTCCAGTACGTTGCCGTTGGGTCATCCGCCACCGCGACGAACGCCTCGCCCATGCCCGCGGCACGCGCACCGGGACCTATCGTCAAAAAGAGCACCGCCCCACGCGCCCTGTCAGCGCGCGCAAAACCAAACGTAACCAAAAGCGCGCAAAAAAGCACCACAAGCCTTCCTAAGCGCATCCCAAACCCTCCTTGACCGCTTTGATTGCCCAATTAACTTGCTCCCTCCCAAAAATGCAAGGATTTTTCGCGACGCCGCTTGACAGAACGCGCCCTACGTATATATAATAGATGCGCGGGGGCGAAGGGATTCGACGGTGGGTTGAGGTTCGCATCTGCGGGACGGCCTGGGGTAAGCCGTAAAACTGCCTCGAAACGAATAGGTGCGACCAACACCTACGCAATGGTCGCGTAAGGTACGCGACCCCTCCCGTGCTCGAGGGTGCTCCTGCTCGGGCACAGCGGAGGTCGGGCACAGGAGCTGCGGTCAACCGACGCCCCTCAGGTTGACCTAAGAGTTTGGGGCTGGTCTGCGGGTGAGCCTGTCCGTCGGCGCGCCCGCGGACGAGAGCAAAATAGACGGACTACTCCCGTAGACGATGCGGGCTGACCCCACCGGACGCGGGTTCGATTCCCGCCGCCTCCATTTTCCTTTCGCAAAAATCCCGCAGAAAAAGCGCCCTTGCGCTTTCGGGATGACGCGCCAAAACGGAGTCCACCTGCGCCAAAGCCTCCGAGGGATTTCCCGAGTTCGCGAGGGCGACGGCGTAGTTCAGCCTGTAAGTGTCGTTTTGGGGCGCGAGGGTCAGGGCATGCCGAAAAGCCTCCGCCGCATCCGAAAAACGCCCAAGCTGCGAAAAAGCCGCGCCCATAACGTTCCAAAGAACCGGGTCATCGGGATAGAGCGCGCAGCCGAAGGCGGCTACGTCGACGACATCCCCGTATCTGCGCCAGCCGATAAGCTCGGAGACTATGTTCCTAAGCGACACCCGCAGGTACGGAAAGAGCCTCTCGTTTCTGCCGCGCAGGAAATCGAGGTAAAGCGCCCTCTCCTGGGGCGGCATAGTCGAGAGGGACGCAAGCACCCCCCTCACCTGCGGAAGGAAGATCCCCAAGATCCACTGCTTATCGGGGCTGAAGCCGTGCTTCGCGAAGTCCATAAGATGCCCCTCGCCCCCCGCCTTTAGGCGATATATCGCCATCTCCGGGACGCACTCGACCGCATCGGTGAACCTGAACGACCGCCACAGAAGCTCAAGCGCATCGCGGTTGGCGGAAAGATAAGGAAACCAGACGGGCGATATCGCTATGTAGTCGGGGCGCCTGCTGAGTATAACCTCCGCGGCGATGGAGTCGTAGGCGATGAAGGAGTGTCGCAGCGTTCTCCTCCTTTCCCACACGCGCTTTGCGATGTCGTTCGAGGCGAGCCCGGCAAGGTCGATGATCGTCATTTTCGTGTCGTATTTTATCCTTCCGACGTCGTGCGTGGCGACGGTGGCGTTCTGCGCCGCGTGCTCCAGAAGCCACCGCGCAGCATCGCCGTGGACGACGTTTATCTGCATTACGGTCCTCGCCGGCATCAGGATCCAGCGCGGAAGGTCAAGGATGTTCGCCGCCAGAACCGCCGCCAAAGCGAAAAGCCCCACAAAACGCCGCAGCGAAAACACACCCACCGCAATGCCAACCGCCGCGGGAAGAACCACAACCGTATACCGCCCGAAGTGAGCCTCCTGGGGAGAGACGACGAACTTCGCGAAAACAAGCCCCAAAACCCAAACAACAGGCACCGAAAGCCAAAGCACGCCCGAACGGAAAGCCCGAACCAAAACCAAAACGAAACCGAAGGCAAAGCCTATGAACAAGACGTGGTTGTCCCTCCAGAACGTCGCGGCGGTGTAGCCAAGGTAGTCCGCCCTCGTTCCGCGGTAGAGGGAGGATTTACTGAAGTAGGTGTTCGGCAGCGGCGCGCCGGTGAGGACATAGTTGAAGACGAAGTAGAGCGCCACCGAAGCCGCCAGAACGGCGATCGGTCCGAGTGCCCTGCGGAGCCTGCCCCGCGACTCAAGAAGGTAGGCTGAAGCCAGGACGAGGACGAGCAGGAACGTCTCGGGACGAATCCAGAGCGCGACGGCGCCTATGGCGGCTGATCCGAAAAACGCCCTGCCCCGTCTTGCCTCGCTCAGAAACGCCGCCAGCGATAGCGCGACCGCCGCAGAGTAAAGCTGCGTCTCCATCCCCGAGAAGGCGTGCCAGAAGAACCTTCCGTGCGTGAGGATCACCAGCGGCGCCAGGGACGGCAGAAGCTGATCCCCCTCAAGGGAGAGCGCTACTTGTCTTGCGAGCGCAAACGCGGCGTACGCGGCTATCGCAAACGAAAGCGCCGAGGCAACCCACGAAGCCCCCATAACGCCAACAAAGACGCCCAAAACCGAAAGCACCAGGACCCAAAAGGGCGACGTGCTCCCGCTCGACGTCTCGCCGACGTTGAACTGGAACGGGTGTCCATCAAGCAGGTTTCGGGCGTAGACGAGGTGGATGTATCCGTCGTCGAGTGCGAGCCCCGGCGCCGTCGTCCGAAGGACAAAAAGCCAGCCGCAAAAAAGCATACCCGCCCAGGTCACAAAAGCCAATGCCGCCTTCCTCATAAACGAAGCCCCCCACAGCATAAACAAAGCCCCACGGCGCGGAGGGAAAAGCCCTACTGCGTGAGACGGTCGATGAGGTAATATATCGTAAGCCCCGAGCTTACGGTCCTCGCCAACATCTCTATAAAGTCCTTTGCGCGGTAGAAGGAGTCGTGTCGCACTATTATCACGTCGCCCGGCATAAGCTCGCCCGCCCTTTTGGGCGAAAGCTTTTGCCCCCTGCGGTATATCGAAACGCGGGTCACCGACCCCTTATCCATCGGTCCGCCCGCCATGGCAACGTAAGCCTGATACGAAAGCCCGGGGTAATACGGATAAGCCCCGCCGTCGGTGACTATGCCCCCCACGAAGATCGAATCGACGTGCGTCGGGAAGATTATCACATCGCCGTCCTCGAGCTTCACGTCCTCGCGCACGAGGTCGATGCTCAAAACCTCCTCGCCGCGGATCAGCTGCACCCTCGAAAACTCCGCCGACTGCGAGAGAACCCCCACCCGCTTCGCGAACTCCGCAAGGCTTTCGGATCGCCTGAGGCTGTACACACCGCTTCGAACGCCGGCGCCGTAAAGGCGCACAAGACCGTACCTGTCGTCAAGGGGCGGGATGTAGACGACATCGCCGTCGTAGACGTAGGGGTTCGCGGAAAGCTCTCCCCGCACAATGTAGGGCGACATATCGACCACAACGGTGTCCCCTCCCCTGCGGTAGATGCGGACGTTCGCAAGGTCGGCGATGGGGGTGTTCCCGCCGGCAAGCTGGATGAGGTCCCAAACGCGCTGCGTTGCGCCGAGCTGATAGCTGCCGGGAGCCTCCACCTCGCCGCACACATGAGCCCAAAACACCCTAACCGCGGCAAGCGTTACCGCAAAGCGCTCGGGGTTGTACGCGCGCTTTACCGCATCCACAAGCCTCGACTTCGCCTCGCCCCACGAAAGCCCGCCAACCTCCACTGCGCCGTACCCCGGAAGGACAGCCATGCCGTCGGGGGTGACCTCCACAAGCTCATCGAGCGCCGTGGCACCCCAAACCTGAACGCGAACCACATCGTGCGGACCAACGACGTATTCGGCGGGATCGATAACCCCATCTATGGGCGAATACTGAACCCTCTGCAGCCGCTCTGTGGCTTTTTGGCGGGCTTCCTTGAGCTTTTCGAGCTGACGTTCAAGCTGCGTCATGGCGCCCTGTACAGCCTCGCCCGCGGATGCACCAAGCTTTTGCGGACCTTTGACGCGCTGGATGGTCCCGAGGTCGAGGACCTGCCCCACCACCGCGCCGACCAGAAGAGCCAATGTCCACACCCACAGACGCACGCTCACAAAAAACACCGCCCGGACTTCGGGCGCAACAATTTTTGTCGCCGGCGAGAAAATTCGTTGCCTCAACGGGCGCCCCGCAATTTTTTATGCTTCTGGAGGTCGAGATGAAGGGGATAGCTCACTTTTCGATAGGAGTTGCGGTGGCGACGTTCATCCCCGGCACACTCGAGCGCGCCCTGCACGGACACGCCTTCGACCTGCTTGTTGCCGGTGCCTTCGGACTTTTGCCCGACACCCTCGACTTCAAGTTCGCAAGGTTCTTCGAACGCGAAGACTACGTGATAGACCCCGACCCCGACAACCTCGATCCCCAATCGATGGCGGAGACGGTCGCCAGGGCGATAGAGGAGGCACACAGAACCGGTCGCGAGGTGCGGGTGCGGTTCCACACGATGCAGCTTGCCCCCGACAGATGGCGAAAGTACGAGATCATATTCGACACCGAGGCGAACGAGGTCATGGTAAGGATCGGTCCGATAGTCTCCACGAGTCAGGAGCCGTTTCCCGGTACGGAGCCGCCGGAGGACAGGGCTTTGGGCAGGGCGAAGGTGAGCTGCGACATCATCCACACCCACGACAAGCCCACCCGCGTCGACATCCTCTCGGGACCGACGATAGGCTTCAAGCCGCGCCCGGGCGATAAGGTCGAGGTGGTGTTTATCCCGTGGCACAGGCAGTGGTCGCACAGCTTCACACTGGGCGCATACCTCGGGATAGCGGCGGGGATAATATTCGGCTGGTACTGGGCTTTGCTTGTGGCGCTGCCTTTCTGGGCTCACGTCGCCGCCGACTGCTTCGGATTTATGGGCGGAAATCTCCTCTGGCCATTCACGAAGGAACGAACCCCAGGGCTAAAGCTCTTCCACGCAAGCGAGCCGATGGCGAACTTCTTCGCCGTGTGGGCGTCGGCGCTTGTGGTGATATACAACGCCAACCGAATCGCCCCCCAGCCCGTCTTCTCCATGGGACCCGTAAGGTTCTTCGCCATATGGCTCGGGCTGCCGCTTGCCGCAGCTACCGCGTACAAGATACTCTCCCGAAGAAGGGAGCTCAGCGCCGAGGAGGAGCAGATAAGGGAGCTTCTGGAGGAGGTCGCCGACGGCGGCGAGCTTGGCGGTGAGTTCACACCATCAAGATCGAGCGAGGAGAAATGAGGAGAAGGCTTACATACGCCTTAAGCGGCGTGGACCAGGAGGCTGCCGACGAAGCCAAAAGACTGATATCCCGCGCCCTGACCAAAACATTCAACGAGCGTGTTGTGACCGAGGCGGGGCTTTTCGCCGGCGGATTCGAGGTTGGCGACAGGGTCATCCTCGCAAGCGTCGACGGCGTTGGAACCAAGGTCATAGTTGCGGCGATGATGGGCGTCTTCGACACCATAGGCGCCGACCTCGTTAACCACTGCGCCAACGATATCGCCGTCCACAACGCCGACCCAGCCTTCTTCCTCGACTACATCGCCCACGCCGACCTTCCGCCCTCGCGCATAGCGGAGCTCGTTTCGGGCGTTGCCCGCGCGTGCAGGGATGTGGGCGCAGCGCTCATCGCCGGAGAAACGGCTCAGATGCCTGGGATATACGCCCCTGGACGCTTCGACCTCGTGGGGTTCATCGCGGGCGAGGTGAAGCGGAGCGAAATCGTCAAGGGAGACGCCATCCGCCCCGGGGACGTCGTCGTTGCGCTCCCTTCGAACGGGCTCCACACAAACGGCTACTCCCTGGCGCGAAAGGCGCTCTTCGACGTGGGCGGGCTTGACGTCGAAAGCTACGTGGACGAGCTTGGGGAAACGGTGGGCGAAGCCCTCCTGAAGACCCACAGACTCTATCTGCCCGCGGTTCGCTTGTTGCGCGGGAAGGTGGAACTCCACGGGATGGCGCATATAACGGGCGGCGGCGTCGAGGGAAACCTCGTGCGGATACTTCCCCAAGGCTGCCAAGCCGTGATATCGAAGCAAAGCGCGCCAAAGCCGCCGGTATTCTCCCTCATCCAAAGGCTCGGGAACGTCGAAGAGGCGGAGATGTTTCGAACCTTCAACATGGGCTTTGGGTTCCTGTTCGTCCTGCCGCCCGAGGACGCCCAAAAGGCGCTCGATATCCTCGGCGACGAAGCCTTCGTCGCGGGAGAGATAAAGCCCGGCGAAAGGAAAGTTTTGCTCGTATGAGCGAAGCCGAATACAGCCTTGCGGGAGAGGGGAGCTCGGCGATTGAGGTCAAGGGTTCGAGGTTTTACGGTTTTGCCGGTCCCGTCCTGAGCCGTTCCGCCTTCGAGCGGGCGCTTGCGGACATAAGATCACGGCACCACGACGCAACGCACATAGCCTATGCCTTTCGCCTTGGTGCGGGCGGCAGCCAAGAGAGCTACAGCGACGCAGGCGAGCCCCCCGGCACCGCGGGAGCACCCATAATGCGCGTGCTGCGCGGAATGAACGTGACCGACGCCTTCGTCGCCGTGGTGCGATACTTCGGCGGGATTAAGCTTGGCACAGGCGGGCTTGCACGCGCATACGCCGAAGCGGCGCGAGCCGCGCTCGAAAACGCAAAGCTCACCCCATACAGACCGATGCTTAGCGTGATCGCACACATCCCCTACGGCGCCGTGGCTCAGTGGGCGATCTTCGTCGACCGCGCGGGCGGCGTAATCGTGGACCAAAGCTTCTCCGAAGACGTCGTCGTCACGGCGCGAATACCCCAAAGCGCGCTGGAGGATGCCAAATCGCTCCTCGCAGAACTCACCAAAGGCAAATCGAGGCTGGAGGTGACCGAAGGTTGAAGCACCGCACAAAGCCTAAAATCCTTTTTTTCGCCGCCGCTTTGCTCGTTGCGGGATGCTCGAAAAACCCGAAGGAAAACGCTGGAAAAACCCGCGAAATACTGCCCGACGTCGCCTTCAGCACCTCGGAGGGAAAAGTCACATCGGCGGAGCTGAGGAAGGGGAGCTGGCTCCTTTCGTTCGTCGCGAGCTGGTGCGGACCGTGCTTAGTCGAACTTGCCGAAATAGACAGCATCGCAAAATCTAACAAACAACTTAAAGTAATCGCGTTAACTTACGAAGATACAAGTAGATTCAGAAAAGCAATCGACAACCTGAACCTAACTGTTCCGCTGGTTAAGGTCGACTCCACGGTCTTTTGGGCCTTCGGTGTGTCGAAGCTCCCGACGAGGATCCTGATTTCAGACGGCGTTGTTTTGGCGCGGACGAGCGGAGCCCCAACCCCGCCCGACGACGACTTCCGCGCCGCCCTGGCAAAAGCCCTCGGAGAGTCGACAGCCGCCGCAGAAAAACGCAGGGAGAAGTAACCCCACCCCTCACGCGCTTGACAGACTGGGATTGCAGAAGTTTATTTTTTCAGCTCGGAGATACGGAGGTTTTCTGGTGCGGTATCTTTTCGTCTTTTTGGCAGCGTCGCTTTTTGCGCAGTCGAGCTACTCGCGCACACCCTTCGCAAGCTACCTTATGCTCCCCGCCGACGCGCGCGAAGACGCGCTGGGCAGCGTGGTGCCCTCCCCGACGACGAACCCAGCCTTCGCCGCAGGGAGCGCATCCGTCGTCGAGGCGGGGGTCAGATACCGCTGGCTTGGCGCAGTGGACAACTTCATCGGCGGCGCATACCGACTCGGGCGGATCGTGGCGTTCGCCAGAATAGACCTAAGCGGCGCATCCGAAATCGAGGCGCGGGATTTCCCCACGCAGGAGCCCGACTACACCTTCTCCGCGCACCGGGTAAACGCAGCCTTTGGGCTTGGTGCATCGGTCGGGGGTGGGGTTGCGCTCGGGGTCATGGGCAGACACATCCACGAAAGGCTACACCTTGAGGCGCTCGACGCAAACACCATATCGGCTGGGATAAGCCTTCGCCGCGGGTGGGCGAACCTCTGGGCAGCCGTAACCGACTACGGCGAAAGCGAAGCCATGGCGCAGGCGCTCTACCCTCCTCCAACGACCTACAGAGCGGGGTTTATCGCCCAGCTGCCTTACGCCGACGTCGGGTTCTCCTACACAAAGCCCGACAGGCTCAAGGGATGTGGCGTCTTTGCGGTCGAGGCGAAGCCCGTGCGCACCCTCTTCCTGCGGGCAAGCTACACCGTCGGACACGACACGCGGACGCTTGCCTGCGGCGCGGGGTTCAGATGGCAAAGGCTCCGAATAGACTACGCCGCAGCGCTCTACGGCGAGCTTGGAACGAACCACTCCGTCTCGGTCTCTTACAGCTTCGGCACATCGACGGGCGGACCCAAATGACCTCGGGAGCCTCAAAAGCCCTCGCTTTGGCGGCTTTCGTCACGGGCGCGATGGCGGCATACCACCCACTGCTGCCCGGGAAGCAGGTTATCACGTCGACCTTCGGCGAGTTCCGCGTGGGGCACTTCCACGCAGGAATAGACTTGCGTGCACACGTCGGTACGCCGGTATACGCGCCCGCAGACGGCTGGATCGAAAAGGTCGCAACATCGCCGTGGGGGTACGGAAAGGTGATCTACTTCGTCTTCGACGACACTCTGACGGCGGTCTTCGGTCACCTATCGTCCTTCGCCGAGCCCGTGCAGAAAAAGGTTCTGGAGAAGCAGTACGAGGCGCGCTCGCAGGTGGTGTCGATACTCTTCGGGAGGGGTGAGTTTTCGTTTAGGGCTGGGGACGTTTTGGGCTACACCGGCGGCACGGGGAGCGGTCGCCCACACCTCCACTTCGAGGTGAGGCGCAAAAACAACAAGCCCGTTGCCCCACAGCTTCTGGGGTTCACACCGCTCGACACCATCCCGCCAACGATCGAGAAGGCTGCGCTGGTCCCCATATCGCAAGACGCCTGGATAGAGGAGAGCCTGCTGCCGCTTATCGTGGAACCCGGAGACGATTACACAAGCCTCCGCCGGCCGGTGAGGATCTGGGGGAAGGTGGGGGTCGCGGTAGCCTTCTTCGACCTCGCGGAGGAGGGTAACCCAAACCATCTGGGCGCGCGAACCCTGACGCTTTCCATCGACGGAGAAACGATATATCATTGCCGCTACGACTCGTTCTCGTACACCGAGAGCGCCGATGTGGGCTTCCTCTACGACGGCGGGCTGGAGTACCTGTATGGCGCAAGGTTCCACAAGCTTTTCGTGCCCGATTCGCTTGCCATCACCCCGCTTTACGGCAACAAGCCTTACGGCGGCATAATCGACGCAGCCGCGCTTACGCCGCAGCCTCACATCCTCAAGTGGGAGATAACCGACTTCGCCGAAAACAGCGCCGCGGGATCAGTTGCGGTGGTGCCAGCGCCAGTGGAGGACGTAAGCCTCCAGTTCACCTACGACGACGAGCACCGCCTCTGCGTCGAGGTCATGGGCGACCCGCACGATGTTGCCATAATGTTCTGCCCCGAGGGCGAAACAACATTCACGACGATCGCACAGGACGAAAAGATCATCCCCGTGGAAGGCAGGAGAGGTTTCTTCAAGCCCGTCGGGCTGCAGCACAGACAGATCTACCCGTTCATCCTCGGCACGCCCGAGGAGCGAAGTTACAAATCGGAGCAGTGCTCCCTCTTTGCCCTGGGCAACTATCTCTACTACCTCGTCAAGCTCGATGTCCCGCCGCCCTGCGTGCCGGAGTTCGCCATACTGGGGGTCTCCATCGAATATCAGATGCTTTCTCCAACCGTGTGGCTTTTGCGTCACAGCTACGAGGAGCTCGGAAACCTCCAGTCCCCTGCGGTTGAGGTTTTCATCGGGGATCCGGACTTTCCGTTTGCGCGGCTTGGCGAGTTCTGCCCCGTTTTTTGCCTTATGGGCAGCTGGAGCGAAAGCCACCACAGGGAGCGCCTTTGGGACGCCGCCGTCCGCGTGCCCGGAGATGCACTCATAGAACCCAAAGCGCTCTACAACTGGTACGAGGAGGTGCAAGGCGCAAACATAGCAAGCCCGCTTTTCCATTTTCTGCCGGAGTGGCTTTACTTCAGGCAGCCCGCAAGGCTCGTCTTCAAGCCCACGGCGCAAAACCCAATCCCCACAGACTCGCTGCGCAAGCTGTGCATAGTGCGCTGGTGGAAGAACGACTGGCACTACGTTCCCACGAAGCACCGCGGCAGGGAGATACGCGCCAAGGTGCGCGCGCTGGGAAGCTTTGCACTCATGTGGGACAAAAAACCGCCCGAGGTGAAACTCATCAGGGTCTTGCGGGACACGCTGGTCGTCTCGGTCGTCGACGACCTCTCGGGCTTCGGCGCAGAAAACCTCCCACAGGCATGGATCGACGGTGACTGGGTCCTGGCGGAATACGACCCCGACGAGGACGTTGTGCTCGTGCTGCCCCGAAAACCGCTTAGAACCGGAAAGCACACCCTGCGGATCGTCGCCGAAGACAGAGCCGAAAACAAAACCGAAACCACGTTCGAGGTGACGGTGGGAAGATGACGAGGACGCCTTTTGTAAAGGTTTTGTTTGCCCTGACGCTTCTGGCTTCGGCAGCGTCGGGAAGGGGGAAGTACTGGGTTTTCTTCGCCGACAAGCACCTCCTAAGCCGCGCCGACAGCGTATCTGCCCTTGCTCGCTTTCGCCAAGCTCTGACGGATCGGTGCCTGAGGAGGCGCGCGAAGGTCCTTCCGCCCGAAAGGCTCGTCGACTGGCGCGACCTCCCCGTGTGGGAGGGATACGTCCGCGCCGTAGAGCAAATGGGCGCGAAAATCATCCACACAACGAGGTGGTTCAACGGCGTCTCGGTCGTCGCCGAAGACTCCGTTATCGCCGAGATTCGGAGGCTGCCCTTCGTAAAGGATGTCAGGGCTGTCGCTTTGGGCAGGCGCGAGCCAGAACCGATCCCTGAGGATACCGCATACGGGCTTTCTGCAAAGCAGCTTTGGGTGGAGAACATCCCCCCGCTTCACGCTGCTGGCTTCGACGGGGATGGGGTTTTGGTGTGTATAACCGACACGGGCTTCAACCCTGATCACATCGCCTTCGCCGGCGCCGACGTTGTGGCGACGTGGGACTTCGTCTCCGGCGACTCCGTCGTCGACTGGCAGGAGGGCGATCCCGCGGGCGTCCCGAGCCACGGCAGCTTCTGCTGGTCGCTTTTGGGCGGCAAAGTCGATGGGGTCATGTGTGGAGTTGCGCCCGGCGCGTCCTTCCTCCTGGCGCGCACGGAGGATATCGGAAGCGAAACGCCCGCCGAGGAGGACAACTGGGTCGCGGCGATGGAGTGGGCAGACTCACTGGGAGCCGACGTGATATCTGTGTCGCTGGGGTACTCCGACTGGTACCTCCCCTCCGACATGGACGGCGACACGCCGGTCATAACCGCCGCAGCCGACAGAGCCGCATATTTGGGCATTGCGGTCTTCGCTGCCGCGGGCAATAGCGGCGCCACAGGCTACGGAACGCTCACCGCCCCGGGCGACGGCGACAGCGTCGTAACCGTTGGCGCCTGCGACGAGGAGGGATTTCGCGCGGCGTTCTCGTCGAGGGGACCAACGGCGGACGGAAGGACAAAGCCCGACATCCTCGCCCTGGGAGTCACAGCCTACGGCGCCGACGGGATGAGCGACGATGGCTTCAGATACGGCAGCGGCACCTCCGCGGCAACTCCCATCGCAGCCGGCGTGGGCGCACTGCTGCTGCAGATCAAACCATCGCTTGACCCCATCGCCCTGCGCCGTTCCCTGCGGATGACGGCGTCGAACCCAACTGCGCCAAACAACGACATCGGATGGGGCATAATAGACGCCAAAGCCGCGGCAGCATACCCCGCAAACGATACCGCCGTCCTGATCCTCGAGGCGGGATGGAACCTCATAGCGCTGCCGGTAGCTGATACGGTGCCTGCGGAAGCTCTGCCGATCATACCTCCGGTATACACCTTCAGCTGCAGCACATTCGTCCCGGTCGACACGCTTGTGCCAGGGGTGGGTTACTTCGTGCTCTGCCCGACCGACACGTTCGCCGTCCTGTGCGGGAACCCGATAACGGAGCTTGAGATACACCTCCGCCGCGGCTGGAACCTTGTGGGCGGGCTTTCGAGGCGGACTTTTGCGGACGAGCTTGGCGCAGGCTCTGCAGTGCCCCACCTGTTCGGATACAGCGCGAGCCTCGGCGGCTACTTCCCCGACAAAAGCGCGCCGCCGGGGTGCGGAAGATGGGTCTTCTCCGAGGAGGAGACAACGCTTATGCTTTCGGAATAAGGGGGAGGCACCATGCGCCTGAGGAACGCCTTAGCCATAATCTTCGTCGCCGTGATGACGACATCGTGTGCGAAGTCGCCGTCGCTTGAGCTTTCGCCCGAGCGCGTCGAGCTTGGTGTCCTTATGCCCAGCGAGTCGGTTGCCGACACAATTTGGATCATAAACCGTGGGGATGCGCCGCTTGAGGTGACGGTGCGCTCGGGGTGCGATTGCATCGAGTTTGAGGGCGCCGTGCCCGACACCATAGCGCCCGGCGACAGCGCCGCAATAGCGTGGGTCTACTACGCCCCAGACACAGAAAAAACCGAGAAAAAGTCGATCCTCCTCAGCACAAACGACCCGGAGCACAAGGTGGTGAAGATAGAGTTCACGGGCATCATTCGCGGCAGGCGGCTTTCGATAAGCGACTCGACGATAACGCTTTTGCCCATCTTCGCCCCAAGCTCTGCGCTCAGGTCCGCGGCGGACAAGCTTATGAAGGGCTTTTTCGCAAAAGCTCGAGGTAAGCTCGGGCTCCCCCTGGCAAGCCCGGTGATGATAACGGAGCACATAATCTCCGACCGCAACTACGGCAAACGCCCGCTCGATGAGGTCATGCGGAAGTGGGCGCTTGTGGACAGCATACGGTACGTCGTCGCGTGCCAGATGAAGCCGAAGGGTTCGGCGAGGGTTTCCCTGACGTGCGAGCTTGTGGACGGGTTCTTCAAGTTCCCGATATCGTTCCGTCTCTCCGCCGACACCGCCGGAGCCGCAGATTCACTCATAGCCAAGCTCGGCGATATCTTCGAAAACTGGGGCGAATACCGCAAGCGCGCCATGATGGAGGGCTTTCAGCGCAAATGGGCGCAGCAGCGCCGACAAATAATAGGCAAACCCCTGCCCAAAATGGAGCTTAAGGATGTGCTTTCAGGGCACATCCTCACAGCCGACTCCGCCTGCGGGAAAGCCCTGGTGCTGCATTTCTTCAGCATCGACTGCGAGCACTGCGAGGAGGAGATAGAATGGCTCACCCGCCTCGTGGAGTCGCACCCGCAGGGGGTTTTGGTGTGGGGCGTGTCGGTGGACCTCGGCGAGGAGGACAAGGTCGAGGATTTTGCGCGCAAACGCAACCTCCCCTATCCCATTGTGATGCCGACGAAGCAGTCGCACCGCAGGTTCACCCGCATCTACGGCGGCGCAACGCCACAGACGATCGTAGCCGACCAGCGCGGAGTCGTCGTCGAGTTCTTCGTGGGATTCAACAAAGTCCTTATGAACAGACTCGAAGCGCTCCTTGCGCAGCTTACGAGGGGACGCTGACGAAGAAAATGTGTTGACACAACGTCCGATGGGGGATAAACTTAGAGGGAGCCCCCGTAGCTCAGGTGGATAGAGCGGCGGTTTCCTAAACCGTAGGTCGCAGGTTCGAATCCTGCCGGGGGCAGTTCTCAGCGCAGGGGCAGGACTATCGTTTTGCGAAAAATCCCCTTCGCGCCCAGCGACTCCTTGAAGCGCGCCAAGCCGAAGTTCGGAACGCCCATAAGCGTGTACGTGCCGAAATCGAGCCAACTAAAGCCCTCACCTATCCCCCACTCCACGACCCTCGCGAAAAGCAGGTTGAGGGGGCGAAGGCTTTGATGGCTGTAGTCCTGGCTGATGTAGAAGGCGAGCAGCGCGCGTGGATTGCAGACGAAAAGAACCGTTCCAGCTATCATCTCCTCCCCGAGGAATGCGGCGAAAAGTCTTATTCTGCCGGGCAGAAGCTCCGCAAGGCGTTGCAGCTCGTCAAGCGTGTGGGTTGGGCTCACGCCGTGCCGCAGGGAGAGGTTTTCCTCCAGGATGCGATAAAACGCCTCGAAATCCTCCGATTCCCTTACCTCGACGCCCGCGCGCAGAGCTTTGCGCATGGCTGTCCTCGCCGTCGGTCGAAACAGTGCGAGGTTCTCCTCGAAGGAGCCCTTCAGAGGCAAAACCGCGGTAAGCTCCCTTTTGCGGTACCTCGCTCCGCGGGCGAAGAGGGCGAAATCCACGTGATCCTCGGGGAAACGGTAGTACACCCAGGGCGGCAGCGTCACCTCCAGACCACCAAAGCCCGCTTTTTTCGCGTAATCTGCCGCGGCATCGACGAGGTCGAAAGCCTCGCGCACGCCACCGCGCACGCGAACCAGAAAACCGTCAAACGACGCACCGGGATGGGAAACCAAAAAAAGCTCACCCTCCCTTTCGACCTCAGCCGCGGGCAAAAGCGCCACAAGACGACCCCCTTTGTAGAAAAGAAGATGCCTGTGCCGAAAACGGTCGGGCGGATGGTAGTCGAAGAAGCTCTGAAGGGCAAACAGAGTTCCGTTGTTCGCCTTCTCGACGAAGTCGTCCCAAACGCCGCGGAGGTCGTCGGTGTACTCCACAACTTCCATCGATGTCACCTCGGCGACTTCGCCGCCCACCTGACCCACGAAAGCCACTGCTCCAAACCCTCGCCGCTTACGGCGGAGAACGGAATGAACTTAGCCTTGGGGTTGACGCGGTAGCTTCGGCTTCGGCAGGCGTCGACGTCGAAGGAAAGGTGCGGCAAAAGATCAGTCTTCGTCAACACGACGACGTCGGAGCCGTGGAAGATGGTCGGGTATTTTTCGGGCTTGTCGTCGCCCTCGGGCACCGAGAGGACGACGACGCGAAAGTCCTCGCCCAGCGGGAAGTCGGCGGGACAGATGAGATTGCCCACGTTCTCGATGAAGACTATGTCGAAGGACGAGTCGATCCCAAGCTCGTGGAGCGCGTGGTGGACCATCTTGGCGTCGAGATGGCACGCGCCGTGGGTGTTTATCTGATAGCAGGGGACGTCAAGGGCGTCGATGCGCTCCTTGTCGCGGCTCGTCTCGAGATCACCCTCGATCACCGCGATCTTAAACTCCTCCCGAAGCGCAGGGATGGTCCTCTCAAGGAGTGTCGTCTTGCCCGAGCCGGGGGAGCCGACTATGTTGAACATAACGACCCCGTGCTTCTCCACGTGCTCCCTGTTGTGGGCAGCGTACTTCGAGTTCTCCTCGAGAACCTCCCTCCCCACCGAAACGACCTCGACACCAGCCTGCGCCTCAAAATCGCCACAGCCGCACTCCTTGCACATCTTGTCCTCCTCCTAAAATCCCTTCGATGCAACGCCTGAGCTTGTAGCCAAATGACTCCTCGAACCTCGTGTATTTTTCCCTCGTTTTTCTGGCGTTTTCCCCAAGGCGGCGCCTGAGCTCGGGGTCCCGATAGAGCAAAAGAAGCTTTTTTGCCACGTCGCGCCAGTCGCCCTTGGGGGCGTAGATGCCGTCGAAGCCGTCATCGATAAGGTACTTGAGCCCGCCGGAGTAGTAAGCTATGGTCGGTGCGCCAGCCATCTTAGCCTCGATCAAAACCTTACCCAGACCCTCGAGGTGGGAGAGCACCAAAACGACGTCGCTTCGCGACATGTACGTATAAATCGTGTTGCTGGGCTTCATTCCCAGAAGGACGACCCTCCCCTCAAGACCAAGCCCCTTTACCTTCCGCTCCACCGCAGGGCGGGTCGTTCCGTCGCCGATCATGATAAACACGGCGTCGGGCATCTCTCCCGCCAGAGCGCCTGCGACATCGACGAAATCGAGCTCTCCCTTGGTGCCGTCGAACCTGCCGACGAAAAGCACGCGGAAGACGTTCTCGTCGTAGAAGAGCGGCTCCACCTCGACCTCGGTGAAGTAATCGGGCGGGTAGTACGGGCGATACTCGATGACGCCGTCGGTGCGGCAGCCCGCGCGCTCAAGCTCCTCGATGGGAAACTTGCCGTTGCTCAAAACGACGGTCCTGCGGACATCGTTGACCACCCACCTTATGCTCTGCTGAAAAAGCCTCTTTACCGGATTGTCGCGCCAGAAGAGGTTGTAGTTGACGACAACGATGTGCTTTACGTCCCTCGCCGCAGCGTATAGGTGCGCCCCGGTGTGGTCGTACGAATGCCCAACCGAGATCACAACCCTGGGGCTGTATCTGCTCAGCATCCGGGGAATGAAGAGGAACTCATAGTAAAGTCTGTTGAGCCATCGCCTCATCCTGGGCTTTACGAGCGCCGTTGGAACGACCTCGAGGACCTTATCATTGGTCCTTGCGCTCGCTCTCCTGTCGCGGCGACCAATGCACAAAACCCTCCAGCCGCGGAGCGCATACTCAAACTGCGCCGTATAGCCCGAAGGGATGTCGAACTTCAGGCTGTCGCCACCAAGCTCCGCGATGACATCGCCGTACCTTACGACGCCTATGTCGACCCTGTCCTTCACCTTCTAAGCGAGATTTCGACCTCGACGCGTCTTAGGGCGCACCGCCCCTCGGGGGTTGAGCCATCCGCTCTGAGGGAGCCCGCTGCCGCGGGAACCGCATAAGCCCTGCCAACCGCCGAAAGCTCGACCCCTGCGTCCGAAAGCTTTTGCGGGGCAACGCCAAGGTAGAACGCAACAAGCCCCGCAAGGATCTCCCTCTCGCGCTCCGCCCAAAACAGTGACATCTGACGGCTTTTCTCGTCGTCGCCGATGTCGTCTGTGTGTCCGCTTACGACGACGGAGACCGCGTTCTTTCTCGCGAGGCGCGCGATGTGTCTGGCGATGGCGTCGCGGGCAGCGCAAACCGCGGGAGACTGAGGCGCGGAAAGCTGATCGAGCCGATAAAGCGCCAAAACCAAACGCTCGCTGCACGAGACCTCCTCACCAAGCTTGAACTCGAGCGGCTTGCTCCAAAGCCGCTCCGCGTGTCCCGCGGGGGTCCTCACAAGCGCAGACGCCCTGTAGCTCCAAAGAGGCGACGGCAGATCCTCGATCCGCACGGCGGCGCGGTCATCTGCGCCAAAGCCCACGGCGCAAAGCCCGTCGCAGCGGAAGAGGGCAAGCTCCAAGGGCTCGGTACCTTCTGCGTCGACCTCAACGGGGTTCGTGCCGCCAAAGCCGCTTGCGCCGCCAAAGCCGAAGGGCTTTTCCGAAAGGGGCTCTGCCGTAAGGACGAACGAATATCCCTTCGCCCCCGACTCGGTCCAGCGCAGGGCGATGTAGATCCTCTCCGCCGCCGCGGGCGAAAGCCTCTTGACAAGCCTCGAGCGCAACTCGTCGAGGACCTTGTAGCCCACGCCCGTCGCGCCCTTCGAGCAGATGTTGTCGCCGAAGACGACGCCAACGACCAAAGGGTTGTCAAGGAGGGTCCGCTCGATGCGGTAGAGCGTGCTCCCCTCGTGCAGCCTGTCGAGGAGGTCGTCGGGGGAGGCGGCATCGACCCTGATCTCCTCGATGCACCGCGCCGAAAGCTCCGCGCGCTGGTTCTCCTGCTGGATCTTGGCGTCGAGGGAGTTGAGCTGACCGCGCCGCAGCGCCGTGGGATCAACCGACGGCTGAACCAAAACGCGCTCCGCAACAGAAGCGTCGAAGGCAAGCATCCTCTCCCGCACCGACTTTGCGCGACGGGTCGCCAGATCAGCCGAGCCTAAGGCGCCGTCGCCCGCAGGGTGATAGTAGCCGCGGACCTCAACCACAACGTCGGGGTTCTGCGAAAGACGACGCACAACCTCGCGGAGAAAGCCGTCGAACCGCTCGTGAACGACGTCCGAGCCGGAGTCGAAAAACACCGCCGCGACGCACGGAAACTCCGCGTAGGTGCACTCTCCTCCCTCAAGCTTCACCCTCCGCGGCGAGATCGAAACCTGCCCGAAACACAAAGCTACACACAGCGCCAGAAGCCAAACACGCCTCATCGAAGCCCGCCTTTGGGAATCAAATCTTAAGTAAGGCGCCCGTCCGCGGTTGTCAAGGCAGTTCCAGCGGAGGGCCGGGGACTCGAACCCCGAAGGGCTTACGCCCGGCGGATTTCAAGTCCGCTGCCTTACCAATTAGGTCTAGCCCTCCTCAAAAACTTTAATACGCCTCGCGGGCTCCAAGTCAAGAGGGAAATTCCTTCAAAAAAACCTTGACACGGGGAGGCGACGAAGCTATCCTTAGTGTGTACTCCGGCGTAGCTCAACGGGTAGAGCAGCTGGCTGTTAACCAGCGGGTTGGGGGTTCGAGTCCCTCCGCCGGAGGGTATATGGATTCACTATGGGTGTCATTATGGATAAGGTGATTTTAGAGGGAGGTTAAGATGACTAGCAGCCATCAAAAGTTTGAAGGAACTTATTGTTATTTTCGTGTCTATACTCGCTTAATCGAAAAAGCAATGATCAGGGAAAAAATGACTTATTCTGAAGTAGGGTTTCTAATAGGAATAAGAAAGATTGAAGGCAATCATCATATTAAAATCATTGGGGAGTTGCTTGGCGAAATATCAAAACATGAACATGAGCATGGGCGTCCTATGCTTTCAGCTGTGGTTGTACATAAAGATGATGAACTCCCTGGGGATGGCTTTTTTGAATTGGCGAGAAGCTTGAAAAAACTCGATATAAATACTAAAGGAAATAAAGAAAAAGAGCTTGAATTTTATGAAAAGGAATTGAAAGAGGTATACGAATATTGGGGAAACCAAGCACTCTGTCCTACATCAAGGAGGAGATATGGATAAATTATTTATTGTGTTTATCATCACGTCTATTGGCATCACTTCTGCAGATTTCTGTATCTCCAGTATCGACATAGGAGAAATTGAGACACCAACATCCTCGATGTCTTCTGTTGTCATACTAAATCCAGTTACGGGGGATACGATAGAAGCGGGTAGTGAAATACTTATACGGTGGGAATTCGACGATACTGGTATACCTGATACTGTCGAATTAGAAGCATATGTTGCGTATCTTGATAGTGCGATTGGATCAGAAACTTATTTTACTGGTATATGTGAAACAAATCCATATGCAGAAACATTGTCATGGGAAACGCCTACGACTCTAGATAGCTCAAGGTTGATAATAATAATTCATCCGGCAGGTTGGGAGCCATTTGTTGTATATTGTCAGGCTATAACAGGTTATTTCTACTTTAAGCACACAAATCATCCTCCTGAAATAATAAACTGCCCTGATGAAACATTGGAGATCATAATCGGTGGTTTTTCAACATGGTTAGCTATCGATTTCTACGACCCGGATGGAGACGAAATATTCTGCAATGTTTTTGAATATCCAGAAAGTTATTCCCATTGGGGAGCTGAAAGCACGTATTATTGGGGTTTCGGTGGGTCTGGAAGCATTAGATTTGCTTTCTATCCGAGCATTTCCGACACCGGATTGTATCATTTTGCCTTTGAAGCGTGCGATAGCGCATCCGGTTCCTGCGATACCTGCGGCTTTTGGGTTAGAGTGCTCTCCCCGGAAAATCACCCCCCCGAAATATCAGGCTGTCCCGAGGATACTGTTTATGTGATGGCGAATGAGGAAGAATATTGGTTTGTATTTGAGGCGGATGATATTGATGACGATACTTTATATTTCTCCTGGGTTGAGCATCCGGAACCCTATGACGATTGGCATGGGACCTGGTGGAGTGATACTAACGAGTTTGAACATGGGTATTATTGGGGAGAGATAGGGTGTTATCCGACATCGGAGGATACCGGCACATACAATTTTGTATTTTCCGTTTGCGATTTTGAACTTTGTGATACCTGTGAATTTGTTGTAGTTGTTCTCCCCGACACAATCAATCACCCGCCGGTGATATGGTTAGAAGATACGCTTTTGAACGACACGATTGAAATTAACTGCGGCTATATAGATTCAATTTTAATAGGATTCTACGATCATGACAATGATTCGCTACATCTTTGTTTCGTAGAAGCCCCAGAAGGATATGAAGATTGGTTTGCTATAGACATCGATACCTACTACTATTACTACTACTATTCCTACGAAGCAAAGTTCCGCTTCCAACCTAACTGCGGCGATAATACAGGTAATTTTGAATTTGTTGTGTGCGATACAGAATTTTGTGATACACTTCTATTCTATATCGCTATGAATAGAAACTACCCCAAAATTTGCCACTATTTAGATGACACAACATTATGTGATACTATATACATAACATCTGGCTCAGACACAACAATCAACTATGTAGGACATCTCTGGGGAGAATATCTCGATTCCTGCAGCTTTGCAGATAGTCTGTTTTATGTATTGCTGGATTACCCAGAACCCCTTTATTCATGGTGGAATGATAGCATATATTATGGCTTTTTGGACGACCCTATTGTTGTTTATGTTTCTTTTCATCTTACTCCTGAATTGTATGATACGGGAAGCTTTCAATTCAAATTTGAAGTCTGCAGCAATTGTTATGGCACATGTGATACCTGTTTACTTACCGTCATAGTCTTGCCCGATTCATCCTGTCCGGCAATTTCGGAATTTGAGGCGACCCCGATTTCATCTCATGAAATTGACCTATCGTGGGCGTACTCTGGAATTGGCAACCCCGACAGTGTTTTTCTTTGGCGGATATACAATGAGGATACTATTCTGCTTGCTCGCCTTGATGGGAGCATAACAGGATACACAGATAATAGCCTTGCCTATGCTACTGAGTACACATATCGGATATCAAGCTGGTGCGCGACTGCCGGGATGAGCGATTTTCATTATTCTAGTGCTTCAACATATTATTTTAGGCGTGATGTTGATGGATTCAATTTCTGCAATTGTGGAGGCGTGGTTTGGCCCTATGATGATGGTACTCCGTTCTACCCATTTCCTGATTGGGAGACATTTGTCATAGCCTATGGAGAGGCTCAGGTTTTAGATCCATATGGAAATCCACGACCTGCTGCTTTGGAGTTTTGGAATATTATGAAAGGGCATTGGGGTGGTTCTTGTTTTGGATTTACTTCTGTAAGCCTTCATCTTTTCGGCAGTACTTTCCCTTATGATATATCGGATTGGGGAGTTGAAAGTTCAATATTTATCCCGCTGTCCGATGACATCAGGCGTTTAATAAATGCCGAACAGATAAGACAGCCATATTATTCGACATATCTCAGTGGTGGAACAGTTCCTGATTTATACATTCATCATTATCGTCCTGTTCCGTCAGAGGCATCAGCATTGATAAATGATATTGAAAACAATATGGTGAATGATTTACAGAATTTATGCTTTTTTGTCTGGGGTTGGGGAGGACACTCGGTCACACCATACAAATTAGATACGATTTCCACCGATGAATATAGAATTTATTGCTATGATAATTGGTCAGCTCACGACGATTTTTACTTTGAGGTGAATACGAGCACAGGAGAAATAGTTTATCATAGAGAACATTATGAGCCTTCAACTCAAAGTATAGATTTAATACAGTTAATGCCATCCCGTCCCTTTGCCCAACCACCAAGAATGGACTTCTACTCCGCTGATGAGGACAAAGATCTTGCGTTTGCAGGCTTTGGACAAGGCGTTAGATCCATATCCGTTAAAAATCTATCAACAGGCGATTCTTCATATTTTTCCATCGATACATTTTATAATACTGGTGAACAACTTGTCATTCTTGTTCCATCAGATACTCTCGGAGGTCCATCTATACCTAATTGGGCTATACAACTTTCCGCAGGCAACTATTTTGTCCAACTTATAGGAGATAGCATTATTGGTGCAAAATTCCTAATAACCACAACAGAACAGCTTTACGCAATGAACTTTCCTGATCTCGAATATAATGACACAATTACTATTAACGTATATGTGGATGGAAGTTCTATGATCAGTTCAACTGAAAATAGAGAAGTGAGTTTAAGCATTGCAGCTCTTCTTGATACAACCTACAAAAACGAAGGTATCTATAAAATTAGCATTCCTGAATTTTCTGGAACATTATTTACCGATATTCAAATAGCCGACTCAAGTAAGATGAAAGTTGTAATTAGCAAAATTGGAGGGGACACCATTTTATATGATTTTCAGGGTATATTGACAGACTACAGTGATCCATTGTCAACTCAAGATACTGTACTGTTCCCTGACAGTATTTCGCTTATCCCTGGTGAGCAGCAAATTATCAATGTATTTAGAGGTGTAAATATTTGGGACGGATACATTGCCTGCGATGCAAACGCTGATGGAATATATGAAGATACAATATTCACGACATCCTCAGTACATGATAACAATCTCCCAGTTCTTTTGGCACTAAATATTATGCCGAATCCATTTAATTCCTCGCTCTTAATCAACTATGACTTATCCTTCACATCCAATGTCTCAATCGAAATCTACGATATAACTGGTCATTCGGTCGCAACCCTTGTTAACGAGCGCAAACTTGCGGGCACATATACTATAACCTGGACACCACCAGATGATATACCTAGCGGAATCTACTTTATTCGTCTGAAAGCAGATGACGAGATACTCACTCGGTGCGCTGTGCTTATAAGATAAGGCAGAACGAGACCTGTCTCTTTTCGTAAATGCACCCATCCTGCCGCATTTGGGGAAAGGAGGTTCAGAAAAACTTTTTCTCTACGAAAAGCAAAAAGTCCTTGAAAAGCAATTTTATAAAAAGTTTAATCCCTTCAAACCAGCTTCTCTTCCCTCATTTGTCATCCGTCTGTGCGGGATATTCGCAATGTTTTTCTTAAGGAGCGATTTTTCACCCTTATTAAGTCCCGTTCGAGTTTACGTAGATATCCCAATCACTGACGAATAATCTGTAGGGGGCGGTATGAAATCCATTGCTCGCCCTTATAAGCTTTTCTTAGTTGTATCACGGGCAGGAGCGCAGCTAATTGGCTCTTCCGCATATTCTTGTTTCTCAGGGCACAGACTGCACTTCTCACCCCGCAAACTCTGTCTTACTTGAGAACCCAAAGCCTCCTATCATCATCGCTGGGGTTATAGCGCCGCCGAAGAAGAAGCCTGAGCCCCTTCTTGTTCCCTACGGCGGCGATGCTGTATGCTCAAGCGCATTTGGGCGCTTGTGCCCTGCGCGGAGGAAGCGCCGTAATCTCCGGCGGCGAGATCCACACCCCCGCTTATGGGCAACCTCCCCTCAAGCGCCCCGCGGCTTAACCATTGGAAGAAACTTCCTTGACACGGTCTTTCAGCGCCCGTTTCATTAGTCCAGGAGACACTTCGGGCAGGGATACCGATGACCACGGGTTATTTGGACAACCTGGAGCTTGCCCGGCGCCTCGCCCAGAACTTTTCGACCGAAAGGTTTGTTGGTCTGCTGCGCCGCATAGCCCCTGGCTTCCGGAGATGTGAGGGCTCGCTCGACGACTTTTTAGAAGGGCTTCCGTTCGATCGCGCCGAGCAGCTTGGTCGCATCGAGCTGCCGGAGGTAAAAAGCGTTCTGGTCGCATGTGTGCACGTGCCCAAGGAGCTCACGTTCCGTTCGAGCAGGCGCAGGCAGTATGATTTCGCCAAACGCGTCCTTAAGGCGGGCAATCACAACGCGGGGATCTTCGCCTTTTACGACGGCGCGGGGCGATTTCGTCTGTCGCTGGTCACCGTTACGTATCACGGAACCCGCCGCCGCTTCAGCACCTTCCGGCGCCATACATTCTTCGTGGATCCGGAGCTGCCTAACAAAACGTTCCTGCAGCAGCTCCGCAAAGCCGATTTCTCATCCATGCACGGGATTCTGGAGACGTTTTCGCTGGAGGCGGTTTCCGACGAGTTCTATAAGGAGTTCAAACCCAAATTCGATGCGATCGCCCAGGGCGTTTTGGGCACAAAGGACCCTGCCCTCAGGCAGGACTTCGCCCTCCTCTTTGTGATCCGGACGATCTTTCTGGGATTCGTCCAGAAGAAAGGCTGGTTGGGCGAGGATCAGCGCTTTCTGCAAAACCTTTGGCTGGAGTACAAGAGCTGGAGGGCGAAGGAAAAAGCGGCAGGAGATCGCTTTTATCTGGACTGGCTCGAGCCTGTGTTCTTCGAGGCGCTCAGTTCACCTTCGGGGAGGAAGGTTGCCTACGGTTCTGCGCCGTTTTCGGAGAGGACACAAAGAATCCTTCAGAACGCCCCGTACCTCAACGGCGAGCTCTTCAAGCGGAAGCGCGGGATAGACGACCTTGGTTTGTATATCCCCGACCACCTCATCGGCGATTTCTTCGACTTCCTCTTCCAGTACAACTTCACCGTTGAGGAGAACGAGCTTTACGACGAGGAGCTTGAGCTCAACCCTGAGTTTTTGGGGATCATCTTCGAGCGGCTGACGAACATGGAGCAGGGCGCGGTCTACACTCCCCGCGTCGAGGTCGACCTTATGTGCCGCCTGGCTCTCGTCAAGTGGCTGTCTTTGAACACGTCGATAGACCAGGAGAAGCTCTACAGGCTTTTCTTCGAGGCGATACACGAGCCTCTGGATGGCGACCGGAGCGTAGAGCTTTCGGCCGACGAGGTTCGCACGCTCATAGAGCGGCTTAACGACGTTACTGTATGCGATCCTGCCGCGGGTTCGGGCGCCTTTCTGGTGGGGATGCTCCAGGTTTTAGACCGCACGCTCGAGGACCTTTACTCCCGCGAAGGCGCGCCGCGCAGCGAAGACACCCCCTTCGAGCGCAAGAGGAACATCATAGAGCGCTCCCTCTACGGCGCCGAGGTGAAGCGCTGGGCTGTGTGGATCAACCAGCTGCGCCTGTGGCTGACGCTTTTCGTGGATATGCCGGATGATCTGCGCCACTCCCTTGTGCCGCTTTTGCCGAGCCTGAGCTTGAAGGTGCGCACGGGCGACTCCCTCGTCCAGCGGATAGGGAACAAGGTCTTCCCCGTGCACGGGTATCCTCATCTTCCGCGCCGGATCAAGCAGAGGATAACGCAGCTTAGGCGCAAGAAGCGCGATTTCTTCTACAACCGCGTCCCCGACGCCGCAACGCTTATCGGGCACGAGGAGATTCAGCTCTTCAGGGACATACTCGACGCGATTATAGACGAGAAGCGGAAGAGGATAAGAAGCCTTGTGGAGGAGCTTCGGTGTTTAACGTCGCCGGACCTTTACGGGGATTCGCCCAGCGAGGGTCGTCGCAGGCAGGAGGGGAAGCTCAGACAATCCATCGAGCGCCTGGAGGCGGAGATCAAAGACCTCGAGGAGCAAAAGCGCAACCTGAGGGATGAGCGTCCATTTGTTTGGGGCATAGAGTTTGCGGATGTTTTCTTCGACCGCGGCGGGTTCGATATCGTCATCGGCAACCCGCCATACGTGCGCCAGGAGGAGATCATCGACCCCAGCGGGCGCCTGTCGCCGAAGGAATACAAGGACGCGCTTATGGAGATGGTTCGACTGGACTTCCCCGACTATTTTGCCAAAAGCTGGGCGGAGGTAGATAGGTTCAGGAAGGACAGGAAGCCCTCCGGTCGCTCCGACCTCTACACCTACTTTTACATAAGATCTCTGCGGCTGCTCAACGAGCGGGGGGTTCACGTTTTCATCTGCTCCAACGCGTGGCTTGATGTGGCTTACGGCGCCTGGCTTCAGGAGTTTTTCCTGAGGAAGGCTCCGCTTTATATGGTTGTTGACAACCGCGCTCGGCGGTCGTTCACGCACGTGGACATCAACACCATCATAACCGTTGCGGGTGCGCCGCTTCGCGAGGGCGAGGTTCCAAAGGACCACGTTGTTCGCTTTGTGGCTTTCAAAAAGCCGTTCGAGCAGGTTATAAACGCGGGGAACTTTATCGCTTTTGAGAGCGCTTCGAAGACCGTCAAGTGCGATGACTTTCGCGCGTTCCCTATTAGTGTGGGTGAGCTGCTTGAGGAGGGTTTGGAGCCAGCTTCGGGGGGTTATGGCAGGTATGTTGGCGACAAGTGGGGTGGGAAATACCTGCGCGCACCGGACATCTTCTTCACCATCCTCGAGAAGGGCAAGGGCAAGCTGGTGCGGCTGGGGGAAATTGCGGAGGTTAATGAAGGACATCCTACTGGCGCAAATAGCTTTTTCTTTGTGCCGAAAGAGGTAGCCAAAAATTTCCAGATAGAGACAAAATATCTATTGCCTGCGCTAATGAAAACTCGCAATAAAGCTTTTTTTAAAATAGAAGACAAACATATTGATCATTACCTACTTTCCCTCCCTTCGGACGAGAGCTGGAGAAAGGACAATGTGCATGAGTATGTTAAATATGGAGAAAAGGAAGTTTTACCTAATAGTCGCACCTTACGATCCAAAAAGAAATGGTGGTACGTTTCCGTTCGAGCTCCTGCTGATTTAATAGCTCCTTGTGGTTATGGCGCCAGAGTATGGTGCGCTGTCAATAAGGCAAAAGCAGTGACAAGTAACAGTTACGCCGAAATAAGGCCATATTCACCTCAATATTTACCATCGATCTTTTTTACGCTTAATCATCCAGTAGGATGGCTCTTTCTTGAGCTTGTAGGACGTATTTCTCTAGGTGGGGGCATGTTAAAAGTGGACCCTATTGAGTATCGTAAAGTTTACATTGCGAAGGTGAATCAGAATTCGCTTGTGCCTTTTGACAGACCAGTGCATGACATCTTCACCGAATGCGGCATAGACCCTGCTTCTGACATTCCCATTTCCGAACAGGAGCCCAACCCACTGCCCGACCGCAAAGCACTCGACGATATCGTGTTCGACGCCCTCGGACTAACCGAAGAAGAACGAAAAGAAGTCTACCGAGCCGTATGCCAACTGGTGTGGGAAAGAATCAGTAAGGCAAGGAGAAAATAATTTAGACATCAAGGTTACGAAAGGAGGGTAAACATGAGACGTGAACGACGCAAAGACCACCGTCAGGAACTATATTATTTCACTCACCTTGCTAACCTGAAGTCCATATTGGAACATGGAATTCTTAGTCGTGACATAGTCGAAGAACGAAGGTTAAGACATAAGGAAATCGCAAATAAACAGATAATTCAAAACCGTAAAGAGAAAGGGCTGACAAGATATGTACCTCTTTACATATGTCCCAGAAATGCTATGTTATATAGCAAGATATCCATGAGTAATTGGCGGATCGTTATCTTGGGTATTGCTGCAAGAGTTCTTAGAAGAACAGGCGTATTAATTTCCATTGGCAATGCCGCAAGTAATTGGTCAGAACTTGTCAAGCCAGAGAGAATTCACATTGTGAAATTATTTGAAGAAATTAGAAATATACGCGATTGGAGATCAGAGGAAGCAACCATCCCAATACAACATTTCTATAAGAACAGCGAGGAATGGAGGAGTGTGCAGTATCTTTTTCCTAAAACTTTCCTGCAATCAGAAGTTCTTGTTCCCGACCGAGTTCCACCGGACTATATATGTGCCATTTATGTACCTAATTCCTCTTTGCAAGCAATAGTAAGAAATGAAATCAATGAATTATTTAACGCGATGAGAATAGAAGTAATCGTAAATCCGGACTTGTTTTTTCTTCCAGTACGAAGAAAACAAATATATGACAATCTATATATTGTACACGGTGACATGTTCGATAGCCAACTACAAACGCTTACAATAAGTGTAAATACTGTTGGGGTTATGGGGAGAGGTTTGGCAAGCCGAATTAGATACATGTATCCTTCTGCCTATATTGTCTACCAACAATTGACGCGTAAAAAGATAATAAAACCTGGAATTCCTTTTTTATACAAACCGGAAACACGGAATGAGGAAAGGTGGTTCCTGTTCTTTCCAACTAAACGACACTGGAAAGAGAAAAGTGATCCAAGCATGATTGAAGAAGGGTTGAAGAGATTTATACGCAACTATAAAAATGAAGGTGTGAAGTCTATAGCATTTCCTGCTCTTGGATGTGGTCTCGGTGGCTTAGAATGGAAGAACATAGGTCCAATGATGGTTTCTTATCTTAAAGAACTAGACATACCCGTTGAAGTCTACATTCCTATGGATGATCCGAGGGATGAATATTTCACAAGAGAGTTTTATGAAACACGGGACGACTATTTCTAAGAGCGCCATCACTAGGGCTTGATATGCAAGTGAATTGCGGTGCTCATGAAGAAAAGAGGAAGGGTTTATGAAGTGATAGAACCATCAGTAGGTGGCAGAATATTCATTCCCGAAGATTTACGAAAGCTACTGCCTGTGATTCACGACAAAGGATATCTCAAGAATCAGGACCTTCAAAAGGTGCTTAACATTTCGAGATTTCAAGCGCATCGTCTGTTGGAGCAGTGGGTGAGTTTGGGATTGTTACAAAGAGAGGGCAAGGGCCGAGGAACACGGTATATCCTAACAGAAAATGTTGCACTCTCAGAGAAAAATGATAGCGCCTAATAAGATTGTTACACATTTGTTGGATGCAACATTTTTTCGATGGCGGACAAAAATGCAAAATACATCATTGCAGAGTAACTATTTGGTTGAAGACGCAATCATTGTTGGTTGTATGTGCAACTATTTGTCTGCAACTGCAAACATCTGTTTGCCTGAAAAAGTCTCACGAGAGAAAAGGCCGAAAATATGTGCCAAAAGTAAGGCAAACTGACAATGGCCAGAAACTTCATAACAAACGCAAAAGAACAAAGCCTGAAAAACCGCATCAGAACGCTAATCGAATACAGCCGTGAGCTTAAATTCCTTGTTGGCTTCTTCTACTTCTCCGGCTGGCAAGAGCTCTACGAAGCCATAAAACGACGCGCCCAAGAAGACCCGAACTTCACAATCAAAATCCTCGTCGGTCTTGATACAGACGCTCCACGCGGCGAAGTCATCGAAATAGCCGACCCCTCGCTAAGCTACGCAACGCAAATCGAGGCAGTGGGACGCTTCTATAAGTCCTTAAGCATTGCGCTATCCGACGAAAAGCTCGACGAAGAGGAATTCCACGAACAAGTCTCCTTCTTCCTGAAGCTGCTTGCGGAGGGTCGCCTGCAGATACGAAAGACCTTCGAGCCCAACCACGCAAAACTCTACCTCTTCTGCCTCGACGAACACGGCCAACGCGTTGTGGGAGGTCCCGGACGCTTCATTACAGGCTCGAGCAACCTCACCCGCGCAGGACTTCTGAGCCAACACGAATTCAACATAGAGCTCGGAGACTTCGGCTGGCAAGACGCAGAGACATACTTCGATGAGCTCTGGGAAAGCGCCATCCCCCTAAGCGAGCTCCCCGAAAGGAGGGAGCAAATCATACGGATCATCCGCCGGAAAACGCAGGCGGCGGAGATCACACCCTTCGAAGCCTACGCCCTGGTGCTGAAACACTACATAGAGCTTATGGAACAAAAAGCGCTTCGCCCGCAGGTAAAAACCCTAATGCAAAAGCGGGGCTACAGGGTTTACCGCTACCAAGAGGAGGCGGTTCAGCAAGCGCTGAAGGTGCTCGATGAGTATGGCGGCGTTATCCTTGCCGATGTGGTTGGTTTGGGCAAATCGATAATCGCGTGCTGGCTGGCGCGCGAGAAAGGCGGCCGAGGAATCGTCATATGCCCACCAGCGCTCAGGGGCGACCCCAAAACCAAATCCACCGGATGGCACAAGTTCTTAAGCGACTTCGGACTGCACGACTGGGAGGTTTTCACCGTCGGCGAGCTGGACAAGGCGCAGGAATACCTGGCGAACTACGGCGACGATATAAGCCTCATCATCGTGGACGAAGCCCACCGCTTCCGCAACGAAGACACCGAGGCATACGAGCGCCTGAGCCAAATATGCGCCAACCGGTCCGTCATTCTGCTTACGGCAACGCCGTTCAGCAACACGCCGTCGGATATCTTCGCCCTGCTGAAGCTTTTTGTCCCGCCGGGCAAATCCACCCTAACGCTGGACGAAAAACTTGCCGAACAATTCGAACGCTACAACAGCGAGTTCCGCAAGCTCTCCTACATTATGCGCTACCACGAAGCCGGCGGAGAGAAAAGGCAGCGCGCGGAAAGATATTACCAGCAGCTTTTCGGAACCTCGCTCCCTGCGGATATTTCCCGCGTGCAGCGGCGCGTACAAAAGCTTGCCGATGAGATAAGATCAGTCATCGAGCCTGTGGTCATCCGCCGAAACCGCCTTGACCTCAAGCGCGACCCCGTCTACAGCCAGGAGGTGGCGGAGCTTTCGGAGGTGGAGGACCCCATCGAGCTTTTCTACGAACTTACGCCCGAGCAATCACGCTTTTACGACAGAGTCATCTGCGACTACTTCGGCGAGGGCGGGGGGTTCCGAGGCGCCATCTATCAGCCCTACTTCTACGAAAAACGACGCCAAATAACACGAATGGAGGAGGAATTTACATACCAGCAACAGTATAACCTGTTTGAGTTCATGCGCCGCCTGCTTGTTAAGCGCTTCGAAAGCTCCTTTGGGGCGTTTGCACAAAGCATTGAAAACTTTATCCGCATCCACGAGGCTGTGCTACAATTCATCGATAAAACGGGGAAATACGTTTTAGATCGAAAGCTTGTTGAAAGAATCTGGGCGGAGGATGAAGAAAGCATTGAGGCAGCTTTGCAAAGCTTTACCGAAAAGCTTGCTTCAAAGCCCAAACCTAACCCCCGACACGACTATATTTACGAACTGGACAAATTCGACGACAAGGAGGGATTTCTCGAGGATATTCGCGCGGACCTAAAACTATTCCGCAAGATCAAGGACGAGGTGGAAAGGCTGGGTTTGGTAAAGCGAGATCCAAAGCGCCAATGCCTCGTCAAAGCGATCAACTCCATTTTAGAGATTGAACCTGAGCGGAAGGTTGTCGTCTTCACCGAGTATCGGGACACAGTTCAACATATCTCGCCGGCTCTCGAGAGAGCCTTTGGCGGAAGGGTCCTTGTTTCTGAAGGGAAGCTGTCGAAAAATTTCCTCGACGAACTGCTCACCAACTTCGATGCAGCTTGCCCAAAGGAAAGATGGCGCGACGACTACGACGTCCTCGTCACCACCGATAGGTTATCCGAGGGCATAAACCTGAACCGAGCAGGCGCCATAATCAACTACGACATACCGTGGAACCCCACCCGGGTCATTCAGAGGTTGGGGCGCATCAACCGCATAGGTCAAAAGGTGTTCGACAAGCTATATATTTACAACTTCTTCCCGACGGAGCGGGGCGCGGAGGTGGTAAAAAACCGCGAGATCGCAGCCCAGAAGATGTTTTTGATCCACAACACGCTGGGCGAGGACGCGAAGATCTTCGCCCCCGACGAAATGCCGTCCCCCGCGGAGCTCTTCAAGCGGATAAACCGCAATCCCGAAGAAATCGAAGAAGAGAGTCTGCTTACAGCCATTCGCCGCGAGTTCTTCGCGATCAAAGAGCGTCATCCGGACTTAGTGGAGGGGCTAAACGATTTCCCGCCGCGAGTCAAAACGGCAAAGGAGGCAGGACAAAACGAGCTTTTGGTCTTTCGCCGCAAGGGGCTGCGACTCTTTGTACACATCGTGCCCGACACATCTGCCAAGAAACCCTCCGTGCGAGCAATTACCCTGAAGGAAGCGCTTCCCCACATTCGATGCCGTCCCCAAACGCCGCGCCTGCCGCTAAGCCCACGATTCTGGACATCTTACAGAGCGATCAAACGCCATCGCGAGCGCGCGCGCCCAAGAAGCGAAAGCTCATTGCCGGTGAGAGCTGAAAACAACCTCCGCAGCGCCTTAGAAAAATACGCCTCTGAACTGCAGGACCTCCTGCCGTTCGTCCGAACTCTGTTGAGGGACATAAAGGAATTCCAAACCCTTCCAAAATACACTCTGCGGCGCCTGACGATGGTGGAAATAACCGACAACGTCTCCCCGGAGGAGCTACAGCTGTTCAGAGAGGAGATCGAAACCCTGCGGCGCGCGTTAGGCGAAGATTATCTTGAGCGCATCGAGAAAAGGATAAAGGACTTCAAAAGCGAAATCATCATAGCAATTGAAAACGTTTTGAAATAAAGTATCACAGGCACGAAGCATAGACGAAGGGAGGTATTATGGCTTTTTGGGCGCTTTTGTTTTTGACGGCGTGGGAGGCTATAGGTCCTTACGGAGGCGACAAGCACTTCACGTTTGTTGCTCCTTCGTCTTACACGGCTTTTGCGGGGATGGGCTTCAGCGGTGGCTTTTGGAGGAGCACCGACGGCGGCGAGAACTGGGTCCACGTGACGACGGGCGATCCCTTCCTCGACAACTACGGCGTCAACGCCATGACGGAGGTGATCGCAGAGGCGGAGACGCTTCTTTTCGCTGCCGGTCCTCGAGGGCTTTGGCTGAGCCGCGACGACGGCACGTCCTGGGAGCGCATCGAAACCGGCGACCCCTTAATAGACAGCATCGAAGCCAACATGCCCACATCGATCGATGCCTGGGGCGACACAGTGATCTTTTTGGGAATGCGCTACCTTGCGGGAGGGGTGCCCTTCAACGGGTGGATAATGGTGAGAAACGAGGGGGGATCTTGGCACGCGGAGCGTTATGAGCTTTTGGGTGCCTCCGATGTGTTCTTCACCCGCCTCGACTTCGCCCAAGACTGGCCCGAAGGACCAACGCTTTTCGTCTCGTGCTACAATGCGGGGCTTTTCGCCTACCGCTGGGCCGGGGGTTCCTGGAGCGTGGATACGATCCCTCTTCCCACGACGTCTCCCCTTACTGGCGTCACGGTGGACGCGCCGAGGGGGATCATCTACGTCATGACCTTCGACGATGCGTTTTACAGGGGCAGGTGGACGGGCGGTTTGTGGAGCTGGGACCACATCGACCCCGCGCCGAGCCTGACGGGAGAGAACAAACCCGCCGCATATTGTCTTTTTCCAGACCCCTTCGACCCCGACAGACTTTGGTACGGCATGGTCGACGCGCGGGCATCGCTTCTGCCAACGCCGGCTCACGCCAACAGAGTGGGCGTCTTCTACTGGGACACCACCACAGGTGCGATCGTGCACCTGCACGAGCAGACGTTTTGGGGTGTGAGCGTTGCCGTCTCGCCGGATCCTTCGCGCGCTGTGCCTACGCCATACGGAACGGGGACGGGAGCCGGGCTTGCGCTTGTGCCGTCGTACTCATATCAGTGCGTCCTGCGCACCGATGACGGCGGACTGAGCTGGCGCACGTCGTACTGGGGCATAAACGGCGAGATGCAAAACAGAACCAACCTGATCCACCTCCCCGACGGCACACCGGCGCTTGTGGCTTTGGCAATAAGCTTCAACGGCATATCCTTCGATTACGGCGCAACCTGGGACACAACCCGATGGTTCTATGTGTATACCGACTCGTTCCACACAACGGGCTACAACTGGGAGGCTTTGGGCATCCCGTCGTGTTGGCCGCCGTATGTTCGCTCCACGCCGTTTGGAACGTACTATGACGACTTCCTCGTTGCGGCTGGGGTGCCATCCGTCGGCAAGATAGGCGGGCTTTTCCGCGGGGCGACGGACGCGCTGCCAAACATCAACCGAAGCAGGCTGCCGGAGCTTGACCCGGGCTTCTCACTCTGCTTCACACAACTCACTTCAGAGCCCGTCTTCAGGGCGATGATAAACCCTTACGACAGCGCCTTCGTCCTTCTTGCGGAGCAGGTTGGCGGCATCGGGATTTACAACGGCTTTGCCGACGTGTACCATCGGTTCGCCAGGGGTTTGCCGAACCCCGCGGGCACGTGGAGCGACTCCCTCACCTGGGGAGGCGGCGGCGTTCGAGCGATAGAGGTCTCTGCGGTCGATGGCGACACGCTCTACTTCGCATCTACGATGGAGGGGAACTGGCTCGCCACGGAGTTCGACATGCCCTTCGCCTTCCCGTCAAGGATCTTCCGGGCGAGAAACCTGAGGTTCACCCCCGACTCGATCGCCTACGACGAGCCCTTCGTCCAGATATACCCGCCCACCCCTGGGGACAGGGAGGATTCCGCCATAGTCAGCCTCTCCTCGCCGCGCGACGGAACGGGGCGCCTCATAGCTGCAACCGCAACGGGAAAGATCCTGTATACGTCAAACGCTCAGGAATTTCCGGTAGATTGGAAGACGCTCTACATCGCCTCTGCGGAGCCTTCGCCTGTCACATCCGAGCCGCCGCGCGTCGTTTGGGATATGGCTGTGGACTGGGAGCTTGGGGTGTTCTTCCTCTCCGTCTTCCACTACGGCGTGCTTGTGGGTTCGCTCGAGGAGGTCGAGAGTCTGCCCTCGGGTGCAACGATAACGCTTTATCCCCAAAACGAGGGGCTGTACTGCATCGAGGCGCGGATGCTTTGCTACGATCCGGAAAGTGGGTATCTTTTCGTCGGCACCGACGCCCGCTCCACGTTCCGCAGCCACGTGGAGCCCACCGGCGTATTCGAAGAAAACCGCGCCGAGGAGGCGCAACCGACGTTCTCCGCGGCGATAGTAAGCGATGGAGAGATAATCATATCCCTCTCAAAGCCGCTTAGGCGAAGCGCGAAGCTGAGGATACTGGACATCACGGGGAGGACGGTGGGGAGTTACACCGTCCGCAAGGGTGCGAAAAGCGTCAGGGTCACCCTCAGCGGCGCCAACGGGATCTACTTCCTGAAGCTTTTGGGAAGGTGCGTCAAGCTCATCAAGCTCTGAGGATATCCGTCTCAGCCGCCGAACTCCGTTTTGCTCGAGAACTCGAAGCCCTCTATCATCATCGCGGGAGCTATTGCGCCGCCGAAGAAAAAGCCCGAGACCCTCTTCTGCTCCTTCCCCACGGCGACGATGTTGTTGAAGGCTTCCTCAACGCTTTGGGTGAACCTGAGGTTTTTGACGGGGTATGCGATCTCGCCGTCTTCGATCATAAAAAGCCCGTCGCGGGTCATGCCGGTTAGCGTGAGCCTGGCGAGCTCGGAGACGTTGGTGTAGTGGAAGTGTGTGACGAGCAGCCCGCGCTTTGTTTCTTTTATCATCTCCTCCACCGTTGCGTCGCCGGGGTGGACGATGAGGTTGAGCGGGATCGCCCCCCACTGGTTTGGCTGTTGCAGTCCGTGTCCTGTGGGCTCTTCGCCCATTTTTTCGGCTGTCCATCGGTCGTAGACGAGCCCCACGAGCACGCCTTCGCGCACAAGCTCCACGCGCTTGCGCGGAACGCCCTCGAAGTCAAACGGCAACCCCCGCCACCGTGGATCGTAGGCGTCGTCGACGATCGTAAGCCTGTCGGAGAAGACCTTCTTCCCGAGCTTGCCCGCGAGGAAGCTTCTCCGCTCGAGGTGCGCCCTTGCGTTGAAGCCGTGGATCGCGACGAATGCCAAAAGCTCGCCCACAGCCGCCGGCGGAAGGACGACGGTGTAGCGTCCGGGCTCTACGTCGCGGGGGTTTTGGTTCCGCAGGGCGATCTCGATCGCCTCGGCGACTGTGTCGTCGACGGAGACGTCGTCGACCGACCAGCCCAAAGCCTCCGACCAGCCCGTGCCGTCCGCTCCCTCGACCGTCAGGCTGAAGGCAAAATTCGTCCCAGCCCAGAAGGCGAAAAGCCCTTTGCTGTTTGCTATTCCAATCGCGTTTGCGCCGTTTTCGACTATGCCTGCGGCGGCAAGACCCTCCTTCTCGCACGCGTCCACCGCAGAGGCGACCACCGCGGCGCGGTCGCCGGGCGAAAGAGCGGCGGTCTTGGGGCAAAATCCCTCCACGCTGCGGTAACTCGCCTCAGAAAGCATTGGCAAAAGCTGGGCGTTTGGCGCGGAGAGATCAGTTATCCGCTTCGCCTCGTCCACAGCGCGGGTAAGCGAAGCCTCGTCGGGCGGGAACGAAAGCGAAATCGCGCCCGTTCTCTCCCCGCGCTGAAGCCTTATCGTCAAACCCACCGTGTCGCGCGAAAGGTTTTGATGGATCGTGTTGTTCGCAAACCTGGTCAGCGCCTCGCCGGACGCCGTGTAGAGCACCTCGGCGTCGTAGTCGCCCGCAAGCTCAAAAACCATCTCCGCAAGCGAGGCAAAAAGCCTTCGGTGTTCGTCCGCCGTCATGTCGCTCCCCCTTTTCGTGACAGCCTTAAAAATTACTTCCGCCCTCCCCGCGGGTCAAGCGAAAGCGCCGCGTGGGGAAATATCCCTTGACACAGCCGAACTTGTGGTGCATTATAAAATTGTTTGCGGCCCGTCTTTTTTCGTCTCTTGCCGCTTTCGTAACCAGCCACAGGAGCTGGGGTGGGCTTTAAGCGAAGGAGGTGGATGATGCGCGTTCGTTATTATTCTCGGTTGGAGCAGGTTCCCTACCTCTCCGACGAGGAGAAGGAACGGCTTGCCCCCGTGGAGAAGGAGTTTCGCTTCAGGACGAACGACTACTACTTGTCCCTCATAAATTGGGACGATCCCAACGACCCCATTCGCCGCATAGCCGTTCCGAGCCTCGACGAGCTTGAGCCCTGGGGCAGCATAGACGCATCGAAAGAGGCGCTGTACACCAAAATGAGGGGGTTGCAGCACAAATACCCCGATACCGCGCTCTTCCTCGCCACAAACGTGTGCGGAACGTTCTGCAGGTTCTGCTTCCGGAAAAGGCTCTTTTTCAAAGATAACGTCGAAACGCTCACGCCCGATATAAGCAAAAACATCGAATACATAAAAGAGCACTCCGAGATCACCAACGTTCTCCTCACCGGAGGCGACCCACTTATACTTTCGACGCAGAAACTCCTTAATATAATCTCGGAGCTCCGCAAGATAGACCACGTGAAGATAATAAGGATAGGCAGCAAGATACCGGCATCCAACCCGTATCGCATCCTCGACGACCCCGCTCTCCTCGACATGATAAGGATGTATTCCTATCCTGATCGCAGGATTTATATAATCACGCAGTTCAATCATCCTCGCGAGCTTACGCCTGTTGCCATAGAGGCTTTGAAGAAGCTTAGGGAGGCTGGAGCTGTTCTTTCGAACCAAACCCCCCTTATGCGCGGCATAAACGACGACCCCGATGTCCTCGAGGAGCTTTTGAGGAGGCTTTCCTTCGTCGGTGACCCGCCCTACTACGTCTTCCAGGTTCGACCGACGATCGGCAACAAACCCTTCGCCGTGCCTATAGTCGAGGCGTACAAGATCTTCCAGGAGGCGATAGCGAACATCTCAGGTCTTGCCAAGAGGGCGCGCTATGTGATGTCGCACGCGACGGGGAAGATAGAGATTATGGCGCTTTTCGACAACAAGCTCGTTTTGCGCTATCACCGAGCCGCCAACCGCGCCGACGAGGGCAAGATCATGGTATACGAGGCGAAGCCCGACGCGTACTGGCTCGATGACCTCGGCGAGCCGCTTCACGTGGAGTACAGGGCGCAGCTTAGGTAGGCGAGGCACGACCCGAACGAGAGGGGGCGCCGGCTCCTGTGGACCGGCGCCCTTTTACTTCGTTGACCCGGGGCGGCTCGGAGGTATCTTATCTGTGTGGCTTTTTGCGGCGATAGCGTTTTTATCGTTGCCGGCGGCGGCTGTGGAGGTGCGCACAGCGGCAGCCGAAACGGTGTACGTCGGGGTGGCGCTTGTGCCGCCGTCGGTCGTGATCACATGCGACGACGACACGATCCCAAAGGAGCTTTTCGAAGTCTCCCCCGCCGGAACCATAGTGTTCCAAGCTTTGCCGCCGTGCGATACGATAGATGTTCACTTCGCGTCGGTGGCGGATGTCCTCCCCGCAAGGACGCGCCACAGGCTCCTTTGGGGCGTGCAGACGGTGGATGTTCGCCGTCGCGCAGCCGAAGCAGCTGCCCAAACCCCAACCGCAACGTTCAGAACGTCGGGCAGCCTGCTTAGGGGGATAAGGATATCCAGCGGCGGCGTTTCGTCCACAAGCTCGCTCCACTTCGAGGCTGACGGCGAGCTTTCGGGCGGCGTTCACATCACTGCGCTCCTGACCGACGAAGGCTCGCCGATCCAGCCTGAGGGGCGGTCGCTGGAGCTTTCGGAGCTCGACAAGGTCCTCATACGAGCGCATTCCCGACACATAAGCGCGTCCTTCGGCGACGTCGATGTCCGGGCGTCGAGCGGAGCGTTTCTTTCCGTCTCGCGGCGGATACAGGGGATGTCCGCAAACGCGGACTACGAGCGCTTTAGCGCAAAAGCCTTCGGCGCGATGCTGCGGGGCAAATTCTTCTCGGTGGAGTTCGTGGCAAGCGAGGGGAATCAGGGACCGTATCCGCTTTGGGGCGAAGGCGGCGAGAGGGACATAGTGGTGGTCGCCGGAACCGAGCGCGTCTGGCTCAACGGCGAGCCAATGACAAGGGGCGAAAACAACGACTACGTCATCGACTACAACCTGGCTCAGATAACCTTCACCAACAACCGCCCGCTCTCGGAGGGCGACAGAGTGGTCGTCGACTTCCAGTACATCACCGAGGACTATCCCCGCGCCCTCTTCGGCGGGTTTATCACCTTCGACGCCGCCGACGGGTTTGAGATATCGCTTGGCGCGGCGTCGCAGAGGGATGACGAAGAAAACCCAAGCGGCGCCATATCCGACTCGACCATAGCGTTTCTAAGCGGCGTTGGCGACTCAGTCCCCGACACGCTATCTGCCCCTCAGGCGCTTGAGATCGCCGATATATCCGCACGCCTCAGGAGGGGCGCCGCTGTCTTGGCGCTCGAATACGCGTTCTCGAACAACGACGAAAACCTCTTCTCCACCATCGACGACGGCGACAACTTCGGCGACGCAGCCACCGTATCCGGGACGCTTTTTGTCCTTGGGGGGGCAAAGCTTTTCTGCCTGGGGCGTCACATCTCGGGCAGGTTCTCTACACTTGGTCGGGTCGATCCCGCCGACTTCGACCGCGGGTGGGCGCTTTCGCCCAAAGAGGGCGCCGACGACGACATCGCCGAAGCTGGAATCTCTGTAGGCGGCGGGAAGGACTTCGCTGCGCTGCGCGTCGGCGCCCGCAGGGTGGGGGATGAAACAGCCCAGCGCTGCAACCTGAACCTCGGGCATATGGCGCAAAGCTGGGAGGGGAAGCTTTTGCTTTCCTCAGCCCGCGGCGAAAGCCTTCGGCGCACAACGGCGGAGGCATCGGCAAAGCTCAGCCCAGCGCAAAAGCTATCTCTGGAAGGAGATCTCTTGTACGAGCTTTCCGCGGCGGCGGGCGGCGACACAGCTCTCGTCGAGGCGAAGCCCAAAGTCAGCCTGAGCCTCGGAGGCTGGAGCCTTGCGGCAAAGTGTGGGTTTGAGCGAAAGCTCATAAGGCGCCAAAGGGCGTGGGGCGACTTCTACAGGGTCGTTGAGCTTGGCGGCTGCGCAAGCACGGAGGGGTTCCACGCCGACTACACACGCAGGGTCTACATCTCCTCCGACGCTGCCGCAGGCGACGACCAGATAAGTGATCTTATCACGCTGCGCGCAGCCAGAAAGATGGGCAGAAGCCGCATAAGCGCATCCTATCAGCTTTCGCGAAGTCAAAGCGAAATCCTAAACAAGGTTTACACATACGTCGGCGAGGGAGAGGGGAGCTACACCTGGGACGAGGAGCTTGAGGAGTACGTTCCCGACGACGAGGGCGACTACACGGTAGAGTATAAGCCCACCGGCGAGTTCAGCCCCGTTCTGCGAAGCGAGGGGTCGATAAGCGTTTCTGCGCCGCTTGCCTTCGTTCCCTACGGCGCCAATGCATCGTTCGACGCAACTTTCACCTCCGAGAACAAGCGCGAAGGCGCAAGCGCATACCTGCTTTTGCCATCGCAGATATTCAGCGACGACTCCCTCACAATCGGCAAGTTCGACGCCACCCTAAGGCTGAACCTGCTAAGGAGCCTGCCGACAAACCTCCAGTGGACGAGCCTCTTTACGCGGAGCGCATATCGGAACTACGCGTCGGGTGCTGAGCTATACGGAAGGGTCAGACACACGCTCACTGTATCGTCCGAGCTTTTGTGGGATATCTCCGCGGAGCTTGAGCTCTCCGACGAGCGAACGAAGTCACTTAAGCCCACCCGCGAAAGCTGGGTCGACGGGGAACGCCTTTCGGCGAACGTGAGCCTCACGCGGAGGGTCCTGCGGGCGTTGCACCTGACTGCGCAAGGAGGGATCTGCTCCATCGTCGACCGCGCGGCAACGCCCAGCGCAAAGGCACAGCAGAAAAGCGCAGCGATATACTCCACGGCGCTTTTGGGCAAGTTCAGGCTGAAGGCGCAGCTTGAATGGGCGTCGATAACGCAGCCTGCGGAGACGATGCCCTACGAGCTTTTGGGCGGATGGCTTGCGGGCGAGAACTACCGGTGGGAGCTGAGCGTGTCGTACAGGGCTGGCGTCAAGACGGAGCTTTCGGGCATATATCGCGGCGAAAGCAGGGGCGGCACCGTGGAACAGTCGGCGGAGGCAAGGGTAAGACTCCTCTTCTGATACGCGCCGAGAGCTACCCCGAAACCTCGCCGAACATCCTCTGCAGCTCCTCGAAGGAGGGGATGCTTTCGATCGAATCGAGCCCGAAGACCCTGAGGAACTTGTTCGTCGTCGCGTAAAGGAACGGTCTTCCGGGGCTCCGCTCGCGCCCCTTTATCGTTATAAGCCCCTGCTTCAGAAGCTGAAATATGGGCGCCGCGGAGTTGACACCCCTTATCTTGTCGATCACGGGCTTTGTGACGGGCTGCTTTATCGCAACGATGGCGAGGACCTCGAACATCGACCGCGTGAGGTGAAGCCGCCTGTGCCTGCCGACAAGCTCGTCCACCCACGGGGAGAACTCCGGTTTAAGGTAGAGCGCATACCCGCCGCCAACAAGCCTGACCTCAAACGGTCTCCCCGTGCGGTCGTACTCGGCGTTGAGTCTCTCCACAACCTTCGGGACATCGCTTTGGGGCAGCGACGCTATCTTTGCAAGCTTAGACGGCGGAACCGGCTCGGGCGAGGCGAATATCAAAGCCTCGACTATCCTTTCGCTGCTTATCTGGGCGCTGCGCGACAAAGCCTCACCCCCTGCGCCGATAGACCCAGATGTTCCCGAAGGGCTTTCGCTGCCTAACCAGAACCTGCCGCTGCCTTACGAGCTCAAGCAGGGCGAAAAAGGTTCCGACGAAGAGGAGGCTGCTTACCTTTTCGCGCTCGAAGAGCTCGAGGAAGTTCATTCTTCCGAGCGCCTCGAGGCGGCGTTGGATGAACTCCATCCTCTCGGCTATGTCGACCTCCTCCCGCGGCGGCGGCTCGACGGTGCGCCCAGCGCGCTTGAGCAACTCCCAGCCAACGCGCATAAGCTCAAAAAAATCAAACGGCATACTCACAACCGAACACGACGACGGCGGCAAACCCGCACGACTAAGCGGATAGCGAAGCTTCTCCTTATCGTACCTCAACCTCAGGTACTCGCCGAGGTTCCTAAACTGCTGGTACTCAAGCAGCAGAGCGGTGAGCTCCTCCCTCGGGTCCTCGACCGCCTCGCACGCGGCATCGGCAGGGCGCGGAAGAAGCATGCGCGACTTTATATTGAGCAAAACCGAAGCTATATAAAGATACTCACCCGCAACCTCGAGGTCGAGCTCGCGCATAAGGTCAAGATAGGCTATGTACTGCTTCGTCACGTAGGCGATGGGGATGTCGTATATATCGATTTCGTCCTTTCTTATGAGGTAGAGGAGCAGGTCGAGCGGACCCTCGAAGTTTTCGAGCTTCACCCTGCAGCGCATGTCGCACGCGTCGGCTGTCATCTCAGTCGACGATGGGGGTTTTATATATCTCCTCCTCGAGGAAGAGGTCGACCATGTCGGGTGCGAACTGCTTTCCGCGCTCGCTTTTAAGGATATCCAAAACTTTCTCGAGGGGCAAAGCTTTTCTGTACGGTCGGTCGCTGCTCATGGCGTCGAAAGCGTCGACAATGCTTAGTATCCGCACGGGAAGAGGGATGTTTTCGCCCTTTATGCCGTCCGGGTATCCGAGTCCGTCCCAGCGCTCGTGGTGCCAGCGAACCATAGGCGCTATGTCGGCGAAAAAGCTCACCTTGCTTATGATCCGCTCGCCTATTATCGGATGTTCCTGAATTATCCTCCGCTCCTCGTCGGTGAGGGGGCCGGGCTTGTCGAGGATGCGCTGGTCGATGGCTATCTTGCCTATATCGTGCAGAAGCGCGCCGTACTCTATCCTCTCTATCTCCATCTCCTTGTACCCGAGCTTTCGAGCCATCTCGGCGGAAAGGATCCTGACCCTGTTGGAGTGACCGCGCATGTAGGGGTCTTTTTCCTCGATTGCGCTTGCCAGAACGCGAACCGTATCCATATGGACTTCGCGCAGGTGCGCAAGAGCCCTGGCAAGCTCGCGGGTGCGCTCGCGAACCTTCTGCTCAAGCTCCCTCTGGTAGCGGATGTTCTCCTCCTGAAGCTGGATGTTGCGAATGACGATGTTCCTGTACTGAAGCGCCCTGTGGATGGTGACCAAAAGGTCGTCGCGCTTTACGGGCTTAACGAGGTAGTCGTATGCGCCCGAGCGCATTATGCTCACCGCAGTCTCGACGTCGACGACGCCGGTAAGCATTATCACGGGCACCGTTGGGGCGTGGGTTTTCACGTACCGCAGGATCTGGTCGCCCGTGACGCGGGGCATACGGATGTCGGTTATGACGACGTCGACATCGACCTGACCCAAAAGCTCCATCGCCTGCCTTCCGTCGCCAACCGTTATGACGTTGTATCCCGCCCGCTCGAGCTGGATCTTCATCACGCGGCGAACGCGCTCCTCATCGTCGACGACCATTATGGTCGCACCACCAACGTCGGTCGCTGCTTTAGCCACGTCATCAACCATGACGCTGAAGCCCTGCATCGGGATTTACGGGAAAGCGGACTATGAAGGTTGTCCCCTTACCCTCTTCGGTCTCGAAGTCTATAGTTCCTTTGTATTTGTTCACGATGCGGTAGCAGATGTAAAGCCCAAGCCCCGTTCCCTCGCCGACCTGCTTGGTTGTGAAGAATGGCTCGAAGATGTGGGGACGATGCTCTGGGCGGATGCCTGTTCCAGTGTCTCTAACCCTTGCCTCGACGAAGTCGCCGACGCGGCGGGTGGAGATGAAAAGCTTCCCCCCGTTTGGCATAGAGTCGACGGCGTTGGTTATGAGGTTGACGAAAACCTGTTGCAGCTCGCCGCTGCTGGCGTTTATCTCGGGAATGTCGCCGTAGTCCTCCACAACCTCGATGTTATCGAGCTTGCCGAGCCGCTTTATCATCTTCACAGCGTTTTGGATCGTCGCGTTCACGTCGACTGTCGAGGCGGTCTCCATCCGCGACGTGTACGTGTAGCCCGAAAGGTCCTTCACTATCTCAGCCGCCTCGCGCGCATACTCAATTATGTCGTTGGCGTACTCCTTTATGAGGTCCATATCCTCTTCTTCGACTATCGCCTCGGCAAGACCGAGTATCCCGTAGAGTGGGTTGTTGAGCTCGTGGGCTATGCCCGACGCAAGAACGCCTATCCCCGCCATCTTCTCCGCGCGGATGAGGTAGTACTGGAGGTTTTTGATCTCGGTCACATCGAGGGCTATAAGAAGATGCCCCTCGACCTCGTTTGCCAGGTTCATCACAGGAACAGCGACCACATATGCCCAAAACTCCTTGCCGTCCTTGCGGCGCATCATGACTTCGCCCTTGAAGATCCCCTCGCCCCGCTTTTTAATTATGTCGTGGATGTTGGTTGTGTTCGAGAAAAGCACCGCCGTCTCTTTGCCCCAAAGGTCCTCGAGTTTGCAGCCAAACATCTTTTCGGCGGCGGGGTTTATCTGGATGATCCTGTCCTGTTCGTCCGAGACAACTATTGCCACGGGCGAGAGGTTGAAGACCTGGGAGAGCATCGTCCTCGACTTCGAAAGGTACTCCTCAAGCTCGCTTTCGCCTATATAGGCTATTGCGTAGTCGACGAACATCTCCACGGGTCGCAAAGACTCCTCGGTGGGCTTTTTGCCGTCGACGGGGTCGTCCACCGAAACTATCCCAACAGCCTTCCCGCCGAAGCCGTAGAGGGGGATGAAGAGCATATCGTCGGGGTGCCAGCCGTCGTACTCTTCGGGCGAGCGCTCGCTCCTAAGACCCGTGCCGTGCATTTGCGCAAAGATGCCCTCCTCGCAGTCGTGGGGAATGTAGTAGCAGCGACCGATCCTGTACTTCTTGCTGGCGGGGTTGCTCAGGATCGCCTCTATCTCGTCGAGGGTCATCCTGTGGGTCTCGAGGTATCTTCTGCCCTCTTCGTCGATGCCCCAGTATGCCGCCGATTTTATCGTCTTCCTGTCGGTATCGAAAACGTAGAGGTGGACCCTGCCCCAGCCGCACGCGGCTATGCCCTCGGCTATAAGGTCCATCTTCTCCTGGAAGGTGCGTGCCCTCCTCAGGCGCGATATAACGTCAAGAATCCTTGCCACCGATTGAGGCATATCTCCTCCCCCATCAACGCTCATCTGAAGCCTCGCATGGCGGGTTTTCTTCGGCTGCAAGCTCGACCTTTTCGACGTAGAGTTCGCCACCGCTTTTCCACTCGACGTCTGTGCTGCCGCAGCTTGGGCAAACGCCCAAAACGCGGCTGAGCTCTATTTCTGCGCCGCATCTGCGGCATTTGCCCGTAATAGGAACGACTTCGAGCACAAGCTCAGCCCCGCGCAGAAGGCTGTGCCTACGCTTCAGGGCGTCGAAGCAGAACTCGAGCGCCTCGGGAACGATCGCCTTAAGCACGCCAGCCTTAACCCAAATGCGCCTCACAGACATCCCGCGCTCCCGCGCAACGGGAAGAACGGCGTTCACAATGCCTGCGGCTATCGAGTACTCGTGCACAGACGACACCTCGCGTTAAAACTGCGGCTCGTAGCTTGCGTCGAAGGCAAGACCAACGCCTGCGGGAACGTCCTTGCCGGCAACGTCTATCTTGAACATCCCCTCAAGCTTAAGACCGAACCTGGTGCGGAAGAACATCTTCGCCCCAAGCATCGACGATATCCTGTAGCTTTTGGTTATCTCTTCGCCTTCGATTCTGTCGTTTCGGTATGCGAAGCCGTCGACGCCAAAAAGGACGCCGAAGCCCTCAACTGGTATGCCGCCTATGTAGACGCCAAGGTGACCGCCGTCGCCGGGATCGTAGTCCAAACCCAAGACCTTGCGCGGAAGCCTTATCCTGTAGCTTGCGTTGACGTCGCAGACAAAACCCATCTTCTCGGGATACTCCGAAAGCTGCAGCCCCATGTCGAAGTCGGTCTGTCCCGTGCCTGTGGGCATATCTCCGCCTGGGGGCTCATCCTCTCCCGTGGGGAGCTTTACTGCGAATCTGAACCCGAACCAGGGCTTTTGGGTGACGGCGGTTTTCGCCCAAAGCCACA
>CBEVQY010000017.1:0-55373 GCA_965552135.1 uncultured bacterium | reverse complement strand
GCCGTCGTTTATTGTTTTGCTCTTCGGCTTGCCGAATATGGTGGGCGGACCTATCTGCAGCCAGTCGGGCATGTGGATGTCGCGCTTGACGTTGAGTGAGAAATCCGCCGTGACGTCCTCGAGGGGCTTGAACTGGAGCTTTAGGTCGTGGTTCAGGTCGCGTGAGAAGGACTCGGTGCGGGTGCCCTGGTAGTTGAGCTTGTGAACCTTCCGCGCCGTGACGGTCGTCACAAGCGAAACGTTTGAGGGAACGTATGAGATCGATATCCCCTCTCCGCCCAAGCCCTTGCCCTCGGCGCTGTCGCGCTCAAAGATCTTGAAAACAAGCTTGCCCGCCTCACGACCGGGCGAAAGCTCGTACTTATGGGTTATCGTGTAGTTGGTTGTGTAGTCCTCGGGATAGGTTGGGGAGCTGCTTGTCGACTTCTGATAGCTGTACGAGAGCCTGTTCGGCACAACGAAAAGCGCCAAAGCCCAGCCCGGCTCCTCGGGAGAGACGCCTATCCCGGGAAGGGAGACGGTCGTCGTCTTCGTGACCGTCTTCTCCTCGTCGCGCAGCGAGTCGGGAACGACGACGTCCGAGTTGGTCCTAAAGCGCGGGATGGAGACGGAGTGCTTGTACGAGACGGAAAGCGGAAGAAGCGCGTGCCACCTGTACGGGAAGAACTTGCCCAGCTTGAAGTTGGCGGTGTAGCTTTGCTCTAAGGTCGATGCTCTCTGACGCCTCGTTGTGCTGCGGTAGCCGTAGTAGTATCCGCTGCCGCTTCTTGTCTCGGTAAGCCCGTGGAAATCGTCGTCCTTGCTTGTGACGCTCGCGATAAAGGTGGCGAAGTCCGCCGCAGTCAGGGTAAACTCGCCCTTGTAAGCCTTGCCGGACTCCTCCCTCACGTCCTCGACCACAAGCTCATCGCACCAAACCTCGCCCGAGATGGGAAAGTTGGGGTCAGGGTTTATAAGCCCTATCTCGAAGTGGGTTATGCTCGTAAGCGTTGGGTTGCCCGAAACGCGGTAGTAGCCGTTGCCGTGCCCCGCAAGGGAGTCGGGCAAAGGGGTGGAACCCGTGGTGTCCGAAAGCGCCTCCTGATACCTCTCCTTGAAGAAGGTCAACTCGTCGAAATCCACAACGACCCTGTTGCGCTCGTCCCAGCCGGGGTAGAGCGTCTTGGTGCGATACTCGTAGTAGTTCCCCTGGTTGTCCCCAAATCTGAAGAAAAGGATCGGGGGCACCCCGTCCGACTTGCTCGTGTCGAAGTAAACCCACATAGTAAGGCGTCTGTACTGCGTGTAGTCCTCCGCATACTCCGAGGATAGCGTCCTTTCGGCGTAAACCGTGTCAAGCGGCGGGAGGTTTTTGTACTTAAGCGCAAGCGACTGCTCGGCGAGGGTTATGCCGGTCGTGGGGTCTCGCTCACCCTCAACGCCGGGCGGCGGAGAGTAGTCCTGGTCCTCCTGGGAGTTCTTGACCGCCACCTCGAAGTGGTCGAAGTCTTCGTCCCACTGGTTCCTGACGAACGATATCTGCGCTATGCTCACCTTAGCCTCGCCGTCGGGGACGTCGGTGAGCCAAAGGCGGATGTACTTGATCTCGGCAAGGGTCGGGTTCCCAACCTCGATCCTGTGGTGAACCCTGCCGTCCTCAACGAGCCTGAAGAGGGAGTCCTGAAGCGGTATCCGATAAAGGCGCCAGCCGTACTCCGACCTCGTACCGGGAACCATAAAGTTCGAGTCGGAAAGGTCTATCTTAAACTCGAAGTACTTGTTGTATATATCCAGGACGCCGTTTCTGTTGAGGTCTTCTGTGTCGGGCTTTCGCAAGCCCAGAGGGTCTAAGGCGTTCCCCTCGGTTCCGTTTATGTGGGAGTAGTCGTAGGGGTTGCTTTCGTCCCAGTACCAGTTGTCGCCGTTGGGATCGGGGTTTGTGACGGGGTCGTATCCGGGCTCCTGCTCATCGGGAAGACCATCAAGCCCCGTGTCCTCGTCGACGTCGAGGATGTTGTTGTAAACCCCGCCCACCTTCTTGTCCTCGGTATCGAGCTCGCCGTCGCCGTCGGCGTCCTCGCTTATCCAGCCTATGTCGATGTTCAAAACGCCCTCGTCGCCGCAAACCCAAATCTCCAAAAACTGCGCGTCCTGCTGGTCCTGATAGGCGGGGTTTATGTACTGCATTATGCCAGCCCACGGCATCGAATCCCCGGGAGCAGTCGTGGTATCGATAAACTCCAACGTCAAAACGTCAACGGTGCTCTCCTGCGAGGGAACCTCCTTGTTCGGCCAGATGTGGGAGACGGGAACCTTGTCGTAGGGGTTGTACCATATCATCTTGGCTCTCGGCTGATCAGAATAGCCGTAGGGGGCGCTTGCCGGGGTCCACATCGTCCTTGTGATCGATATGGGGTCGTATCCACGGCTGCCCTCGAAGTCGTCGATGTAGGCTTTGCCTATGGTGTTTGGTGTCGACATAAGCTTTGCCGCCTCAAGCGAGAGGACAGCCGAGGAAGGGGCATCGGTTTGGATGAGCGGCAGCGCGTCCACAAGCTTCGTCAAAAACGGAAGCTCCTGCGAGAGCCTGAGGTTTGCGGCGCCTATGAAAGCGCGCGTTGGCTCGCCGCCAACCCGAGGACGACGCTCCGGCGTCGTCACGCTCTTGTACAGACCGGCAACACCAAACCACGAATCCTCGCCAAGCTCGTACTTTATGCTCGTGCCCAAAAGGGTCTTCTGCTGAAGTGAGAAAAACGGCTGAGCCTCGAAGGTTATCTCGAGGCTCGCGTTGGGATCGCGAGCTCGCTCGGAGATAAGCCTCAGCTGACCAACCTCGTAGAGTATCGTGTAGTCCTTGTCCTTCTCGAGCCTCACGCCGTTTAGCTTCACAACCTCGCTTCCGGGGATGATGTTGTAGCCAAGGTTTATCGCCGTGGAGAACCCCTTCGTCTCGGCGAAGATGAAGAAGTGGTGGTATCGCTGCTGCTCGGAGCTTTCGGTGGAGTTGTATATCGCGGGGTTTCGCAGGGAGTCGGGGAAGTCGGCGAGGGCAGGGCAGATGGCGACATCTATATCCTGCGGGTCGAATGGGTGCGGCACGGGGAATATAAGCTCGCCTCGCGACGCATCGATGTAGTACGGAAGCTGATCAACTATGCCGTCACCCGTGACCGAAGGCTCGTTGCTTATGTCGTCGAGGGAGTCCATGCCGTACCACGTGAGCATAAAGACGTTTGCGTTGCCGGGGACGGTCTCGAGCGAGTCGGTACCGACGGCGCCCGACCAGCGGAAAAGGCGGATAAAGGTCTCCTCAAGCCTTATGTCCTGAACCCCAAGGTCGTAAACGTTGCGCCACTCATACTCCCAGCAAGGGCTTGTGGGCTGAAGGCTTTGGGGCTTTATGAGCTTTAGGTACCACGTGGTCGAATCGGAGCCTATGAATCCCACGGTGTCGGCTGTGCCGTCGGAGTGCTGGCAGATGTACATAACGCCTATAATATCGTCCCTGCCGGCCTGGGTATTCAGCCTGAACCAGCCGTGCTTGCGGTCAACGTAGTACTGGGATGGATCGACCTTCTCGAAGTATCCGCTTACGGCGCTGTCGGCGGAAAGCGAATCGGTGCCAAGCGTTGGCGGAAGGTCATCCTCGCTGTTGCCGGGATCAACAAGCGCCCACGCGAAAACCGCATTGGGACTGTACTGACCGGGATGACAGATGTAAAGCTCGAAAAAGCTTATCGAATCCCCCTCGCTGTAGGTTCTCTCCACGTACTGGTCGTCGATGTAGAAGTAGGTTCTGGCTTTATAGTCGTAGTCGGCTATGTGCTTTGTGACGCTGGACGCCTGCGGTCTTACGGTGACCTTTTGGGTGTTTGCCTTCTCCTGGCTCGCTATCGTGGTTATGTTCCAGTCGCCCACCTGGAAAACGCCCTTTATGCCGAAAAGCCCCCTCACGCGCTCGCTGTAGCCCAAAAGCGAAAACCCAGGAAGCGAGAGAGTCGTGTTGCCCGCCTCTATCGACTGAACCACATCGTCTTCCTCGCCGGTGTACTTTATGTTTATGGTGTTTTCGAGGTCGGTTTCGCGCTGGCTGTCCTGATCGACCTTGACCTTTATCTTCGAGCCAATATTCCCCGTTATCGTGAAGCGCGACTCCTGCTCCATCTGCAGCTGGGGCCACTTGCTGCCGAAGAACGCCTCCCTGTCCGACCACTCGCTGCGACCCGACATCGTTATCTTGTACGACCCGTTGACGGAAAGCCCGGCGCCGCCCGTGCCGATTATCGTCCGAACCGTCGGCGGAAGATCCATCGGAATCTCTATCTGCGTCCCCCTGCGCCTCTGATCACCCTGCGATGACCTCACCGAAACCCTCCACCTCTGCCACTCCATCTGCTCGACGAAGGAGTCGATGGGCACTGCGCGCGGGGCATAGATGTATTCGCCGCACACGGTCTCGTGGATGAAGACGACCCCCAGTTCAAAATCGACTACAGCAACCCTCTCCACCGGAACGGCGTCGTAGGACAGACAGGCGACGGACGCTGCAGCACATATAGGGTCGGGCTCAAAGCGCCCACGCAGGGGAAGAAAATATCGACCGCTCTCCTGAAGGGCAATGTCCCAGCCAAACGCTGTGGCGCAAAGCGCAAAGTATGTAAGAAAAAGCCTCCTCAAACTGCCACCCGGGGATGCTGTAGACAATCCCTGTGCAGTTTGTCTTCAAACCCCTCCTCCTTCCGGGGGCTTTAAAATATGGTCGGGGCGCCCGGATTTGAACCGGGGACCACTGGCCCCCCATGCCAGTGCGCTACCAGACTGCGCCACGCCCCGACGAATATCAATTTATCGCCCAAAACAAAAATTGGCAAGCCCTTTCTGCAAGTCAAGAATCGCTTTACGGTTAGCGGAAGCTTCGTCGGCGCAAAGCTAACGCTTTTGCCCACCAGCCGCCTCCGCGATAAGCCTTACGGCTCTCTCAACAGCCTCAAGTACCTGGGGCGACATCTTCGTCCCGAGGCGCGTGTTGCGCGGATGGGATGCCAAGACCTTTATCCGCGTCTCCGGCAGCGCCCGAGCCAAAAGCTCGAAGTTCGAGGGTCCGTGCGTCAAGACGAAGGGCGCAAAAAGCTCCTCCACGTCGAAAAGCCTGAGCTCGCCGTATCGCCCGCCGAACATCACCGAATCCACAACAAGCAGGTTCTCGATGCGTGCTCTGGCTATCTTCCCGACGAAGTTTTCGGGGGCAACGCCGCCGTCGAAGATAAAGCTTGAGGCGGGCGCATCCCGGAAGAGCTCCAGAAGCCTTCTCGCAACGGCGCTTCCGAAGGCGTCGTCGCTGCGAAGAACGTTCCCTATCCCCAAAACGCCCCATCTGCCCGAAAGGAAGCGCCCAAGCTCCTGCGCCAAAGCCGACTCATCGACCATCGCCACCTCCTTTCAGGGCTTTGGCTACATCTCTGTCGATTCTGCACGCCACCGTTGTCGCGGCGGCGATGACGGCGAAGGCGACGCACCTTGGGACGACACCCTCCACCTGCAGCGCCACAACGACCGACGCGACCACAGCCAAACACGCCGCAAACACCGCCGCATACGGCACATCGACGGGGAAGAGCATCTGCCCCGCGCGCCAAAGCAGGAAAAGAAGGAGCGCATACGCCACAACTGAGGCGAAAGCGGCGCCGAAAACGCCGTAGCGGGGAATCAGGATCACGTTCAGGGCGATGTTCGCCGCCGCGGCGAAGGCGGTGTACACAGGTATGATAACGGTTCTGCCCGTGACGTATACCCCCGCGTCGGCTATGAGCACGAGTGCGTCGATGAAGAACGCCGCGGCGATTATCGGAACGACCCTGGCGCCCACCTCGTACCCCGGACCCACCATAAGCGAGAAGAACTCGCGCGAAAGAATCGCCACAGCCGACGCGACGACCGCCATCCCTCCGGCAAGCTGTCGCCAAAGGTGCGGGAGCTGAGCGCGCAGAGTGCCGCTTTTGTACATGTGGAACATCCTCGCCGTCCAGGCATACCGCACAGGCACAAGGACCATCGCCACCACGCCCGCGATTCGCACGGCGGCGGAGTACGCACCCGCCGCGGAAAGACTGCCGAGACGCGCCAAAAGCCACCTGTCGGCAAAAGAGAAAACCCGCACCGCAAGCATGTTGACCGCAAGCGGGAAGCCGTACCTGACCATTGGCGCGAAGACGCGTCGGTCTAAGTTTGCCTGCCAGCGCCTGAGGATCTCGGGCGCCACGGCGAACGCCACGGCAAATCCCGCCGCAACCCACGAGGCAACAACGCCGAAAACGCCAAGACCCCTCGCCAAAAGCAGAAGCGCAAGGCCGTAGCCCATAGTCGCTCTGGCGATGTCACAGGCGACGAACGCACCAACGCGCTCCTGCGCCTGGAAAAACGCCCCCACAAGCTGGAAAAGTGCATCGGACACACCCCACAAAGCCGTTCCGAAGACAAGCCAGCCAAGCTCAGGCGCGCCGAAGAGCAGACGCGCAAGAAACCCCCTCGCCGCAAATACGACCAGAACCAAAGCGCTCGAGGCGAAAGCCCAGAATGCGAATGCGGCGAACAAAAACCTGCCCCTTTCGCCTGCGCCCGTTATGTAGAACCTGAAGAGCGCCTGGTCGCTTCCAAGCTGAACCACCACGGCGACCAAAGCCGCCCAAAACGCCAAAGCCTGCCAAAGACCGAACTCGTCGGGAGGCATAAGCCTTGTGAGTATCGGCATGATGATAAGGACAACAAGGGAGGCGAATCCCCTGCCGAGGGCATACCCGAGGCTTTTGCGCCAAAGCTCCACCTGCTACTCCCAGCGCCTTAGTATCCGCAGAACCTCGCCCGGATCAGTCACCTCCATAAGCTCGTCGTAGACCGACGGAACGTCGCGGAGGATGGACAGAAGCTTCCTGTAGACCCGTTGATACGCGACGTCGCTTTCGTAGTACGATGTGACGATACCGAACACGAGGAAGACGGGTTCCCCATCGAGGGATAGCATCTCTGCCCCCTCGGGATAGCGCAGAAAGCACATAACAAGCTCCTTCACGTTCTTCGATCGGACGTGAGGGATCGCTATTCCGTTGCCTATTGCGGTGGGTGCCTGAGCTTCGCGGTATATGAGTTCATCGCCGAGCCTTTTGACGTTGGTGACGCATCCGCTTCGCTCGAGCACTTCGGCGCAGCGCCGCAAAACGATCTCGGTCACCTGGCGGCGGCTCAGGCTCAATGGCTCGCCGGAAAGCCTGTCCAAAGGCGGCTCTATGCGCTCCCAAAGCTCAATAAGCTCGCGCGAAAGTAGCCTATAAAGTCTTGTGTCCCTTGGCTGCGGCATCGAGCTTCATCCGAAACGCCTCGGAGACCGTCACGAACTCCACGCCGTAGCGCCTGAGCGCGGGGATGCACCTCGCGAGGACCTCGAAGGTTGTGTCGCAGGCGTGGCAGTTTATGATCACAGCCGGCGCCCGCCGCGCCTCGAGGCAATAGCGCCAAAGCCTCTGTTCCATCTGCTGCGGCGTAAAGCCCGGCGGGTCGATCCTGTGGTCTATGTGGGTCGCGGGGACGCCCATCTTTTCGGCTATATCCTCCGCAACGCTGTAGGGCGTCGTCCGCGAATCGACCCAAAAAAGCCCGGCGTCGCGAACCACCCTGAGAACCTGATACATCACGCGGCTGTTCTCGGTCGCCCTCGAGCCCATGTGGTTGTTCACGCCAACGGCGCCGGGGATGGCATCTATCGCAGCGCGGGTGCGCCTGGCAACCTCGCGGTCGTCGAGGCTGACGAATATCGCACCCTCTCCCGGGTCCGCCTGGGGATACGACCTCGGCTCCATCGGAAGGTGGACCATCCGCTCCACGTGCGAAGCCTTCTTAAGGTCCGCAAGAACATAGCGCGTGAACTTGCCGTTCGGCAAAACCGACGCGGTAAACTGCACCTTAAGCCCGAAAAACCTCCTCGCCACGGGAACGGGATAGTAGCCGAAATCGTCTATAAGGAGCGCCACGTAGGCGGGCTTTGGCTGCAGGGCGGAGGTGCGCCGAATCCTTACCCTATGCGTCTCTATCTCGCCGTATCCGAGGACGAGGAGAACCTCCCTTCCGGCTCGCTTTTCGATGCAGTCGATGACGCATCCACCGGAGTCAGCGGCAAGGCGCTGGAAGACGTAGTTGACAAAAGCCATGGGGAAAGCGGAGCTCACCTTCGCCGAGACGTTCGACACGTAGACGCCGGGGATCTGGGGCATCTCTTCGCCCTTTCGCCAGACGACGTCGTCTTCGCCCACGCCGAGGTCGAGCAGCGCCTGCCGGATAGCGCCGCTCAGCCTATCCACAAAGTCGCGCTTTTGCGGAGCCTGACCCTGCGCCTCAGACTCGCCCGAGGATGCACCTCCCGACACACGGACGATGATAACCACACCAACCAAAACCAGCGCCAAAGCAGCCAAAAGCGCCCAAAGCCACCCAAGCGAGCGCCTCGGACGACGATATCTTACCACCCTGCGCCTCAATCGAGCCTCCAGTCGTACAAAAAGCCCTCACCCCTCCTTTTGAAGTAATAAGTATTCAGGAACTCCGCGAAGCGCAACAGCGTTTGCCTGCTTGGTTCACCGCGGAACCTGACGACAGAAAGCCTTTTGTAGAGCCCCTCGGGCGGCTCGGAGGCAGAGAGCCACACGACGAAACACGCGGTATCGGCGCTTTGCGCCAGGGATTCCGCGGACGTTGGGGCAAGCACCGAGGTCTTTGCGTCCTTCCGCACGTCAAGCGCCGCAAGGAGTGTATCGCCCCAGGCGTCGTCGCTTACGACGACCACCTCGGGCGCATCGCCAACGCCAACGACGACGAAATCCCGCTCCGGCGAAGCCCTGGCGAAGTGCAGAACAAGCCCACTTGCCCCCTGCGCCAAAAACCAAAGCCCAACAGCCACCGCAAGCACGGCGGCGAACACCCTAAAGCCCCTGACCGACGAGGCTACCCCGAAGAACGCGATGGGCAGGATGTAGATCGACGTTCCCGCGAAGAAGCCGACAAAAAGCGCTGCGCCTGCAACAGGTCCGCCAAGCGATGCTGCGCGCGCAAGCGCGAGCAAAAAGGGCGGGCAGATCTCAAGCCCCGTGACGAATCCCAACAAAACCGGATGCGCGATGTACCTTCCCGCGCTCCGTTTGGGGCACGTGCCCACCCGCTCCCCGCGGATGCCGTAGTAAATCATTATCCCCCCAAGCGCCACAAACGCCGCAAAGGAGATGGGTGCGCGCACGCTCTCGGGTATCATCCCGCCCAGCGCCCCCGCCGCGGCGCCGAAGATCGCGTAGCCGAAAAAGCGCCCCAAAAGGATCTGACCGAAAACCGAAAACGACTGCCCGAGCGTGCGCTCCCGCCGCAGGGCAAAAGCGAAAAAGACGGGACCACACGTAACCAAGCAGGTCAAACCCACCGAAAGCCCAAGGACAAACCCCTCGGTCAGGGCGGCTGCGATCACAGCGGAACCTCCACCCATCCAACACCTATGACGCATCAAGCGTGCGCAAAGGATTTTCGGCTACAGCGCCGCGGGCGAGCTTCGCGAAAGCATCAGAACCTCACCTCCGGAGCGCGGCGCGCCTCCGCCTCCTCAAGCTCAAAGTAGTCGCGAAGACCAAAGCCGAACATCTTGGCGACGATGTTGGAGGGGAACATCTGCACGGCGTTGTTGTTGTCCCTGACGACGGCGTTGTAGTACCTGCGCGCAAGCTGGATGTTCTCCTCGATTTCGGCAAGCTGCCTCTGCAGATCGAGGAAGTTTTCGTTCGCCTTGAGGTTGGGATAAGCCTCGGCGAGCGCGAAAAGCTGCCGCAGCGCCTGCGTGAGCATGTTCTCTGCCTCGGCTTTCCTGGCGACATCGCCTTTGATCTGTATCGCCTGCTGCCTGGCGCGAACAACCTGCTCCAAAGTCTCCCGCTCGTGGGCGGCATAGCCCTTCACCGTCTCGACGAGGTTGGGGATAAGATCATACCGCCGCTGAAGCTGAACCTCAACGTCGCTCCAGGCCTGATCAACCGTGTTGCGCAACCTCACGAGGCGGTTGTAGATGACGATAAAAGCAACCACCAGAACCGCAAAGGCGGCGAGCAAAAGCAAAACAACAAACATCGCAACGACGAACATAGCACTCCTCCCGCGCTTACCTCAAAAGATAAACCTTCTTAGCCACCCTGGCGTCCTTGGTCTGGGCAACGATGAGGTACACCCCGCTTTGGGCTCCCTTGGGCAGCCAGACGGCTTCGCCGCCCGCAGGATCAATCCTTTCGACAACGCGCCCGGAAAGGTCAAGAACCAAAACCGCCTCGGCGCCCTCGACCGATATCCTGCAAGCCCCGTTGAACGGGTTGGGGAAAACCGAAAGCGAAAGCCTCTTTGGCGCAGAAACCTCGTCCACGCCGGTGTGAACGCTTTCGACCACAGTCGGCTGCCAGAAGACGCCGATATCGTCGATGAAGAAGCCCTCGGCAGCATCGCCGAAATCGGACACGAAGCGGAACTCGATCTGCACTGTTGTCCCCGGCCTTACGGGGAGCTTGTACCGCCACTCCGACCAGCCGACCTCAAAGCCAAGCAGTGGCAGCGCGCCGCCGCCGCCTATGTAGTCGAGCTGGATCACGGTGTCGGCATCAAGGTCGCAGACGTAGATGTAAAGCCCGTCGCAGCCGTAGTCGAACTCCAACGTCGGAAGCTCGTATCTCATCCAGAACGAAAGCTCAGCGTCCTCGCCGACGACGAAGGGTTCGCTTACGAGCAGGTCGTCGTCACCGTCGCCGTAGGTGCCCGAGGCGCCGGCGCAACGGTACGAATGGGAGGCGCTGCGGAAATCGTCTGAGGTCTGGCGCCACTCCCCGCTTCCCGAAAAGGCGGGGTCAGATTCGCAGTCGTCGAAGAAGGCTCCGCCGCCCACCGAAAGCCAGAACGTATCTACATCGCCGTTGTTGAACGAGAACGTCACGGGCAGCGCCGCAGGCTCAGGGCAAAACGAGGAGACGACCAAACGCGCGCCGCCCGCAGTCGCCGTGTCGGAGCCCGAAAAACCGAAGTCCAGGGTCGTATCGACGTCCAAAAAGTCCGAGGGGGAGGATATGCGGACCGTCCCCGAGATGTCGTGCGAGCCCTCGGGCTTGGAGATCAGAGCGAAAAGCGTGTACGACTCCCCCGCCCTTGCGGCATCGCCGCTGTGGGTCCCCCAAAGGCGCAGCTCCTTCACCGAAAGCCTCGGCGCGTCGACGGCGATGGAGAATGAGAGGGGGATGGTATCGCCACCGCAGACGCAACCCAACCTGCCGATCACAAGGTCGCCGAAAGCCATATCGCCGTTTACGCCTATGGTCGCCGAGAGTGTGCGCTGGCTGTCGGGCTCGATCACGACCGCAGAGCTGTCGAAATCGACCACAAACCCACCGAGCTCAACGGATGGGAGACATCTGACCTCGCAGGGCTCCTCACCGCAGTTTTCGAGTGGGAACGACACATCGACCGTCTCCCCCGGTGCAACGACGCTGCCGACAAATGGTGCGCCAAGCGTCAGACAAGGACCGTCGCCGACGACCTCTATCGTGTCCACAAAAAGCCTTGCCTTGCCGTCGCAGCTTAGGATCGAGATCTCGAGCGGCAGTCCGGGCTCGGCTTCGAGCCAAAGCTCCACCCTGCCCCTTCCGACGCCGCGGGTCAGAAGCTCACCGCCCTGGAGCGCCGAAACCGAAACCTCCCCCGGCGACGCAACCGAAACGGCGGCGCCACGAGAGCGAACGGAGCGCGGAAGCTCGTAGCTTGCCGCCTCGGGCTCACACTGCCAAACCACCATCCCGGGCTCGCCCAAAACGTTTATCTCATACTCGTTCCAGCGCCAGACGTTCTCCCACTTCGCGAACGGCGCGAACCGCGCCTTGACCGCCGCAAGCGCAGCGCCCAGAGACGCAACACCGCCGAAGATCTCCTCCCAGAAGGCGCGGTCGAAGTAGTCGGAGTAGCCGTATCCGGGGTTCCCCGGGGAGCCCCAGCCGTAGCGCGAGTTCCCGACGAAGGCGACGAAGCCGCCGCTGGGGTTGGAGATGAAGTGCTCGGCGATGCAGTCGTAGTCGAACGCCGCCGGCCAGCAACCGATGGAGTACATTATGCCGCAGCGGGGGAAGTTGAAGAGGGCATCGGCATCGTCGATGGTGAAGTATTCGCCGCCAACGCCAAGCACCGAGTAAAACGCGTGCCCGTCGTGGTTGACGACGGCGTAGCCCTCGTTGAACGCATCCGTCACCGAAGCCAGGTTCTCGTTGCCCAGCGTCTCGTAGAGCCTTGTGACCTCAAGGCACGTGGGAAACGCCCGGGATGCCACAATGTCCTTGCCGATGCCGGCATCGGTGAAGGGATCCTCCCAGAGGACCTCTCCCAGAAGGAGCGCCTCTCCGCCGAAGTCCGCCGGAGGGTCGCAGACGTAGGCAAGGTATTTTTCCACCCACGCCCCGAACTCCCCGGCATCGCCAACCGAAATGCGCCCGAAGATTATGTCGGGATACAGGTCGACGGAGTCGGTAACTTCGCCGAAGGCGGTGTCGCCGTCGGCGTTCCAGTTGCCGTCGAGGGCGGAGAAGTACAGGTCGCACGGGATGTCGTTTTCGTCGGGGGTGAAGCCCGCCCCGCAGTCCATGGCGAAGGCGTGCCGTATGGGTGCGGCTCCGTCATCCCCCACGACGACCGCCGCGGCGCCGCCGCTGTGGAAGAAGTCCGAAAGCGCGAGCCTGAGCCGCTCCGCGAAATCAGCCCCAGGCGAGCCGCCGAGGTCCTCCAGAAAAACCAGTGTGTCGTTCCAACCCTGCCTGCGCAGGGAAAGCCTGAACGAAGCCATAGCCCCGCTTGAAGCCAAAGACATCGGCGCAAAAACCGCATAGTCCCTAACGCCGGGATCAACGGTCCATAAGCCATCGTAGAGCTTGAGGAGTTCAGGGTTCGCGACGGTTCGCAGGACCACCCTTCGCCACAGCGCCTCTCCCCTGGGCGACCTGACCTCGGGACCTTGCGCAGCGCCATCCCTGTACCACACGCGCAACCGCGCACCGCGCAGATACTCCACCACCCCCCTCGTGGGGTTGTACCTTATGGGGAAAACGAGGACGCCGGCAAGCGAGTATCCCGCCAGGGATCCCCCGCCGCACAAGAGAACCGACTCCTCAGGGAGCCACTCATCCCTCGAGTAGACCTCTGGGTTCGGCTCGACCTGCGGGGGCTTTTGCGCAAAAGCGGGCGTGGGTCTTATCACGGGCGGCGCGTGCGGCGCAAGAACGACCCCATCCGCCAGAACGCCGTACGACTCGCCCTCGACGGAAACGCTCTCCACAGCCGCGCCGGGCGGAAGAAGGACGTTGAGCGCCTTCGCCAGAACCTCCGGAGAGCCCACCTCGCCCCAGGGAACGCACTCCGCCGAAACGACGCGGACGAAATCACCCTCCCTGAGTAAGGCGAAATCCCCTGCCGAAAACGAAAGGTCAACCTCGACAACGCCTCCGAAAAGCGGGGCGAAAGCCGCGGCAATCACGACGACGACCATCACCTGCCTTCCTTTGTGAAACCCAAGGTTGCTCCAAGCAATATAATGGGCAAGCTGGGGAACCGAAAGCGGTCGTTTCCGAAGAAGACGAGGGCGACGACGAGGAAATAGAGCGGCACGACCCAAAGGGGCTTTGGTATCCTCCTGCGCGCAGCCGCAACGACGAAGGCGCCCAAAGCCGCCAAGTTCAAAAGCGAAAGCGCTGCGCCAAGCAGAAACAAAGGAAGATACTCCAGCTCGCCCCCAAGCAGGCGCCGCGGAAGAGACGTTATCCTCGGCGGATCCCCTTTGTACACTACCCCCGCCAACCCCCAAACCGGCGCGGTAAACGCCGGCAGAATGAAGTGCGCCGCCTTCGCAGGCAGAAGCACAAAGGGTCTCCAGGGAGCCTGCGCAAGGTCATAAAAAAGCCTTTTGCGGAAGAACGCCTCGCGCTCAAGCTCGCCTGAGGGCATGCCCTGTGGGGGATCGAACTGATACCCGCCGTCGGCGGAGGCGCCGTTGCCGATCCACAGGTTCGTCCAGAAGTTCGTCGCCAAAACCGGCTTCCCAAGCAGGCGGTAGTTCCGAATCGCCCACGGGGAGAGCATCGCCGCCGCGACGACGAAAGCCAGAAAATACCTCCCAAAGCGGCGCCTGTCCCAGACAGCGGGCACAAGCGCCAGCGGAAGCGCAACGGAGCGAACGTAGCTCATCGCCCCAACGATAACGCCCGAGGCAACGGCGCGCGGAAACGTGAAATCCCCCACAACACAAACGAGCCACCACAAAAGAAGCGCCGAAAAAACGCTCTCCCCAACGAGGGCGTTTGTGAAGAGGATGTGCTCCGGATACAGCGCCAGAAGCAGCGCGGCCACAAACCCCGCCTTAGGGCGCCCAAGCTCCTTTCCCAAAAGCCACACAAGCACCACCGCAAACGCGCCGGCAAGAGCATTTAACACGCGCCCGCACAGTGGACTCCTTCCGAAGACGGCATACACGGCCGCAAGAAGCGCGGGATATCCGGGCATTCTGTAGGCGCGCGTGCCCTCGTCGAAGACGAGCCTGCCCTCATCGACAAGTGTTAGCGCCGCCTGGTGATAGACGGCGCAATCCGACACGGGAACGACGGGGAGAAGCGCCACCATCGCGCGCGGCACAAACGCCAGCGCGAAAACAACCAAAACCCTCTTCGCGCCCAAAGACGACATGCTCGGTCACGGACAGTACACGACCTTCGCCCTCTCCCCGCCGGCCTCGACGACGTAAACGCCCGGGGGAAGGCGTCGAGGCTTCCAGAGGACGGGCTTTCCTTCCGTCCGCGCGGAGAAGACCCTCCGCCCGCCAAGGTCGAATACGCTCACCTCGCCGTGCCCGCCGGGGAGAACGAAAAGCGCGCCGCAAAACGGGTTCGGAAAGACCGAAAGCCTCCCAGGTCGCTCCCCGGAGGATTGGGCAACGCCGCTGCAGGGGTAAATCGAAACGGAGTAGTCGTATGTGGGGTACTCGCTGTACGCTCCCGCGGCGGCGATCACAAGCGCGGCAGGTCGACCGCCGGTGGGAACGAACCCCGACCCGTCCGGAAGAAGGATTTCGGCGGAGTCGCCGGGGACCACAACGGCAACCCCCCAAGTCGCATCGCCGCTGCCGGAGAAATCTATCGTCACGCCTGCCTCGGGCGTCGTGGGAAGGAGGATGTAGTTTGCGGCAAACGAATGAGGTCTGTGGCTCGAGACGGGCGAAAAGGTGTACGGCAGCGAGTGCGCCCTCGCCTCAAGCGAAACGGTGTCGTAGCTTTCGGCTTCGTCGTAATGAAAGGAGTCGGCGCGGGGTCCGGTAAGGTAGTTCCAGCAGGCGAAGGTGAGGAACTCCTGCGCAAGGTCCGCCCCGAGGGAATCCAGCGCCGCAGATATCGCCGAAAGACCGTCGAGGTGAACCATCTCGTCGAATATGCGGTTCACAATGCCCGCGCCAAAGCGCTGCGAAAGATAGTGAAACCAAACGCAGGAACCGTACATGTGCATCGAATACTCCATAAGGGAGCTGTAGGGCGCCCCGAAGAAGTACCGGAGGTAGTTGTAGTAGTCGTTGACGTAGTCGAAGACTACATCCTCCATCCAGACGGAGGCGACCTCGAGCATCCAGACCTCCTCGCCGGGGTCGTAGGCGAACTGTATGGCGTGGAAGAACTCGTGGGCGCAGGTCACCTTGAACGCGCCCCAGCTTGAACCCTCGGGATCATCGTTCGGCGGGAAGCCATCGTAGCTTGTGTTCACGTTGATGTATGCGGATGTTGGCTCGGTTGTGCTGCCGTCGGGGTAGGTGATGCCGTAAACCCCTGCACCGAGGTTGACGATGTAAACATCGAAGCGGTCGTCGCCGCCCAGGCCACCGTCGCAGACGGGGGGCGAAAAACCAAGGCTTTCGACCTCAACGTACCAGGCGCGCTCGAAAAACTCGCCGCAGCGGCGAACGTAATACGTGTCGGTCACAGAGGCGTTGTAGTGAATCTTGAAGTGACCGTCGGGGGTGTCGTAGCTGTTCGGAAGGGAGGGACGCGCAAGCTTTTGCCGCAAAACCCTCCTGCGCTCTTGACTTAAAAATCTCTCGTTTCGAATGACGTGGAGAAGAAACGGCGTCCCCGACTTCAAGGGAACAGACCTCAGGCTTTCGGGCAACGCCTCGCGTTCAAAAAGCATTTCAAACGCAAGGTCAACGCTCAAGCCCGAAGAGAGCGCAAAGCCCGCCAAAAGCAAAACAAGCAAAAAAGCTCTGCTCATCCGCACCTCCGGGGAAAGCCCATTGTCTCTAATTTGCCCCCGCACACCCAAAAGTCAAAACGTTTTGCAAAGCTTTTTGTCCAAAAATCTTTGTTGCGCTTGGACGCGACAATAGATATTATTAAAGCGAATTCGAAGCCTGAGGTGACGGAGATGGGTTCGACGTACTCGGAGAACCTCAAGAAGGTTTTGGAGTTGGCGCAGCACGAGGCAGCGCGACTTGGACAGACGTACATCGGTCCTGAGCACCTGCTTTTGGCGATCCTTGCGCACGGAAACAACACCGCCGTCGAGATACTAATACACGCTGGTATAAACCCGGACTTCCTCCGCAAGACGTTGGAGGATCTCATAGGCGCCAGCGACGAAAGCTACTTCGTCGGCAACGTCATAATGACGACCCAAGCCCACAGGGTCGTCGAGCGCGCCTCCGAGGAAGCCCGAAAGCTCGGCTCGTCGCGCGTGGGAACCGAACACCTCCTTTTGGCACTCCTCAAAGACTACCACTCCATCGCCTTTCAGGCGCTTACTATATGCAACCTCGCTTACAACGACGCCGTAAAGCAGCTTGCGCGCATTCGCACCGGCAGCCAACGGCGCAGAAAGCAAAAGCAGTCGAAAACCCCAACGCTCGACAGCTTCTCCCGCGACATAACCGCGCAGGCGCGAGAGGGAAAGCTCGATCCGGTCATCGGGCGCGAGCGGGAAATAGAGAGGGTCACACAGGTACTCTGCAGAAGGAAGAAGAACAACCCTGTCCTCATAGGCGAGCCCGGCGTGGGCAAAACGGCGATAGTCGAGGGCTTGGCACAGAGAATCGCCAGAAAGGACGTGCCCTACCTCCTGCAGGACAAGCGAATAGTCTCGCTTGATCTTGCAGCAATGGTTGCCGGCACGAAGTATCGCGGTCAGTTCGAGGAAAGGATCAAAGCCGTCGTCGACGAAATCCTGTCGGAGGGGAACATAATCATCTTCATCGACGAGCTCCACACGATAGTCGGCGCCGGCGGAGCAGAAGGAGCGCTCGATGCATCGAACATCCTAAAGCCGCTTCTTGCCTCGGGCGAACTACAGATCATAGGGGCTACAACCGCCGAGGAGTACCGCAAGTACATCGAAAAAGACGGCGCCCTTGAGCGAAGGTTCCAGACGATTTACGTGGATCCGCCATCCTACCAGGAGACGATAGCGATCCTGCGGGGACTGAGGCCCCACTACGAGGAGCACCACAAGGTCAGGATCTCGGACGAGGCTATAGAGGCGGCGGTGAGGCTTTCGGACAGGTTCATCCAGGGTCGCTTTCAGCCCGACAAGGCGATAGACCTGCTCGACGAGACGGGCGCAATGCTGAACCTCGCTGGCTGCGTGAAGCCAAAGTACCTGCTTGAGCTCGAACAGCTCATAGAGGAGAAGAACCGCGAGCTTGCCAGGTGCGCAGCGCGCGAGGAATACGAAATGGCTGCGCTGCTCAAAAGGGAGATAGAAAAACTCACGCTCAAGCTCGAGCAGCAGGAGCGGGAGTGGCTAATCGCCCGAAACGAGCATCGACCGCTTATGACCGCCGCACACGTGGCGAAAGTCTGCAGCAGAATCACCGGCGTGCCCATCGAGGAGATAAGCCAAGAAGACCAGTCGCGACTTCTGCACATGGAGGAGCACCTCTCCAAGTGGCTCGTCGGACAGGACGACGCCATAGCCGCCCTGGCAAACGCCATAAGGCGCTCGCGCTCAGGGCTCGGAAACCCCAACAGACCCGTAGGAAGCTTCCTCTTCCTCGGTCCCACAGGCGTGGGCAAAACGGAGCTTGCGAAGGTGCTCACAAGGTTCCTGTTCGGCACCACAGACGCGATGATAAGGATAGATATGTCCGAGTATATGGAGAAGTTTGCCAGCTCGCGCCTTGTGGGCGCTCCGCCGGGGTACGTCGGATATGAGGAGGGCGGAACTCTAACCGAAGCGGTGAGACACCACCCGTATTCGGTCGTCCTCTTCGACGAAATCGACAAAGCCCACCCGGACGTCTACAACCTGCTGCTTCAGATACTCGAGGAGGGCGTTTTGACCGACAGCCTCGGTCGCAGAGTCGACTTCAAAAACACGATAATAATCATGACCTCCAACATAGGCACCGAGGACCTCACCTCCGCGCGCCTCGGCTTCGATAACCGCGAAGAACTGCCCGACTTCGAGGAGATGAAACAACACCTTCTGGCAAAAGTCAAAAAGACGCTGCGACCCGAACTCGTTAACCGAATCGACGAGATCATCGTCTTCCGACCGCTGTCGATAGAGGACATAGAAAAGATAGTCGACATCCAGCTTCTGGAACTCAACGAGCGCATAAAGCACAAAGGTCTTACGATAATCGCCACCGACGAGGTGAGGCGCTGGCTTGCCCAAAAGGGCTACGACCCAACCATGGGCGCACGACCGCTCAAGAAGGCGATCCAACAGTACGTCGAAAACCCCCTCTCGGAAAAGCTTCTGGCAGGCGAAATCCCCTGGAACCACATAATCCACCTCGAGCTCGACAGGAAAAAGGACCGCCTGCGCTTTGTGCCCGTAAAGGAAGAAAAGAACAACAAAGACGACGTCACCGTGGCTTCGAAAAAATAAGCCCCAAAAAAAGACTTGACTTTAAGGGAGCAGTAATTACCTTGAAAATCGATGGAAAGAAGGAGGTGTTTTTGATGGGTAAGTGGATAGGCATTTTGGCTGCGTCGTTTATGGTTGTGGGTTTTGTTTTTGCTGCTCCTGTGGGCGACGAGGTTGCACCTGCGCCAAGCAGCACGTCCCTCTCCAGCGGAGATGGCACACCCACCGAGCCCGTCGAGGCAATGGCCGACACCACAGCCGATATATACATCTACGTGACCCTGCGCCAGCCTGAGGGACCTCCGGCACCGAACTTCTACATCTTCGACGAGGGCACAACCCCGGGAAACGAATACATCTGGTTCAAAGCCGACGTCGGTCCCAACCCTGCGGAGAACAGAGATTTCTACCTGGTCTACAGGGCGCAGTGGGCGCTTTTCAACTGGCAGGACGTCAGGATGCTTGGCGGAAGCGACACATCGCAGATGATAGACCCCATCGAGGACTTCGCCGGCAGAACCGACGCCGGTGAGTACCGCTGGGGCGGTCCAACCGCAGGTTATCCCGACTTCACATACGACTTCTTCTACGACACCCTCTGGACGACCGACCCCGGCGTCAAGGGTGTTGGTGACCCGACAGTGAACTGGTTCTACACCGCCTGCGCCGTCGACTCGAGCGAAACCGACGGAAGACTCTTCTACTCCCCCGAGCCGGCTCATCCCGTCGGCGAGTTCGACCAGTGGCTTGGCTGCGCCACCGCCGGCGCAAACAACCTCCTCTCTTACGCCGTCGAAATGAGCGCCGTCTCCGACTCGGGAAACACCGCAACATCGTTTGCAAGACTCATCCCCAACTGCAAAACGCTGTGGGAGTGGGACGCAGTGAACCAAAGGTGGATCCTTATCGCCCGTAAGATCGGCTCCCTTTGGCTGAACTCCGGAAACGTCAGGCTCGGAAACTGCTACCTCGCGGTCCTCGACGAAACCGTTGTGTCGCCCGGCGACACCTTCGTCTTCAGCCAGTACACACCGGGCTACCTGCCTATGGATACCTGCTTCTACTTCACAAAACCCTCAAGCTGGTCCGACGGCGCCAACTTCTTCGTGATGCCATATCAAGAGTACAACATCCTCGCAAGCGCCTACGGCTTCCCGGTCGAAGCCAAATACTTGGGGATGGATATCGATGCAACTGATCCCGGTATCCAGCCCGTTTCGGTCTGGCGCTGGGATCCATTCTCCCAAAGATACATTCTCATCGCTCGGAAAATTGGCTCCCTTTGGCTTACATCAGGCGGCGCTCACATATACCCCGGGCAACCATACAGAGTTCAGATACAGGGCGACGGCGGCTACTGGCCCGTTTGCCCGTAAGGTGTTGAAGGCAGAACCTCAGCTTGTAAGGAGGGTAGGAAATGAGGAACACACTGTTAACACTTGGCTTAGTCGTTCTGACGGGACTTGCATTTGCCCAGGACGCGGTTCTCGACGAGCTTGATCCCACCTTTGGGTCGCTTGATGTGTGGTGGTGCAACGCAAACGATACGTTCCCAAACGCAACATCGTGCGACCCAACTAACGCTGAATGGGCGGGAACAATAAACAACGACACGACATGCAGCAGCTATATTCTCAAGATGTGGGCTTTAGATGCCGACAGCAACTGGGACTCCGATTGCTCCGATGGAACGTGCGGGAAAACGGAAACGTATTACTGCACAACACCGGGCTTCGAAGGCGTATTTATACCAACTGGTATCGGCGAGTGCCTTTGGTCCTGTCTTTTCGACAACATAAATACGTACTGGGACGGCTCGCCGTTCACCTTTGCGACGGGTGACACCCTCTGCATAAGGATAGAGGTCGATCTCTCCGACCCCAGCTTCGAGTCGACGTTTGGTGGCTTCGCCCTCGATTCCGCTGTTGTGGAAACATGCATGGCTTGGGCAACAGACCCCGGCGGCGTAGAGCTGCACCTGATCGTCCAGCGCTATCCTACCGCCGCGGGCGTTCACGAGAAGATTCGACTCCCCGAGGAGCCGACCCTTGCCCAAAACTCGCCTAACCCGTTCAACACCTCCACCGAGATTTCGTTTACGATACCCGAAGGTGCCGAGGTGAAGCTCGAGGTGACCGACGTCCTCGGCAAGCACGTGGCAACCCTCGTGGACGGCTACAGGGAGGCTGGCGCATACACCGTCCGCTGGGATGGCACTGACGACGCCAAAAACGAAGTCCCAAGCGGCGTCTACTTCTACAAGCTCACCGTGGGCGACAGGTTCATCGACAAGAAGAAGATGACGCTGCTTAAGTGATGCCCACAGGGTTTGGCTGCATTCGAAGCCGCTCCGTAAGGGGCGGCTTTTTTGTGTGGGCGTGTGTTTCGACGAACGCCCCACCGCAACAAGGAAACAACCCTCACCGGCTTTCGTCTAAACGGGCGAGACTTTTATCTTCCCGAACCCGAACGACGTGGCGCCGCCTATATGGAGCCACTCCGCCGCGGCAAGCAGGCTTCCGAAGGGGGAGAGCTTCCCTTCGTACTCGGCGAATCCCACGGCGCCGTAGAGCGGCACGTGGCGCCCCTGACGGGAGGAGTACCTCTGCACAACGACCTTGCGCGTCTCAAGCGCACGCACCGACACGCGCGAGGCAAAGGAGAGAAGCTCATCAAAAGGCAGTGAGAGCTTAAAGCCGCAATATCCTTCCGCAAGCAGGCTCAACCGCCGCATAGCCGATCGGACCAGAACGGCGAAATCCGGGGAGTAGACGTAGCGTCCGCCCCTTTTGATGCGCGCCGGCGTGACGAAGTCGATCCGGACGGCGCCGCGCAGCTCAATGGGCGAGAGCAAAACCGGCTCGCCGCACCCGCTCAGCCGACCATCGCGCCCATCGTAAACGCACAAACCGTCGGAAAGAGAATCTATCCGAACGAGCCTGAACCTGCCGCGACCCCTGCCTACGCCAGCCTCGCCCATCCTAACGAAGGCGCAGACAAAGAAGGGAAAATACCTAAGCGCCTCGCCAACGACAACGAACCTGAACGAGAACTCCTCGCCCGCTCGAATTTGCCTTGCGCTGGGCGGCTCGAGCACAAAGGGGTGGGGGAAATTCCTAAGCCCGGCGGGCGTGTCGAGGTGCTGGCTTTCGAACGTGAAGAAATACGGGCATCCCTCGGCAACTGTGCACGCGCTGCAATCCCTGCGGCGCACTGGCAAACACGAAACCCTCCTCAGCGCAGCGCCAAAAGCACCCCTAAACGTGGAACCCGAAAAGGCGGGCAAAACGATCTCGTCCAAAGCCTCGCAAAAAACCTCGTAGGCGCAGAACTTTATCCCCTCAAGCCCATCTGTGGGAAAGGAACCTTCCATCCCTCCACAAGAAAAAAACGCCCCGCACCAAAGCGGGGCGAAAGCGCCACAGCGGGATACATCAGGTCATATACGCCCGAAGGTTCTTGCTGCGCGATATGTGCCTGAGACGCTTTATAGCTTTCTCCTTGATCTGCCTCACGCGCTCCCTGGTCAGTCCGAACCGCTCGCCTATCTCCTCAAGCGTCAGCGGGTGCTCGCGGTTTATGCCGAAGTAGAGGGTTATCACCTCAGCCTCACGCTCCGAGAGGGTGCTCAGAACACGCTCGATCTCCTTCTTGAGCGACTCCTGCATCACGTCCTCCTCGGGCGACGGAGACTTCTCGTCCTCGATGACGTCCTTAAGCGAGTTCGACTCGCCCTCGTTGAAGGGTTGGTCGAGGGAGAGGTGCGTGTTCGAAATCCTAAGGGTGTTGTGAATCTCCTCGACGGACATATCGAGCTCTTCGGCGATCTCGTAGGTGCTTGGAGCGCGCCCGTACTCCTGCTCGAGGGTCGAGGCGGTGCGACCGATCTTGTGCAAGGTGCCAACACGATTGAGCGGCAAACGAACTATGCGAGACTGCTCCGCCAAAGCCTGAAGAATAGACTGCCTGATCCACCAAACGGCGTAGGATATGAACTTAAACCCGCGCTTTTCGTCGAAGCGCTTGGCAGCCTTGATGAGACCTATGTTCCCCTCGTTTATCAGGTCGGCAAGAGAAAGCCCCTGGTTCTGGTACTGCTTTGCCACGCTTACGACAAACCGCAGATTGGCTTTGGTGAGCTTCTCGAGCGCCTCCTGGTCGCCCTGGTGGATGCGCTTGGCAAGCTCAACCTCCTCCTCGGGCTTAAGAAGCGGGGTCTCGCCGATCTCCTTGAGGTAAAGATCAAGGGAGCGATCCACATCCCTGCGGCCACGCCTTGCCATAACCCTCCTCCGAGGTTTTGTGCCCTGGCAAAAACGCCGCTGCCTTGAGTATACTGATAAAATTCGACTTGTCAATAGCAAACTGGGAAAAACCTTTGATGGGGCTCCGATTTTTCGCTTGCATTTTGAGACAAATAAGCTATTCTACTTTTTCGCCTACAAGCAGCAGGAGGTGTTTGATGCGCAGGGCAGTCTTTGTGGTGGTGGCTTTTTTTGCGGTTTTGGCTTTGGCGCAGACCAAATCGGTTGCAAAGCCTGCCACCGCACGAACAACCACAGACACCCTGCCGCCGTCCAAAGCGCGAATAGACTTCGACACAAGGGAGTTCGACTTCGGCTTCGCGCCCCAGGGAAACGCGTATCTTGTGCATATCTTCACCGTAAAAAGCGTTGGGGAGGATACCCTCAAGATAGTCCGCGTTCGACCGACGTGCGGCTGCACGGCGGCTCCGCTTGCGAAGAGAAAACTTGCCCCCGGCGAGTCCACAGAGCTTACAGCGATATTCAGAACAAGGGGTTACAGGCGCGCCGTGCGCAAGTCCATCAAGGTCGAATCGAACGACCCAACGCACAGGATCGTTTCGCTTCGCTTCAGCGCAAACCTCGACACGGCTGCCTGGCACGACGCATCCGCAGGACCGAGGATCATCGCCCTCCCCGAGATCGTCGACCTCGGGAAAGGGGACCTCTTCCGCACTGAGTCGGAGTTCAAGGTCAAGAACATCTCCGACCAAAAGCTTAAGCTCAGGGTCATCGACTACACCTGGACGGTTCTCCAGAAGCCCGAGATCAAGCGCGAGACCCTCAAGAAGGGCAAGTCGACGAAGGTTAAGGTAAAGCTTGTCGAGGGCTACGATTCCAGAAAGCCCGTGAAGGCTTCGATAACGCTGGCAGCTTTCGACAAGAGCGACAGCGAGGTCTGCAGGATAACCGTTCCGATAGTCGGCGGCGGTAAGTGACCTCCGACCGGCTCTTCGCTTTCGTCGGGCAGGGCGGGGATGCTCCCCGCCTTTTCTCTTTGCCGCGCCCCGCAGGCGAAATATCTTTCCACTGCTATGCTCTTCCCCGAAAGCGACATTGATCCGCTTGCGCACGCGATGGAGGTTTTGGAGTTTCCGAAGGTCAAAAGCGCCATCGCCTCGCGGTGCGTCTCCGAAGGCGGCAGGAGGCACGTGTGGGCGCTCGCCCCCATCGACGACGAAGAGCTCATACGCCAAAGGCAGGAACTCGTTGAGGAGCTCAGGCAGCTTCTTGCCACAAGCGGGCAGCCCGACCTCGCGGGTCTGTCTGACCCCGAAGCATCCATCGACAAAGCCACAAAGGAGGGCGTTCTTACCGAGGAGGAGCTTTGGCTTATAAGCGAAGTCAGCGCCATCGTCCACAGGCTCACCAGGATAGCCGCAAACCCAAGCCGCTTTCCGAGGGTGAGGGCGCTTTTGGATAACCTCACCGACACGCCCGCCGTACACTCGAACATACAGCGGTTCATCGCCGCGCCGGGCGTCTTCAAGGAGGACGCTTCGGAGAAGCTGCGCCAGCTCCGACTCGCCAAAAAGGATGTCCGCGAAAGGCTGCAGGCAAAGCTCGAGGCTATGCTTGAGGACGAAAGGTACCGCGATTTCTGGCAGGAGCCGCTCATAACGCTTCGCAACGAGCGCTTCGTCCTGCCGCTTAAGGCGGAGCACAAACAACACCTCCCCGGCGTCATTCACGACAGATCAGCCTCGGGCGCAACGCTTTTCGTGGAACCGCTTGAGATCGTGCCGCTCAACAACCAGCTCCGCGAGCTCGAGCTCGAGGAGAAGGCGGAGAAGAACCGCATCCTGCGAACGCTCTCCGGCTTAGTTGCCGCGTATGCCCAAAGTCTTCTGGCAAACCTCGAGGTGCTGCATTACCTCGACTTCCTCGTGGCCGTTGCGCGCTTCGCCGACGAGATAGGCGCAAACCAGCCCTCGGTCGCAAAGGGAAACCCGATGGTCATAGCGGGGGCAAGACACCCCATCCTCCTTCTCGAGCGCGGCGCAGATGCCGTCGTCCCGCTCGATGTTGACCTGCCCACGGGCGTTAAGTGCATCATCATAACGGGTCCGAACATGGGCGGCAAGACGGTTGCACTCAAGACGATAGGGCTTTTAGCCCTTATGGCAGCGTGCGGTCTGCCGGTGCCCGCGGGGGCGAAGACGCAGCTCCCGCTCTACAGGAAGTTCTTCGCCGACATAGGCGACGAGCAATCGGTCGAGGCGAGCCTCTCATCCTTCGCGAGCCACATAGTCCACTACAGGCTTGCCGCCGAGGGCGCCGACGAGGAGTCGCTTGTGCTCTTCGACGAGCTCGGCAGCGCAACGGACCCTCAGGAGGGGACGCCGCTTGCGTGGGCTCTTGTTGAGTACCTCCTGGAGCGGGGCGCAACGGTCGTGGCGAACACTCACCTCGGGGGGCTTGTTGCATTCGCAGCGCAGAGGGACGATGTGGCAAACGCCGCGATGGAGTTCGACCACGAACGCATGGAGCCAACATACAGGCTCCTTCTGGGCGTTCCCGGCAAGAGCTGGGCGGTGCAGACGGCGGCGATGCTCGGACTGCCGAAGGAGATCCTGACGCGGGCGCAAAAGCTTTCGGAGGGCGGGGGCAAGCTCGACAAGCTCATCTCGAACCTCCACGCGCGACTGCGCGAGGTAGAAGACATAAGGCAGAGACTCAGGGAACAGGAGGCTGAGCTCAGGAGCAAGCGCGAGCTTTTGGAGAGCCTTATCGCCGCCAACAGGCGCAAGGAGCAGGAGATATCGCGACTTCGGCGCGCCTACGAGGAGCAGCGCGACGCCCGCATGGTCGCGGCGATACAGCGCGAGCTTGAGAGGATAAGGGAGGAGTGGGATGGTATACTCCGCGAGGGTCCGCCGCCGCGCAAGCGCCAGCGCGCAGAGGAATTCATCGCCCGCCTCAAGAGGCGCCTGAGGCGGGCAGAGCGCGAAGCCGCCCGAAGGCGAGGAATGCCCAAAAAGCTTGCGGCGGGACAGCGGGTGTTCGTATACAGGCTGCACCGGTGGGGAGACGTCGTCGAGCCCACCGACGAACAGGGTTTCGTCAAGGTCCTTGTGGGTAACATGGCGCTGCGGCTCCACTCAAGCGGAGTCGACACCGAGGCGGAGTACGAGCGCAAGCGACGCAAGAAAGGTGCGGGCGGCGTATCGTACCGCATGCCCGACGTGCCCGAAAAACTCGACGTCCGCGGGATGTCCCCCGAAGACGCGTGGGACAAGGTCGACAGGGCGTTAGACGACGCCATCGCCGCCGAGGTGGAAAAGATCCTCATCGTCCACGGGAAGGGCAGGGGAGTTCTGCGGCGGTACATAAGGGACAAGCTCCACGACGATCCCCGCGTTTCGCGGCTTGGTCTGCCCAGCGAGCGCGAAGGCGGCGACGGAGCAACGATAGCGTTTATCGCAGCCAAAGACGAGGACGAGGCGTGCGAAGCTGATCAGGGCGGCTGAAATCCCGAAAGAAGCGCCGCAGCCATCTTAAGCGCCTGCATCGTCCCGGGGACATCGTGCACCCTTATGATATCGGCTCCGTGCGCCGCCGACCAGAGGAAGGTCACGTACGACCCCGGGTCGCGCCGCAGAGGATCAGGCTCGCCGGTGTAGTAGCCTATGAACGACTTGCGCGAGGTCCCGAGCAGGAGCCTGTAGCCAAGGCGCTTGAACTCCGCTATGTTCTGCAGGATCACTATGTTGTCCTCGAACCTTTTGCCGAAGCCGATGCCGGGGTCGACAACGATCCTCTCGGGCGGAACGCCAGCCCTCTGAGCCTCCTGCGCCCTTCGGGCAAGAAACCCCTTGATCTCGCCCACGACGTCGTCGTAGTGGGGGTTCTTCTGCATATCGCGCGGTGTGCCCTTGATGTGCGAGATGACGATGACGGCATTGCGCTGGGCGGCAACCTCGAACATATCCTCCGAAAACGTTCCGCCGGAGATGTCGTTTATCCACTGTGCGCCTGCGTCAAGCGCCGCGCGCGCAACCGCAGATTTGTAAGTATCCACCGACACCACAAGCTCGGGGAAGTTGCGCTTGACCGCCTCGATGACCGGGATCACCCTGCGCAGCTCCTCGTCCAGTGGTACCGGCTCTGCGCCGGGGCGAGTCGACTCGCCGCCAATGTCGACCACATCAACGCCAGCGCTAACCATCCGCTCCACCGCAGAAAGCGCGCTGTCGAGGTCGTAGAAAAAGCCGCCGTCGGAAAACGAATCGGGGGTCACGTTAACAACCCCCATAACCTTCACCGACCTTATGTTCCTCAAAATGTCCTGCAGATTTCTCATCCTACTTCAGATACACGACCTTTGCGACCGCGCGACCTGCCTGCGAGTCTACCCTGCAGATGTAAACCCCCGCGGAGCACCCTCGGGGGCTCCACCTCACGACATCCCCTGCGCCCAGCTCGCGCTCAAAGACCACCCTGCCCAAGGGATCAAACACCCTGAGCACGCCAACCGCACCCGCAGGACCGTCGAACCTCAGGGCGACGAAGTCGTTGAAGGGGGTTGGTCTGGCGGAAAGCGACACTGCGCGGGGCTTAGAGAGCCCCTCGGAACAAGAGGAGTAGATGGGCACGCCCAGCCAGTCGAGTATCCTCCTCAGGGCTTCGCCGAGCGAGATGTTCGCTCCGCTTTCGACGACCGCCTCGAGCCCGAAGCCAGCGACGACCGTTTTAAACGCCCCTGCGTCGTAGCGTACGGCGGCGACGGGCGAGCCCGAAGCAGAATAGGTCGCGAAGGGCGTGCCGCCCAAGGGATCCAGCGCCGAGGGCGAGCGCTGGTTGTTCGCACCCGCAGAGCCGAAGATCATAAGATCAAACCCATCGCCCAAAACGTCACCCGCAACGCCGTTTACGTAGAGGGCGAAGAGACTATCGTCGGCGACGTTGGCGCCGAAGTACTCGGCAAGCCAGTCGGAGTAGGAGGGGTCGTCGAAGCCGTCCTGACCCGTGAGAACAAGTTTGCCGCCACCGTCCAGGTAGCTCGAGATCTCGAGCATGTTCTGCGCGGTCAGGCAGTTCCGAGCGCCGCCTGTGAACCAAAGCACAACGGGATACTCCGACATAACCTCCGCGGTGGGGGTCGAGTCGGTCGCCGTAAAGCCATTCCAGATGACGGGTATCTCGTCGAACGCGGCGGTGTAGTAATCGATCAGCCCGGGTTCGCCGCTTCCGTCGACGATGAGCACCTGCGGGCTACCGACGGGAAGTGAAAACTCCCGCACCACGACCTCAGCATCCACAGCCGAACCGACGAACACCGAAACGGAAGCCCAGTGCGGAACGACGTCCTCGTCCACGGCGAGCACAAAGCTCGCCAAAACGGAGTCGCCGTAGGACATCGCCCCCACGTCGGCGTATTCGTCGACCACCGCAAGCGCCTCGTCGCCGGGGAAAACGTAAGCGTAAACGCCATCAACCGGCGGGAAGGGGAAATCGGGGATCCTCGTGTAGGGCTGTGCGTACTTTATCTTCACCGTCATCCTGATCTGCTCCGACGGCTCGAAGTTTCCGTCGCCGTCGCCGAGGTCCTCAAGGTCTGCAAGCGCTATGACGAAATTCGGGTACCTGCCGGGTCCTATGCCGTGGCGGGCGAAGGAGTTGGCGATGCAGGCGAAGTCGGGACAGCCGTTGGAGATATTCCCGTCGTCGTCGGCGGTAAAGAAGCACTCGACGGCGAAGTCGTCGAAGGTGTTGGCGCAGGAGTAGCGCGTGAAGTGGACGATGGTGTCGGCTCTGCCAACGCGCTCGGGATAGAGGTGCTGCCTTATCTCCCAGAAGGCGGCGCTTATCATGCGGCTGTCGTAGTGGGGCTCGCCGAACCAGTCGTCGGGGTAAACGAGGTCGTTCTCGAGGCTGCGGAAGTACGTGTCGTCCGTCGGAACGCGGTACCCCGCGTATGGGTAGCCGGTGTTGGTGCAGGCGAAATAATCCGAGAAGGCTTCGTTGAGCGCCCCGGGCTCGCCGGCATAGGGGAAATAGGCATCGCGGTAAATCCAAGCCGTAACCCCGTGTGTGTACTCGTGGTAGATGACATCTGCGAAGAGCGCGAAATTTCGCGTCGACTCATCGCCCGCGCCGTAGTTGGTGCCGTAGCCATCCCAATAGGCGTTGCCGGGCGTGTCGGGAACGCGCGCACGCGCAGGAACGGGATAGTCCAAACCCACCATCCCGGGATCAAGACGCTTGTAGTAGCCGTGGATGTAGTTGGTGTGATAGTAGAGATTAAGCTCGTCGGGAATAGCCAGCGTGTCCGTCCACGTCCAGCTGAACGTGGCGGGTGGAGAAAGATAGGTCAAAAGCATAGCTTCAGGTCCGTCCATGCGCTCGACGTCGACCCAAAGACCCTTAAGCCAACTGCGCAAAGGCTGATACACATACCCAAGCCACGCATCAAGGTAGTAGTGACCTTCCTCGTCCGTCGTCGTCGACTGGACGTAATTGAACGATATTCGCCCGAACCCGAACGCCGCTGTATCGTACGGGTCGTCGAAGAAGTTGGGGAGGTAGCATATCCGCACATCTCCCGAGAGGTCGTAGAAGTTGACGAGGTTCGTCCACCCTAAAACGGAGCCATTCTGCGCATCCACCCACGCCCTGATTCTGCTGGGCGGCTTTGCGGCGAAGTCGATCTGCCACGCGAGGGCGGCTGTGCTCCCCGCGGGGAACCACACAAGCTCCGGTCGTCGGATGGGCTGTGCAAGCTCAAGCTCCCTCAGGCTGCGCACGGCGGAGGAAACCGCGTCGGATGCCTCAACCCTCGCCACGCCGTCGGGCGGCGAGAAAGCCGTAAACGCCCTGCTGCCGAAGAGAAAAACATCCCCATCTGGGGCGACGCGGAAGTACACAACGCCGTCCAGCACGGGCAGCCCAAGATGCCTCTGCCGCAGGTTCAGCCAAAACTTGCCAAGCCTCTCCACAGGCGCAGCCGGAACGAGCTCATCGGACGCGACGCCGAAAAGCGCCCTGTGCTCATCGACGAACCGAAGCGCCGCATCGAGCATCTTCTCGCCGTCGGTGGGGAGGCGAAGCGCCTTTGGGAACACGAACCTCGCCGTCCCCCGCGCGCCGTCCCAGGCGACGTCGAACCCGTCGATGCGTCTGTGCTCAAGCTCATACCCCAACTTTGGCACGCAACCCGTAGGCTCCCCGGGCGCAAAAGCCCACAGAACGGCAAACGCCGCCACCAAACACAAAACACATCTCCGCATCCTTGGCCCTCCGTGCTTCGCAACAAAAATTTAAGCCCGCCCGCCAAAGCGAACAATCCGAATTTTTGCGGTGCGCGGTTATCCGCTTTTTCGCTTGAGGAGCGCCCCGCGGCGGGGTATCTTTGCCTTTGTGGAGCGCGAGGGCGGCATAATCGTTCTCGACAGCGCGGGCGTGGTCGGCTTCGGCGACGTCATCTGCCGAAGCCAGGACGAGTTCCTGCGGTCCCTTAGGGAACGCGACTTCGACGCAGCCGTTGTGGTAGCTGCAGGCGAGGGAAGGCTCTCGCTGCCGAAGTTCCTCAAAGCCGTGGCTCACAAAAAGCCCCTTCTGCCGATCCTGCTTGTCTGCGAAGATTGCGCCGAGCTTCGCACCCTGGTCGATGCGATCGTCCCCCCAAGCCCGCAGAGGGCGATAAGGCGCGAAGTCGCGGCACTCATAAGGCGCAGGCGTGTTATGTCGGAGTGCGGTCTTGTCGGCAGGTCCGAGGCGCTTGTCGCCGTCGCCGACACCATACTGCGCATCGCAAAAACCGACATAACCGTCCTTATTGTGGGCGAGAGCGGCACGGGCAAGGAGCTTGTGGCAAAAGCCATCCACAACCACTCGCCCCGCAGCGAAGGACCTTTTGTTGCGATAAACTGCGGCGCGATACCCGAAACGCTTTTGGAGTCGCAGCTTTTCGGGCACAAGAAGGGCGCGTTTACGGGCGCACACAGGGACTTCGGCGGCTTCTTCGAGCAGGCGCGCGGCGGAACGCTATTCCTCGACGAAGTCGCGGAAGTTCCGCCGGCGGTGCAGGTCAAGCTTTTGCGGGTGCTTGAGAGCGGAGAGTTCTTCCCCGTGGGCTCGGCGGAGCCCAAGCGCGCCGACGTGCGCATAGTCGCCGCAACGAACAAAGACCCCAAAACCCTGATAAAGCAGGGCAAGTTCAGAGCCGACCTGTACTATCGCCTGTGCGGCGTGAGGATCTTTATCCCACCTCTCCGCGAGCGCCCCGAGGACATCCCCGTCCTTGCGGCGTACTTTGCCGCCGAAGCCGCGCACAAACACGGGGCAAGCTTCGCCGGCTTCAGCGACGACGCACTCGAAGCAATGATGAACTACCACTGGCCCGGCAACGTGCGCGAGCTGAGAAACCTTGTGGAGACGGCGGTTCTGCTCGCCGACGGCGCAGTCGTCCGCGGCAACGACCTAAAACCATACTTCGCCGAACACAGCCAGCTTGGAAGAATGCTCCCAGCGCTGCAGACCGAACAGCCCCAAGAACAAACCCAGCTCCTCTCCCAAATTCTTGCGGTGCTCAGGCAGAACAACGTTATGCTTCGGGCGATTCTCGAGAGGCTCGAGACGCCGCCATCGCTCGAAGCCGCCGAAAAAGAGGCGATAGAGGAGGCTTTGCGCATAAGCGGCGGCTCAAGAAAGGAGGCGGCAAAGCTTTTGGGCATCTCAACACGAACGCTGTACCGCAAGCTCAAGAAGTTCGGCATAAAATGAGGGTCAAGCTCATCGAGCATGTTGCGCTCGATATCTCGCCGCTTCGGGTTCTGGCGCGGGCAGGATACGGAAAAACCACCGCCGTACCCGAAAAAGAAGCTCAGGAACTCGAAAAAATCCTTCCGCAAATGCTCGCCCTATGCGATCCGAGGATAATTTTCGGTGAGCTTTCTGTGGCTGCGCGAAGCGACTCGCACGTGGAGCTTGTGGGGAACGTAAGGCTCGAAAGCGCCGCTTTGGCGAGAATCCTGCGCTCAGCGGAAATCGTCACGCTTTACGTGGCTACCATAGGCTCTGGCGTCGAGGAGCGGAGCGCAGTCCTTTCGAGAGGCGGTTGTGCGCGCGAGGCGCTCCTCTGGGACGCCTTCGGCTCAGAAGCCGCCGAGGCAACGGCTAGAGCCGTCTCGAGGATCACGCGCCAAAGGGCAAAAACCGCAGGCATGACCACAACAAACCGCTTCTCGCCGGGATACGGAGACCTGAAGCTCGAGTTCAACAGGGTCATAGTCGACCTGCTTGGGGCAGAGAGAATAGGTGTCTCGGTCAACGAGTTCGGGATGCTCCTCCCCCGCAAAACGACCACAGGCATCATAGGCTGGCACAGATAAACCTTTCCAAGGACAGGGAAGGCGCTATATTACTTAATCAAAAATCCCTGCGGAGGTTTTGCTATGAAACGAGTGCTTTTGGCGACTTTTCTTACGGTTGCCTGCGCTTTCGCCTTTCCCTGGGATTCGCTTGCCGTCCTGCGTCGTCTTGTCCCCGACGAGCTTTCGGCGATGAGGCTTTCCGGCGACAGGCTTTGGGGGGTTTTCGGACGCAGGCTGACGTCCTTCTCTTTCCACGGCGGGCGCATCGACAGCATAAGCTCGACGCAGCTTGACTTCGAAGTTGGCGGCTGCACATTCAGGGGCGACACAGCCTTCCTTTTGGCGAAGGACCCGGAGTCCGCGCGCGGACTTTGGGTGGGCATCGTCGACGAAAAGTTCGACACGATAGATTTCGCGCCCTTTACCGTCTTCCCGATGGGCATCGCGCTCTCCCACCCCATCCTTGCCGCAGGCGACTGGAACGTCGTAAGGTTCTTCTCCGTCGCGCCCGACGGACACCTCATACCCCTCTCGGAGATCGACGTGGGCGATATGGTCAAGGACATGGCTTTCTTCACAAACTACCTCTACGTTGTTGCCGCCACCGCCGTCCTCTGCATCGATGTGACCGACCCGCTTGACCCAAGCATCGTCTGGTCATCATCCGATCCCGCCTGGTCGACGGTAAGCGCGCTTGTGGGCAACGAAAAGCTCATCGTGGGGGACGTGATAAACGGATTCATAATCTTCGACATATCCGTTCCTTCGTCGCCGGAGTACTGCGCCACCGTTTCAACCGGCGGAGGCTTTGAGGCAGCCTTCTGGGACGAAGAACACATAGTTGGCGCAACGGGCGGCGAGGTCGTCCTCGTCGACATAAGCGATCCCTACTCGCCGAGCCTCGTGTCGACGATACCCATGGAGGGCGTGCGCTACGCCGCATCAAGCTACGAAGGCGTCGTGACGGGAACGATCGGCACAGGTCCGGGAAAGGGCGTTTGGTGCTGTGCCCTCGATTCGCTTTCGCTTACTCTGCAGTATCAAACGCCCGGCGACGCCTACAGGTTCGTCCTGCTTGATACTGTGCTTTTGGCAGCCACAACGGGCGGCGTCCGCACATTCACCGACGAAAACCTCTCCGAAAGACCCAGCTGGGCGTTCGACCGCTCGGTCTACGATATCCTCTACGCCGGCGGCGTTTTCCTTGCCGCTTCGGGCGACGCGGGACTCTTCTCGATCAACCAAAGCGGCGCGGTCATCGACAGCTACTACGTTATGGGCTGCGTGGCAAGCGATGTGGATATCTCCGACACTGTGGTTCTTGTTGCGTTCGGTCCCCAGGGCGCGCTCACGCTCGACCTCGAGCCAGCGGGAACACTGAACTTCCTGGGCAGGTTCGAGCGACCCGAAAATGCAACACTCGTCGCAGCAAAGGGAAACTACGCCTTCGTCTGGGGCGACGGTAAGCTCTTCTCGTACAGCATCTTCTCCCCCCGCTTCCCCGAGATCCTCGACAGCGCAGAGATCCCCGCGGCGCGGCAAATGCAACTGTTCGGCGATACTCTGTGGATCCTGTCCGCGGGCACCTGGAAGATGTTCGACATATCCGACCCCGGCGCGATAACGTATATCAATATGATCCCCCTCTCCGAGGCTGGTGCGGTTGTGGAGTTCGATACGCTTTTCGTCTGCACCGCACGAACGGGGATATCGCTCAGGCTGGGACGATTGCCGACAACGCAGGTGGGATGGGTCGACATCGAGTTCGACTTCCCCCCAAGCGACATAGTCTTTTGGAACGACAGGTTCTTCGTCGCCGACAGCGCAGGGGGGATATACGTTTTGGGCGTCCCTCCGCCAGTCGACACCGGCGCCGTAGCCGAGGCACAAAAAGCACCCAAAAGCATAGCGCTTAAGGTCTACCCAAATCCGTTCAACTCCTCGGTCTGCCTCGAGATCCCTGCAGGTGCATCGGCGCGCGTGCTCGACGTGACCGGCAGGCTTGTGTGCAAGCTCGTACCCGCTGAAACGAGGGAGAAGGGAATCCGAAAGCTGGTGTGGTCGCCGCAGGACCTACCGGCGGGCGTGTACGTCGTGCAGGTGCAGCAGGGGGAAAAGACCGCCGCAAGAAGGATTCTTTTCATCAGGTAGCCGAAGCCCCTTCGCCTATGTGGTAGGTCCAAAACCTGTCCAAAAGCTCTCTTGCCCTCTTTGCCCTTTGGGGCGTAAGCTCCAGCCTGCCATACGCCCTGAACGGCTTTGCGAGCATGAAGGCGAGCGCTCTGCGCAGTGCTTCGTCGATCTCCACTGCGTCGTTTGGCGCGCTGCACGCAGGGCACACCACGCCGCCCGCCGCGGGAGAAAACCTAAGCCCCTGCGGCGGAAGCATCCCACCGCAGACGGCGCAGAAATCGATGGAAGGGGCAAAACCTGCAAAAGTCAAAAGCTTTAACACAAACCCCGCCCAAACGACATCCTGCGGAAGCCGGCAGATGTCGTCCCATCCGCGCAAAAGCGCAAGCGTTATGTCGAAGACCTCGGGTATGGCTTGCTCGGGCTTTATAAGCGACGCCGCCCTTTGAAGGAAGCTTGCCGCAACAACCTGCGACTCGTAGCTTGCGCGAACGCTGGCGAAATCCTCAACCACAAACGCCTCGGACGCCGTGAAAACGCCCCGACCCTCCTTCTGGTAGAAGACGAACTCCAAAAGCGCAAAAGGCAAAAGCTGAGAAGCCAAAGCCGACTTTGGTCTTAGAGCTCCCTTAAAAAGCAGCGAAACCAAAGACCCATCCGAAAGGAAAGCACGCACCACAAGGCTGCTTTCCTTAAAGCGCGTCTTGCGCAAAATAAGCCCTCTCTCCCTCCTTATCCTCATCAGACAAAGATAGCGCAGTCTCCCTTGGATGCGCAAGCCCGAGCGGGGCAAAAACCGCCTTTTGCGCTTGACTTTTCGCCCCACAAGCGCATTTTTGTCAAGATGTAGGGAGGAAAGCGATGCGTTTGCTTAGTGCAGTTGCGGTCTTTCTCGTTTTTGGGACCTCGTTGGGTGCTGCGGAAAAGTCCACAGAGCTTGTGTGGCACCCGCTCGAGGAGGCTATGAAGCTCGCACAGGCGCAGAAAAAACCCCTCTACGTGTTCCTCTACAGCAGCTTTTGCGGCTGGTGCAGGCGCTTCGAGCGAAACACACTAAACAACGAAGACGTAAAAAAGCTCCTTTCGGAGAAGTTTATTTTGACGAAGCTGAACTCCTCGTCCACTAAGAGGCAGAAGTTCAAGGGCAAGCTTGTGAGCGAGCGTCGGCTTTGCGCGATGTTCGCCGTGCGCGGCGTGCCCACAAGCGCATTTATGGAGTTTCAGGATACGGTGGGAACGATCATCGCCAAGGTCCCGGGCTACATCCCGCCCGACAAGTTCAAGCTCCTGCTCAAGTATATAGGCGACAAGTGGTACAAGGATATGACCTACGAGGAGTTCATCCGCAGCGAGGAGATTTTGCGTAAAGGCAAAAGGTAGCATCTCCGGCGTTGGCGCCAAGCGCCCTGCCCGATATCTTACTTTTGCCGTGGCAGCCGTTGACTTCGAAAAGGATTTGAACCCCGAGCAGCTCGAGGGCGTTGTCAGCACTGAGGGACCGGTTCTCGTTCTTGCCGGCGCGGGATCGGGAAAAACGCGTGTCCTCACATACAAAATAGCCTACCTCGTGCACGTCCTCGGGATAGACCCGGGCTCGATTTTCGCCGTCACCTTCACGAACAAGGCTGCGGGAGAGATGCGTGAGCGCGCCCAAAGGCTGCTTGAGCGCAACCTCAAGGGTATGTGGATCGGAACCTTCCACTCCCTCTGCGGGAGGATGCTGAGGAGGGATGCTGACGCCGCAGGGATCCAACGGGACTTCATCATCTACGATGCGGACGATTCGGTGCACCTTCTCCGCGAGATAATATCGGATATGGGGCTTGACACCAACATAGTCGTCCCCAAGCGCGTTGCGGAGGCGATAAGCAACCTCAAAAGGCGCCTCAAGACCGCCTCGGACTTCAGCGCAACTGCACAAACGCCGGCGGAGAAAACCCTCGCGAAAATCTACGCCCGCTACGACGAACTCCTCAGAAAGGCAAACGCCCTCGACTTCGACGACCTCATTATGTTCGCCGTGAGGATGCTCATCCTAAGCGACAAGGTCCGCCGAAAGTACTCGGAGATGTTCCAGTATATACTTGTCGACGAGTTTCAGGACACGAACGAATCTCAGTTTGTGCTTTTGCGCAAGCTCACAGAGCTCCACCAGAACATCACCGCTGTCGGCGACGACGACCAGTCGATTTACTCGTGGCGCGGCGCAAGGATCAAAAACATCCTCGAGTTCCCAAAGTTCTATCCGAACTGCAAGATCATAAAGCTTGAGCGGAACTATCGCTCTACGGGCAACATCCTTGCGGCGGCATCGAGCGTGATAGCCCACAACACAATGCGCCACAAAAAGAGGCTCTACACCGACGCCCCCGATGGCGAGAAGGTTTTGGTGGCAAAGCTTTCCGACGACTACTCGGAGGCGCGCTTCGTTGTGGACGAGATCGAAAGGCTCACCTCGGAGGGAACGCCACCGGGACAGATAGCGGTCCTCTACAGGATAAACGCCCTCTCCCGCCTGTTTGAGGAGGAGCTTCGGAGGAGGAACATCCCCTACGTTGTTGTTGGCGGCGTTGGCTTTTACGAGCGCGCCGAAATCAAAGATGCCCTTGCCTACCTGCGCCTCATCGTCAACCCCGCAGACGACGTCTCGTTCAAGCGCGTTGTGAACAAGCCGCGCCGCGGCGTGGGGATAAAGACGATCGAAAAGCTTGAGAAAATCGCCTCCGATGCAGATATGTCGCTTCTGGAGCTTGTGGAAAGCGGCGTCCCGCTGCCGGTCCAGAGGAGGGCGCTTGAGGGACTCAGGGCTTTTGCCGAACTTATCGCGTCGTTTCGCGCGCAGGCAAACACCGCGCCGCCGTCCGCCATCGTAAGCGAGGTCCTGAGGCAAAGCGGATACATCCAGATGCTCATCTCGGAGGGGACGCTTGATGCCCAAAGCCGCCTTGAGAACATCGGTCAGCTTGTTGAGGCGGCGCACCAGTTCGAAAACCAAAACCCAAACCCCACGCTGCAAAGCTTCCTCGCCACCGTGACGCTTATGACCGACGTCGACCGCTGGACCCGCTCCGACGAGACGGTGAACCTCATGACCGTCCACGCGGCAAAGGGCTTAGAGTTCGACGCGGTCTTCGTTGTGGGGCTTGAGCTGGGGATTTTCCCAATCCTTCGGGCGCTCTCATCCGACGAGGAGCTTGAGGAGGAGCGCAGGCTATTCTACGTTGCCCTCACGCGCGCCAAGCGCTTTGCCGCAGTAACGCACGTTTTGCAGCGAAGTCGCTTTGGCAGCGTCGAGGCAATGGCGCCTTCGCCCTTCGTCGCCGAGATCGACGAGAAAACCGCAAAGAGGGTCGATCTCTCCGCCAAAAGCCTATCGCCCCGCGCAGCCAACGTCCCCGAGCTTGCGCCGGGAAGACGCGTCGTCCACCCCTTCTTCGGCGAGGGGGTCGTCGTTGCGGTAAGGGGCAGGGGTGAGCGAGCCGTTGTCACCGTCGAGTTCGCGGGCGGCGTCAGGAAAAAGCTCGTTTTGGGCTTCGCAAAGCTCAAGCCTGTGTGATCACGTCTCCTGCGGCTGGTCCTGCGGACTTATCCCTATCACTTCGTCGATCTCATCCCCCGTGAGGACCTCGCGCTCAAGGAGCGCCTCGGCGAGCCTGTGGAGCTTGTCGATGTTGTCCCTCAGGATCTCAAGCGCCTTCTGCTCCGCCTCCTCGACAAAGCGCCTTACCTCCTCGTCTATGAGGCGGGCGGTGCGCTCGCTTATCTTGGAGCGCGAAACGATCTCCTTCCCCAAGAAAACCTCCTGGACGCCCTCAGACAGATTGACAGGACCAAGCTTTTCGCTCATACCCCACTGCTCCACCATTTTGCGGGCAAGCTCCGTTGCCTGCTGCAGGTCGTTGCCGGCGCCCGTGGTGGGATCCCCGAAGATCAGTATCTCCGCCGCCCTGCCGCCCAAAAGGTGCACAAGCTTGGTCATAAGATACGACTTCGGGTAGACGCGCCTGTCGTCCTCGGGCAGGAAATAGGTGAGTCCAAGCGCCATCCCACGCGGAATTATCGAAACCTTGTGTATCGGATCAGATCCCGGCAGAAGCTTTCCAACAAGCGCGTGCCCAGCCTCGTGGTAGGCGGCTATGCGCTTCTCCTCGGGAGAGATGGTGAGGCTCCTGCGCTCAAGACCCATCATGACCTTGTCCTTCGCCTCCTCAAAATCCTCCATCTCGATCCTCTCCTTCCCCTTTCGGGCGGCGAGGAGGGCAGCCTCGTTGACTATGTTCTCCAGGTCAGCGCCGACAAGCCCGGGCGTCCCCTTGGCTATCGTCATAAGGTCCACGTCGTCGGCGAGGGGCTTGTTGCGCGTGTGAACCCTGAGGATCTCGTATCTTCCCTTGACGTCCGGTCTGTCGACGACTATGCGTCTGTCGAACCTTCCGGGGCGGAGGAGCGCGGGGTCGAGGACGTCGGGGCGGTTCGTGGCAGCCATAACGATTATCCCCTCGTTGGGGTCGAACCCATCCATCTCCACGAGGAGCTGGTTTAGGGTTTGCTCTCGCTCGTCGTGTCCGCCGCCTATGCCGGCTCCGCGCCACCTGCCAACGGCGTCGATCTCGTCGATGAAGATGATGCATGGGGCGTTCCTTTTCGCCTGGTCGAAGAGGTCCCTCACCCTGGAGGCGCCAACGCCGACGAAAAGCTCGACGAAGTCGGAACCCGATATGGAGAAGAACGGCACGTTTGCCTCTCCCGCCACGGCGCGCGCCAAGAGGGTTTTGCCCGTCCCCGGCGGACCCAAAAGCAAAACCCCACGCGGAATCCTGCCCCCAAGCCTGCTGAAGCGCTTGGGGTTGCGCAGAAACTCGATTATCTCCATAAGCTCCTGCTTGGCTTCGTCGCAGCCTGCGACGTCGTCGAAGGTGACGCGCTGCTTGTCGGGCGTAACGCGCCGCGCACGGCTCTTGCTGAAACTGAATATCCCACGCTGCGCCCCCTGCATCTGACGCAAAAAGACTATGTAAAGCAGTGGGATCAAAAGCCACGGGAGGATGTTGAGGGCGACGGTCCAAAAATTGCCCTTGGGCTCCTCCGACGTAACCTCAACGCCAAGCTCCGCAAGCCTTTTGGGGAGATCAGGGTCGTCGAAGGGGATGACGAGCATAAACTCGTCGTACTCCACAGCCTTTTCGCCCAGAGGAACGCGGTGGGGAACCCTGAACCTCCCCGTCACCTTCCTGCCCTTGAAGTGGCAAGAGGCTATCCTGCCTTCCTCAGCCTCCTTGAGGAACTCGGTGTACGTTAGCCGGACCTTAACGCCGCCCTGCGTCGAAAGAAGCTGAGCAACGATAAGGGCTGCGGCGAAAAGCAAAAGCCACACTAAAATCCCCCCGCCAACGCGCTTGGGCGAGGGGCGAAGTTTTTTCCTAACACCACCGGACATCAGCTATCAGTAGCTTTCGACCTCCCCCTCCACCGCCTCCAAGCCCTCGTCGAGCATCTCCTGGCACTCAAGGCAGTACTCGGCGTAGGGGATGGCAAGAAGCCTCTCCCTGTCTATCTGTTTGCCGCAGAGGATGCACTTGCCGTATGTGCCATCCTCGATCCTCTCAAGCGCCCTCTCTATCGCCTCAAGTATGGACCTCTCCTGGCTCGCCAAAAGGAACGCCTGCTCCTGCTCGTCGGTTATGCTGCCCATATCGGCGGGATGAGTCGTGAAGGACGAAACCTGACCCAGCCTGTCGCGCAGATCCTTGGAGAGCTTGTCCCTCTCAAAAAGCTCCCACTCCCGCCTAAGCTCCTCGCGCATCTTAAGAAGTAGCTTCTTGAAACGTTCCAAATCTCGCGTCCTCATAGACCCTCCTGCTGCAGAAAGGCTACCTACATAAACCCGCTGCTGCTCTCAATCAAGAACAAAGCCGCCCTTAGCTTATTACGCCGTGCTTCCTTCCGACCTTCTCGAAAGCCTCAAGCGCCCTGTCGAGGTGCTCCTTCGTGTGCGCAGCCGATATCTGAACCCGTATGCGCGCCTGACCCCTGGGCACAACGGGATACGAAAAGCCTATAACGTAAATCCCCTCATCGAGCATGTCTCTGGCGAAGTCGTTGGCGAGCTTGCCCTCATAGAGCATTATGGGGATTATCGGGTGGATTCCAGGTTTTACGTCGAAGCCGAGTTTCTCGATGTTCTCGCGGAAGTACTTGGTGTTTTTCTCGAGCCTGTCGCGAAGCTCCGTCGTTTCAGAGAGCATATCGAGCACGGCTATCGATGCGCCAACGATCATTGGTGCGAGCGTGTTCGAGAAAAGATAAGGTCTCGACCTCTGGCGCAGCATATCGACGTACTCCTGATGTGCTGCGGTAAATCCGCCCGATGCGCCCCCGAGCGCCTTGCCCAGGGTGGAGGTTATTATGTCGACCTTAACGCCGAAGTACTCGGGCGTGCCGCGCCCGGTTTTACCTATAAAGCCTGTGGCGTGCGAGTCGTCGACCATAACGAGCGCTCCGTACTTCTCGGCAAGGGGAACGATCTCATCGAGCTTAGCCATGTCGCCGTCCATGGAGAAAACGCCGTCGGTGACGATTATCCTAAACTTCTTCGACTGCGCCTCCTTGAGCTTCTCCTCGAGATCGTTCATATCGGAGTGCTTGTAGATGAGGCGCAAAGCCTTCTTGGTGAGCCTGACGCCGTCTATTATGCTTGCGTGGTTAAGCTCATCTGTGATTATAGCCGAATCCTCGTTGTTGAAGAAGGGTTCGAACACCCCGCCGTTTGCGTCGAAGCAGGCGGCGTAGAGTATGGCGTCGTCCATGCCGAGGAAGTCGGCGATCTTGCGCTCAAGCTCCCTGTGTATATCGAGCGTTCCGCAGATGAAGCGAACGGAGGACATGCCGTAGGAGTACTTCTCCAGAACTTTCCTTGCCGCCTCCTTTACCCTGGGGTCGTTTGCAAGTCCAAGGTAGTTGTTGGCGCAGAAGTTGAGAACCTTCCTCCCGTCGGAAAGCGTTATCTCAACGCCCTGCGGCGAGGTAATTATGCGCTCCTCCTTCCAAAGCCCCGCATCCTTGATGCCCTGAAGCTCGGTGCGAAGCCAATTGCGAAATTCCTCAGGATAAGCCATCCTATCCCCTCCTTCTGCTTGCCCAAATCTTTAACAAAATATCTCCAATATCCCTGTGCGCAACAGCTTTTTCCAGTTTTACTCTTGCCGAAATTGCCCGCTGTGTCAATATTTTCATTGTGCGTAAGTTGTTTTACCACATAAAAGTTTGGGGACTTTTGGTCATCATAGTCGTTTTGGGGCTTTATGTGTTGCTTTCGGCGGCTTTTTTGCTTTTGCCGGCGCTGCAGAAGCTTGCCCTGAGGGTGGTTCTTGCGCACTACGGCATGCCCGTTTCGGTAAGCTATGAGGGTGCCACCCTCGTGCCAGGACACATAGCCTTCTTCGGCGTCAGGCTTGGCTACCGCGGCGACGGCGCAAGCGCATCGTTCTGCGCCGACACGGTCGACATACGCTACATCTGGGGCAAGCCCATCCTCGTTTCGCGCCTAAGGGTTGTTCGACCGAGGCTTTCGTGGCAGGCGGATGGCGCAGGCGGCGCACCAAAGCTCCCAAAACTCCCGCAGGCAACCATCGAGCTTGTGGAGCTCGTCGACGGCTCCGCAAAGGTTGGAGCCGCCGAGGTCGAGAGCCTTTCGTTTCGCGGCGCAATACGAATCGACGAGGACGGAGAGGCGGTCCTTTCCGTCGACAGCGCGGGGTTTGCCTGGCGCGGACGTGGTCGCGTAGCCGCAGCGCAGGGAACGCTCCGAACGCAAAGGGACCTTGTGAGCGCAAAACTCCGCCTGGCGCTCGACTCCTCGAACGTGCAGATCAAGCTTCTGCGTCTTGATCCCAGCTCGGGGCTCTTCCAAAGGCTCGTCCTCTGGGGCGACACGGTCAACATGACCGAAGTCGGAAGGCTTTCTGACCTCACGTTCTTCGAGGGCAACGGAAAAGTTCGGTTCGACATCCGTCATACCTCGTCCGACCGCTACGAGATGCTCATCACGGGCAGGGGGACGTTCTGGGGTATTCCCATGAGCGCCGAGTCGATGCTGGTCGTCTATCGGTGCAGCTCTGGCGTGCTGAGGTTGTTTGCTCCGCGCGGCTCCCTATGGGGTGCAGCCGTAAAAAACGCAGACGCCACGTTCCGAACACGCGAAGAACCGATGCGATACACGATGCACCTGAAGGACGTAAGCGACTTCGACCTGAGAAATTTCGCGCCTATCCCGACCAAGCTGTGCGGCGAGGTGACCGTTGAGGGCGCAGGTTTCGGCGAAGACATGCAAATGGAGCTTCGCGGAAGACTCCGCAAGGGGACGCTTGCCGCGTACGACTTCGACTCCGCCGCCGTAGCCGCTCGGGTCAGCCGAAAAGGCGCAGAGGCTTCACAAACGGAGCCTGTTGTTCTCTTCGCGGGCGAAAACAGGATCGAGCTTTGGGGCTCTGCGCTGACAAGCGGCGCCGTCGACATCCACGCAAAAGGGAGAATAAACGACCCCGCCAAGCTGCTTGCCTTAAAAGGCATTCGCGGCAACTACGCCCTGAGCGCCCACATCGTCGGCAACGGCCGGAAGCTGGGCGTGAGGTTCAAGATCGAAGGCGAAGGGTGCAAGATCGCGGACGTCAAGCTCGGGAGGCTCAACGTCTCCGGGCAGTTCACTGATGTGTCCGGTCGCGAAGGGACCGTTATAGCCCTCGCTGAAGGCGGGAGTTGGGGCAAGGTCCCCATCGACACCCTCTACCTTTCGGCGAGGTTTTCGCGCAACAGGGTTTTCTTCCGGCCGCTTCGGGTGCGAAGCGGCGTGCGCACACTGCGAGCCGTAGGAATGCTTACGGCGGGGCAAAAACCGTCCCTGCGCGTCGAGGGCTTCGCCGTCGAAATGCCCGGAGCATCCGTAAACCTGCTTAAGGCGACGACCTTTAACCTTTCCGGCGGCGTCTTCGCGTCGGGGATACCGATGGGCGCGTTCGACGGGAGGATGGACATCGACACCTTCGCCGCAGCCCGCGGCGTCATTACGGTGAAAGGCGGGGTGGACGGGCTTTCGCTCCAAAAGCTTTCGGCGCTTTTGGGTCTGCCGCGCGCAGCGGGCACCGCAAACGGACACTTCGAGCTTGAAATCGACCTCGCCAACCTCGAGGGCGAAGGCTTCGCTGCGCTTAGCGCCTCGCCGCTGGCGCTTTTTGGGCTTTCGTGGAGCTCCATGCGCGCCGAAGCACGCCTAAAAGGAGACACGATCTTCGTCAGAACCTTCCACCTGCGCCGCCCCAGTGAGGAGGCAGTGGCGAAGGGATACATCACGCTTAGAGGCGGCGCGGTCGAGCTCGATGCCTTCGCAAACGGCGAAAAGCTCGACCTTCTGTCCAACCTCATAGGCGTGGAAGCCCTGCGCGGAAGCTACCGCGCAAACGTAAACGCCTCGGGCACGATCGACTCGATACGCCTTGTAGGGCGCTTCGAGGTCGAAAGCGCGGCGGTGAAGATCAACCCCCTCGATAACACCATAAGCGACATAAACATAACCGGAACGATAGATGGGAACAAGCTTCACTTAGAGCGCCTTGAGGCGAAGACCTCCGCAACTCCGCCGGGCGGTGGTGGCTTCTTCGCAAAGCTCTGGGCGCTTGTGGCGGGACAACCACACATAAGCGGTAAGTTCACAGGCAGCGGAACGATCGACATCGCAAACCTGCGGCATCCGAAAACTGATCTTGTGCTTTGCCTCAAAGACTTCCCGCTGAAGTCGACGACGAAGGGTTTTTACGCCGTCTTGGGCGGCACGCTGAACGTCGTCGGTGCGCCGCCAGCGGTGGGCGGACAGATAACGATCACAGAGGGGAACATCCTCAAAATAGGCTCCGCAACACCGGGAAAGCTTGCGCTACCCCTAAAGGGCGATGTAGCGCTAACGCTTGAGAACATCTGGCTGCTTAGCAATCAGCTTGAGGCAAAAATTGGTGGCGAGCTTTTGGTCTCCTCGTCGAAGGCGGGGATAGCGCTTTTGGGAGAGCTGTCCATCGCCGACGGTCAGTACTTCCTCTACGGGCAAAGGTTCAGGATCGAGCGCGGGGTCCTCACGTTCGACAAGATAAGCGTTATCGACCCCAAGCTCGACATCGACGCAAGCACCAACTTCGGCAGCGAGGAGCTTGTCCTGCACATAAGCGGCAAACTCTCGGAGCCTCAGGTGCAGATAACGAGCACAAGCCCCGACTTCACGCAGGACGACATCCTGCGGATGCTTGCCGGCACATCCGACACCGTTGGCTTTGCGCGCGCACTCGAAAAAAGAACGCGAAGCTTCCTGCAGGAGTATATCGAACGCAACATAGAACTTCTTGCGCGCAAAACGCTTGGCGTAGATGAGCTCGAGCTCGAGCCGGCGGGGGAAGAGGCAAGCCTCCTGCGACCATCGCAGATGAGGCTGACCGTCGGAAAGCGGGTCGGGAGGAAACTCTTCCTCCGATACTCGCAGGTCCTCTCCGAGGACCCAAGGCAAACCATCGAGCTTGTGTATAAGCTTTCGGGGCACTTCTCGATAGCCGCCCTCGAGGACGAAGACAAAAACTACAGACTCAAACTCGACCTGAGGTGGGAGTATTGACCCGAGGGGTTTTGAAAAGCTTTTTCCTTGCCGTCCTCACGCTTGCGGGTGCAGCGGCGGCGCTGCCGAGGGTGGTCGAGGTGAAATTCGTGGGGAATAGGGCGATCTCGCGGTGGGAGCTGTACTCTGCGCTCACCATCCCAAAGCCGCACTGGTACAACGCCATCTTCGGCGGATATCCGCCCCTAAATTCTGCGGCGCTCCAAAACGACCTGGGAACGATAAAGGCGATGTATCAGGACAGGGGCTTTTTGGACGTAAGGACGAACGCCCTGGTCAAGCCGCTCGGCGAGGACACAAGCAGGGTTCGCGTGATGATATACATAGACGAGGGTGCGAAGTATTTTGTGGGCAGACTTGAGCTTCGCCTTCCACCCGGCTTCGACGGCGCCCGCGCCCACAGGGCGCTTGGGGTAAAGCGCGGCGATGTATTCTCGCCTTTCGAAGCCGAAGCGGCTAAAAACAGGCTGTGGCGCTGGATCGCCGACCAGGGATACCCCTACGCAAAGGTAACGCTTTGGTGGGGCAAGTCGGAGGGAAAGCCCTGCACGGTCGACGTACACTACTCCGTCGACGCGGGCAAAAAAGCCTTCTTCGGCAAGATCACCTACAAGGGGCTGCGCAAGACAAAAAAGTTCCTCCTGCGGCGCGAGCTTGCCATAAAAAGCGGCGAGCCCTACTCCTACTCGGCGATGGAACAGAGCAAGGAGGAACTTTACTCGACGGGGCTTTTCAGGATAGTCTCCGTCGAGCTTGCCGACACGTTCGGTCAGCCCGAGACGGTCGATGTCGTGATAAGCGTCGTCGAGCGTGCCAGGGGCTGGTACGGTCTCTCCTTCGACTTCGGCTCGGACCCGGAATACGACCTCACGGTCAATGGCTCCGTCGGCTGGGGGCACAGGAACATCTTCGGCAACGGTCAGAGCCTAACGCTTCGCGCCTCAAGCGAGGCGCAGCTTCTGGACAGCCTACAGCTTCTCTCGCACCGCTACGAGGTCGTCTTCTACGAGCCCTGGACCTTTGCGCGCAAGCTGCCCTCAACGCTGACCCTGTACTTCGAGCCCGGCGTTCGCCACAAGCAGGAGCCCTGGCGCGTGCAGAAGCTTGGCGGAAGCCTTCAGCTTGTGCGCCGACTCGGGGAGGTGACGCACTGGGGCGGTATAACGTACGAGCGCGCCGACGTCTTCGGCGTGCCGCCCGACCAGGCAGAAGAGATAAAGCAACAGCAGGGCATCTACATCTCGCGTAAGCTGAGCTACACATACCAGCGCGACAAGCGCGACGACGTGCTTATGCCGAAGGCAGGCTCACTTCTGCGCTTCGAAGCCGATTTCGTGGGCGGTCCGCTGGGCGGAGACGAACACTACTTCAAGTTCGAGCTCTACTGGACGAGGTACATCCGCGTTCCGTTTTGGCGAAGCGCCGTATACGCCAGCCGCCTGCAGATGGACCTTATGGGCAGCACAAAGCCCGGCTCCACCGACGTCGCCGTGCACAACAGGCTATCGCTGGGCGGCGCAAACACCGTAAGGGGATTTTCGGAAAAATCGATAGGTCCAAAGGCATCGGACGGAACGATGCTGGGGGGGAAGGTGCTTGCGCTCTTTTCGGCGGAGGTGAGGTTCCCGCTTGTGTGGAAGCTTTGGGGGCATCTGTTCCTCGATGCAGGTCAAGTCTGGTGGGACTGGAGGGACGTCAATCCAAACGACGTAAGGATAAGCGGCGGCTTTGGGTTCGCGCTGGCAACGCCCGTTGGACCCATACGCGCCGACTACGGCGCCGCGATCACAAGGCTCGACCCACCGCCGTACTCGCGATGGCACATAACGCTTATGTACCCGTTCTGACGATGCGCTTCATCGCGGACACGATGCTCGGCAGGCTGGCTCGCTGGCTGAGGCTTATGGGCTGTGACGTCGAATATCCGCGCAGGGCGACGGACGACGAGCTTCTCTTCATGGCGCTCGTTGAGCGGCGCAAGCTCCTCACACGCGACGTCGCGCTCGCGAAAAAAGCCGGCGCAGCCGCATACCTCGTGAGGGCAAACTCACTGTGGGATCAGCTCAGGGAGGTCGCAAGCCAGTTCGGTCTTAGGATGGAGCTTCGGCTTCGACGATGCCCCGTTTGCAACGGCGAGGTCGTCGAGGTCCCCCGGGAAAGCGTTGAAGGCGCTGTGCCGCGCTACACCTTCCTCACGCACAGGCGCTTTTGGCGCTGCAGCCGCTGCGGAAAGATCTTCTGGCGCGGAAGCCACATAAAGCTCGCGGAGGAGGACATCAGGTCTCGCTTCGGCTCCCAAGGCGGGCAAGGGTCTGGCCGGCAAGGTAGATAGATCCCGCAACAACGACCGCGCCCTGAGGTCCAACGAAGCCCAAAGCCGCATCGACGGCGTCGCCTATATCCTCGACGACGGCGACAAAGGCGTCGCAGAGCCGCTTCGCCTCAGCGGCAAGCATCGAGGGCGGATAAGCCCGCGGACTCTCCATTTGCGTGAAGAAGAACGCCTTCGCCACGGGCGCCCAAGCCTTAAGCATCGACCTGAAGTCCTTGGGTCTGTTTATCGCCACCACGAACGCCGCGGGGGCAAGCCCGAGGCGCAAAAGCTCCCTCGCCACAGCCCTTGCCGCAGGCGGGTTGTGCGCACCGTCGACGATGATGACCGGACGCAGGGAAACCACCTCCATCCTCCCGCGCAGCTCCACCGACGCAAGCCCTGCCTCTATCGCGTCTTTTTCCACGCCCAGGGCTTTGGCGGCTGCGGCGGCGCAGGCAGCGTTCTCCGCCTGAAAACCGCCCACAAGGGGCAGCGTGGCGGAAAGCTCGTCTCCGCCGACTCTAAGCGATATGCGCGTTTCGCTAAGCGTTGCGCCCTCGACGATCGCCTCGAACTCACACCCCCACCGCATCGCGCGGACGCCCTCGCACACAACGCGCTCCAAAAGCGGCGCAACCGCCTCCTCCTCCTGCGCGCCCAAAACGGCAACGCAGCCGCGCTTTATTATGTGAGCCTTGTCGAAGGCGATCTCGCCTATGCTCTCCCCGAGGCGCTCGGTGTGGTCAAGCCCGATGCGGGTCAAAACGGCGACGTCCGGTGCGACGACGCTTGTCGCATCGTATCTGCCGCCAAGACCCGCCTCGACCACTGCAACATCGACCCCAACGTCGGCGAAGAAGTTGAGCGCGGCGGCTGTCAAAACCTCGAAGTAGGTGGCGAACTCCTTGGGTCGCGGACCGACGAAGGGCATCACGGCGCCCACAGCCCGGGCAAAGCGCTCCTCCGAGATGGGCTTCCCGTCAAGCGCGATCCTCTCGCGAACGCAGAAAAGATGTGGCGACGTATACGTCCCAACGCGCATCCCCGCGGCGCGAAGTATGGACGTAAGCATAGCCGCCGTGGAACCCTTGCCCTTCGTGCCAGCTATGTGCACAACACGATACTCCCTGTGGGGATCGCCGAGGCGGGAGAGAAGCTTTCTTATAGCGTTAAGGTGGAACGGCGGCGGCGACTTGCGCGTCGCCGTGCGCTCGTGATCGTAGAGCGAATCCAAAAAACCTATCGCCTCGGCGTACGACAGACTCATCTCGACTGCTCGACGTGCCTTATCATCGCGTAGGCGTTGTGGTTGTGGATGGACTCTGCGCTTTCTGCCTCGACGGTGAAGGATGCTATCCTCGGGTCGCTCATTAGTGCCTGCGCCACCTCGCGCACAACGTCCTCGACGAAGCGGGGGTTGTCGTATCCGTGCTCGGTGACGAACTTCTCGTCGGGTCGCTTGAGGATGGCGTAGACGGGGCTGCTGCCGCTCCGCTCCGCAAGCTCGATAAGCTCCTCAAGCCAAACGAACTTTTTCATCCTCGCCTTTATCGTCACGACGGCGCGCTGGTTGTGTGCGCCACGGTCGGAGATCTCGCGCGAGCAGGGGCACACCGTCGCAACGGGAACGCTCACGCCAAGGTCAAACTCGAACTCCCGCGCAAGCCGCGCCTCGAAGAAGGCGGTGTACTCCATAAGCATCCCGGACCTCGTCACGGGCGCCTCGCGCCGAACGAAGTAGGGAAACCTCATGGAAAGGTGCGCGCTTTGGGCGCCGAAGACGTCCTTCATCTCCTGCAGAATGGGGCGCAGATGTTGATAAGCTATCTCGCCGTGGTATTTGTTCAGTATCTCGACGAAGCGACTCATGTGTGTTCCGCGGAGGTGCTCGGGGAGATCAACGAACATCGACACCTCGGCAACCGTGTGCTGAAAGCCGCCCGCCCTGTCCAAAACCCTTATCGGATAGCGAAGACCCTTTATCCCCACCATCGTTATGGGTATCTGGTGCGCGGGCTTTTCCATCTGGACGTCGTGCATAAAACCTCCTGCTTAGTCCCCAAGAGGAAGCTTGATGTAGAAGGTGACTCCGCCCGCGGGATTGTTCTCGTACCATATCGTTCCCCCGTGCGCCGCAACGATGCGAGCCGAAATCGAAAGACCAAGACCTGTGCCCGTCGTGCGCGTCGTGAAAAACGGTCTGAATATCTTGTCGCCAAGCTCGCTCGGGATACCAGGACCGTTGTCGCTTACGGCTATCCAGCAGTACTTGCCCTCAAGGTGCGTCCTTATCCTTATCTTGCCGCCATCGTCAAGAACGTTCAGGGAGTTGCGGATCAGATTTATGAGAACCTGTTTTATCCGGTCGTGGTCGAAGCCGAAGGGCGGGATCTCGTCGGAAGTCTCGACCTCAACATCGATGTTTCTCTTCTCAAACTCCGGCTCAAAAAGCAGGAGGACGTCGTAGACCGTTTGGTTTATATCGCCCGGCTTTTTCTCCACCTTGCCCACACGCGCGTAGTTCAATACATCGACGACGACACCCTCAAGCCTTTTGACCTCCTCAAGGATTATGTTGAGCGCCTCGTAGTCCGGGTCGGATGGCTCCTTTTCGGCAAGAAGGCTTCGGGCAAAACCGCCTATCGACACAAGCGGGTTTCTGATCTCGTGGGCTATTTGTGCAGCCATCGAGCCTATTGCCGAAAGCTTTTCCGCCTCCAGAAGTCTTTGCTGGTTTGCCCTGAGCTGCTCGTAGCTTCGCCTGAGCTCCTCGGTTAGCGCCGTCCTCTCGATGGCGAGGCTGAAGTGGCTCGAAAGGGACCTCAAAAGCTCCACCTCGCGCGGGGTTATGGGCTTTTGGGTTATCATGTTGTCGGCGATAAGCACGCCCACGGGCTTCGTCATCGACCAGAGGGGAACGATCACAAAAAACGGTGAGCGCAACTTCTCCCTGAGGCTGGAAGCTCTCTCCCAAAGGTTCGGGTCCTCGGGAACCACCAAAGCGGGCTCACCGCTTTTGAGAACCTCGACGACGACATCGTCGCTCTCGAGCGGGATGACGATGCTTTTCACTATGGCGTTCACCTCGGCGTCGTGCTCCTCCGTTGCGGCTATGTAGGCGCGAAGGGTTTCGGAAAGCGTTCTCGGCGTGTCGTCAAGCTGCGACCATATCCTGCCCGCCTCCTCCGGCGTGGAGGGACCTACAGCCATCTTGCCGACGAGGGCTTTGCGCTCACTGTCGACCAAAAGCAAAAACGCCCTGTTGAAGCCCAAACCCTCCTTCGCCGTCACAGCCGTAAGCGCTATGTGCAAAACGCGCTCGAGGGAGTTTTCCTGCTGCAGAGTGTCGGAGACCTCGGCTATCGTTCGAAGCATCATATACTGCTGCTCGAGCTTGCGGTTGAGCTCCTCGAGGCTCCTTCGCGCGGCGACAAGCTCGCGGATCATCTTCTCGCGCTCGGTGACGTCCCTGGCGAGCTGAACGACCTGATATATCTTTCCATCTGCTGCGCGGATCGGCGCCGCTATAACCTCGAACACGCGCTCACTGCCGTCGCCGGTTATAAGCCGCTCGGTGTAGCGGCAGACGTCGCCGCTTTCGAAGAGGGCGTCGAGGGGGCAGTCGGGGCAGATCTGGTCGGCGTTCCGCCAGAGGGAAAAGCAGTGGGACGGAACCTGCACAGCCTCCGAGCCAAACCAGCGCCGAACGACGTCGTTCATCCAGAGGATCCTGCGCTCGCGGTCGATGACGACAACGCCGTCGGCTATGGCGCCCAAAAGACCCTCGAGCCACTCGCGCTCCCAGCTGTGCTCGGTTATGTCGCTTATCGTGAAAACGAACTCATCTGATCCGGGAACCGCGGCTATATAGACCTCCACGACGCGCCCGTCGGGGAAGCGGTGGGTGAAGATTATCGGGTGGCTCGAGTCGATGGTGTTCAAAAGACCAACCCCGCCGGGGCAAAGACCGAAGCGCTCCTGGAAGGTTTCGCAGTCGATCCCGACGATGTCCTGTGCTCGCAGGATGTCCCTCGCCAGTCTGTTTGCGCCCACAACGCCCCGCGACCTGCTGAGGACCACAACGCCCAAAGGAAGGCTCTCCGTAAGCGCCCGCAGGATTCGCGCAAGCGCAAGCGACGAAGCCTCGGGGATGCCCAACGCCCTGCGAACGCGCACAAGATTCCTGGCTACAGCCACACGCCCCCTCTGCAAAAGCCTTTCCGCCGCGACAGCAAGTGCGCTTTTGATCTGCGGCAGGCGGCTTTGCGGCACAACGAGGTCAAGGGCGGCAAGCTTTGCGCAAACCTCACCGTCGGGCACGACGAAGACGACCTCGCGCCCGCCAAGCTCGTCGACCTTCCCTGCAAGCTCCGAAGCCGAAACCGAAGGACCAACGACAACTATCGACGCCTCACCCGCCTCGGATATCCCGAACCCCGCCTCGGCGACGAAGCGGGATATCTCGGCAGCCAACTGCGGCGAATGCTCCCAAATCCAAACGTTTACCCTTCGGTTTCGAGGCATGGTCAGCTTTGGGGGTTTTTAGGCACGACGGTCGCCATAAACTCTCCCTCACACACGACGTCGCCGTCAACGGTGGCAACGCCCCTGAACTTGCAGACGCGCCGCTTGAAGGATATCATCTCCACCCTGAGCGTGACCCTATCGCCGGGGAAGACGGGCTTGCGAAACCTGACCTTATCGACGCCGGCAAAGTACGTGACGACGTCGTCCGGGTCGGCCACGGTCCTCATAAGCAAAAAACCGCCCGTCTGCGCCAAAGCCTCGATGAGCAAAACCCCAGGCATCACAGGATGCCCCGGAAAATGCCCCTGGAAGAACGGCTCGTTTATCGTCACGTTCTTGACAGCAACGGCGTACTTCCCCTCCTCGAAGTCGACGACCCTGTCGACGAGCAGAAACGGATAGCGGTGGGGCAAAATCCTCTGGATGGCGAGGATATCGAGCTGCTCGCCCTTTGCGCCGAACTGAGCCGAAAGCCTTTTCTTCTCGAGGTGTTTGCGCAAAGTCCTCACCAGGGCGACGTTGGCGGCGTGACCCGACCTCGCGCCTATAACGTGACCCTTTATGAAGCATCCCAAAAGCGCAAGATCCCCCAAAAGGTCGACGACTTTGTGCCTAACGGGCTCGTTGTAGAAGCGCAGCGGCGTGTCGTTTAGTATCCCCGTCTTGCCCACGAAAACCCGGCGCTGGGGAGGGATGTCGAAGTTCTCGCGCAAAAACCGCTCGTCGTGCTCCGTGAACTCCTTGTCGACTATAACTATGGCGTTGTCCAGGCTGCCGCCCCGGATGAGACCCTGACCGTGCAGCTTCTCTATCTCCGAGAGGAAGCAAAACGTCCGTGCCGACGCAAACTCATCCACAAACTCGCCCTCAAGCGACTCGAGCGTCGTGTACTGAGTTCCCAGCGCGGGGTTGGCGTAGTCGACCATGAGGGTTATCCTGAAGCCGTCGAAGGGGATGACGTGTATGTCCGTCTTCCTCTGGGGGTCGGAAAACTGGATGACCTTGTCGACGACGAACACTTCGCGCTCTGCGTCCTGCTCGACGATGCCTGCGGAGATGAGGGCATCGACGTAGGGCTTTGCGCTGCCGTCGATCACGGGCGGCTCGGGACCGGAAAGCTCCACTATGCAGTTGTCTATCTGAAGCCCGTAGAGGGCGGCGAGGACGTGCTCAACGGTGTGGACCTCCACCCCGTCCTTGGCGAGCACGGTGCCCCTAACAAGCTCGTCCTTGGCGTTCTCCACAAGCGCCTCGACAAGCACATCCCCACCCACATCCGACCGTCTGAAGGCGTACCAGCTCCCCGCGGGCGCGGGCAGAAACCTTATCGTGCACTCCTTCCCCGTGTGCAAGCCGACACCCGAAAGCTCAACGCTTTTGGCTATCGTCCTCTGACGCAAGGCTTGCGCCTCCGCTTTTGCACCAAATTTAACCCCGCAGAGTCGTGCCTGCAAGGGCTTTCGTCTCAGCGCATTATCACGCGCCTTGCGCCGCAGTAGCGCTTGCTCCAGTAAGGGTTCGAAAGGGGCGTTATCGTAACGCCAAGCGACGAGGACGCATGTGCGAATCTGCCCGCGCCTATGTAGATCCCGCTGTGGGTCGGAACACCGCCGCCCTTGGTGCAGAAGAAGACGATATCGCCGAAGGCAAGCTCATCCCTTGCGACTGGCTTTCCAAACCGCCACTGAGCGGCAACGGTCCTGGGGAGCTCAAGCCCCAAAGCCTCGCGAAAAACGCGCTGCACAAAACCAGAACAGTCCATGCCGTCCCTATCCGTACCGCCGAATTTGTAGGGCGTGCCAAGGTAATAGTTTATCGTTCCCAGGAGGCTTTCGTCATCGGGGAGCGCAAGTCCGCACGGACGCGCCTCAGCCAGCCTCGGCGGACAATAACGCGGACGAGGAACACACCCACCCCAAAAAAGCAAAACCAAAAGGCAAAATGTGAACCGCCAAAGCCGCATACCAAAAAGCCGCAGATTCCACAAAACTTAACCAGATCCCCCCACCCTCGGTAGCTTTTTCTCGACGAATCCTGCCCCAAAACACCCCCACAAAAACTCTTGACAAACCCCTTGTCGGGCTCTATTTAGTTTATTTGGACCCATAGCTCAATTGGCAGAGCAGGGGACTCATAATCCCTTGGTTCCAGGTTCGAGTCCTGGTGGGTCCACAGATTTGAAAAGATGGGCGATTAGCTCAGATGGTAGAGCGCTTGCCTCACATGCAAGAGGTCAGTGGTTCGAGTCCACTATCGCCCATTTAAGATTCGCACCGCGCAGGCGGTGCGAATTTTTTTGTGGGCAATGAAGCTTGGGGAGCTTATAGAGGAGCTTGAGCGTTGTTACCCGCCTCAGTGGGCGATGCCCTCCGACAGAGTCGGTCTTTTCTGCGGCGATCTCGAAAGGAGCGTTGATCGCGTGCTTTTGGCGGTCGACCCGTCGATGAAGGTCCTCGAGGAGGCTCGCGACGGCGGCTTCGACGTGGTCATAACCCATCACCCACTCACAACGAAAACCATTGACGGGATATCAAGCGCTCATCCTGTTGGGCGGAAGCTTATCTTCGCCATCCGAAACGACATCGCGCTTTATGCCATCCACACAAACCTCGACTTCGCCCCCGACGGCGTCTCGGTCGCCCTGGCGGAAATTCTGGGCGTGGAGATAGAGTCCCGCCTGAGCACCAAAAGCAGCGAGCGCTTCTTCAAGCTTGTCGTCTTCGTCCCGCGCGAAAAGCTCGAAAGCCTGAGGCTCGCCCTACTCGATACGGGCGCCGGGCACATAGGCAACTACAGCCACTGCAGCTTCTGCGCGCCCGGTGAGGGCACGTTCCTACCGCTTGAGGGTGCAAACCCGTTTATAGGTCGCCTGGGCGAGCTTGAGAAGGTGGGAGAGGTTCGGCTCGAGACCGTCGTCCCGCAGCACCTGCTCCAAAGCGCCATAAACGCGATCTACGAGCATCACCCATACGAAGAGCCCGCGTTCGACATCTACCCGCTCGAAAACGACTTCTCGCTGGGCGGATTCGGCGTCGTCGGTTCGTTTCCGAAGCTTTTGCGCCTCGGCGACGTGGTCGAGCTGTGCAGGTCGAAGCTCCCCACCGCCGCGGTGCGCTACGTCGGTAACCCCGAACGCTTCGTAAGACGTGCCGCGCTTCTGGGCGGTAGCGGCGACTCACTAACAGACAACGTACTAAAAGCAAAGGTCGACATCT
>CBEVQY010000016.1:0-57430 GCA_965552135.1 uncultured bacterium | reverse complement strand
CAGGAAAACTCGCGCTGTACTCAACATCCCCCAAACCGGGATAAACCCCAAACAAACGCGGCGAGGAAAAGTCAAGTGTGAACCGCGAACAAACCACATCCGACAGTGGGTTCCCTAAGGTATCCTCGGCATATATAATGCAAACCTCGACGGTCTCAGGCTCGGCGAATGGGACGGCAGGGTGATATATAAGCGTCGCTCCGTCCCACGTGAGGGTTGGGTCTGGGTAGCGTATGGTATCGGTTAAGCCCGTAGATGATCTCCAGACCGATATCGTTATCGTCGTATCAGATATTCCGTCGTCGTCAAGTATCTGCATTACCACGCCGGTGTCGGTGCAGCTCACCCAGGCGCCGTCGAAGGGATGGATCACAGAGCCGACGGGACCGCCGGCCTCTATATAAAACGCCCAGCACGTGTCGAGCACGTTGGGAGCACAAAGATCGGGGGAGTCCGGCGCGTGGACGCAGACCAGAGCCGAGTCGCCCCCCGACCACCTCAGCCCCAGAGAAGCCGCATCCACGCAGACCGTTGCGCCTGCGATGGTCACGCCGGTGCTTTCCGCGCCAACGTACACGGAGTCGTCGATGGCGACGACGATGGAGTCGAAGTCGACGCCCGCGAGGTTGTCGACAAGGTCGAAGCAAATGGTCGGCGCGCCGTAGCCTATCGTGTCGCCCGCCGCTGGGAACTCACCCGACATCGCCGGCGGCTCGAGATCAACGTAAAACTCCCACGAAAGGGTATCCTGCAGGTGTGCGCCGGCAGAATCATCTGCGCCGAGGAGCTCAACGTAAACCGTCTCGCCGTTCGACCAAAGACTCGCTGAGTCGGGGCAGAAAGCCAGCGTATCGCCAAAGAGCGAAAGCCTGACGTCCCCCCAGCTGATCGTATCGCCCGAAACGACAAGCACGATCGAGGAGGTGTCCACAGGCAGGTCGTCGTCCCAGATGCGCAGGAGGATGCACTGGTCGTCGCACGCCGTTATCTGGCCGTCGAGGGGCTGCACGATCTCCGCGTGCGGTCCCTCGGTGATGACGTAGTTCCAGCAGTAGGTTGTGTCGTTTGGTCCGCAGTAGTCGGGTGCGTCGCCTATCCCCATGCAAACGGTGGAGCATGCGCGCCAGGAGCCGTCGGGCAAAAGGACGTTCGGGTCGACGGTGAACCTGAGCGAGCCCGCCGAATCCCCCGGCGAAACCGATATCCCCGGCCGCGGGTAGTCGAAGGTGTCGCCGCAGAACGCCACCCAGAAGGAATTCGTGTCCACGCCCGCGCCGGCATCGACGAAGTGCGCCTCGAAGACGCCAACCCACCAGTCGGGCAGAATCGAACCCGGCGCCGGATATCTGAAGACAGCGGCTGGTGGGGAGAGATCCATGAAAAAGCTCCAGCAGAACGGCTCCTCAAGCGCATTGCCCAGGGAGTCTTCGACGTATGCGATGCAGACGGTGACGGTGTCGCCGTCGGGCAGCGGCGTTGGCGGCACGAAGCGCAGCGTCTCGCCGTCAAACGAAAACGCCGAAGACCAGCTGTAGCTCGTCGTACCGGAGGACGTTATAACCCAAAGCACAAGCGTGGCTGGGTTGACCCCGTCGGGATCGTCTATCGTGGCAATGATCTCCTGTTCCCCCTCGCCGCAGGCGACGAAGCTTTCCGGTAGATACTGCACGTACGCCGGCACCGGCGCCCCCAGACTCACCGTAAAGCTCCAGCAGGTATCGAGCGCGTTTGGGGCGCAGTAGTCCGGCCGGTCGTGCGCGCCAACGCAGACCCGAACAGTGTCGCCGTCCACAAACGAAATCCCGTGCGCCGAAGGAACAAAAGCCACCGAGTCGAAAACCCACATAAGCTCGCCGTCCGAGTACCAGAAGGTGTCGATGACCACGCCGTTTGTGTCGATGGAGATCCACAGGGATGTATCGGCGACGCCTGTGATGGAGTCCCCAAGCCCGAACCACACGACAGGCGCCGGGTCTGCGACGACGGTGTCCGCCGGCGGATGCTCGCCCCAAAGCACAGGCGGCGAAAAGTCGGTGCGGAAACAGTACTCCAGCGTGTCGAGGCTATTGCCGTAGATGTCCTCGGCGTAAAGCTTCACGCAAACGGTATCGCCGTCGAGCCAGAACGGACCGCCGGGGTCGAAGACAAGCTCGGAAGAGCTGGTGTCGTAGTCGAGCCTCGGATCACCCCACGGAACGTACTCCTCTGCCGACCCGTGGTCGTAGGTGATCCAAAGCTGTATCGTTGTCGTATCTATGGGCGCCTCGGTTGCGGCAAGGTAGATCGTTATCGTCTGGTCGTCGCACGCTGTGACGGAGTCCGGCTGCGGCAGCACGGGCGACGCAACGACCTCCCCCATAATCACCCAAAAGCCCCAGCAGAAGCTCGTGTCGTTCGGCGGGCAGTAGTCGTACGTTGGAGCGTCGGAGACGCTGTCGATGCACACGACGACCGAGTCGCCGCTCCGCAGGGAAAGTCCCGACACCGTAAGGACCGGATCAGAGAACGACGCCGTATACCCGACGGCAAGCGTTCCGTTCACCCAAACGGTGACAGTTATCGAGGCTGGGTCTATGCCCGCGAAGCTGTCGGAAAGCTGCACCGAGATCGTCGGCGTTGCGACGTTCACGGTATCGCCCGGCGGTGGCGTTGCGAAAGCCGTGTCGGGCGGAAGGAGATCAACCAGAAAGCCGCAGCTGTCAACCCCTCCCAGGCAACCGCCGTGGTTGAGCTGAGCCATAAGACCGACCGAGTCGCCGTGTGACCAGACCGCGGGCGAGTCGAACTCTATCACAACGCCGCTGTCGGGGGAGTAGTGCCAGACGAGGTCGGATCCCGCGTAGACGTGAAGCGAGTCGTTCACCCAGAGGTACAGCGTATCGTCAGCCCCAAGCGAGGTGAGGGAGTCGACGACAAGCGCCCAGCCCTGATCAGCGCAGCTTGTTATGCCAAAGCAAGGGTCAGGGTACACGAACCTTACGTCCGCCCCTTCCACCACGTTCACGACGACGGTTCCGGTGTCCGAGCAGCCGTTGGCGTCGGTGACGATGAGCTCGTAGGTTGTGGTCGTCGTTGGGCAGGCGTATGGAGTCAGGCAATCTGTGCACGAGAGCCCCTCCGCCGGACTCCAGCTGTAGCTGTAGGGTGGTGTTCCCTCGGAGACGGTCGGCACAAGCATCACGCAGTCGCCAAGGCATACGGTCTGGTCGGGCGGCATAGAGAGCACGGGCGAGGTGGGCTCGGGCACATCGATGCAGAAAGTCGCGGTGCTGTCGGGACCTTCGTCGTAGCTTAGGGTCACGGTGTAGCACTGGGTCGTTCCGTAGGCGCTTGGCGGGATGCTGACCTGCCACGTGACGATCTGCGTTCCGCCGTAGCCCGCGATGGAGCCGAAGCAGGCGGGGTTCGGATCCCCTCCGACAAGCGCAAGCGAGCTTCCGGAAAGATCAAGGCTCAGGCAGACGTTGTGGGCGGTGCTTGTGCTGCCGTTCGTTATCGTGAACACGAGGTCGGCTGGGTTCGGCGAGATGTCGTAGCAGCCCGCCGAAATATCGGGCGGGGTGTGGCTGAAGTAAAGGCTTATCTCCATCTCCCCCTCGATGCCGTAGTACGTAACGAACACCGCCGAGTCGGGCGGGCATACGGTGCGCTGGTTCCACTTCACGAGAACCGAGGTGTCGTCGTGGAACCCTTCGGCTGCGTCGGCGAGGGCGTTCCAAACGCCGGAGCCGGGCGTCGTGTTCCAGCCGAGGTTGTTCGAGAAATCCCATATGCCGAAGCCCTGGCGCCAGGGACCGTACCAGAACACATCGGGCATTGTAGCCTCGTAGCCGGTGAGGATTCCCACCGTCACGAGGTCGCCGGGCGCCGGCGGGTAGCCCGCCTCGTAGGCGCGCCACACAGGCGGAATGCTGGGGGCGAAGAAGATCTCGGTGTGTCCAACGTATCCGAAGGCTGTGGATATGGGGGCGCCGTCGGAGCCGCGAAGTTCGGTGTCGTAATACACCGCCGCGCCGCAGCTGTGACAGCTCCCGTCAACCGGCTTCATCACTATCCGACACCGGATCTGCTCAAGCGCACCGGGCACAGGACCCAAAGATACGGGCGTAAGCTCCTCCCTGATCTCAACGCCGTGCCAGTTGTACCATATCACGTAGATCGTGCTGTCGCTTAAGTCCACGTAGCTTGCGTCGGAGGGGGGCATGTCGATGTTATGGAGGGAACCCGTCCACCACCAGCCCGGCCAGAAGATGCAGGTCGCCTCGACGGTGTCGCCCTCGTTTTTGGCGATGTAGCCGTCGACGTAGAACATGACCCACTCCGTGCTTGGCGTCCAGGGGTAGCCGAATGTGATCCCGTCGTAGCTTCCGCCGCCTGTGGGGTCTGCTCCCTGCTCGAAGTCGCCCGAGGCAGCGTCGACTGTGACCTCGACGTAGCCGTTGCCCAGGCGAAGCGTTTGCGGAAAAACGAATTCAAGCAAAAAAACTGCGGCAAAAAGGGTGACAAGCCTCCTCACCATCGACCCCTCCTGCGGCACATCAATTTATAATAGCCTTCCCGCCCTCGAGGTCAAAGGCTTTGTTTTTGGCAACGATTTTCCTTTGAGAGAAGATGGCGTGGCGATAAGTTTTAGGTTGTGAAAGCAAGGATCGAAAGATTCGTATCCTCCCTCGAGGAGACGGGGGATTTTGTCTCGCTTGCGCTCTACTTTGCCGCATTCGTGACCGTACGGAACATCATCGAGTGCGTTTTGTGCGAGGGGAAGCTCCTTAAGGCGTCGATTCTCTTTGGGCAGTACTCGCTTTTTTGGGCAGTCGCCCTGCTTTTGGCGATGCTCTGGCTTTCGGTCTTTGTGGGGGATGCGCGTCGTGGCTCGCGGGTAGCGACCTTTGGAACGGCGATCGTCGTCGCCGCGCCGATACTCGATGTACTCATCTCGGGTGGTGGAAGGCGGCTCGGATACCTCGAGTTCGAAAGCTTTGGGCAGTACTTTGCCGCCGCGGCGTCGCTATTTTTGACCCTGCCCTTCTCCAAGCCAGGACGCGGGCTTTCCCCCGGGCTCAGAATCGAGCTTTACGCCATCTACGCACTTATCTTCGCATATGTCCTCTGGCGCAGGAAAAGCCTTTGGAGGGCTTTTGGCGCGATGTATCTCTTTCACCTCAGCCTCGCGCTCTTTCCCGGGTCGGTCTCGTTTCTGTCGAGGAGGCTTGCTGGGATTGTGGGGTCGGCTTTCGGCGGCGTCTTCGTCGGGACGAGGTACATCCGCTCGGCGTCGACACTCTCGCTTATGCTCGCAATACTTACGCCGCTTTGGCTCAGGATGCTCGATGGGCGCTACGTAAAGGCTCTCTCTATGAGCGTAAGACCGGTGAGGCTTTTGCACTACGGCGGGATGGTTGCGCTGGGCGTGTGGCTCGGATGCAAAACGAGGGTCGAAAAGCTTCTCTACCTCAACCTCTTTGATCTGGCGGCACTTTTTGTGGGGTATTTGTGCCTTTGGTTCTTCGGGGTGTTCGTAAACGACCTTTGGGACAGGGATAGCGACCTTATCGCGGGCAACCCGCGCCCGACGGCTTTGGGAATCCTATCCCCGCGTGAGACCTCGATCTTCGCGTGGGGAGCGCTCGTTCTGGGGCTTGTCGTCCTTGGCGCGCTGAAATCGGCTGTGCTTAAGTTCGGGCTGCTTTTTGCCGCCGCGGCTTACGTATACTCTGCACCCCCTGCAAGGACAAAAAGGATACCTGTGATCTCCACCCTCACGCTCGCGCTGGCGTCCCTGGCGGGGGCTTTTATGGGTTATGGCTTCACAAGCTCCAGGCTTTGCGACTTTCCGGGCGGCGTTGCTTTGGCTGTGGTTTTCGGCGTGACGGCGGGGTTCGTCACCAAGGACCTCAAGGATGTCGCCGGCGACCGCGCCGCGGGGGTGCTCACCGTCCCGGGGCTTGTTGGCGAAAGGCTGGCTAAGCCGGTTTGCGCCGCACTTTCGGCGATATCGATAGCGCTCATTCCGGTCTTCACGGGTGTGCTTTTGGCTGCGCCGCTTGCGCTGGCGGTAGTCTGCGCCGCCGCTGCCGCCGCGTACATCCTTGCGGCGAAAAAGGTCGACGAGAGGGTGCCGCTTGCGATATATCTATCGTATGCGGCGCTTTATCTGGCGCTTTGGTACAGGCTGTAGCCGTCAGATGCCGAACGCCCTCGATTCGTGCAGTGGCGGGTGGGCGATACATATGGCGCAAACGCTTTTTGCCCCAGCTTCAAGCAGCGCTCTGGCGAGCTCGCCTGTGGTTGCGCCTGTGGTGACGACGTCGTCGACTACAACAAGCATCCTGCCGGAAACCGCCCCCACGTCGTCGATGCGAAAGGCGCCCCTGACGTTCTCCCGCCTCTGTCTTGCCGAAAGCTTCGTTTGGGACTGTGTGTTTTTGATCCTTTTTGCCACTGGAAGCACGGGCAGCCCGCACACCTCCGAAGCCGCCTGAGCCAAAAGCTCGGCTTGGTTGTACCGTCTTTCGCGGAGTCTTTTTTCGTGCAGCGGCACCGGGACGAGCCCTTCGAATCCCTGGAAGTGCTGCTCGCGCAGGATAAGCTCGCCCAGCCTGCGTCCGAAAAGGCGGGCAACGTCCGAGGCGCCGTAGTACTTGAGCATGTGAATAAGCCTTCTGTGCTTTTGGTCGAACGGCGCAAGCGGGCGAACGAAGTCCACGGGACACTGCCTCTTGCCGTGATCTTCTGGGCATCGGCGTTGGTCGGCGCTGATCGGCGCTTCGCAGACGGGGCAAAAGCCCGCATCGAGGACCTCGAGGGAGGCTGCGCAGACCTCGCACAAAGCGTCGTCGCTCGGTCTTCCGCACAAAAGGCAGGTGGGCGGGAACAGGAAGTCGAGAAGGTCGTGCCACAGCTCGCGAAGGATTTCGACCACAGACGCCATATTTAGGACCTCATGCGCCCTCCACCCACGCCAAAAGCCGCCATAACGGCGCACAAAAGCGCTACGCACAGGACGATGAAGCCGTGAATCGAAAGGTTCCCCCCGAGGTAGCGGACGAAGACCTCCTGCGGCTCGTACCAGCGCCAGTAATCGACTGCCGCGCGACCAACCCCGTAAAGGAAAAACGACACCCAAAAGCTTTGACCCGAAAACCTTTTGCCCCTCTTCTCCCACGCGGTGACGGCGAGGAAGAAGATAAGATCTATCAGTGCTTCGTAGATCTGCGTTGGATGCAGGCGCACGCCGGGGAAGGTGTTTCCTGCGGGGCTTCCCGGCGGGAAGACGACGCCCCACGGCAGGCTCGTCGGTCTTCCGAAGCAGCACCCGTTGAGAAAGCAGCCCCACCTGCCGAAGAACATCCCCAAAAGGAAGGTGGGCGCAACGATATCGGCTATCTGCCAGAAGTTTATCCTCTTTACGGCACAAAAGACCGCTGCGCTTATCACGGCGCAAAAAACGCCGCCAACCATAGCCATCCCTGCGATGCCAAAGCTTCCCCCTTGGAAGGGATTTATTACGTCGAGCCAGTGCCCCCTAAACTCGTCGATGTGGGTCGCAACGTACCAAAGCCTTGAGCCGGCTATGGCGGCTATGATCAGAACGACCGCCAGGTCGTATATGTGCTTCTGCGGGAAGCCAGCCTTTTTGGCTCGCCGCAGAGCCGCCAAAAGACCAACGAAAAAACCAAAAGCCACCATAACGCCCCAGCTGTGGAGCGAAAAGCGCCCTATCCTAAAGAGGACCCTGTGCATAGCAACTCTAAGAAACACGCGCCCAAAGCTTGGTCAACCCCAAATGAAAAAAGTTCTTGACACGGGCGCGGATTGGGCTATTTTCGAACAAAGGAACGATTTGGTCGAAAATTCGGAGGAGACGATGTCGAGGTGGCATCAGAGGCGGGATGCCATAATCGGTGTGGCGCAGGAGCTTTTCGCGCGGTTGGGGTTCACAAAGACGACGGTGGACGACATCGCCGCCGCGGCGAAAATGGGAAAGGCTTCGATCTATCATTACTTCAAGAGCAAGGAGGACATATTTCGCGCTGTGGTTGAGCGCGAGCTTGAAGCCCTGCTTTCGGAGCTCAGGAGCGTAATTGAGGGTGAGGACAACCCGAGGGAGAAGCTCAAGCGGTTCGTTTTGACGAAGCTTGATGCTTTAGAGCGCCTTGCGAACGCCGCAAGTGCCCTCCTCGACGAGCAGCTCGAGCACCTTTCGGCGGTTCGTGCAGCCAAGGAAGCCGAGCTTGCGGCGGAGGTCGAGATGATAAAGTCCGTTCTCGACGAGGGCGTAAGGCGCGGAGCCCTCATCCTGCGCGACGTCGAGGCTGCGGCAAAGGCGATCGTGGCGGCGGTCAAAAGCTTTGAGCTCAAACGCGAACTGCGAAGGCAGAAAGAACAGGTAAAAACCCTCGTTGACCTTTTGTTCGGTGGGATGGAGGCAAAGTAGACCTTAAGCAGGAGGTAAGGCAATGCCGAACGCGAAGAACACGGGGCTCAAAGACTTTCTGGCAAAGCAGCTTGCAAACATCTCGAGCACGCTGAAGATGTGGCGACTGGTTTTGCCGGCGCTCGAGCGAAAAGCCTACAGGCTTATGGTCGACGAAGGGGACCCTTTGGGGATGGGTCCCCGCAGGGAGCGCGAGGACAAGTTCTACATCGCCACAAACCTCCTGCGGGCGCTTTTTACCGCATACGACCGCGGTGCTCCTGCGGTGAAGGACAAGCTCATCGGGCTTTTCCTCACACATTTCCTCATCGGCTCGTCCGAGGCGGCTGAGGCGCGCACAAGGTTCGAGGAAAAGCATGGCTTTTCGCCTCCGTGCTTCCTTGTGATATCGCCCGCTGGCTCGTGCAACCTAAGCTGCAGCGACTGCTACGCCGCAAGCCTCAGGTCCAAGATGAACTCCCTCTCCGCGGAGGTTTTCGACTGGATACTGCGCGAAAAGTACGAGGATTGGGGCAGCTGGTTTACGGTCATCTCGGGCGGCGAGCCGTTTTTGTGGCGCGACGGCGAGGTCGACCTCATCGAGATGGCGAGGAGACACCCCGAGCAGTACTTTATGGTCTATACCAACGGCACCCTCATCGACGAGCGCACCGCAGAGCGCCTCGCCGAGGTCGGAAACATCACACCAGCCATATCGGTCGAGGGCTTCGAGGAGGAGACCGACCGCAGGCGCGGCAAAGGGACGTTTAAAAAGATCCTCGCCGCCTTCGAAAACCTCCGCAGGGCGGGCGTCCCGTTCGGGATATCGACGACCGCAATCCCCCAAAACGCAAAACTCCTGCTCTCGGACGAGTTCATCAGGTTCTTCTTCGACGAACAGGGTGCGCTCTATCAGTGGATCTTCCAGTATATGCCGATAGGTCGCGGCGTTGACGTTGAAAGGCAGGTCCCGCCCGAGCTCCGGAAGTGGATGTGGCAGAGGGAGCAGGAGCTTCTAAGGAAAGAGAGGCGCTTTATAGCCGACTTCTGGAACGGTGGGACCTTTGCCTCGGGCTGCATCGCGGCGGGAAGGTCGGGCGGCTACTTCTACATCGACTGGAACGGCAACATAACCCCCTGCGCCTTCGTCCCCTACGGCAAGGACAACGTCAACGACCTCTACGCCTCCGGAAGAAGGCTTTCCGATGCCCTGTTCTCTGATCTCCTCAAGCTTGTCCGCGAGTGGCAAAGGTCGTACAACTACCTCAAGCCACCGTGCTGCAGGGGCAACGAGATCCGACCGTGCTTCATAAGGGATCATTACGAGACGGCAAGGGAGATAATAAAGCGTACGGGCGCAAAGCCTCTGTATCCTTCCGCTGCCGAAAGCCTTGAGGACGAGGATTACTTCCGCAAGATGCTCGACTACGACAGGCGCCTTGCGGAGCTTCTTGACCCCATATGGAACGAGCTTTACCTCGAGCCTTTGCCCGAGGGTGCTTCGGCGGAGGCGAGGGCGCAAGCCAGTTAGCGCGAACCGTATTCCTCCAGGGCTCTGCCCAGGATTTGGATTGCGTCGCGCATCTTGTCCTCGCCAAGGACGTAGGCTATGCGCGCCTCTGATCTGCCGAGCCCGGGCGTTGCGTAGAATCCCGGACCCGGCGCGACCATAACGGTCTTGCCGTCGTGCGAGAAGTCGGTGAGCAGGAAACGGGCAAAATCCTCGACGTCGTCGACGGGCAGTGTCACCATCATGTAGAACGCGCCGGCGGGCTTTTTGCACGAAACCCCAGGAAGCTTTTCGAGCTCCTCGTAGGTTACGTCCCTCCGGCGGCGATACTCGTCGCGCATGCGGTCGAAGTAGTCGTCCTCAAGCTGCATAAGCACAGCCTGCGCGCCGTACTGCTCTATTGTCGGCGGGCAAAGTCGCGCCTGACCCATCCGCAAAACGGCGTCCAGAACGTCTGCGTTCTTCGTCACAACGGCGCCTATGCGGGCACCGCAGGCGGAAAAACGCTTCGAGATAGAGTCGACTATTATGCCGCGGTCGAAAAGCTCGGGGAGGTGCAGAACGCTTGTGTGCTCACCCTCGTACACGAACTCGCGGTAGACCTCGTCGGCTATGATGAAGAGGTCGTGCTCCTGCGCGATCTGGGCAAGCATCGAGATCTCGTCCCTCGTGAGGACGGTCCCCGTGGGGTTGTTGGGCGAGCAGACGAGGATAGCCTTTGTGCGCTCGTCGAGCTTCGCCTCTATCTCATCCCGCGGCGGAAGGTGATACCCCGTCTCCGGCAGAGTGCGCACTGGCACAAGCTCGATGTCGGTCATGACGGCGTAGCCGTTGTAGTTCGTGTAGAAGGGCTCGAAGACGATGATCCTGTCGCCCGGGTCGGTTACGGCGAGCATGGCGAACATAATGGCTTCGCTTCCGCCAGTGGTGACCAGTATCTCGTCGGGGGAGACGTCGATCCCGTTTCGGCGGTAGTATCTTGAAAGCCACTCTCTGTATTCGGGCAACCCCTGCGAATTCCCGTAGGCGAGGACCCTTGCGGGGTAACTGTGGACAGCGTTCCAGAACGACTGCGGAGTTTCGATATCGGGCTGACCTATGTTGAGGTGATAAACCCTAACGCCGCGCCTTTTGGCTGCCTCGGCGTAGGGGACAAGCTTCCTTATGGGCGAGGGCGGAACCCTCCTTCCCCGCTCCGAGATATCCATCCCGTCACCTCCTTGCTCGGTAGAATTAAAAAATAAGGCATTCGCCCGCGTTTGGAAAGCGAAAAACTCTCAAAATCCCTTGTGGAACAGCCCAAGTCAGCCCTTAAATTTTCAAGGGCGCCATGACTTCCGACGAAAGGTACATGTCGCTTGCGCTTCGTCTGGCTGAGCGCGGTTTGGGCAGGACGTCGCCTAATCCGCCGGTTGGAGCGGTTGTGGTTTTGGGCGGCGAGGTGGTTGGTTGCGGCTGGCACAGGCGCGCGGGAATGCCCCACGCCGAAGTGGAAGCCATATCCGACGCCGTAAGGAGAGGTTTTTCTGATCTGCGCGGCGCAACGATGTACGTCACCCTGGAGCCCTGCTGTCATTATGGAAGAACCCCGCCCTGCACACAGGCGATAATCTCCGCGGGATTCGGTCGGGTCGTTGTGGGTGCGCTCGACCCAAACCCAGCCGTCTGCGGCAGGGGTGTTGAGGAGCTCAGGCGAGCTGGGATTGAGGTTACAGTTGGCGTTCTTGGGGAGCGCGCGCGCCGGCTCATCGAAGCGTTCGAGGTGTACATAACCCTGGGCAGGGTTTTTCTGGCTGCGAAGTGGGCGCAGTCCCTCGACGGGAGGATCTCCGCCGCCGACGGCTCGTCCCGCTGGATATCGTGCGAAAAGGCGCTGAGGTTCGCACACAGGCTCCGCGACAGACACGACGTCGTCGTAATAGGCGCGGGCACGCTTGTGCGCGACGATCCAAGGCTCACCGTGCGCCTCGTGCGCGGAAGGAACCCCGTTCGGGTGGTGGTCGCGGGGAGCCGCAGGATAAGCCCGCATCACGCCATCTTCCGCGACGGCGCGGCAAGGACGATCGTCGTATCCGTGCACGAAAACCCGTTCGACGGCGATCCGCCCGGCGGCGTCGAGCTGTGGCGCGCACCAGCGGACAAAGAAAGCCGCGTGCCGATGCGCTGGCTCGCCGAAAGGCTTGCGCAGGAGGGCTTCACGTCGGCGCTTGTGGAGGGCGGGGGAAAGCTCATCGGAAGCGCGATAAAGGAAGGCGTCGTCGACAGGATTTACGCCATAGTCTCGCCAAAACTCATCGGCTCCGCGGGCACACCGGCGGTCGATGCGCCCCTGGCGCCGAAAATCGAGCAGGCAATCACGCTCGCAGAGCCTGAAGTGCGAAGACTCGGAGAGGATATCCTTCTCTCCGCGCGGCTACGAAACGCATAAAGGAGGTCACGATGGAACGCCACATGCTCCGGTTGACGTATCGCGACTTCGCCGCCCTTGTGCCCCAAAAGACGGACGTCGTGCTTTTGCCCGTGGGCACGATGGAGGCGCACGGGTGCACTAACCTCGGAACCGACGTGACGATCCCCGAGTACATCTGCGAGCGCCTCGCCGAAAGGCTTAACGCGATAATCGCTCCCACAATACCCTACGGCATAACGCGGACGCTCCTTCCCTACCCCGGCTCGCTCACTGTCTCGCCGCAAAGCTTTGAGGGTTACGTGACCGACGTTTTGGTCTCGCTTTTCCGCGCGGGCTTTGGGCGCGCGGTCGTCGTTAACGGTCACGGCGGGCACTACGAACCCCTCCGCAACGCAGCCAAAACCGCCTGGGAGCTTACGGGCGGAAAGAGCGTTGTGATCCACTGGTGGGAGCTTTGCGGCGAGCTTACGAAGCGCTTTTTCGGCGAAGCGGGCGGTCATGCCGCACTCGACGAAACCGCGATGGTCCTCGCCGCCGACCCAAATCTGGTCAAACAAAAGCAGTGCGAAGAGATCTCACCCTTCCTCGTGCGGCAGGGGAGCTATGTCTATCCTAACCCTGCGCCGCTCCTTCTGTACAGGGCCGGCGAGGGGACACCAAGATTCGACAGGGAGCTTGCCCAAAGGTATGCCGATGCCGTCGTCGAGCACATCGCGCAGTTCGTCGAGGAGGTCTTCCGCGGATGGGAAAAACACCTGCCGCCGCAAAAAAGTGTTTGACAAGAAAAGCTCCTCCCTTATTTTGACAAGCTTTTGGGGAAAGAGCCCGAGAAAGCAACAAGGAAGGGAGGGTGGCGATGGAAAAGACTTTCCCCATCTGTCAGAAGTGCCACAACGGCGTTCTTCTCCCGCTTTCCGACTACGGGCGGGACGGCGCGTCCATTATGTACAAGGCGTGGGTGTGCTCAAACCCGGAGTGTGGATTCGCCATAAGGATCGACAACGGCGAGCTTTCCTTCAGCAAAATATCCGAATACAGCAAGAAGTAGTTCGCTTGCGCTTTGTGGCTTATAAAAGCCCTTTGCCCGCTTGGGCGAAGGGTTTTATTTTTGTTTTATGCGGCTTAGGGTGCGCAACTTCTTCCTCGCGCTTGTTTCGCTTTTTGCCGCCGTCGTCTTGTGGCTGCACGTTGTGACGGAGAAGGAGTACAGCCAGGAGTTCATCCTGCCCCTCAGGGTCGTTGATCTTCCGCAGAGGTACGTTGTCGGCAACCGTGTACCGCGCTTTGTGCGCGTGAAGCTCCGCGGCAGGGGGAAGGACCTTTTCGCCCAGCTTGTGGCGGGCGGACAGGCGGTGATATCGGCGAGGAAGTTCTCGTACGGGCGGAAGACCGTAAGGCTTAGCGCCGAAAACCTCAGGCTCGTCTCCTCGCAGCTTGAGGTCGAGGAGATCATATCGCCCAAAAGCGTTGTGATCGACATCGACAGGCGGACCAAGCGCAGCGTGCGCGTTGTGTCGAGGCTTGTTGTTGAGCCTGCGCGCGGGTTTGTCCTGAAAAGCCCCCTGCGGCTCGAGCCGCAGACCGTCTCGGTGGAGGGACCCGAAAAGAGGGTCTCGAAGGTCAGGGAGGTCTACACGGTGGCGGAGACCCTGCGCGGGTTTAACACATCGACCTCGGTCGTCGTCGGGCTCCTGCCGCCCGGAGAGATGGTCCGCGTGATACCCGATGCCGTCACGGCGTTCATCGACGTCGAGCCCATAGTCGACAGGCGCATCGACGGTGTGGCGGTAAATCTCACCGGTGCGCCCCGCCGCGCGGGAAAGCTTGCACCCCAAAGGATATCCGTCGTCATAAGCGGCGCAAAGTCCGATGTGGAGAACATCAAACCAAGCGACATAAAGGCTTTGGTCAGCTACAGCAAGCTCAAGGTCGCGGGCAAGGCAAAGCCCGATGTGATATGCCCGAAGAATGTACAGGTTGTCTCGACGATTCCAGAGTACATCAAGCTCGTTCCGTCGGGTGGGAGGTGAGGCTTGCCCGTCGTTTTGGGCATAGAGACTTCGTGCGACGAGACCGCTGCAGCTCTGGTTGTCGACGGCGCCGTTGTTGCCGAGGTTGTGTACAGCCAGAAGGTGCACGCCAGCTACGGCGGCGTTGTGCCCGAGCTTGCCAGCAGAGACCACGTCCGAAAGCTTTGCCCCATAGTCCGTTCGGTTCTTGATTCGGCGTCGGTTTCGCCGCGGTCGCTTGGCGCCGTCGCCGTTGCCGCAGGACCGGGTCTTCCCGGAGCACTCCTTGTGGGCGCGTGCTTCGCCAAAGGGCTCGCCGCAGCCGCGGGAATACCCATCGTCCCCGTGAACCACATCGAGGCTCACATATTTGCCACAAAGCTTGGATGCGATTTCGCGCCGCCCTTTCTTGCCCTCGTTGTCTCGGGTGGGCACACCGAGATCGCGCTTGTGGAGGACTGGGGCAGCTACAGCCTTTTGGGCAGCACCCGCGACGACGCCGCCGGCGAGGCGTTCGACAAGGTCGCAGCTGCGCTGGGACTGCCATACCCCGGCGGACCACAAATCGACAGGCTCGCCGCAGAGGGCAATCCCAACGCGTTCGAGCTCCCCAGAGCAATGGCGAAATCCGGCGACCTCGACTTCTCGTTCTCGGGGCTTAAGACCGCCGTCCTGAATCTGCTCGACTCCCTGGGTCCGGCGGAGGCGAAGCGCAGGCTCCCCGACATCGCGGCGTCGTTTCAGGAGGCTGTGGTCGACGCGCTGCTTATGAAGCTTGCAGAGGCGTCAAAACTCACAGGGGTTCGGAGCGTAGCCATAGTCGGCGGCGTCGCGGCGAACAGGAGGCTGCGGGAAAAAGCCTCCGAGGCGGACTGGGAGCTCTGCATCCCGCCTCCCAAGTACTGCACCGACAACGGCGCCACGATCGCCGTCACGGGCGAGTTCTACCTGATGCGCGGGCAAACCGCAGACCTAAGCTTCCCCACAAAGCCGAACTGGACCCTGGGCGAAAGCCTTTTGTGAGCCAAAACCCCTTGCGACCGGAAAGCCCTATTGATAATTATAGAGCCTGCTTAAAGGAGGTTTTGATGGTCAGGGTGAGGTTTGCGCCTTCGCCCACAGGTCTTCCCCACGTTGGGAACATAAGGACGGCGCTTTTCAACTGGCTTTTCGCGCGGCACCACGGCGGCAAGTTCGTGCTGCGGATAGAGGATACGGACCGGCAGCGCTACGACCCAAGGGCGCTTGACGCGATATTCGAGGGGCTTTTGTGGCTTGGGCTCGAGTGGGACGAAGGTCCACGCGTGGGCGGAGAATATGGTCCCTACTTCCAGTCCCAGCGGCTTGAGATATACCACGAGCACGCAAGGCGGCTTGTCGCCGAGGGGAAGGCTTACTACTGCACCTGCCCTCCGGAGCGCCTCGAGGCGCTCCGCAAGGAGCAGCTCGCAAAAAAGCTCCCCGTTATGTACGACAGGCACTGTCGCGACAAAAACATCAAAGGCGATCCCACCGACCCCGACAAGGTCGTGCGGCTCAAGATGCCCACCGAGGGCGAAACCGTCTTCTACGACGTCCTGCGCGGCGAGGTGCGCTTCGAAAACAGACTGCTTGATGACATCGTCCTCATAAAATCCGACGGGTATCCGACGTACCACTTCGCCAACGTAGTCGACGACCACCTTATGGGCATAACCCACGTTATGCGCGCCGAGGAGTGGATCTCAAGCACGGGCAAGCACATAAGGCTTTACGAGGCTTTCGGCTGGGATCCGCCGAAGTTCGTGCACCTGCCGATGATACTCGGTCCCGACAAGTCGAAGCTCTCCAAAAGGCACGGGGCAACGGCGATAACGGAGTTTATGGAGAAGGGGTTCCTGCCCGAGGCGATGTTCAACTACCTCGCGCTTCTGGGCTGGTCGGCGAAGGACGACACCGAGATAATGACCAGAGAGGAGCTTATCTCCCGCTTCGACATCGATGGTCTCTCGCCTAAAGCCGCCGTCTTCGACATCGAAAAGCTTAAGTGGATGAACGGCGAGTACATCCGCATGCTCTCGCCGGAGGACCTTACGGAAAAGCTTCTGCCTTTCTACAGGCGCTGGGGCTGGGACGAAAAATTCGATAGAGGGCACCTCGACAGGATATCGTTTGCCATGCGCGAGCGCCTCAAGACGCTGGAGGAGATGAGGGAGAAGGGCTTCTACTTTTTCGAGGAGCCGGAGGGCTACGAGCCCAAAGGTGTTCGCAAGCACTTCAAGCCCCACGTTGCCGACTGGCTTGAGGAGGTTTCGCGCAGGTTCGAGGCGCTCGACGCTTGGAGCGAGGGGAAGCTCGAGCAGATAGTCCGCGGCTACGCCGATGAGCTTGGCGTTGGGGTGGGGAAGGTCATCCACCCCATTCGCCTCGCCGTCTCGGGGACGACCGCCGGACCAAGCCTGTTCCTCATGCTCGACATACTCGGCAGGGAGACCGTTCTGCGGCGGCTCAGGCGCGCCGTAGAGTGGATCAGAAACAACGTGAGCAAATAACCCCGATTTGGGGTTGACAAAGGCGGGAAAGCGGCTTTTTGTGGAAAGATTTAGGGGCGGGGCGATGAGGAAGTATTTGATCATACTGGGTTCCGAGGGTGCTGGTTCGCTCAGGCGGCTTGAGGTCAGGGGCTGGTTTGTGTTGTGTGTTGCCCTGGCGGCGGCGCTTTTCGTTGCTGCAAACCTCGCCCTCTTCGTGTGGAACATGCTGCACCTGCCCTCCGGCGTATGTGTCGAGCGCATGCGCAGAGAGCGGGATTCGCTTCGGGAGTTCGTGGGGGTCCTTGAGGCGCGGCTCGACTCGCTGTCGCGGGCTTTCGACTACATATCCACACAAAGCGACAAGCTCTGCGAGCTTGCGGGCGTGAGTTTACCGAATCGGTCCTACGCGGTTGGTGGTCCGCAGCTTGTTGACCCCGAGAGGGCGCCGCAGCGCTTCGACCTCGCGCTTCGGATCGACAGCCTCCTCTTCGTCGCGCGGCAGGAGATCGCAGCGCTCGACTCCGTCCAGCAAAAGCTCGCCCTGAGGGAGAAGATCCTCCGCCACACGCCGTCGATATCGCCCATGAGGGGGTTTTTCTCGTCGGGCTTCGGCATGCGTCTCGACCCGCTTACGGGTCAGTGGCGCATGCACGAGGGCATAGACATCTGCGCGCCCAAGGGGACGCCGGTTCACGCAACCGCCGACGGCGTCGTCAAGTTCGCAGGCTGGCAGCACGGATTCGGGAAGGTCGTCTGCATAAACCACATATGGTTCGAAACGCGCTACGCCCACCTCGACCGAATCCTGGTCAGGCGCGGGCAGCGCGTCAGGCGCGGCGACGTTATAGGAACCTGCGGAAGAACCGGAAGGACCACGGGCGTCCACCTCCACTACGAGGTGCGGATAGCCGGAAAGCCCGTCGACCCCAAGGATTACATCCTCCCGCAGACCGTCTGCGTCGACTGATTCAAGCCCGCCGCGAGCCTCAGGCGCACCACTCGCACGGAATTCCTTTGCAACGCGCGGAGCTGCGGCTTATCATATTTTTCGTGGCGGCGCGCAGAAAATCGCTTGGGCGGCTCTTCGTCGTCGGAATCGCTCTCCTTGTGCTTATATGGGCTGGCTTCAACGCCGCAAACTTCGCCCTCTACCGAAGACTTTACGTCTTCGCGCAGGAGAGCGCCGGGGAGAACCTTGCGGTTCTGGCGAAAAGCATAGCCTCGCAGCTACCGCTTGAGTGGGTCGAGGCGCTTGTGCTGGGGATGCCCGAGATATCCGACCAGGACCCAGCGCCGCAGCTTGTATCCCTCGTCGACAACAGAAGACTTTACACGATCGCCGTTCTCGACACGTCGGGGCTGGTGCTTTTCTCCACCGACCCGCAGCTTGAGGTTGGGGAGGCGAACCCCTACTGGGCTTCGGACGTTGGCGCGCTGCGCGCGGCAGCGTTGGGAGTTCCGTCGTACGGCGGGCTGCACCGCGTGGGCGATAGGTTCATGCGCGTAGCCTTCGCCCCCATAACCGACCCGCTCGGTGATGTCGTCGCGGTGGTTGGTGTGGAGGCTGGGGCGCAGTACTTCAGGCTTCTTGGCGCCGCGTGGCGCGGGCTGTGGCTCTCGGGCATCGTGAGCGCCGCCGCTATCGTCTTCGTCGTCGCGCTGCTGTGGATCGGTAAAAGGGAGCTTGAGAGGCTCGAACGGCACCTGGAGCAGGCGGCAACGCTTTCGGGGATAGGCATGATGGCGGCAACGCTTGCCCACGAGGTGCGAAATCCCCTCGCCATAATCCGAAGCTCCGCAGAGGCGATACCCCTCGCGGAGGGGGACGAGGTGACCGAGCTTGTGCAGTTCATCACCGAGGAGGTCGACAGGCTGGCTGGGATAGTCGAAAGCCACCTTGCGGTTGCGCGCGGGAGGGAGTTTCCGAAAACCCCTCAAAGGCTTTCGGTTGTGGTCGACAAGGTTGTTCCGCGCTATCAGGAGCAGCTCAGCCAGCGCGGCGTGGGGCTTATAGTCGAGATAGAGGACGACCCCGTCGTGCCCTACTCCTTCTCGGGGATGAGGCAGGTTCTCTACAACCTCCTTAACAACGCCGCTTCAGCTACGAAACCCGGCGGGACGATACGCATACGCATCTCGACATCCCACGTAGACGGCGTCGAGTGCGCAACGCTCAGCGTAAGCGACACGGGCGTGGGCATACCGAAGGATATGCTTGAGGCGATATTCGAGCCGTTCCACACGACGAAAAGTCAGGGCACGGGGCTTGGGCTTTTCATAACTAAAAAGATCGTTGAGGGGCACGGGGGCAAGATCTGGGTTGAGAGCGAGGAGGGGGTTGGCACGAAGTTCACGGTGGCGATCCCGAAGTGAGTTTTTCGGATCACAGGACGGCGCGCGCGGGCGGAGCCTGCGATGAGCGGCGAAACGTCGTCGGAGCACCCACCCGATATGCGGTGGCTTTCGCGCTCACGCTCCTCCTCTGGTTCTCTCTGGCGGCGCTTGTGCCGGCAAGGGACGCTGTGCGCGGAGACTCGATCCACTACGTCAATATGTCGCTCGGGGATTTCTCGGACGTCCCCCCGCCGTTCAGGTTCAGAATCCTGACGCCAGCTCTGGCGTCCCTCTTCAAAGACCACACAAAAGGCTTCAGGATCATAAACGAGATCTCCATCATTCTTGCGTCCTTTCTCCTCTTCGTGCTGCTTAGTGCCCTCGGCTTTTCGTTCGGGCTCGCGCTTTTGGGGATCGTCTTCTTCTGGTTCTCGTACCTGGGCGTATACTACCACTGGATGCTTCTTAACGTCGACCACCTGTCGCTCCTTTTTTGCGTGCTTGGCTTTCTTGTGATCCTGCGCGGGAGGGACCTTTGGTTTTCGCTCGTGCTCGCCTTGGGTGTTCTGAACAGGGAGACGGCGCTTCTTTTGAGCATCGTTCACCTGGTTTACCGCAGGTCGGCGGAGGGTCTTTCGTGGTCCTCCGCTTTAAAAAGGACCCTTTTGGTCTCGCTTCCTGCCTTAGCGCTTTTCGCTGCGGTGCGCGTGAGGGGTGTCCTTCCGCCCTATGTGGGTCCGCAGCCGCCCGCGGGATTTTGGGGATACATCAGACAGAACCTGTTGGCGCATCTGCCCGCCAAGGGCGGCGTACGTGGACTCCTCCAGGAGATAGTAGACACGTGGGGGGCGCTCTGGTTCCTGGCGGCGCTGGGGTGGAAGAAAAGCCACGAACTCGTGAGGAAATCGATCTGGTTCGTTGTCCTCACACTTCCCACGCTGGCTGCCACCGACACAGGCAGGATGCTCGCCCCGCTTTTCCCCGTGGTGATACCCGCATCCTTGACCTTCATCCGCGACGAGGTGCTTCGCTGGCGCAGGTGGGTTCGCGCCGCCGCGATTGCCGTTGTGGTTGTGGCGCAGTTTATGTGGGGCATCTGGTCGTGGTTCACAACGGGAACCATAAGCCGACTTACTGCCTGGGGCCTGGGCGCATTCGTCACGCTGAAGCCCGCGTTCGTGCTTGTTGTGCTTTTCTCCCTTCTTGCCGCTGTGGCGTTCGGCGCAGACGCCGTGCGCAGAAAGAAGGAGTTCGCCGCGGCTGTGTTCGCGCTTGTAATCGTCGTTCTTGTGAGGCGGGACTTCATTATAACCTACGAGAAGAACCTCATAGAGCCCATCTCGGGGGGCGCGCGAGCCATAATACAGGGCGAGGACACAAGGACCCTCGCCGACTTCATCGCGCTCCTGAACAACGCCCTGCGAAAGCTTGGCGTCAAAAACCCAACGGTCGAGAGGGAGACGGGGGGGTTCGTTTGGTTTCTGCACCGCGGCGACGCCTACCTTTACGTGGAGCTTGTTCCGACCGGGGGCGACGTGCTCCTTTTCATCCACGCGCCGATAGCCGTCCTGCCGTCCGAGCGGGATAAGCTCGTCAACGCCGCGCTGTTCCTGCTGCGCGAAAACGAGCTTGCGCAGACGGGACCGGCAAAGTTCTTCATCAAGGACAACGCCTTCTCGGTTGGAACGGTGCGACCCCTGCCGTATCTTGAGGAAAGCGAGGTACTGCATCTTATAGATGTCGTTGGCGCCGTAGCCGACCTGTACAACGACAAGCTCGCCGGCGAGTTCGGGTGTGAGCCCGTAGTTTACACACCCTGAAGGAGGCATCTACGTTGGACGCCGTTGTCGCTAAGGGTCTTCGCAAAAGCTTCGGCGACGTCGTTGCCGTAGACGGCGTTTCGCTTGCGGTCCGCCGCGGAGAGATCTTCGGCTTTCTGGGTCCCAACGGCGCAGGGAAGACGACGACGATAAGGATGCTTACGGGAACCCTCCTGCCCGACGAGGGCGAGGTTGAAATCCTCGGTATGAGCTACGACAGCGCGGAGCTTGAGATAAAAAGGCGCATAGGCGTTGTGCCCGAGGAGCCGCCGACGTTCCGAAACATAAGGGGTTGGGAGTTCCTGCAGTTTGTTGCGGCGGTGTACAGGTGCGACGATTCGGTGTGGACGAGGGTCGACGAGCTGTGCCAGCTTATGAAGATAGACTTCCTCGACGGCTTTATCGACGAGTACTCCCACGGGATGAGGCAGAAGCTTATGGTCTGTTCGGTTTTGATGAGGCGCCCTGAAGTTTTGTTTCTCGACGAGCCCACGACGGGTCTTGATCCGTACAGTGCGCGTGCGCTCAAGCTCATCCTGCGCCGCCTCGCCGACGAAGGCGCCGCCGTATTTATGACAACGCACATCCTCGAGATAGCGGAGAAGATGTGCGACAGGCTCGGCGTCATCGTATCGGGGAGGATGATAGCCTGCGGCACTCTTGCGCAGCTGCGCCAAAAGGCGGGAACACAGGGCGACCTCGAAAAGATATTCCTCCAGCTCACCGGCGCAGACGAGGAGGAGATAAGAAGGCTTGTGGAGGAGCTATGAGGGTGTTTTTGCTCCTTGCGCTCTTTCGCGGGAAGATGCTTTTGCGCGGCTTTGTGCGCCAGAAGCAGGCGAGGCTGGCGCTTATGGTTGCGGTCTGGCTTGCGCTGGCGGCGTTTCTGGCGCTAAGCTCCGTAAGCTACGCCAACTTCTACTCCGCCCTGGGCGCTTTGGGTGGCGTCTCGGCGCGCATATTCGCTGCGCAGGCGGCGCTTATAACCGCCCTCCTTCTTATGCAGTTCGTGCCCTCGCTTGCGGCAGACATGTTCGACCCCCAAAGCAGCTTGCGCTACTTCCTCACGATGCCGATAAGCCGCGGCGCACTGGTCGTTTCGGCTATGATGACATCGGCTATGGGAGCCGTTTTGCCCCTGGCGATCCTTGTGCCGATGTGCACAGGCTACATCGTTGCCTCAAGAGGCGTTGGAGCACCTTTCGGTGTGGCGGCTTTTGGTCTTTTCGCCGCGGGGCTTGGGCTTTGCGCCGCAGCGGCGCTTATGATGGTGACCCAGGGCGCGAAGGCAAGGCGCATGGCGAGGTGGACGGCGATAATAAACGTGCTTGCGTTTGTTTTCATCTGGCAGTTCATGCCCCGCTGGATGAGCGACGTTCGTCGTGCTGCAGCTGCCGGCGACGTGGAGCATCTGCGGAGGGTGCTTGAGGCTGTTGGAAGCGCGGGCGGAGCGCTGGAGCTTTTGAGCATGCTCTTCCGGGGCGAGCCGGTGATCGTCGCCGCCTTCGGGATCGCCGGCGTCGCGCTGTGGCGGCTCGGGTGGGTGATGTCCCGCAGGCTTTCGTTCGAGAAGCCGCTTTTGCGGCGCGCTGCGCCAAAACGCGCCGAGGACGTCCCCCGTCTCCCCAAAAAGCCGTTCGCCTGGCGGGACGGAAAGCTCATCCGTCGCGACGCCGAAACCTTCCTGCTCGTCGTATACCCCGTCGCGTTCGGGATCATATTCGGCTTCTTCGTAAACCGCTCCGTCGCGGTCGGGACGATTATGACGGCGGTGCTTGCGTCGCAGTATCAGATGCTTCTTTCGGTCAAGCTCGTCGCCTTCGACACGCGGAACTGTCTGTGGGCGTCTGCGCTTCCTGTGAGGTGGCGCCGCGTGATCCTTGCGCGGGCGGTGTACACATCCTTCGCGTGGACGGCTGCGGTGCTTCTGGTGGGCTGTGTCCTGATGGTTCTCTGCGGCAGGTCGGCGCCGCTTGTGCTATGCCTCCCGCCCGCGTTCGCCACATTCGTCGCAGCGTCAACAGTGGCGCAGCGAAAGTGGCTTTTGCACCCAAACCGAGACGCCGTCCCCGCAAAAACCGCCTTAGGGCTTTCGTTCTTCCTGCCCGCCTTGGTCGCCGTTTTTGCGGTGGGGTTGCCCTTGGGCGCCTGGGATCTGGCGCCGAAGCTTGGCGTATCGCGCGCGGCTGCGGCAGCCGTCGCCTTCGCGCCGGCGATGGCGTTTGCGGCGGCGGAGCTTGTGCTCGCCATCGCAATGCTGCCCGAGCGGGTGGTGCGAAAAGCGATGCAGAGATGAAAAAGGGGCGGCAAAAGCCGCCCCAGATCGCCCGCAGCCCGGGAAGAGCTACTTTATCCCCGCTATCTCCTCCAGCATGTCGGTCGTCACCGACTTGGGGCGCTCGATGGGGTAGCCCAACGCCCTGTCCCAGGTGATGTTGCACAAAACGCCTATCGAGCGCCCTATGCCGAAGAGGACGGTGTAGAAGTCGTATTCGCGGACGCCGTAGTGCCACTGGATGACGCCGGAGTGCGCATCCACGTTGGGCCAGGGGTTTTTGGCTTTGCCGTGCTTCTGGAGTATCGGCGGAACGACCTCGAAGAGCATGCTCACCACCTGGAAGAGCTCGTCGTCGGGCATGTGCTTGAGGCAGAACTCCCTTTGCGCCAGGTATCGCGGGTCGGTCTTCCGCAGGACGGCGTGACCGTAGCCGGGGATGACGCGACCGGCGTTGAGGGTGTCCCAGCAGTACTTCTCGAGCTCCTCCTTGGTGGGGACCTTGCCGCCAAGCTCCCTCATAAGCTCCTGGATCCACCGCAGAACCTCCTGGTTCGCCAAGCCGTGGAGGGGTCCCGCAAGACCGTTCATCCCTGCTGAGAGCGCGTAGTATGCGTCCGAAAGCGCCGAGGCTACAAGGTGGGTCGTGTGTGCGCTCACGTTGCCGCTCTCGTGGTCGGAGTGGAGGATGAAATAAAGCCTCATAACGTCGTCGTATGGCGGGTCGATGCCCATCATGTGGGCGAAGTTGCCGCCGAAGTCAAGCTCAGGGTCCGGCGGGATGGGCGTGTCGCCCTTATACTTCATCCTGTAGATATACGCGGCTATGACCGGAAGCTTCGGCAGGATCTCGAGCACGTCCTCAAGCATCGGCTTCCACAGGTCGTATTTGCTTACGCCCTCCCTGTACGCCTTCGCGAACTTCGACTCGCGCTGCATGGCGAGTATGGCGGCGGAGAACATCGTCATCGGGTGCGTGTCGCGGGGCATGGCGCGGAGAACATCCCATACGTACTGCGGAACGCGCTCACGAGACTTGAACTCAGCCATAACCTCGCGAACATCCTCCTCCGTGGGGATGTCCCCGGTAAGGAGAAGATAGAAGTGCCCCTCAACGTAGGGCATCTCCTTGCCGGGCGGCTTGGGGAGCTTCTCCAAAACCTCGGGGATCGTGTACCCCCTAAAGCGTATCCCCTCGTAGGGATCGAGATAGGATATGTCGGTGACGAGGCACTTTACGCCACGCATCCCGCCTATCACCTGGCGGATGGTCACGTCGCAGACGACCTTGTCGCCGTATTCCGTGACAAGGCGCTCCGTGCGCGGACGATGTGCCTCTATCTTCTCCGCAAGCTTCTCCACAAGCTTACCCATAGCCTCCTCCTTTTACTTTTGGTTGCACTCGCCCCGAATTGCCAAAATAACCCGCTCGTCTTTGGGTGACAAGTAAATTTTCTCTGGATTTTCGGCGCCTTCTTGGGTATAATAAATGTGCAGGGAACAAAAGGAGAGGGAGTATGGATTTAAGGATCGCTGCGCGCCACTTCGATCTCACCCCGGAAGTCCAAGAGTATGCCGAAAAAAGAATCCTTCCCCTTTCCCGCTACTACGACAAGATAATCGATGCGCAACTGATCCTCACCGCAGAGAGGCACAGGCAGAAGGCGGAGCTCAGCATCTCGATAACGGGCAGGAAGTTCGTGGTAAAGTCGGAGACGAACAACCTCTTCGCCTCCATCGACGAGGTTTCCCATAAGATGGAGCGCCTGCTGAGGGATCACCACGAGAAGGTTCGGAACAGGAAGCATCCCGAATACGAGCAGGAGAAGCGCCAGTTTCTCCAGAGAATCCCTCGCGAGGAGTAGGTTTCTCCATCCCTGCGCGGAGCTTTTTCCCTGTCGCCCGGCGCCCACGTTGCGCTTGTGGGAGCGCCACAGAGCGCTATTTTCCACTTTTGGGATGTCTTCGCCTTGCCGACATCTTGCGGTTGTGATGCTTTTTGTAGCATCGCTTGCCCGGGCGTGGAGCTTGGGCGATGTGGTCATAAACGAGCTTATGTGGATGGGCACCTCCTACAGCCCGTACGACGAATACCTCGAGCTTCGCAACATGACTGCGCTTTCGGTCGATTTCTCCGCAACGCCCTGGAGCATCTACAAAAACGACGAGCTTATGCTGGTGATCGACACCGGCGTGCTTCCGCCCTTCGGCTATTTCCTCATCTCGCGGCTCGATACGTCGCTTTCTGCGCTTGCCGTTTCGCCCGATATGGTGACGCCTGATCTTGTGCTCAACAACTCCGACGTGCAGTACAGGCTTTACGCTGGTCCCGACAGCAGCTGGCCCTTGGTCGATGTTGCCGACGACGGCGCTGGCGCGCCGCTTGAGGGGAGGTACGGCGGCGCATCGGGCTCGGTCTTCTGGTCGATGGAGCGGAACGATCCCCCTGGCGACGGCACAAGTCCCGAGAGATGGCATCACGCCTGCCTCACGGTCAACTTCGACCCCGGTGCTTTTGAGCGCGGCACGCCCAAAGCGCCCAACGTGAAGAACGTTCCGCCGCAGTGGGACGGCGTTTTGGCACCCAGCGCCGCCGAAGACGACTCCAACGTCGCATTCTTCGCGCTCAATTGCCGCGACCCCGACAACCTCCCCGACTCCCTCGAGGTTTTGGGCGTGTGGTGGCAGGCTGGCGTCTGGCTGCCCGTGTATTCCTGCGCCCTCTACGGCGTGCGCGAGGGCGATACGGTCTCGGTGGTGCTGCCGGCGGGCTTCACCGAGCCCGTGCAGAAGTACATCTGGCGCATAATGCTCGACGACGGCGCCGACACAGTATATGCCGCAGGAACGCTCTTCGTCCACCTGAACAGAGGCGACGTCGTCATCGACGAGGTCTGCTGGTGCGGGTCGTCCAAAAGCAGCGCCGACGAGTGGATAGAGCTTTGGAACAGGCGGACAGACGACCTTGAACTTCGTGAAAAGCCGCTCTACATCTGGCGGGGGACGGCGTTTGGAGAGATTGAGCTTGCCGCGGTTCTGGACACGGGCTTGATCCCTGCGGGCGGGCGCGTTTTGGTCAAGCGGATACCCCAAGGCGACCCCCAAACCGTCGTCGCGGAAGCGCCCATAGCCGTAAGCGAGGACCTCTCCATGCCCGACTCGAGGGTTTTCGTCGGCGTTACGGATGCGCCCGACACATCGTTTTGGGTCGATGTTGCTGGGTTTGGCGGAGCTGCCCCCGCGGGCGAGGTGAACCCCGCCGAAAGCCTGTGGGCGACGATGGCGCGGGCATCGCCCGAAGCCAATGGAACCTTGCCCGACGCGTGGCGCACAAGCACCGCGTCGGTCGGGTTTATCCCTGGCGTTCTCGACAGGGGGACGCCGGGCTTTCCGGACGTGCCGAACGCGCCGCCAGTGCTCGCCCCGCTCGAGTCGCTGCCAACGTTCGCGCCCGACACGGGAACGAGAGACACAGCCTTCGTCTTCCGCGTCGTCTACGCCGACGCCGACACCGACCCGCCCTGGAACGCATGCCTCCTCATCGACGCCGACGGGGACGGCACATGGGAACCGACGGAGACCTTTCCGCTTTCCGTCGCTGATGGGTCGCCCGATTTCGCCTCGGGCGTTGTGCTCGAGGCGCACGTCTCGGGACTGGCGCCAACGCTTGCAGGACACCCCTTCTCGTTCCGCGCATCCGACAGCCTTGTGACCGTGCCGTTCCCCGCGCAGGCAAAGCCCGGACCCGTCGTGCTGCCCACGGCGGGGATAGAGCTTTCGACGAACGTGTGGCGAACCGATACGCTCCACATGTTCTCCGACAGGGTCGCCACAAGCCCCGAGATAACGCTGCGCAACACCGGCGACCTGCCGGCGCAGCTTAGGCTCAGAATCGCAAAGCAGGATACCTTCGAGCACGACTGCTGCTACTCAACGTGCGAGGGCGGATGGGCATCTACCTGCGACCCACACGACCTCTACTGCAACAAATACGTCCTTTCGGCTCTCTTTCTGCCGATCGGCGTCGTTCCGGACACGTCGTGGTTCAACGAGTACGGCGCCGACGATTGCCTGTTGCCCAACAGGTACCTCCTCGCCCGGGGCGACACCCTTGGATACGGAGGGATCTGCGCCGCCGAAGACCTCCCGCCGGGGCAGACGGCGCAGCTGCGGTTCATGCTGCAGCTGCCTGCGCTTTCGGCGGGCAGACACGTCGACGAAGAGCACATCATCACGGTCGAGCTCTGGTGCGTGGTCAAGCTGCCGTAGGCGCCGCCGTTGCGGTCCACGTGAAGGTCCTCGCCCCTTTGGCAAGGATACGCGTCCGGCCTGTGGCAAAAATCCTTGCGCTGCGCTTTCGGCGCGGCGATTATTGAGTGTTGCAAGCTCCAAGGAGGGAAGAGGATGTCTCGGCTTTCGGTAAACGTTGATCACGTTGCGACGTTGCGCCAGCTTCGGGGGACTAAGTTCCCCGACCCGGTTTTGGCGGCTTATCTTGCGGAGCTGGGCGGCGCCGACGGGATAACGGTGCACCTCAGGCTCGACAGAAGGCACATCCAGGACAGGGACCTCTACCTTCTGCGGCAAACGGTGTCGACGCACCTCACGCTCGAGATGGCGCCCACCGAGGGGATGACAAAGATAGCCCTGGACGTTTTGCCCGACATGGTGACGCTTGTGCCCGAGCGCAGCGGTGAGGACACGACCGAGCGCGGCTTCAACCTCGAGCAGGAGGCAACAGACCTCGAGCCGGTGATAAGAAAGCTCCAGGAGGCGGAGATAGAGGTTTCGATCTTCATTGATCCGACGGAGACGAACGTTCGCATAGCCGGCGAGCTTGGCGCCGACTTCGTCGAGCTCAACACGACGCACTACGCCGAGGCGGAAAGCTTCGAGAAGGAGCTTGAGGAGCTCGACCGCCTCGAGCGCGCGGCTAACCTTGCGGCGAAGCAGAAGCTCGGCGTCGCCGTCGGTCATGCGCTAAACTATCAGAACGTCGTAAACGTCGCGGCAATCGAGGCGGTGGAGGAGTTCTCCATCGGTCATTCCATTGTGTGCCGCGCGGTGCTTGTGGGTATGGAGCGCGCAACGCGCGAAATGAAGGAGCTCATCCTGCGCGCCAGAGCAACAGGCTAAACCCGGCGGTTAAAAGGGATGACGCTTGCCGTTGCGATAGCGCTTGTGGAGACGCTTTTCGTCTTTCGGGCGCCCCCCGTTGGCATTGAAAGCGACCTTACAGGCGGCGTTTTCGCCGCAACCGAAGGCGAGATCTTCCACCTCCGCGGCGACTCGGTCGTGGAGCAAACATCGCGCGTCGCGGGCGAGGCGCTTGCTGGAATATCCGACATCGCCTTCTCCGGAGCTTGGCTTTATGCGCTTGTCCCCACAAGGGGCGAAATCCTAAAGTTCGACAGGCACCTCAGGTACGTCGGGCGCATTTCGGTGGATATCTACTCCGAGCGGATGGCTCTCTCGCCAAGCGGCGACATCTGGCTCCTTGACCCCTTCAGGCGGATGCTCGTGCGGTTTTCGTCGGTGGGTGATCCTATTGAGAGCGTCAGGGCTTCGGGCGCTTTGGGCGGACTTGACGATGCCGTCGTTGTGGGCGCAGCGTCGTGGAGCGACGTTAAAGGCTGCGTTGATCCTGCTGCAAGGTCTGTGCCCGCGGCGGAGGTGCCCGTAATATGGCTTGCGTCTGAGGGCAAGCTCCTTGCGGGCTTCGAGTACGACGCGCAGGCGAGGCTTGCGCCAGCCGTAAAGGGCGTTTGGATTTGCGGCGGCGAGCTTGTCGTCGCAACGGGAGACTCCATCGCCTTCTGCAAACGCGGAAAGCTCCCCTGGCGGGGAGTGCCCGAAGACATCGCCGCAGACGGAGAAAAGCTCTACATCCTCCAGGACGACAAACTCATCGGGGTGACGTTGATATGGCGCTGACGGTCATAACGTGTCTGGTGGTGGTTCTTGTGGTCTGGTGGCTTTTGGAGTACAGGCGGCACGAGCGCTACCTCCGCAGGCTGAGGATCAGGGTTCACGTAAACGGCAGTCGGGGCAAGTCGTCGGTGACGAGGCTCATTGGCGCGGCGCTCCGCGCAGGCGGCATAAGGACGGTGACGAAGACCACCGGCACGAACGCTCGGTTCATCTTCCCCGACGGCAGCGAGGAGCCGATCGTGCGGATAGGTCCCGCGAACATAAAGGAGCAGCGGTGGGTCGTTCGGCGTGCGGCGAAGCTTGGCGCCGAAGCCCTCGTGACGGAGTGCATGGCGATAGACCCCGAGCTTCAGTGGGTGCTGCAGGAGAAGTACATCCGCGGGACGGTGGGCGTGATAACCAACGTCCGCGCAGACCACCTCGACGCAATGGGTCCCACGGTGGACGATGCTGCCGCTGCGCTTTCGGCTGTGATGCCACAAAAGCGCCACGGCGTTGACGACCCTATATGCTTCACGGCGGAGAGGGAGAGGTTCGACCTGCTCCAGAGGTTCGCGCAAAAGGCGGGGTGCAGGCTCGTTTTGGTCGATCCGGAGTCGGTGTCGGACGAGGATATGTCTGGGTTCGAATACATAGAGCACAAGGAGAACGTGGCGTTGGCGCTTGCCGTTGCCCAGCACTTCGGCATCGACCGAAAGGTAGCCCTTGAGGGGATGTGGCGCACAAACCCCGACCCGGGCGTGCTCAGGCTTTATGAGTTCGAACACGACGGGAGAAGGGTTCGCTTCGCCAACGCCTTTGCCGCAAACGACCCCGACTCCACGTGGAGGATCTGGCAGCTTCTAAGCGAAAGGCTCGACGAGGGCGAGGCGGTCGTTGTGGTCTGCAACTCCCGCGCCGACAGAATCCAGCGCGCAGCACAGCTCGGAAAGCTTATGGCGAAAATCCCTGCGCAAAGATATATCCTCGTCGGGGCACTGCTTGCGCCTATAGCCGACGACATGAGGGATGGCGGCGTAAGCGAGGAGAGAATAGTCTTCGTTCCCGAAGGCAAGCCGCAGGATGTCTTCGACAGGGTCGTCGAGCTTGGGAACGACAAGCTGTTCGTTTTGGGCATAGGCAACATAGGCGGTGCGGGCAGAGCCATAGCCGCGTTTTTCGCCGAAAAGGCGCAGAGCAAAGGAGGGGGGAATGCCCAGGGATGAGGACTTCTGGCACGTCGATTGGGAGGAGGAGGAAGCGCCTTTCATAACGAAGCGTCAGGAGGAGGTTTTGGACAGGATCGCCCGCGAGGTGGTGGACCGCCAGATGACCGTGCCCGTCGTCATGTTCCTCGAAAGCGTAAAACCCCTCAACTGGATAGCAAGCCAGGTGATGCTTTTCCTCGAGCCGATCTACGCCTGGATATTGGGCTTGAGGCAGATAATCGACCTAAGGCGCGCCCTGCAGAAGCGAGAGGCGATACCAATGCTTATCGAGAAAATAGAAGCCTACGAGCGCCTCCGCCAGGAGAGGCTTGCCAAAAGCCGCAAAAAGAGATCCCTTTGGCGCAGGGTGAGGGCGTTTTTCGGCAAGGGGAAGATGCTCCTTTTGGTGCTTTTGCTTGCCTCGGCGGCTTTGGGGCAAACGAATCGATCCCCGGATGCCGTGGAGCTTGTGAGGCTCAAGTTCGGCGGCGGAAGCGACTGGTACAATGGACCAACGGAACTCCCCAACCTCGCGAAGTTCGTGCGCGAAAACTGCGGCGTAAACGTATTCGCAACGGGGAAGTACGTCGAGCCGCTCGACGAGGACCTGTTCAAATATCCCTTTATCTTCATGACCGGACACGGCAACTGCTACTTCACCGAGCAGGAGGCGCAGAGGCTGAGGGAATACCTTGAGGCGGGCGGCTTTCTGCTCGTCAACGACGACTACGGGCTCGACAAAGCCTTCCGAAGGGAGCTTAAAAAGATCTTCCCCGACAAGGAGCTTGTTGAGCTGCCCTTCGATCACCCGATATACCACTGCTTCTACGACTTTCCCAACGGTCTTCCCAAGATACACGAGCACGACGGCAAGCCGCCGCAGGGCTTTGGGATATTCGTTGAGGGGAGGCTTGTCCTCTTTTACGTTTACGAGTCGGACATCGCCGACGGGTGGGACGATCCTGATGTGCACGGTGATCCGCCCGAGAAGCGCGAGGCGGCGCTTAAGATGGGCGCCAACATCCTGATCTACGCCCTCACCCACTGACGGGCAAGTTATGGCAAATCTGGCGAAAACGCTTCGGCGCGCCGCAGCAAGGCTCGACCGAAGCAAACCCAAACCGACAGCCGCAGCCTTTCTGTTCTTCGGAACGATCGGGCTCAGAGCGGCGCTTGAGGGCATCCTCTCGTACAGTCACCTGCCAAGCCCCCTTTCGGTCCTGATGGAGTATCCGCTCTTCTACGGCGGAGTGTTTTTGTGGGTGTGCTTTTGGGTTTCGCTTTTCGCCCGGGAGCGACCCGAAACGACCGCGGCGACCTTCGTAAGGTTCTTCCCGATAATCCTTCTCCCGCCGCTTGTCGACGGGATATTCGCTCCGGAGCTTGCGGGAACGCTCAACTACGTCCAGGTTGCAAGCTGGGGCGATTGGCTTGCGAGCTTTCTCACGTACTTTGGGATACCCCTTGGCGTTCGCGGCGCCACGCCCGGAATCGCCGTCGAGGTCGGGCTTGTTATGGTGGGGGTTGGCGTTTACGTTGGACTGCGCGGGCGGGGCGTCCTCGCCGCCCTCCTCGCCGCAGCGGCGACGTATGCCGTCGTCTTCTGCCTCGGAACGACGCCCTTTATAAGATCAGCGCTGAACTCGGCGCTTTTCGCAGAGGGCGATGGCTCTCCCGCCGCCCTGAGCCGCGATGCCGCTTTGGTCCTTGCGCTACTTGCGGGCGGCATCGCCTTCGCCGCGCGCCAAAGGTTATTTAGAAGGCTTTTCGCCGAGCGCATACGCGTCGTCGCGGTTGCCGTGGCGCTCGCAAGCGGATTCGCCGCCGGAGTCGCGCCATACGTCCCAAAGGCGTGGGGATACATCATCCCCTTCGACGTTGTGCTCGTCTTTGCCGCGTTTATCCTCGCCGCGCCGCTTGTGGACGCGCTCTTTGCGGCTGATCCTGCGTCCAGAGCCGCTGCGGCGTTTGCCGCCATCCTCGCAGCCGAAGCTGTCGCCGTCGCCGACCTGTTCTTTATGCCAATGCTTATCGCCCTTCTGGGCGCTGCGGCAGCCGAAAGGATGTGGTCCGCCAAGCTCTGGAGGGCTTTTTGGCAAAGTCTTGCCCTCTTTCCGCCCGCTTTTGCAGGCTTCCTTCTGGCAAGGCGGGGTCCGGAGGAGTTCCCCGCGGCATACGCCCTGTTCTTCGGGGCTTACTTTGCCGCAGGCTACGCTGATCTGCGCAGGGGCGGCGCGCTGTGGCGAACCACGGTCCTCGCTGCAGCAGCAGCACACGCCGCCTACCTCATCCTGCGCTGAGCTCACCCTCGCCCGCAATGAAGTCGGCGATGCAGTCGGGCAGGTTCACTCCGTCAAGCTCAAGCGTTTCAAGGTCGAGCACAAAGAGCGTGTCGGTTGCGCCGATGGCGTCCTCGAGGCTGTCGACCGTTGCGCTGAGGTCGAAGTCGGTGTCTAAAAGGAGAGCGCTGCCTGTCACGTTGCACACCTTGCCCAAACCCTCGAGCGTGCGGAAAAAGGTGGCATACTCCCCCCGCGGACCGCGAAGCTCAAAGGCGATGAGAAACGTCCCCATCGAAGACCCCCTTACTCCCCTGGTATCGTTATGCACCCTGCGGCGTTGAAGAGGGAATCCAGCGAGACGACGACGGAATCGCCGTCTGAGAACGTCACGCCGCCGAGGTGGATAAGCACCCTGCTGCAGCCGGGGCTCGTCAGGCACTCGAACCAAACGCTGTCGGAGGGCTCGCTCAGGCGAACCGTGTCGGCGGTGGAGTCGGGGTGGAAGACGAGGATCGTCGCGTAGACGCGCATTGTGTCGATATCGATTCCGTCAAGGTCGGTGACGACGAAGCTTGCCGTCTGTCCCGCGCAGCTTGTGAAGCTGCCGCAGGGGATGCAGGCTATATTCGCCCACGCCTCCCTGCAAACCGGAGGGATCCTGCAGCTGTCGGAGCCCCAGTTGCAAAAGCTGTCGCGCGCAGAAACGACAAACCAAAGGGTGTCGCAGCCGATGAAGTCGGGCGATGCAACCCAGTTGTAAAAAGTGTCGCTTGTGGTAAGCGTTGTGTCGTAGCCGCACCCGTAGATGTGCAGAACGAAGAAGTCGTCCTTCGGGAACCTGTCGGCAACCGTCCAGGTGAGGAATACTGTGTCGCCCAGGCTGAGGGTTGTGTCGCCCGGACAGAAAAGATAGACATCGGGAGGCTTGGAATCGATGCAGCCAAAGCCCAAAGCCGTATCCTCGTAGGCGGAGTAGAGGAAGCAGTTTAGGATGCGACCGTGGCAGCTTTCGGATATATGGTTCCACCAGCCCCTGTACGAATACGTTACCTGTACGGGATGGTCGGCGAAAAGCGAGATGTGGTTCGTTCTGAAGGGCGCGTAGTTTTCGGTGAGGTAAGCGATTCCGCCCGCGCCGAGTGTGAAAGATGTATCGATCGAGCCGTCGCCCGAGACATCTGCCCGCACGGTGTTGGCGGGGGAAAACGACGCTATGGCGTAGCGCGACCTGGGCGAGCCGTGTGACGAAAGCGAGCCGGCGCGCGGCAAAACGTAGTGCGTCGAAAGAAAAGCCTCCGGGAAAAGCTGGAAGGAGTACATGTAGCGCCTGTTGGTGGAACTCCAGGGATCTGTGGCGGTTATGTCGGAGATGTAGACCGCCTCCACGGGTTTGTCGGCGGTTATCGTCACCTCCGCCTCGGTGACGTAGGTCACAAGGTCGCCGGCGTTTATGAAGTAGGGCGAGCCGTTTACGGTGACGTTCGTGGCGTTCTGCGTGCCAACGATCTCAACGCGGCTGTTCAGGGAGACGACCGTAAGCGAATACGGATGGACCGAGGGGGCGTAGTAGGTCGTCCCAAGCGAGGTTGTCGGCAAAAGCTCGTACGCGCAGGTTGTGCTGTAGAAGTTGGAGGCGTGGAAGTGGTTCACAACGACTATGGGGTTGCCGTTGGTGAATATGTGCGCCGCATGCGAAGCCGTGGAGATCGTTGCGGTTTCGCACCTGTTCAGGACGATGGTGGTGTCGATGCTGCCGGAGTAGTCGTAGTCGACGAAGACCGATGTTCCGTCGCGTATGGCGAGGATCGTGGTGTTGTCCGCCGGCGGGACGGCGTAGTCGGAGCCCAAAAGCCTCTCGGGATAGAGGGAGTACTGCAGCGAGCCGTCCTCGTAGAGTCCGTAGTTGGAGCAGCGGTAGTGGTATCGCACCTCGACGGGCTTTTGGGCAACGATCCTTGTGCCCGGGGAGATAAGAGACCTCGGGAAGGACTGCGCGGAGTTCTCGTTGAGTATGAAGGATGTGTCGGGAACGCCGTCGCAGTCGAAGTCGATTGTTACTGCGGTCGAGTCGTAGACGCCGCGGACCTCGAGGTTGTTGCTCAGACCGCTTGCGCAGCTCGAGTAGGCGACGACGTAGGGAAGCCAGTAAATGTAGGAGTCCACCGGAGCCGTCGACATAACGACTCTGAACTGGCTGCCGCACCCCTCCACGCCGGGGAGGTCGTCGCTTAAGCGCCAGCGTATGCAGTGCACCCCATCTTCGACGGCGCCGAGATCGCCTGTGGTGTCGGCGAGCGTGGAAAACCAGCCAGATCCAGCTGCAACCCACGTGGCGCCGGAATCGAGGCTGCCCTCAAGGGTAACGAAAGCCGAACCGCCGCCGGGACAATCGGACGAAAGGTGATAGCATATCTCCACAACGTTCTCGTCGTCGCAAAGGGTGTCCTCCCAGAACCACACGGAATCGACCCACGTCGAGCAGGCGCTGTCCATATATGTCGTATAGCCCCAAGCGGGGAGGGAAACCAGCACAGACGCAAAAACCCCAAGCGTTCGCAAAAAGGCAACCATGATCACCTCTCTATCTTAAGCACGGCGAAGAAAGCCTCCTGAGGCACCTCGACGCTGCCTATCATCTTCATTCTCTTTTTGCCCTTCTTTTGCTTTTCCAAAAGCTTTCTTTTTCTTGTGATGTCGCCGCCGTAGCACTTTGCCGTGACGTCCTTGCGCAGGGGGGGTATCCTTGCGCGGGAGATGACGCGCTTGCCAACCGCTGCCTGAATCACAACCTCGAAAAGCTGACGCGGGATAAGCTCCTTAAGCTTGCTCACAAGCTTTTGACCCCAGAAGTAGGTCTGGCTTCTGTGCACGATCATCGAGAGGGCGTCGACCTGATCCCCGTTTATCAGGACGTCGAGCTTTACGAGGTCGGCGGGACGATATTCCAAAAAGTCGTAGTCCAGCGATGCGTACCCGCGCGAAACGGTCTTGAGCTTGTCGAAGAAGTCGAAGATGATCTCAGCCAGCGGAAGCTCGAACCGCAAAAGCACCCTCTGGGGGTCGACGTACTCGGTCGACTTATACTCCCCCCGGCGGTTTTTGACGAGCTCCATTATCGCGCCTATGAACTCGTGCGGCGTTATGATCTCCGCCGCGACTATAGGTTCCTCGATATGGTCGATTTGCGTTGGCTCCGGCAGGTCGGACGGACGCTCTATCCACAGGACCTCGCCCTTGGTCGTGTGGACGGCGTAGCGGACGTTGGGCAGCGTGGCAACAAGATCAAGCCCGAATTCGCGGTAGAGCCGCTCCTGGGTGATCTCCATATGCAGCATCCCCAAAAAGCCGCACCTGAAGCCGAATCCCAGCGCCGCAGAAGACTCCGGCTCGAATACCAGCGAGGCGTCGTTTAGCCTCAGCTTCTCCAAAGCCTCGCGAAGATCCTCAAAGTCGTCGGGGTTTGTGGGATAGAACCCGGAGAAGACCATGGGCTTGACCTCTTTGTATCCCGGCAGCGGCTCTTTGGCGGGGGAATCTGCGCTTGTTACTGTATCGCCGACGCGGGCGTTGCGGATGTCCTTTATGTTCGCTATGATGTAGCCTACCTCCCCCGCCCAGAGCTCCCCGGTGCGCTCGAGCCGAAGCCTAAGGTATCCAAGCTCGTCGACCTCATACTCCATCCCGGACGCCATAAGCCTTATTCTGTCTCCCAGGCGCACGACGCCATCGACGACGCGCACATAAAGCACGACGCCGCGGTATTTGTCGTAGTACGAGTCGAATACGAGGGCGCGAAGCGGGGCATTGGGGTCGCCGCGCGGCGGGGGGATTCGCTTGACTATGAGCTCCAAAAGCTCCGGCACGCCCTCTCCCGTGCGGGCGCTTATGCGAAGGATATCGTCGGGATCGCCGCCCAAAAGCTCCGCAACCTGACAGGCTACCTCGTCGGGTCTGGCGGCGGGAAGATCGATCTTGTTCACAACGGGGATTATCTCCAGGTCGTTTTCGAGCGCAAGGTATACGTTCGACACCGTTTGCGCCTCGACGCCTTGCGTTGCATCGACGACCAAAACCGCACCCTCGCACGCCGCAAGCGAGCGGGAAACCTCGTACGTGAAATCCACATGCCCCGGCGTGTCGATGAGGTTGAGCTCGTAGGTGAAGCCGTCCTGGGCTTTGTAGTCCATCTTCACCGCGTGGGCTTTTATCGTGATGCCGCGCTCACGCTCAAGCTCCATATCGTCGAGGACCTGCTCCACCATCATATCGGGCGGAACCGCGCCGGTAAGCTCCAGGAGCCTATCGGCAAGGGTCGACTTGCCGTGGTCGATGTGGGCTATTATCGAAAAGTTCCTTATGTAGCGGGGATCCTTCATAGCCTTTAGGGCAGCTTTATGAGTTTGTGGAGCTGCACGCTAAGCCGCACCCCAAGCCCATCGGCGACGATCCACTTCGAAAGCCTTTTGGGCGAAAGCCTTCCCCACGCCGGCTGAAAGAAGATCGCGGCTTCGGTTTGCAGACCGTTTACGAAGTCCACAGCCCACGCAAAATCCCTCCTGTCGGCTATGACGAGCTTTATCGCATCGCCGCTGCGCAGAAGCTCGAGGTTTTTGCGTAAAACCTTGGACGACTCGCCGCTTGAGGGGGTTTTGACGTCCATCGAGATGAATACGCCGTCGATGAGGACCCTCTCCAGGGGCAGAGTTCCGTTCGTTTCGACGAGGACCTTTTTGCCGCCCTCGACCCATCTTTTCACGAGTTTCCCTGTGCTTCGCTGGAGCAGTGGCTCGCCGCCCGTAAGCAGTATCCACTTCTGCGGCGCCTTGATCCCGCGCTCGACGAGCTTTGCGAACGGTACTTCGCTTCCGCCGCGCCGCGCCTCGGGGGTGTCGCACCAGCTGCAGCGAAGGTTGCAGCCCGCAAGACGAACCAAAAGGCACGGCGTCCCAACGTAAAGACCCTCGCCTATGATCGTAGAAACTATCTGCGCAACGCGCATACGCCACGCTCCGAATCTATGGTCTCATGGCGGCGTACGCCGCTTTCCGGGAAAGGCTTTGCGCCGCGTCGAGGGTTTGCGAGAAAGCCTCGCGAAGATAGCGCGCAACATCGTGCAGGCTAACGGAGCCCTTAAGCTTGTACAATATCACACCGATTACAAGACAAAGAAAGATCCCAATCCATACGGCTTCTCCCACAAACGATGAGGCGGCAATAAACGCAGCAGTTACAAGACCTCCCCTGACCATATTGGTCAAACACCTTCTAAACCTATTGCCTTTGCGCGCTTTAAGTAAAGCCAGCGCTGCAGCAGCAACGAAGAGAAGGGAGAGGAGCGGATTAGCACCTGCTATAGCCGAAACGCCTATGCTGCCCACAAACTCCTGGAAAGCTTTGCTCTCCCTCCGGCTGAAGCAAAGTACTACGGGGACAATTGCAACAGCGGCGCCCACAAGCTCTGGACCATTCACTTGGAGCATATCCCGCAGCCACCGACGTGGGATGTGGAACTTTGCGAGGGCATTGGCAAGGCTGTTGTAGTCCTTCACGCTAAGCGATACGATTGGGATTCCCTCGGGGGTGAAAAGGTCTTTCAAGAAGGCTCCGACGAAGCCGCGCATCTCCTGTATGAGGGAGTCGTTGGGCAGAGCACTTGAGACCTTCTCCCACATTTGCCAGATGGTGTGGCTTCCATCGACGATCCTGTGGAGCTTTCCTCCGCCAATATGCGTTGCGTTGTAGACGGCGTCGATGCTTTTGTCGTAGATCGTCGGCGCGCCACCGCCAAACACCCTCTCCAAAAGCCTTTCGACGCTTTTTGAGAAATCGGAGGCGAGGACGGCGTTGACCGTTGCTGCGGCAAGATCAAGGCTGTGTTTGCCCTTCTGCGCGGCGGCACGCAGAAGGCTCAGGCAGTCCGTCATCGCCTTGCGCGTTTTGGCGCTGAGACCCGACGACTCCACAGCCTCCAGAAGGCGCTCGTAGCCACGTTTTATCCTGCGCCCGCCCCAAAGCGCAGCGACCTCGCAGGACCTGCCAAAAGCCCTCGCCGCAGACGAGACTTTGGAGCTCAAAGCCCTTGCCTTCTTTTGGGACGCGCCACGTGCGTTCGAGCGGCGCCCCGACCCCTGCGCTCCCATACAGACCCCCTAAAGCCTCATCTCGTATATCCTGTAGGTCTTGTACACCCTCGCGCCTATGTCCTCGAGGACGCGATTCATAAGGACGTTGTCCTCGAGAATCCAAGAGCACTCGGCTGCCCTGTACCCTTTGCGTATCCCTTCCTTGAACGTGAGGTAATAGAATGCTATGTCTATCCCGCGGTTTCTGTATCCCTCCACGACGCCCATCGTTATGACGCGCAGCCTGTTTATTTTGCGCTTGTGCCACAGAAGCTTCACGATGCCAAACGGGAAGAGTCTTCCGCTTCGGTTGTGAATGAGCGCTTGGTTGAAGTCGGGCAGCGCGAGCGAAAACCCAACCGCCTTCCCGTCGGCTTCGGCGACGAAAACGAGGTCCCTGTCGGCAACGAGCTTCAGATCAGCTGCCGTATGCACAAACTCCTCCTCCGTCATGGGAACGAAGCCCCAGTTCTTCTCCCAGGCGCTGTTGTAGACAGAAAGCAGAAGCTTTATTTCCTCGTCGAGTCGGGAGAAGTCGACCTTTCGGACGGTGAAGTTTCCCTTGCGCAGGGCGTATTGACCGAGCTTTTCGAGCCTTTCGGGAACGACGGGCGTGTCGACTATCCATGCAAGCAGGTCCTTCGCCTTCGAAAGCCCCGCCCCCTCCACGAGCTCGGGGTAGTAGCGCATGTTGTAGGGCATCATCACGACGGGCGGCGAGTCGAATCCGTCCACAAGGAGCCCACAGGTGTAGTTGGTGGATGGGTTCATCGGACCTATTGCGCCCTCAACGCCCTCCTTCCTCAGCCAGTCCGCCGCAGCCTCGAAGAGACTTTGGGCAACGCCCTGGTTCTCGATGCACTCGAAAAAACCCCAGTAGCCAACGTTCCACCCCTGGAACTCTATAAACCTTGGGTCGACGATGGCGGCAATCCTTCCCAAAAGCTTGCCTCTGTCGACGGCGAGGAAGTACCTCGCCCGAGCATGCTTCCAGAAGGGGTGCTTCTTCCAGTTGTGGAGCCTGAACTCGTCGCCCTTGAGAGGCGGCACCCAGTTGGGCTCGGAGCGATATATGATCCACGGCACCCGGATGAAAGCCGCAAGATGCGCACCGCTTTCTACGGGAACTATCTTGTGCCCCATCGAAACCTCCCCAAAAGGCTAAATCTAAATATAGCTTCCTGCGCCGCTTTGGTCAAAGGTTTTGCTTTTTCGGTTGCACCCACAAAGAGTCGTTTTTAGATTTCCCAAACCAAGTTCTGCCAAGGAGGTAGCCCGTGGGCATCATACGGATGCACAACATGAGCTTTTTCGGGTATCACGGACTCACGCCGGCCGAGAAGGAGCTTGCCAAGAGATATTCGGTCGACGTTGAGATCGAGTACGACACCGCCACCCCCGCCAAGCGCGACAAGCTCGACGAGACGGTGGTAAACTACGAGACGCTCTACTGGACCGTGGAGAAGTTCTTCCAGAAGAACCGCTTTCACCTTACCGAGACCGTTGCCGAGCGTCTCGCGGACCTCCTCTTCGAGAGGTTTCCGATGGCGCAAAGGCTTGTGGTCAAAGTCAGGAAGAACCATCCGCCGTTTCCGGGGTTTATGGAGTGGGTAGAGGTTGAGACCGAACGCCGCCGCTGATGTCGGAGACGGTTTACATCGCCTTTGGCAGCAACGTTGGCGACCGCGAGGGGAATCTGGTCAAAGCCCTTGGGGCGCTTGCCCGGAAGTGCAGGGTCGTTGCGATATCGTCGGTGTACGAGACCGAGCCGTGGGGGTTCGAGAAACAGCCAAGGTTCCTCAATGCCGTTGTGAAGGTTGAGTTCGACGGCGAGCCCGAGGAGCTTTTGGAGATTCTGCGCCAGATCGAGGTTTCGCTTGGTCGGCAGAGGCGCAGGAAGTGGGCGCCAAGAACTATAGACCTCGATATACTGATCTTCGGCAGTCGCAGGATCGACACGCCCGAGCTGTGCATCCCCCACAAGTACCTCCTTCTGCGCGATTTCTTCCTCGTGCCCCTCGTCGAGGTCGACCCCGATGTGGTCCACCCAACTGATGGCGTTAGGCTTTCGGAGTACGCTGTGCGCGTGCCGCCACAGCTTAGGACCATCATAGGCAAAAAAGAGGTGCCGCGGTGGCAGCTGCCAGATACCTCGCCGTAGAGGGACCCGTTGGCTCAGGCAAGAGCATAGTCGCCAAGGCGCTTGCGGAAAGGCTTTCGGCAAGGCTCATAGAATCGCCCGTCGACGAAAACCCGTTCCTCGAAAAGTTCTTTCGCGACCCCATTCACTACGCATTCCAAACCCAGCTCTTCTTCCTTTTGACGAGATACAAGCTCCTTACGACCCTCTTTGAGGTCGACCTTTTTCACGAGGCGGTCGTTGCTGACTTCATCTTCGAGCGCGACAGGCTCTACGCGGAAATCCTCCTGGGCGAAGCCGAAATGAGGCTCTACAGGCAGGTCGAAATGCACCTCAGGCGCGATATCCCCAAGCCCCAGCTCGTCATATTCCTCCAGGCGCCCGTGGAGGTCCTCGTGCGGAACATCTCAAAGAGGGGGAGACCTTTTGAGCGAAAGTTTATGACCGAGGAGTTTCTGGCAAGGCTTGTGGACGAATACCTGAACTTCTTCTTCGCCTGGGACCAGACGCCGCTTCTTGTGGTCGACTGCACCACGGTCGACCTGGACGACGAGGCGCAGCTTGCCCAGCTTATCGACTACATCCTCCGCGAGGAGGTCAGGGGGACGCAGTACTACTCCCGCGGCGGCTGGCTTTAACGAACACAGCCTTGCCTTAAGCGACGAAACACGCTAAGATAAAGGCGAAACCCACCACGGAGGAGGGTCGATGACCGTTAGGCGCGCGGTGTTTTTGCTTTTGTGTTTTGGTGTCCTTTTCGGCACGGCTTACGCCCGCAGGGGCAAGCGGGGCAAACTGACCATAAGCGTCGACGTCTCGACTTACGACCCGCCGGGGGATGTGAGCTCCACCCTGCTTTTCGAGGTATCCGCGAAGTACTCCCTGTCGAAGGTGGTCTCCGCCGAGCTTGCCGTCGGCTGGACCCAGTACTCCGAGGACGAGGATGTGGTGACGCTTGTGCCCGTTCAGCTCAACGGCGAGTTCCACCCGCTTGGCAGAAGGATGGTAGACCCTTACGCCAGCGCTGGCTTCGGCGCATACCTTAAGCAGCGCGGAGATGCCTTCTCGGCGACGGCGGGAATCCAAGCCGCCCTGGGGATATCGGTCAAGGCGCCCGGCGGATTCTCCCTCAACGTCGAAGTCGAATACGACCTCCAGGACATAACCGACCCAAGCTCCGGCGGGCTTAAGCTCGGCGGAGGGATGGAGGGAAGCATAGACATCGAGCTTTAGCTTGAACCGGAGGTGTTGAGATGTTCAGGGTGCTTTGGCTTGCGGTGTTTGTCGTTGGCGCTGCGGCCGCGGGGACGATAAGCGGAGAACTGATCTACCCGCCCGACGGCCTGGGCGCCTACGCGGTGGTGGCTTTGGGTCCAGAGGAGCTTGCAGCCATCGCCGCAGGCGACAGCATCGACTTCGCCTCCCTGCCGATGGCCACCCTCTTTATGCCCGGACCATACTCCATCGACGGCGACTTCACCGACGGGTTGCCCTACGTCGTGTACGGCGTCAAGGTGACCGACCCATTCGATCCAGCCCCAGCCTCGGGCGACCCGATGGGGATGCACCCCGAGGACGTCTACACCTTCGGCGGCAACGCATCGGGCGTCGACGTCGAGCTCGATACCGTGGGAACGATCGGCGGGCACATCACCTACGGGGGCGATGTATCATGCGTCAAGGTGAACGTATACGACATCATGAGCGGCTCGCCGGTTTTCGAGGGGGTGTATGTCGCCGGCGCGCACGACTACGCCATCGTCGTTCCCTCGGGCTTTAAAACGCTTGAGTTCTTCGCCGACCTCAACGGCAACGACGTCTGGGAGCCGGAGCTTCTCGAGCCCGGAGTTTACTACACGAGCGTGGACACTTCGGGCTGGGGTCCTGTGGTTTTTGCGGGCGGCGGCGACAGGTTCGCCACGGGCGTCGACGTCTACATCCCGCCGGCGAGGGTCGACGATGCGCCCGAAGCCTTGGCTCCAGCGCTGAGATGCAAGCCAAACCCCTTCCGCTTCCGCTCAAAGATGACCTACTTCGCGCCCGCCCCAGGCAGGGTTGAACTTTGGGACCTTTCGGGACGCCTGATCCTCGCAAGGACCGTCGCAGGCGAGGGAGCAGTGGAACTTCCGCGGAGCCTTCCCGCAGGAGTTCTTGTTGGCGTGCTGCGGTGCGGGAACCAAACCGCAACAACAAGGATCGTCCACATCAGGTAGATCCGCCCGCGTACTTCGTTGGGTCCTTCACTCCGGCGAGCCTGAAGGCTTTTTTGCGCAGTCTGCAGGCTGGGCACTCGCCGCAGTGAACCGAACCGCCCTCGTAGCACGACCAAGTGAGCTCATAGGGCACACCAAGCTCCGCGCCGAGCTTTACGATCTGCGGCTTGGACATGTGCAGAAGCGGCGCTACGATCTCCACAGCCGCCTCGGGCTTTCTGCCCAGATTTACGGCGCGCTCCATAGCATCGACGAAGACCTCGCGGCAGTCGGGATAACCCGAGCTGTCCTCCTCGACGAAGCCAGCGAAGATCTTCTTCGCACCCAAAACCTCGGCCCAGGCCGCAGCGATCGAAAGCATTATGCCGTTTCGGAAGGGGACGTACGTCGGAGGGATTTCGCCCTCCCTGGGTGCGCGCTTGGGGACGGGGATGCGCTCGTCGGTCAGGGCGGAGCCGCCGATTTGCCTCAGGAAGTCGAGGCTTACGACAAGCTTTGCCTCGGCGCGGAAGTGCGCCGCCAGCGCCTCGAACGCCTCGCGCTCCCTGTGGCGGCTCCTGTGTCCGTAGTCGAAGTGCAGAAGCGCAAGCCTGTGACCCTCCCTTGCGGCGATTCCAAGCGCCGTGGCGCTGTCCATCCCGCCCGAGACTAAAACGACGGCAAGCGTGCCCCCAAAGGCGCTCATGGCGAAATGTCCCTTATCTTGCGGGCTTACCGACCGGCATCACGTAAAGCGGCTCCTCGGGAACGCCGAGGAGCTCCTTGACCTCGTTGTCGAAGAACGCACCCACCATCACCGTCCCGAGCCCGAGCGCCTCGCACTGGAGGTGGAGGTTTTCGCCTATGTGTCCTGCCTCCATGGCGACGTATCTGTATCCGCGTTCTCCGTAGCGGCGCGTGGTCCGTTCGTACTCCGCAGCAAGGACTATGGTCGCCGGCGCCGAGGCTATGAAGTCCTGCGAAAGGCATGCCCTCGCGAGTTTTGCGCGGATGTCGCCTGCGCGCAAAAGCTCCAGAGCGTGCTTGCGGACGTTGTAGCGGTATAGCCCGGGCTTCAGCCCTTCGACCGCGCCGACGACCACGTACGTCTCGAACGGATACGTTGCGCCCGCCGACGGCGCAGCCCTGAAACCACGGATGCTGTCCGTTATCCCCTGACACGCCCAAAGGAGCTGGGCAAGCTGTGCGAGCGTCAGAGGCTGTGGCGAAAAGTCGCGGCAGCTCCGGCGGCGACTTATCGCCTCCTCAACCGACATCTCGCCCCTGTGCCTCGGCGGCGGAAGCCTTATCTCCTCAACCTCGCTTGCGGCACACCCCCACGCCAACAACAAAAGCAACGCGCAAACAAGAAAGCTTTCGCTCCCCATATCGAACCTCCGCGTGCTATCTTATGAAGACCCAAACCGTGTCGGTCTTCTGCGAGCATGCGCCCACAACGCCGATATAGCCATCGCCGCCTGTGGGGGGTCTGTAGTCGTCGCCCTCGTCGTCGTAGTCGTACTCCAGGTGGTCGAGGTAGCGCGAGTATTCCTCATCCCTCGCGCAGACCGTGATGTTGTAGCAGCCCTCCATGAAGAAGTGGCACCACCCAAGCCTGATCTCCTGCGGCGCCACATCGCCCTTCCAGCGAAGCTCCGGACAGCTTGCCGACCACCAGATGCTGTCGGGAAGCGGATAGCCCTCGTCCTCCAAAAGCTCGATCTCGACGGCGTACTCGCCGACCTCGTCGACGGATAGGGTCAAAACGAAGGCGACGGAGGAGGAGTTATCGAAGAAGGCTGTGTCGGGAGATATCGAGAACGAAGGCTTTGGGGGAACGGTAAAGCCTTTCGAAAAGCTCCCAGCCTCGCTTGAGACCGCGAGGGTGTAGCTTCTTTCCGCCTCGAGCTTGAAGCTATCGGAGGGGGCGTAGAAGTAGCTGTAGCCGTCGTACTGCTCGGCAAGCGTTACCGCCGTATCGCCGCAGGAAAGCGTTACACTTGCCGAGTGGACGAAGCTTTTTCGGGGCAGGGTGTCGCCCGGCTCGAACGGCATTGCCTCGGTGAGGAAGACCTTTGGCTCTTCGTCCGCCGCAAACAGCGCCCAGACCGCAAGCTGCGGACCGTTAAACTCGTCCTGCGTTTCGGGGAACTCGCACGAAGCCAAAAAAGCCGCCGAAATCGCCGCCAAGATCGAAAGTTTTAGCCATCCCTTTGCCATCTCTCGATAAGCTCCGTGTACTGATCCACAAGTGCCTGCGCCGCACCCTCGGTCTTCCCCTCGGCGAGGAGGTGGAAGACCGGTCTTTCGGCATCGGGGAGAACGAGTATCCACGAATCGGACTTTATGACCCGAACGCCGTCGATCACCTCCCGCGGGAACTTTTCTGTGTACTCGATGAGGGATCGCATCACCTTTCCCTTCGCGTGCCAGGGGCACTGGACCTCGTGCTTTATCCACGCGAACTTCGGCATGGTCGAGGCGACATCCGACAGGCTTTTGCCCGCCTTCGCCAGAAGCTCGAGCACCTTTATCGCCGCAAACATTGCGTCGCAGGCGAAGCCGAAGTCGGTGAATATAAATCCACCTCGCGTCCCGCCGACGAAGGAGACCTCGGGGTTCTTGGCCGCCTCCATCATGGCGAGGTGGTCGTCTCTGGTGCGTATGACCCTGACGCCGTGCTCCCGCGCAACGAAGTTAACGCCCATCGTAGCCGATATCGGAACCGCTATCGCCTGAGGTCTGTGCTGCGAAAGGTAGAGCTTGGTGACGATGTAGAGGACCTCGTTGTCCTTGTAGATGTTGCCGTTTTCGTCGCAAATGGTGAGCCTTTCGCCGACGGGATCTATGGCGAAGCCCACCTGGGCGCCAAGCGTTTTGACGATAGCGGCAAGCCTTTGGAACGCCTGCTCGCGCTCGCTGCGGGGCTTCGTGAGGTGATTGGGATCGACGTACGCGTTGAGGGGGATGACCTCTGCGCCAACGCGCTCGTTTATGGGCGGCATAACCTGTGCCGCAGCGCCAAACTCGTAGTCCATCACTATCCTGAAGCCCCGGGACTTTATGGCGTCGACGTCTATGTGCGCAAGGAGCTTGTTCCTGTATGCTTCGACAAGCCCGCTTGGGTGTGAGAGTCTTCCGAGGTTTTCGTAGTCGGCGCGCGGGATGCCCTCGCGGGCAAGAAGCTGCTCTATCTTCCTGCAGCTGCGTGTGGGGAGGTCCATCCCGTCGCCCGCGAGGAATATGAGGTCCTGCTGCTTGGGGTTGTAGGGCGATTTTCGGATGTGGACGCCTGCGGCTCGCGGGTTTCGGGCAAGGTACTGCCTCGTAAGCGGTATCGGCACAAGACCGAGGTCCTCCACATCGACGCCCGAGGACATGATCCCGCAAAGGAGCGCTCTTGCCGCAATCTGGCTTGCCCTGTCGGGGTCACGCGATATGACGACGGCGCCCGACTTGCCCAGAGTGGCACCAAGGGCAGCGCCAACCTTGCTCACAAACTCGGGCGAAAGCTCCCAGTTTATAACGCCGCTTATCCTCGATCTCGTGAAAAGCTCGCCGCCCACCCTATCCGCCCATATCACCGACTCGGTTATCACCGCTCTGTCGTCGACCCTTTTGTCGGGCCAAAGCTTGACCCCCGCAAAGACGGTGACGTCGTTGCCTATCCTGCAGTCGTCGGCAACGACGACGTGCTCCTGGATCGTCGCCCTATCGCCTATGGTGACGCCCGAGGCTATGGTTGCGTTTTGGATTTGCGCGGCTCCTCCGACGACAACGTCGTCCCAGAGCACCGTCTGCTCCACACATGCGCCGGGACCTATTTTCGTCCCCCTGCCGACGACGCTGTTGCGCAGGAGCGCGCCCTTGTCGACCTGGCTTCCCGCACCAAGAAGAACGCGACCCTCGAACTTCGCCTCCGGGTCATACTGCGCGCCCTCGCCCACCCAAACCTCGGCGTCGCCAACCTTGACGAGCTCCCCGGGGAAGTCGAGCTTGACGCGCTCCCAGAGGGCGTCCTCGTTTGCGCGACGATACTCCCTCAGGTTGCCCACGTCGCGCCAGTAGCCGGGCGCAATGTATCCGTAAAGCTTTTCGCCCGCATCAAGAAGGCGGGGGAAGAGGTTTTGGGAGAAATCGAAGAACTCGCCCTGGGGGATCCAGTCAAGCACCTCGGGTTCGAGGATGTAGATCCCCGTGTTTATCGTGTCGGAGAATACCTGCCCCCATGCGGGTTTTTCGAGGAATCGTGTTATGCGTCCCTCGTCGTCGACGATGACGATGCCGAACTGCAGGGGCGTTGGGTGCCGCGTAAGGACGATCGTCGCCAGCGCGCCGCGCTCCTCGTGAAACCTAACGGCATCCATAAGGTCGAAGTCGGTTAAGACATCTGCGGATATGACGAGAAACCGCCCCGCAATAAGCTCCGACGCGTTGCGGACGCTTCCTGCGGTGCCCAGGTCGCTTTCGGCGAACTTGTACTTCATCTCGACGCCGAAGCGAGAGCCGTCGCCGAAATAGCCGCTTATCATATCGCCGTGATAGTACAAAAGCGCGATGGCTTCGCGGAAGCCGTTCCGCTTGAGCAGCTTGACTATGTGTTCCATCATCGGCGCGCCGACGACGGGCACCATCGGCTTCGGACGCTTGTAGGTCAAAGGATGGAGCCTTGTGCCGAAACCCCCCGCCATTATAACAGCCTGCATTCTGCCCCTCCTTACGCGAACCCCAAATCAAAGTTAAGGTCGAAGGCTTTCTGTTCAAAAGATTTTTGCGAGTTTTCGGAAATCGGTTGCGCGCCGGTGAAGGTGCGCCGTTTTTATAGGCTGTCCACACTCAAGGAGGTGAGATGTCCCGCGTTCTGCTCGACAGGGTCGCCATATCCCGCAGCCTCGGAAGGATAGTTCACCAGATAATAGAGCGCAACGAGTCTTTGGGCATGCTCGGCATAGTCGGCATAAGGCGCCGCGGCGTGGACCTTGCGCGCCGCATCGCCAAAAGGATATCCGAGCTTGAGGGGGTCTCTCCACCGGTGGGCACGGTGGACATAACCCTCTACCGCGACGACTTCCGCGAGCTTGTGGACCTTCCGTTCGCCAAGGGCTCCGAGATCCAGTTCGACGTGACGGGCAGGGACGTCGTTCTCGTCGACGACGTGCTCTATACCGGTCGTACCGTCCGCGCCGCCATCGACGTGATACTCGACTTCGGTCGCCCCAGGTCGATCCAGCTTGCGGTGCTTATCGACCGGGGCGGTCGCGAGCTCCCCATCTGCCCCGACTACGTCGGCAGACGCATCGACGTCCGAAGCGACGAGTACATCGAGGTTCGAACGGTCGAGACCGACGGCGAGGATGCCGTTGTGCTCGTCAAGCGCGCCTGATATGGTTGTGCGCGAAGGTCATACGGAGGTTACAGGCTCAAAGAGCTCGCCACTGCGCTCCCTCGCCTACAGTGGCGTCCTCGTTGGGCTGGGCGTTGGTGTTGGATACGCCCTGGCGTGGGTTCCGAACGTTGAGCTTATAAGCTTCACCGCGGCGCTTTCGGGGTACATCCTCGGCGCCGTCTGGGGCGCCTTCGACGGCGCCACGATGTTTTTGCTCTATTCGTTCTTCTCGCCGTTCGGCGTGGCGCCGCTGCCTCAGTGGATCGCGCAGGGTGTTGGCGGAGCCGCATTCGGACTTTGCGGAGCAACCCTCTGGAGGAGACTTGGGCATCCGGTTGTCGCCGCTGCGGTCGGTGCAGCCGCCACAGCCTTCTACGACCTCATCACCAACGCCGCGGGATACTTCGCCTTCCCCACAAAGCAGACCTTCGCCGCATACATGATAAGCGGGATCGCCTTCTCCGCCCTCCACATCGCGGCGAACGCAGTCGTATTCGCGCTCCTTTTCCCGCTGATTTCGCGCAGGGTTCCGCGGGGGGTGGGAGATGTTTAGGGCAGGCTTTTGGGCTTTTCTGCGCAACGCGCAAAGCACCCTTTCCGAGGCTGTGCGAAGCGCCCTCGCATCGCTTTGGGCGTACAAGCTAAGGTCGGCTTTGACGCTGCTTTCGATACTCATCGGCGTGGCGACGATAACCGCCCTCGTTTCGGTGATAAGCGGGCTCGACCGCAGGATCAGGGAGGAGTTCGCCTCGCTGGGGACGAAGGTTCTCTACCTGCAGAGGCGCCCGTGGAGCGGTCGGGGGAGGGACTGGCGCAGGTGGTGGAACGCACCGCCGATAACGCTCCGCGAGCTTGCAGCTGCCAAAAGGTGCCGACTCGCGGAGTTCGTCGTGCCGAGCGTGCGAACACGCAAAACTGTCCGCTACAGGCAAAACTCCGCCGATGCGACCGTGCGCGGAACGTCGTGGGAGTTCCCCGAGCTGAGGAGAATGGACATGCTCGAGGGCAGGTTCTTCTCGTTCGGCGAAGACAGAAAGGGAAGACCCGTCTGCGTCCTGGGCTGGGAGATATGGCACGCCCTCTTCGAAGACGAACCCGCATCGGGCAAGTGGGTAAAGATAGGGGGGATTCCGTTTCGCGTCGTGGGCGTTTTGGAGAGGCAGGGCAGGTCCCTTGCCATAGGCACGCTCGACGACGAGGTCTTCATCCCCTTCTACGCCTTCATCCACGCCTTTGGCGGCAGGAGGAACCTTGCGGTTCTTGTCTCTGCGCCAAGCCCCGACGACGTCGACGAGCTTGAGGAGGAACTCAGGTCTGCGATAAGGGGCATACGCGGGCTAAGACCCGGCGACGAGGATAACTTCGCCATAAACTCGCAGGAGATGCTCCTTGCGGAGTATCGCAAGACCACCCGCACCCTTTGGGCGGCGATACTCGCCGTGGCGGGGCTGTCCCTCTTCGTAGGTGGAATAGGCGTTATGAACATAATGCTTGTTGCGGTCAGGGAGCGGACGAGGGAGATAGGGGTCCGCAAGGCGGTTGGCGCAACAAAGCTCCACATACTTGCGCAGTTTTTGCTCGAGGCTTTGACCCAGTGCTGGCTTGGCGGAGCGTTGGGTCTTTTGGTGGGGATTTTGGTGCCGCTTTGCGCATCGACCCTGCTTCCTGTGCTTCCGTTTGCCCTTTCGTGGGAGGCAGCGGCGGTCGCGCTGGCTTTCACGACGGCTGTGGGCACAGCATTCGGGCTGTATCCGGCGCTTAAGGCTGCGGCAATGCCGCCCGCGCAGGCTCTGCGATACGAATGATCAGCCCGCCTTCACCTCACCCTCCGCCGCCTTGAGCACATATGCCGCGAAAAGCTCCTCGGGAACGGCGCCCTCGAAGACCACAAGGTCGTTTATCACAACCTTGGGAACGACCTGAACGCCGTATTCGCTCGAGAGCCTTGGGAACTCCGACGCCTCTATCATGTTGGCAACGACCTTGTCCGACTCGAACGCCATGCGGTGTGCGGTAAGCACAGCGACTTGGCAGTAGGGGCAGCTCGGCGTGACGAAGACCTTTATCTCCACGGGCTTTTGCAGCGAGGCAAGCGCCTGACGCGTCGACTCCGAAAGACCCGAATCCCCCTGCGAAACCATGAGGATGTCCTCAAGCAGCGTGGCAAACTCATACCCCGCCGGTATGCCGAAGAACTTTATGCCGTAGTCGACCGCGTTCCCGTTCGATACGCCGAGAACGACTATGGCGGGCACCTTGTCGACGCCGTAGCGCTCGGCAACCTCCTTGTCGATGGCAAGATTGTACTTCTCAAGCGAAAGCTTTTCGGAAAGCTCCGAAAGCTCGTCCAAAAGCATTTCGGTCTGGTCGCAGTACTGGCAGTCGCCAAGCTTTTGCGTAAAGAAGGCAAGCACAACCGGCGCCCTCATATCCGAAAGCCTCTTTTGGATCTCAAGCTTGTCCCGCTCGCTGAAGATCGCCATCTTAAAGACCTCCGTTTGCCAGTGCCCCTCGCAAGCTAACCGCAGCGGAAGGCTTTGTCAAAAACTTTTGCCATTAGGGGTTGTGAAATAGCTCTTGTATCGACATATTTTATAGAAGGGGCAGCGGAGGTTTGAGTATGAGCAAAAAGATTGTTTTTTTGTTTTTGGGGTTGTGCTTTTGTTTGCTTTTCGGGCAGGGCGCCCAAAGCTCCCCATTCAAGTTCACGCGGGCAAGCTTTATCTATCGAGGTGTGAGCTACCCCATGAAGTCCACCTTAGACGGCGAGTTTACCATCGACCTTGGCTGCAGGATCGACACCGGCGCGGTAGACATAGTTTTCTGCATCGACAGCACGGGCTCGATGAGCGGCACGATATCCAACGTTCGCTCCAACATCGACGCTTTTGCCTCGGAGCTTGACGCCCGCGGCTACGACTACCGCTTCGGCGGCGTCACATTCGGCGACGGAACGAACATCTGGGACTTCGACGCCGGCACCCCGGGATACCAGATGACGGACGATTACTGGACCTTCCGCACCAACTTGTTCGGCGTTGGAGCCTGGGGCGGGGACGACTGGGCGGAGACCTCGTGGGACGCGATATGGGACGCGATGGAGTACTACGACTGGCGACCCGACGCACTGCACATAATCATCATGTTCACCGATGCGCCCTCCTGCGCCCTCGATCACCTCGACGGAAGCGGATGCTGCTGCAACAGCAGAACCGACGTCTACTCCAACAACTCAACCCACCCCTACCCGGGCTGGAACAATCCCTACGGCAGGGCGGTCGCGCAGGGATTTGTGGTGTTCGTGTCGTCGCCAACCTCGACAATTTCGTGGTGGGACAACCTCTACAGGGACATCGCCTACGACACCGGCGGCAACTGGTACGAGCTATACTCGACCTCGTGGTCAACCATATTTGACGACGTTGTCGCCCTTATTGACACCTTCGAGATCATAAACTTCTGCGTGACCAACAACTCCGGCGCAACGATCGACCCTGGCATTGCCACCGTCTACCCCGGCGCCTGCATAAGCATTTTGAGCGCGAACCCACAGTCCTACGGTCCGTGGGCGCCTGGGGAGGAGCACTGCTTCGTCTGGCGCATGAGCAGCGTTGAGGGCTGCATAGGACCAGATGCGTGCTTCACCGTCACGATAAGCGGCGGAGGGTATGCCGACACCACGGCTGGCTGCGTCTTCCTCGAGGACTGCGCATGCCCCGGTCCCGAGGCAACCCCGCTCTGCCCGCCATGCCCCGGCGGAGGCGAGGTCGTGTACACCGCGTGCCCGGAGCAGCCCATAACGATCCAGCTCGTCGACGAGGACAGCTGGGTCAACACGTCGACGATAACGCTTGTGGTGAACGGCACGCCCTACAACTTCCCCGACCATATGAGCTGGGCTGATCCTGTGCTCACCTGGACGCCCTCTTCGCCTTGGGCGCACGGGCAAACGGTGAACTACCAGCTCCAGGGGGCGGAGGACGGCAACGGGTGCCCGCTTATCTCCAACGTCGACTGCAACTTCATAGTCGACCTGTTGCCGCCCGACGTGTCCTCCTTCACGCCCCCCTGCGGAACGGAGCTTGAGGACACGATGCTTTCAGTCTCCGTCACCGTGTCGGACGACGTCGCGGGGATAGACATCCTGAGTGCCTACTTCACCGTAAACGGCACGCCCTATTACGTCGGCGGAGGACACGTGACCTACCTGGGCGACTACACGAGCGGAACGCTTACACTTTCGGGTTCGCTCGGCGAGTTGGGCGTTGCGGACGCCGGCTCGGTTGTGGTTTGCGTCTACGTTGCCGACAGGGTTCCCTCGACGTACGCGGGCTGCGACCTGTGCGGTCCAAACGACACCACCGCCTGCTGCACATATATCCTCAATAACCCGCCTGTAGCCTGGTTCGTCAGCCCCGATTCGGCATCGATAGTTGCCTGCGACCCCGCGGAGATCCTCATCGCCTTCTCCGACCCCGACGGTGACCCGATAGACTCGATGTCCCTTCAGCTCGAGGTGTGGACCTCGTTCTACCCAACCCACACGACCTACACGATAACGAGCCCGTGGTTCAACATGGTCGACGAGACGACGGCTATCCTAAGCCCCGATGTCGGCTACTTCGCAAGCGGCGACACCGTTTGGGCGCAGCTTGTGGCGGGAGCGGACATTTTCGGCAACGACATAGAAAACCTCCCCTTGGGCTGGATGTTCGTCGTCGACTACGACCCGCCGGTCTACTTCGACGAGTTCCCGCCGCCTGAAAGCATCCTCTACGAGTTCCCCGAGACGGCGCACGTTGTGATCTTCGACTCTGTGGCTGGGCTTGACCCCGCGTCGGTGCAGGTTACGGTAAACGGCTACAGTTGGTCCGACTGGAGCGTCGCTATGTCGTCCGATGGGAGCTTTTCGCTTACGATCGAGCTTACCGACAGCCTTTGCCTTGCCGTGGGGGAGACGTGCGCCGTGGAGGTGTGCGTCCAAAGCGCCGACCTGCCCGACACGTGCGGTCCGAACGATACGACCTACTGCTGGCGGTTCTACTGGGTCCACGAGGAGCCCTGGGCGGAGATACTCTTCCCGACGCCCGCAAGCGTTGTTGCCTGCGAGGACTCGACGGTCGAGCTTGTGCTGCACGGCGGCGCAGGACCTGTGGACTCGACGTCGATAGTCCTTGTGATCGACAACGGCGACGGAACGCCCGACACGTTCACGATCTACCACCCGTGGCTCTACATCGACTACGGCGGCGGGGATACGGTTCTCGTCCTCGCGCCGCCCCTGGGGTACTGGCTCGACAGCGACACGATAGTCGTGACGCTTGTGTGGATGACGGACATCTACGGCACGCCGGCAAGCGACCTGCCACTAACGTGGACCTTCTACACCGATTTCTCGCCGCCCGTGACGTGGGGGCACTTCCCGCCCGATTCGGCGACCATCGCCGTCCCGGCGCCAACGATAGCCTTCGAGATTACCGACTCGGTGGCAGGGCTTGATCCGCTTTCGTTCTTCGTCGTCGTGACGGACACGTGCGGAACGCTCTGGTCGGTCGACACGTTCCGCATAGGCGACCCCGAGGTCGTATGGGATTACCTGACACACTTCGAGATCCTCCCCACGGGCTACGAGTTCGAGGACGGCGACACCGTTTGGGTCTGCGTCGTCTCGATGGTCGACACGCCGACCTACTGCGGTCCAAACGACACCACAAACTGCTGGTGGTTTATGGTGAGCCTTTCGGGTCCCGTTGGTGAGATCATAAGCTACGAGCCCGGCGCCTACGTCGCCTGCGACAGCGTGGAGCAGCGCATAGAGCTTACCGTAACCGATCCAGACGGCGTAATCCCCGACTCGATCGTGCTTGTGGTCGAGGGGGATACGCTCCGCTACCCCGACTTCGCCGGCTCCGCGATGTACTACGAGGACGACACCCTCGTCTTCATCCCGCTTGAAGCTGGGCACGCCTGGCACGACGCGGAGGTCGTCGACGTGTGCCTTTGGGACGCCGTCGACTCCTTGGGAAACCACATGGCGCACCCGCTGTGCTGGAGCTTTACAATGGATCTGTCACCGCCGTCCCTCTGGGGCGCTATGCCGCCGCCGGACACCGTCCTCAACGACTCGACGGCGAGGATATTGATCCACGTCTGGGACTCCCTTTCGGGGATAAACGACAGCACGCTTCTTCTCATCGTCAACGGCGATACGCTGCGCATCGGGGACGAAGGGGTGCACTGGGACCCCGGCGACTCGCTTCTGGAGTTCGACATAGCCGACCTCGGCACGAGCTGGAGCGACTACGACACGGTGGAGGTCTGCGTTTACGCCGAGGACAGCCCCGACTACTGCCCGCCAAACGACACCCTCTACTGCTGGCGGTTCTTCGTGAGGCTTTCGGGACCTGTGGCGACGATCATAACGCCGCTCCCCGAGCAGATAACAGCCTGCGAGGACCAGTGCATCCTGCTCACCGTGGTCGACGACGACACCCTGGTGGACACGACGAGCATAAGGCTTTATGTGGCTTGCTCGCACTTCGCCGACACTTTCGACCTCTCCGACCCGAGGCTCTCCTGGCACCCCGATACCCTTCGGTTCTGCCCCGACCCCGCAAGCTTCTGGGTCAACAACGAGACGGTTTACGTCTCGCTAATCTCCGCCGACGACGTTTTGGGCAACCCGCTTTCGAACCCGCTTTCGTGGGAGTTTTACGTCGACCTCGAGCCGCCTTTGGTTTCGGGTTTCGAGCCCGCCTGCGGCGAGACGGTGAGGACATCTATGCCGACCCTCTCCCTCGTCCTCACCGACAACCTCGCTGGGGTTGACGACTCCGCCACCGTCCTCGTCGTCGACGACAGCGTGACGATCCACCTCTACGACGGGAGCGTTTCTGAGGCGGGTACGCTTTTGAGCCTAAACAGCGCGCTTGCGGGCTTGCGCTGGAGCGGCGGCGACAGCATAAAACTGTGCGTGGAGGCGTACGACTCGCCTGATCTGTGCCCGCCGAACGACTCCGTATACTGCTGCAGGTGGTTCGTCGCGCCCGGGGGACCGTATCCCGTGGTACTTCGCCCGTTCGACGGCGCGTGGAGCTCGTGCGAGGACGAACACATAGTCTTCACCCTCCAGGACGACGACGGCGTCGTCGACACGAGCATAAGCTTCTTCGTCATTCGCTCGAGCGATCCGGCGGATACGGCGGTTTTGGGTGCGTACTCCCCGGGCGTCGTCCTGAGCGGCGACTCGACGTACTACACCGTTGAGTACCATCCGTCTCCGCCCTTCGCCGACGGCGAGACCGTTTGGGTTTGCGTAACGTCTGCGACGGACTACCTCGACAATCCGATGTCGCCTTCGCCTTTGTGCTGGAGCTTTTACATGGACCTTTCGGCGCCGTACGTTTGGGGTGGGTCTCCGGGTGCGGGCGAGGTTGTTCCCGAGCACGAGCCCACCGTCTGCTTCCACATAGCCGACGACGGAAGCGGCGTCGACCTCGCATCGCTTGTCTTCTCCGTGAACGGGACGCCGTATGCGCCGATTCTTGTGGACTCGTCGGCGCTTCTTTTCTGCTGGTATGCCGAATCGAGCGGGGTGAGCTTCGACGGCGGCGACGTCGTCACGATCTCCATCTCCGCCACCGACACAACAGACTACTGCGCCGACAACGTCCTCGACACAAGCTGGACATTCGTCATCGAGCCCGGCGGTCCGGTTGCTGAAGCGCTGCGACCGTTCGGATACTCCTCCTGCCTGAACGAATACATCCAGATATGGCTTTTCGACAGCTCAGGGATCGACACCACAAGCATCGTTCTGGTCGTGGGCGGCGATACGATCAGCTGGGGCGATCCGCAACTGAGCTTCGACCCGCTGAACTGGATGCTGTACTTCGTTCCCTCGCCGCCCTGGCCCGACAGCGCCCACATAAGCGCCAGCCTCATCGCTTGCTCCGACATATACGGGAATCCGCTCGAATCCATGGTTGACTGGGACTTTTACATAGACCGCATTCCGCCCGTTGTTTGGGGCTTGGATCCAGCGCCCGGTGCGACGGTCGCCGACGTGGCACCGACGATAAGCATGTTTATCGCCGACTCCATAGCGGGTCTTGCCCTCGACAGCATCCTGCTCCTTGTGGATGGGGCGGCGTTTACGCTCACATCCCCTGGGATAAGCTTCGACACGACCACAGGATACCTCGCCTTCGACCCAAGCGCAGCGGGACTGTATTGGGCTGGCGGTTCTACGGTCTCCGTTTGCCTTTCTGCCTTCGACCTCGCCGACGACTACTACGGCGTGGGCGACTGGTACGGCGAAGACTGCCCGCCAAATCAGCTTGATACCTGCTGGAGTTTTGTGATAATGCTCACCGAGCCGTACGCCGTAATCCCCTATCCGGGTATGTGGGACTACGTCGCCTGCGACCCCGACTCGGTGCCGATTGTGGTGATAAACCCCGAGACAACGGGTCTTATTGCCGACTCCATAAGGATAGTCGTCTCGCGCTTCGGCGGCGCTTCCGTGGAGACCCTGCGCGTCGGCGATTCAACCGCAACCCAAATCGCGCACGTTATAACCCTCCACGACACCGTGAGCTTCTACTTCGTCCCCGATCCCCCCTTCGCCGACGCCGAAACCGTAACGATATCTGTTATATCCGCCTGCGACTCCCTGTTCAACCCGATGACCACAACCACGTCGGTGACGTTTATCGTCGACCTCACCCCGCCTGTTGTCCTGACTGCGTCGCCCGGCGCTGGGGACGTTGTAGACTTGACTTCGCCTGAGATATGTGTTGAGATATACGATTCTCTCTCCGGCATTTCCGACTCGAGCGTTGCGCTCGAGGTGGACGGCGTTTTATATAATTCGGATTCCGCTGGATTTACGTGGGATGGTG
>CBEVQY010000015.1:0-58172 GCA_965552135.1 uncultured bacterium | reverse complement strand
CTACGAGGTCGTCGAAGCGACGCTTCCGGCTGTTATAAGCATCGTGAAAAGCGAGTATGACCCGCGTCTGCCCTCGCTTAGGGGCATGATCAGAGCTATGCGGAAGGGCGTGAGGAAACTTTCTGCAGATGCGCTTCCGATCGACAGAACGCTTGTGGGGCTGGAGGGCTCGCCGACGCGAGTTATCAGGGTTTTCTCACCTCCGAGGCAGAAATCGACTGAAATAATTGCCGGCAATATCGAAAGTTGTGTCCAGAAACTTATAAAAAAGCTTGAGGAAAGAGGGGTCATCTAACGGAAGGAGCTCAGAGTGAAGAAACTTTGGACCTACGGGATTATGTTGGTTCTGACGGTCGTCCTTTTTGCCGATTTTCTGTTCTCGGACAAGGTCCTCTACGGCACCGACTTCATGGATCTCGGATACTACGCGCTTAAGTACTTCAGGGATTACGTCCTCAGGTACCATGAGTATCCGCTTTGGGACCCCCACATCCACGGCGGGCTGCCGTTCGTGGAGGCTATGCACGGGGCAATATTCTTCCCAATTGCTGTCCCCTTGAGGCTCCTTCTCCCGCCGCACAGGTCCTTCGGAATGACTGAAATGCTCTACGTGCTTTTGGCGGGATGGTTCATGTACATTCTGCTTCGGCACTACGGGCTTTCGCAGGGGGCTTCTCTTTTGGGCGCGATGTCGTATATGTTCTCGCCCCTTTTGGTCTCCCTCGTCTACGCCGGGCACGACGGGAAGATGTCGGTCATCGCGCTTCTGCCGCTTTGCGTCTGGCTTCTGGAGCGGGCTATGATCAGGCTCAGGCTTCTTGACTTCGCCATCTTTGGCGCAGCTTACTCCCTTTTGATCCTCACCGCGCACCCGCAGATGGCTTATTTTGCCTCGTGGCTGCTTGGCGCGCTTTTCGTCTTCAGGCTCGTGCGGGGAATCGTGCTTCGGAGGTACAGTCCTGCCAGAGGCGCGGCGGTTTTCGGGCTCTTCGTGCTCGCGATAGCTTTGGGCGTTGGGATCGCTTCGGTGCAGCTTCTGCCGCCGTTCCACTACGTGAGCCACTATTCGGTCAGGACCGCATCGACGGAGCGCGGAATAGCCTTCGCCAACACCTGGCGCCTCAACGTCGAGGACCTCGTCGCAACGGTGTTCCCGGACTTCGTCGGGCTGGATCTCGGCTCGCGGCAAACGTACTGGGGACGCAACTTCTTCCGCATAAACTCGATGTACATCGGTCTTTTGGTTGTGGTTTTAGCCGTTGGAGCTCTGCTCGCCCTGAAGGAGCCGCTCTTGCGCTTCCTCGCGGGGTTCTCCGCATTCGCGATCACCTACTCCATGGGAACGCAGACGCCGCTTTTCTACATCTACTACTATCTGATCCCCGGCGTCAAGAAGTTCCGCGGGCCGGAGATGCTTTTCTTCACCGTCCTTTTTGCCGCTTCGGTTGGCTTTGCCTTTGCCGTTGATGCCGCGGTTCGTCTGGGCGGCGAAGCTCAAGAAGCCAAGAAGTCGAAGGGTGGGCGGAGAAAGAGCCCATCTCTGGCAAGATGGCTTTTGTGGGTGTGCGTGGCGTTCAGCTTGGCGCTTATTTTCCTCTCGGTTTTCGGCAAGCCGCTTGCCGCGTGGTGGCTTAAGGCGGCGCCGAACCCGCAGGGTGTGAACGTTGGCGCAAAGCTTGCCGCGCTGGCGAGGAATTTCCCCATATTTCTCAAAAGCTCCTGGCTGGCGCTTGTGTTGTGCTGGGTTGTGGTGGGTTTGCTTGTTTGGCGCATGAGGACGCCAAAACTTTCGCCCGCGGCGGTGTTCGCTGTGGCGGCGATCGCTCTTGTTGCCGATGCGTGGCGCATCGGCAGACCGTTTGTGAGGGCGAAGGACCCCAACGTGTTTTTCGGCAAGCCGCCCGTGGTCGACTACCTTCAGGCGCGGTGGCGCGAAAGCGGTCCGTTCAGGACCCTCGCCCTGCCGCGAACGCTCACCTACACTCAGCTCGGCTCCTTCGGGCTCGATGCGGTGACTTTCTCCGAGCTCCACGGAAACCAGCTCAGGTGGTACGACGAGTTCACCGGGCGGCACGAGCGACCCCAGAACATCCAGAAATACCTCCACTTCTGGGATATTCTGAACATCGAGTATGTCCTCTCTCCGCAGGCGATAAGCGCCCCCAACCTCGAGCTTATTGGGACGTTCGGAGGGATAAGCGTTTATCGCAACAGGTCGTCCTTTCCGCGTGCCCGCGCGTTCTTCAACTGGGAGACGACAAGCCACCAAGCTGCGATGCTGAGGCTTACGTCGCCCGACTTCGTCCAGGACTCCACGGTGAACTACAGGACGACCCTCCTCGTTGAGGGTGATCCCGGCATCTCGCCGCCCGCACTGCCCGAAAGCCTGCTCGTCAGAACGTACGCTGCGGGCAGAATCGTCGACAACAAGGACGACGAGTTCACCGTCGAGATAGATATGCCGTACGACGGCTTGCTCTTCATCTCGCAGAGCTGGTATCCTGCCTGGCGCGCGGAGGAAGGCGAAAGAGAGCTCCCCGTTCTGCGCGCCGACTACGCCTTTATGGCCGTGCCCCTTAGGGCAGGGAGCCATAGGGTCAGATTCTATTACTACTCGCCCCTGCTTGTGAGGTCGCTTTGGGCGAGCGCTTCATCTGCGGCGCTGACGGCGCTTTTGGTTTGCGCCTGCGCCCTTTGGGAAACCAAAAGGCGGTCCCGATGAGTCGGAGGATATTTTGCGTTGTCGGCACCCGTCCCGACGCGATAAAGATGGCGCCGGTCGTGATGGCGCTTGAGCGCAGGAGGGACTTAGAGCCCATAGTCGTTGCCACGGCGCAGCACCGACAGATGCTCGACCAGGTCCTCGAGGCGTTCGACCTTTCCGTCGACTACGACCTCGACATCATGCGCCACGGGCAGACGCTCGACTACATCACCATAGCGTCGCTTGAGGGATTGGGCAGGCTTATGGACGAGCTTCGTCCGGCGATGGTTGTCGTTCAGGGCGACACGACCACAAGCTTCGCCGGCGGTCTTGCCGCCTTCTACAGGAACATCCCCGTTGCGCACGTGGAGGCTGGTCTGCGCACGGGCGACCTCAGGCGACCGTTCCCCGAAGAGGCAAACCGCAGGCTTCTCGATGCAATCTCGGACCTCCTGTTCCCTCCCACTGAGCGCGCGCTTGAGAATCTCCTTGCCGAGGGGATCCCCCGCGAAAGGTGTACCGTCACGGGCAACACCGCGATAGACGCCCTCCTGTGGATGGCAAAGCGCGCAAAGAGGGTATCTGACCCCACGCTCGAGGAGGTCTCGTCGGACCCGACAAGAAGGCTCATCCTGGTCACCGCGCACAGGCGGGAGAGCTTCGGCAAGCCGTTCCTCGAGCTCATCGACGCCCTGCGCACAATAGCGGCGTCGTTCGAGGATGTGGTCATCGTTTATCCGGTCCACCTCAACCCGAACGTCAATGATCCCGTGCGGGCTCACCTCACGGGTGTTGAGCGGATCTATCTGCCCGAGCCTTTGAGCTATCCCGATTTTGTCTGCCTTATGTCGCGCGCGTATCTCATCCTTACCGACAGCGGCGGCATTCAGGAGGAGGCGCCGGCGCTGGGGAAGCCCGTCCTCGTGCTGCGGGATGTCACCGAGCGACCTGAGGGCGTTGAGGCTGGCGCCGCCAAGGTCGTGGGCATGCACAGGGACAGGATCGTTGCCGAAACAGCCAGGCTGCTCGAGGATGAGGAGGAATACAAAAAGATGGCGCAGGTGCGCTTCATCTACGGCGACGGAAGGGCGGCGGAGAGGATTGCGGAGAGGATTGGGGAGGGGGTGGAAGAAAAGGCTTGACAAGACACGGAGGGGATTTAATTTAATAACAAAGTTGCAAAACTGCGGGAGGAGATATATGGACGTCGAGACTCTGATTCAGAAAAGTTCTAAGGAGATAGCGAAGAAATTTAATGATGCTGCTAAAGAAGCGTCCTCAGAAGAGGATATTCGTTACAGATGTAATAAAGTCATAGATGATTTTATAAAATCAGCTGGGCTTAAAATAAAAGCGCGTCATGACTATTCCATTAAAGGTGGCAGAATTGATTCCAAGTATGGGGCGGTGCTGATCGAATACAAAAAAGGAGGTAGTATTTCTCCCGACGACAGTGAAGCTCCTGGAACGAAAGCCGTTATAGAGCAACTGAAGGGCAGATTCGACCCATTTTCCCGCCAGAACAATATTCCACCAGAGCGCATTATTGGCGTTGGACTTGACGGGAACACATTTGTGTTCGTAGTGTGCAAAGGCAAAAATAAGTGGGATATCTCCGTGACGAATGTGACCTCAGCTACCGTTCAGCGGTTTTTGCGTATCCTCGTGTCGGTTGGTGCCAGAGGTCGTTCATTCACGCCAGAAAATCTCGTCAACGACTTCAGCGCCGAGAGCCTGTTAGCCCGCAGAAGTGTGCAGACACTTTATAATTCACTCCAAAATGGGAATCGTGAAGAAATTGATATATTTTTCAGACAGTGGAAACTGTTTTTTGGCGAGGTATGCGGATACAGTGACAATTTAGTAACCAAAAACGCCAAGGCATTTAACGAATTATGCGGACTTTATGAAATAAAAGATGCAAATCTTGACCATCTTTTTTTGCTATTCACACATATTACTCAATTTTTATGAAATTTCTTGCGGCAGAGGTGATTTCCTTTATGAACCCTTTGGGGACCTCTTCCCTCAAAAAACTGATAGACGCCAGCACCGACAGACAACTCAAGGACGAGTGCGAAAAAATTGAAAGCGGCAAACTGTGGGCTGAATTCGGAATTGAAAATGTTTTTGAAAGAGATCTTTTCTCGTGGTATCTAAATTTGTGGAGCGATGATATAGCCCAGATGATTCGCAATATAGCGTTAAGATTTGATGAATACGACCCCGAAACCCTCAGTGTTGCCCCGGTTGAAACGCGCGACCTGCTGAAAAAACTGTATCACAAACTGCTGCCCCGTTCGGTCAGGCACGACCTTGGGGAGTTTTACACCCCCGACTGGCTGGCTGAATATGTGCTTGACGAACTCGGATACGACGGCAATCCCGACAAAAGAATTCTTGACCCCGCCTGCGGAAGCGGAACATTCCTGATTATGGCTATAAACAGAATCAAAAAATGGTATCAAAAACACCGATTTGAGGCGGGCTTTGGACCCGGAGAATTGTTCAAAAAAATTCTGAACAATGTTATCGGCTTTGACCTCAATCCCCTTGCGGTCACCGCCGCCAGAACTAACTATCTTCTCGCTTGCAGGGACCTTCTGAGAACCGCCTCAAGAGTGGAAATCCCGGTGTATCTGTGCGACTCCATCCTCACGCCCTCCGAATATGGGGGGTTGTTCAAGGATGCGAGAAAACTCTCCATTGCCGCGCTGGAGGAACCTCTCAGAATCCCTGTGGAGGTCTCCAACAGCAGGGAAAACCTGAGTAAATACACTTCCGAAATAGAATTTTGCGTGGAAAATGATTACACCGCCGACGAATTTCTGGGGAAAATAAAAGCGGCAGGTTTGCCAGTTGGCGATGAAGCCGAACATATAAACCTCTACAATACCCTTGTGCGCCTCAAAAAAGAGGGCAAGAACGGTATATGGGCAAAAATTATCAAAAACGCCTTTGCTCCCCTGTTCATAAAGAAGGTTGATTATGTCGCCGGAAATCCCCCGTGGGTGAATTGGGAATATCTGCCAGATGAATACAGGGATTCTACAAAAGCGCTTTGGACGGAATACGGACTTTTCAGTTTGTCGGGGCACGAAGCCCGATTGGGCGGCGGGAAAAAAGACCTCTCTATGATTTTCACATATTCCTCAGTTGATAATTATCTGAAAGACGGTGGCAAACTTGGTTTTGTCATTACTCAATCGGTTTTCAAAACAAAAGGCGCAGGTGATGGCTTCAGAAGGTTTGAATTTGAAAAAGACAACAGAAAAGTGTATATAGTTCCTTTACGGGTATCCGATATGTCCGATTTCCAGCCCTTTGAGGATGCCACAAACAGAACCGCTGTCTTCGTCTGCGAAAAATCAAAACAGCCGGTTAAATACCCCGTGCCCTATCTGGTGTGGAAAAAAACGGTCAGAGGCAAAATTTCCCCCGATTTGCCCCTTGACGAGGTGAAAAAGAGGGTGAAAATCATTGAGATGGGCGCCGTTCCCGTTGACCCCGAACAGCCAACTTCCCCGTGGCTCACTGCACCCACAAAAGCTTTGCCCGCTATTCACAAGGTAATAGGGAAAAGCGATTATGAAGCCCACGCCGGAGTTTACACCGGCGGCACCAACGGCGTTTACTGGATTGAAGTCATAAAGGAACGTCCCGATGGAAACCTGTTCATCCGCAATCTGGCAAATGTGGGCAAGATAAAGGTTAAGCAGGCTGAGACGGTTATTGAGCCCGACTTTGTCTATCCTCTTTTGAGGGGGCGCGATGTCCAGAGATGGTGCGCAAAGCCTTCCTGCCACATTATTATGGTTCAGGACCCGGTGAAGCGAATCGGCTATCCCGAGCGGGAGATGAAAATAAAATACCCCAGAACCTACGCTTACCTCAAGCAGTTTGAGGATGTCCTGCAGCGAAGGGCGGCATATATGAAATATTTCTCCGACAAAGCCCCATTCTACACTATATATGATGTCGGTCCATACACAATGGCGAAATGGAAGGTGGTGTGGAAAGATATGGGCAAATGCGTTGCATCTGCAGTGATTGCAAGGGACGAGAAGGGAGATTTAATTTTACCAGAGCATCATGTTATGTTCGTTTCCGTAAACGATGAAGATGAGGCTTATTATATCTCTGCTGTGTTAAATTCATCCTGCGCAGGTATAACAAGTTGGGCATATACCACTTCCTATGGAAAAAGCACACATATAGTTGACCATATTAAGGTTCCCCGTTTTGACCCTTCAAATGAAATTCATCTTCGCCTTGCGGAGTTGTCGCGAATGTGCCACGAGGCGGCAGAAAAAGACGACGAGGAACAGATAAAACAATCCGAACGCGAAATTGACAGACTCGCCGCACAAATCTGGGGCATAACCAAAGAGGAACTTGAGAATGTGTGGGCGGCACTGGAGGAAATTTGAGGTGTTGCCCGATACTTTGTCCTCCCGCAATTTTTTACCCTGCGCCTAGACTTCCAGGCGTCTTTTCCAAGAAGGTTCGACCACCTTGTAATTTTACTCATGACTCGTGGGTAAAAACCTTGTTTGCCTCCTGTATGTAAGCTTGTATATTAAGGACTACATTTGGGTTGCCATGCGCCTTCTCGTTCACAGTCTTTACTTTCCGCCTGAGGTTGGCGGTTTGGAGACGCACGTTCTAACGCTTTGCCAGGCGCTTTTGCGCAGGGGGCACGAGGTTTTCGTCGTCACGTCGCGCTCCCAGCCGGGGCTGCCGCGAGAGGAAGTATACGAGGGCGTCCCTGTGCGCAGAGTGTTCTGCCCGGGCAAAAACCCCTTAGGTTGGGTCACGACAAGCTTTGCGGCTGCGCCCCTGATGTACCGCCTCGCCCGAAGCGCCGATGTGATCCACGTCCACACGTTCCCTTCCATCGTTCCCGCCGTCCCGCCGCGGAGGCTTATGAAGGTGCCGCTCGTGGCGACGATACACACAAGCCACTTCCTCAGGCTGGCGAAGAAGGGCGCGTGGAGACCCGTTTTGCGCTTTTTGCTCAAACAGCCCGACCTGCTTTTGGCGCCGAGCATCGAGATAAGGGACGTTTGCCTTTCGCTGGTGCCGAGCGCGGATGCACACGCCTTGGTCAACGCGGTCGATGTCGAGCGTTTCCGGCCCGTGGAGCCCGCGATAGAGCGCAGAGGCGACGAGAAGATAGTCGTTGTCCCCCGGAGGCTCTTCCACAAAAACGGGGTTGAGTTTGCGATAAGGGCGCTGCCTCTGGTGCGCCGCAGGTTCAACGCCCATCTTTACCTCATCGGCGATGGACCGCTGCGCGAGCCCCTACAAAAGCTCGCCTCGGAGCTCGGCGTCGGGGAGTTCGTGCATTTTCTGGGCAAGAAGCCCAACGCCCAGATGCCCGCCTACCTTTCGAGCGCCGATGTGGTCGTCATCCCGTCGCTTATGGAGGCCACCTCCGTTGCCGGCCTTGAGGCGATGGCTTGCGAGCGCGTCGTCGTTGCGTCGGACGTTGGGGGCTTGCCCGAGATAGTCTCGTCCGAGACGGGCCGGCTTGCCCGGCCGGCGGATCCCGAAGATCTGGCGGAGAGGATATGCGAGGTCTTGTCGTTGCCCGATGCAGCTCGCGCGCAGATGGGGCGCAGGGCGAGGGAAGTCGTCGTAAGCCGATGGAGCACCGATGCCCTCGCTGCGCAGGTCGAAAGGTTCTACGAAAAGGCGATCGAGAAGGTCAGGGGATAGCCCTAAGGCTTTTTGGATGCGACCTCGGCGCCGAAAGCGCCCTTGCGGGGGATGAACCTCACCCAGTCGCCGTCCACAACCGCCGTTGTGCCCAGGGGATTGCAGAGCTCGTTGAGCATGTCGATGTAGGGGAGGGGATCGGCCGGTCTTGGCTGGGCGAAGTTGCTCAGGCTCTCGACGATCAAGCCCCTTACGCCGACCACCGCGCCCTCGCTTATGGACAGCTCGAGCAGAAGCCCCACGTTTCCCAGGGAGTCGTTCTGGTCGAACACGAGGTTGCCGAGGGAGTAGGCGATGACGGCGCCTCGGTAGAACTCGATGCCCTCTATTCTGTGCGGGTGGCACCCGACGACGGCGCACGCCCCCGCATCGATAAGCCTGTGCCCGAGCGTGATCTGCCTTTGCGTCGGCGTGAGCCTGTATTCGACGCCCCAGTGTTCGAACACGATGACCGCCGCACCCGCCCTGCTCATTTCGTCGACGATCTCTTTCGCCTGCGACTCGCCCCACGCGTTCCAGGTTGGCGCGCAGCCCGGAACATCCTCGCCCCAAAAGCCTGCCTCGGTGTCGTTCAGGGCGAGTATGGCGATCCAGTTTTCCCGCAGCCAGAACGCCTTCGGCGCGAAGAACTGGCGGGCGTTCGCGCCGGCACCCATAGGAGCAATGCCCAGCGCACGAAAGCGCTCCACGGTCTCAACGACGCCCGGGGCGAAGTAGTCGTATATGTGGTTGTTCGCCAGCGAGACGCCGTCCACTCCGGCGCGGGCAAGCCCCCAAAGCGCCCGCGGTCGAACTTGGAATATGTACTTTTTGTCGATGTGACGGCGGAGCGTTCCGGCAACTGCCTCGAAGTTGACGAAAGCCAGGTCGGCTTTCTCGAGAAACTCCTTTATTCCCGCGAAAGGGTAGTCGCATCCGAGGGTTTCCACGGCGGCGCCGACGCGCCTTGCGAGCATGACGTCGCCGCCGAAGAGAACCCTAACCGTGTCGCCCTGCGGACCGAACTGCGCCCAGATGCACCACGGCAGGAGAAGCGCCGCAAGGAAACATCGGAACAGACGGAAGGGTCCCCGCAGCCTCTGGGGACCCCTGAGCTTGAGGGGAAAAAGCTCCTTCGCTCCCGCAGGACCCTTGGTCTGGGGCGGTGCCATTCTACTTGGAGTCGGTCAGGGCGGCGATGCCGGGGAGCTCTTTGCCCTCCATGAACTCGAGGGATGCGCCGCCGCCTGTGGATATGTGAGTCATGGCGTTGGAGAAGCCGAGTGCTTTTGCCGCTGCAGCTGAGTCTCCGCCGCCAACGACAGCTATGTCTCCCCGAGCCGCCACCTCCGACATCGCCTCGAAGATGGCGCGCGTGCCCTCGGCAAATCGCTCGCGCTCGAATATCCCCATAGGACCGTTCAGGAAGACCGACTTGGCATCCATTATAACGTCGCTGTAGAGCTGCACCGTGCCCTGACCGATGTCGACGCCAGCCCAGCCCGGCGGAATGTGGTCGTAGGGAACCGTTTTGACGGGGGAGGAGTCGTCCTCAATGTCCTTTACCACGAGCAGGTCGACGGGGAGCATCATCTTCCCGCCCATCTCCTCCGAGGTCATCCATATCTTCATCGCGACGTCGACCGCGTCCTCCTCGACGAGGGAGTTTCCGATCTCAAGCCCGAGGGCGGCAAAAAAAGTGAACGCCATCCCGCCGCCAACAAGGAGCTTATCCACTTTGGGGAGCAGGTTCTGCAGGACATCTATTTTTGTCGAGACTTTTGCGCCGCCGATTATCGCGACGAACGGTCGCGGCGGATCCTCGAGCAAAAGCCCCAGGTGCTTTATCTCGTTTGCCATAAGGTATCCTGCCACCGCGGGCTGAACGTACTTGGGAACGCCGACTATCGACGCGTGGGCTCTGTGGGATGCGGCGAACGCATCGTTGACGTAAAGCTCGCCGTGGGATGCAAGCTCCTTCGCAAAGCCGTCGTCGTTCTTTTCCTCCTCGATGTGGAAGCGCAGGTTCTCGAGCAGGGCGACCTCTCCGGGCTGAAGGCTTTGGGTTTCGCGCTGTACCTCGGAGCCGACGCAGTCGGGCAGGAACTTCACCTCCTTGCCGAGCAGCTCCGATAGCCTTTCCGCCACGGGTCTAAGCGAAAGCTCGGGAACAACCTTCCCCTTGGGGCGCCCAAGGTGGGACATAAGCACAAGCGACGCATCTTGCGAAAGAAGCTTTCTAAGCGTTGGCAGCGTCGCCTTGATCCTTGTATCGTCGGTGATGACGCCCTCCTGCAGCGGAACGTTGTAGTCCACGCGGACGATGACCCTCTTGTTGCGGGCGCTTACGTCGTCTATCGTCATCTTTCGCATCGCCCATTCCCTCCGTGAAGCGCTACGGCAAGCGTTTTGGGAAAATAGGGGGCATCCGAGCAAGCGCAACAATTTTTTTAAACCGCGCCCGGAATCACATCATAAGCCGGAGCATATCGACCATTCTGTTGGAGAAACCGAATTCGTTGTCGTACCACGCGAGGATCTTGGCGAACGTACCCCTTTCTCCCAAAACCGTCGTCGACAGGGCGTCGAAGACGGCGGAGTGGGGGTTGCCGATTATATCTGTGGAGACGACGGGGTCTTCGGTGTACTGCAGTATTCCAGCCAGCGGACCTTCGGCGGCGGACCTGAAGGCGCGGTTGATCTCCTCGGCGGTGACTTCGCTTTTGAGCTTCACGTTGAGGTCGACCAAAGACGCATCGGGCACGGGAACCCTTATGGCGATGGCATAGATCCTTCCCTTGATCTCGGGGAAGATGAGCTGCGAGGTCTTGTACGCTCCTGTGGTCGTTGGGATTATCGACATAGCTGCGGCTCGGGCGCGCCGGAGATCGCGGTGGGGCAGGTCGAGTATCCGCTGGTCGTTGGTGTAGGCGTGGACGGTGGTCATCATCGCCTCCTCGATACCGAAGTTGTCGAGCAAAACTTTAAGCACCGGAACGAGGCAGTTCGTCGTGCAGGAGCCGATGGATATTATCTGGTGCGAGTCCTTGTCGTAGTCCTTCTCGTTGACGCCTATAATGAAGGTTCCGTCGATGACGTCCTTAGCGGGTGCGGATATGAGCACCTTTTTCGCTCCGGCGGCGATGTGCTGCGCGGCCTGCTCCCTCTTGCGGAAAAGCCCCGTCGACTCGACCACGATGTCGACGTCGTGCTCCCTCCACGGGAGATCAGCGGGCGTCTTTATGGCGTAGACGGGTATCTCGTTGCCGTCGACTACTATGGAGTTGTCCGTCGCGGAGACCTCGTGGTCCCATATCCCGTGGACGGAGTCGTACTTTAGCAGGTGAGCCAGCGTTTGCGGTGTTGTGATGTCGTTTATAGCTACGAACTCGAGCTGTGGATCGCCCCAGCCGATCCTGAACACAAGGCGCCCTATGCGCCCAAAGCCGTTTATGGCAACCCTCGTTGGCACCGTCGAACCTCCCATTTTTTTGTTGCGCAACCCCTAATATAGCCCCGCCTTTGGCGGGTGCAAAGGCTTTCGGTTCAGTAGTCGAGCTTTTCGCTTATCGACTTCGCCTGCGTGAAGAGGAGCAGGTAGTCCCTTCCGCCCGCCTTTGAGTCGGTTCCGGACATGTTGAACCCGCCGAACGGGTGCACGTCGACTATGGCACCTGTGGACTTTCGGTTGATGTAGAGGTTGCCTACGAAAAGCTCCTTTTTGGCTCGGTGGATTCGCTTCCTGTCGCGGGAGTAGTAAGAGCCCGTCAGACCGTAAATCGTATCGTTGGCGACCTTGATGCCCTCGTCAATGTCCTTTACGCGTATGACCGAAAGCACAGGACCGAAGATCTCCTCCTGCTCGATGCGCGCTCCGGGCGGCACGTCGCCGAAGATCGTGGGCTCGATGAAGTATCCCGGAAGGTCGGCGACCTTGTTGCCGCCGCAAAGGAGTTTGCCCTCGCCCTTACCTATCTCGATGTAGCTTAGTATGCTTTGCTCGGCGCGCTCGTTTATCACAGGACCAAGCCAGTTCTCGTACTTCTCCACAGGACCTATCTTTATGCCCTTCGCGCGCTCCACGATCATGTCGACGAGCTTATCGTAGATCGAGTCGAAGATTATCGCCCGGCTTCCCGCGGAGCACTTCTGCCCCTGGTATCCGAAAGCCGAGGTTATTATTCCGTTTGCGGCAGCCTCGAGGTCGGCGGTTTCGTCGACCATGACGAAGTCCTTGCCGCCCATCTCGGCGATGACGCGTTTGATCCACACCTGCCCGGGCACCGTCTTCGCCGCGCGCTCAACGATCTCAAGACCAACCTGCATCGAGCCCGTGAAGGCTATGATCCTCGTTTTGGGATGCTCGACGAGGTGCACGCCGGCGATGGCTCCGCTTCCTGTGACGAAGTTGAGGACGCCTTCGGGCAGCCCCGCCTCGTAGAGGAGCTGCACGACCTGCCAGGCTATTGCGGGTGAGTCGGACGAGGGCTTCAGCACGACGGTGTTTCCGCTCACAAGGGCGGCGGTTGTCATCCCCGTCAGGATCGCCATTGGGAAGTTCCACGGCGGTATGACGACGGCGACGCCGAGGGGGATGTACTTTATGGTGTTGAACTCGCCCGCAAGCGGCGTGAGGTCGTCGCGGCGGTTGTAGCGGATCATCTCGCGGGCATAGAACTCCATAAAGTCTATCGCCTCGGCGACGTCGGCTATCGCCTCGAGCCAGTTCTTGCCCACCTCGAGCACCATCCAGGCGGCGAGCTCGAACATCCTTCTTCTGGCGAGTTCGGCGGCGCGCAAAAGGATCGTCGAGCGCTCCTCAACGGGCATCCAGCGCCAATCCTCGAAGACCTTCGCTGCCTCGTCCACCGCCTGCCGAGCCTGATCAGGACTCGCCTTCTGGAAAACGCCAACAACCTCGCTCGGGTCGGATGGGTTTATCGACTGAAACTTCTCCTGCGACTTCAAAGCCTTGCCGCCGATGAGGAGGTCGTATTCCCTGCCGAACTGCGACCGAACCCTGGCAATAGCCTCCTCCATCTTCTTGCGGTTCTCGGCAACGGAAAAATCGACGTAGCTTTGCGGTGAGAAGGGCGGAAGCATCGTCACCTCCTTGCGTTTTGCCTTTCGCGCAGCGTTTTCAAAAGATAAAACCTTTCCGTCGCCGCTCAAGCGAATTTTTGTTCCGGGGGAGGTGCCAGAGCCGGCGGGCGTTTCCCCCTTGACATTCCGCTCTTTGGCGGCGATGTTATTAGCAAATCGGTCGGGGAGAGGGCAAGATGAAGCGTTTTTGTGCCTTGTTTTTTGTTCTTTTCTGTCTTGCGGCGGGGTCGACGGTCAAGTTCTACGGCGGCGGCGAGAGAAAAGCCGAAAAAGTCCTTCTTAGGGGAGAAAACTTTGTTATAGACGGTGAGAAGGTTCCCCGCGAGCGGGTCAGGGAGGTCGTTTTTTCCTTCAAGGCGGTCAAAGAGGAGCAGGCGGCGCCGCCCGAACAGTTCGACACACAAACCCTCATCGCAATAGCCGACTCAATGGAGGAGAAATACCCCGACGCCGCGGGACTTATTATGTTCGACCACGGTCAGTTCATCCTACGGTCCGACGGAACGAGGCTTTATCGATATCACTTCGCAGGCAAGATACTTAAGTCCTCGACGCTTGGGTGGGGCACACAAACGCTCTTCATAAACGAGGGCAGGAGCACGGCGCGCGTCCTTTTCGCGAGAACCATCCTGCCCGACGGAAAGGTCATCTACGCCGACACGTCCAAGGCAACCATAGCCCCGCTGGCGGAGGATAACGTCTCCTTCGGTTACGGAAAACTTTACACGCTCTCCATCCCCGGCGTGCAGGAGGGGGCGATAGTCGAGTATCTATACGAAACCGAGACGTACAACCCCTATGACACCGCGCTTTACTTCCCGTCGTGGTACTTTCAGAGCGAGGAGCCGGTTTACTCCTCCCGTGTGGAGATCAGACTGCCCAAGCCGAAGGAGCTTTACTACATACTGAAGAACCCGCCCGGTGCCTTCGGCTCGCTCATCTACTTGGGGACGTCCGAGATGAGCCAGTTCTGTTTTGTGGAGGGCAAGAAGGAGCTTGAGGGGTTTTTGCCCGATCACATCGTCTACGCCGATACGAGCCTTGGGCGCTGGTTCGAAAGCTCGCTTGGCGCCATAAAGGCTGCCGAGCCGCAGATCATCGACGAGGACACCGCTCGCGTCTGGATATGGCACATGAAGAACCTCCCGCCGCTAACGCCGGAGGACAGAATGCCTGACTACGGCGACGTCGTGCCACACCTCGAGTGCTCCATCCTGCCCGGATGGGACTACATCTTCGACTGGCTGGGGAAGCTCCAGCGGGCAAGGATGAAGCCAACGCCGCAGATCGAGGCTAAGGTGGACGAGCTTGTGGGAGATGTTGAGGGTCTTGAGAAGAAGATAGACCGAATCTATCGCTGGGTGCAGAGGGAGATACAATATATTTCGATAAAGGGCAGCATTTCGTCTGGTCAGACGGGACATCCTGCGGGCGAGACCTTCGAGAACGGCTACGGCGACTGCACCGACAAGTCCATCCTTTTGTGCACGATGCTTGGCGTAATAGGCGTGGAGGCGCATCCGATCATAATAATGACCAACACAGACGAGACGGTTGATCGCTGCATCCCTTCCCTCGACGGCAACCACGCGATAACCAGGGTCTTTATGCCCGACGGTCGCACGCTGTTCCTCGATCCCACCGACAGGGCGAGCAAATTCCCCTACTTCCGCTGCGACGACCAGGGCGTTTCGTTCGTCGATGCTTTGGCACGCGAGGTCGGCATGACGAGCACAAACGCCCCCGAGGACAACCTCGAGCGCTTTGAGATCGACGTCGACCTCGGCGCCGACGGCTCGGCGAAGGCAACCTTCAGGTCGATCCCCATGGGGATGAGGGAAGCAAGCTACAGGGCGTGGTGGGAGTGGCAGCAACCCGAGCGATACGAGCAGATCTTTGCCAACTGGATGAACTCACACTTCCCAAGAGCATCCCTTGACTCGTTTGCCCTGCTTGGGCTCTCCGACCTCGACAGCCAGCTTGTCGAGTGGGCTTCGATGTCTGTCGACTCGTTCCCCACGACGGCGGGCGACCTGTGGATCATAACCTTGCCGGGCATCGAGAGGGCGATGCTGGGGTTTAGGGAGGTGTATCTCGAGAAGCGCCGCTTCGACATCGAATATTTCTGTCCCAAGCAGACCGAGTACTTCGTGCGGATCAAGCTTCCCAAGGGCGCAAAGGTAGTTGCCCTGCCCGACGACGTCGAGCTTTCGTGCGAACCGTACGCCGACTTCCTGCTGGAGTTCAACAAGAGAAAAGGAGCGTTGGAGGCTCATTTGCGCTTTCGCCTGAAGGAGAGGATCATCCCATCCTACGAGTTCGAAAGGTATAAGCAGTTCATACTCGAGGCTAAGCAGGCGACGCAGAAGAGGGTTTTCGTAAGGAGACCGAAATGAGGTGGGGGTCCTTTATTATCTTTGCTTCTGCTGTTCTTGTGGGCGGGATTGTTTGCGCGCAAAATCACCCAAACTCCTACGTTATCGAGCGCATTTTGGCGCGCTGGGACGGCGAATACCCCATAAGCTTTTGCGTCCTCGGGGATAACTACAGCGTTTGCCCCATCTTCCGCGCAATACTTTCGCAGATAGACCATCTCTCCGACAGCATCGATTTCGTCATAACGACCGGTGACCATGCCGCCGGCGGCGATTCAGCTGGATACCAGAGGTATATTGAATCCATCGACTCCATCGACGCGCCGTGGCTTACGGTGATGGGAAACCACGAAATCAACGACTCCCTGGGCTGGGAGAGGTTCCACGAGTGGTTTGGTCCGCCGGATTTTTTCTTCGACCTTGGCGTCGCCAGGTTCATCGCGCTCACCGATTGCTACCCCGCATCCACGGTCGTTTCGGGAACCGAAAACGTCTACTACAAGTTCACGGATGAGCAGCTCGACTGGCTCGAGGAGCGCCTCGCCGAGTGGGACGGATACAAGTTCGTGTTTGTTCACGCTCCGCCATATCTCTCGGGTCACATAACGGTGGGCGTCGTCGGTGGACCCTTTTACTCGCCGGGGTATGATGAAAGCCTGACGGAGCGCTTCACTGACCTTCTCAGGGACTACAACGTCTACGTTTGCTTCTGCGGACACATTCACTGCTACGACCGCTGGACTCCACACAACGACCTTTACGGCGACGTGACGTATTTGATCACCGGTGGTGCCGGCGCCATGCTCACCCCGTGGATATACGGCGCGCCATACGGCGGAAGTTTTTTTCATTTCCTGCTTGTGCAGCTCTACCAGAGCGGGACGCTTGTGGGCTACGTCATCCGACCCGACACAGTCGACGATGGCGTCGTGACTGTGGACTACGATACGATTTACAGCTTCGTTCTCGCGCCTCCCTCTGAGGTCTTTGGGGAAGCGCCAGCCGGTAGGGTCGACGTTGCTCCTTTCCCTAACCCATTCTCACGGCAGGTTCGGCTGCCCCACAGCAGAGAGAAGCTTTGTGTTTTTGATATCTCCGGTCGTTTGGTCGACGAGGTTTCGCCGCGAGACGACGTGATCCTTTGGCGCCCGCGGGGGATCAAGCCCGGCGTCTACATCATCCGCGCGGGCAAAAAAGCCTGGAAGGTCGTTTATGCTCCATAGGCTTTTTGCGCACCTGAGGCTGTCGAAGCGACTTCACTACCTTGTCTCGGCCTTTTTGGTTTCGCTTTCGGCTGCCCATTGGGCTGCTCCGTTGGCGGCTGTCGCCGCCGTGTGCGCCGTCGTGGGGATCCTGGTCCTCCCCGAAGCGGCGGTGGCGTCGTTCATATACGGCTCGGCTTTCTACCGCGCGCTGCTTAGAATAGAGAGCGGCTACGTCGTCCTCGCGCTTATGGGGATCGTTGCGGTCCTGGCGCTATGCGGTTTTTGGCTGCGCGGAATGCTTTCGCCCATAAGGGTCGATTGGCTTTCGGTTTCGGTTCTGCTTTTTGTTCTGTGGTCTGCTGCAAGCCTTTTCTGGACGCCTGATCAGGTGCTTGGGCGCGCGCAGTGGGCAAGTTGGGTCGGCGCATGCGTTGTCCCGGCTGCGCTCGTCGCAGTAGCTTTTCGAAAGACAGACGAAAAAACGGTCTCGCGCTTTCTGAACTCGCTTTTGGCGCTGGGGGCGCTTTTCATCGTGCTTTCGTTCTTCGCCCTGCCCGAGGCGAAGCGCTCCGTCTTCGAGAGGTTCGCACCGGCGAACGACGTCCTCGCATACGCCCGCGCCATGGGATTTATGCTCCTCTTCCTCATCTGGATGCTCGACAAGTCGAAGCCGTGGCAAAAGCTCTTAATCCTGCCGATGCTTGTGGGAAACGTCTACTTCCTCACGCTTTCGGCGACGAGGGCGCCATTTCTGGTGGCTATGGCGCTTGCCGTGTTTTACCTCGTCTTCTTCTCGAGGACGAATGCCGCGCTTAAGGTGGTTGCCGTCGCGTGCGTGATCGCGAGCGTGATCGTGTTCCTGCCGGGAAGCTTTATGTTCCTGAGGATAAGCTACATAAAGAGGCTTCCGGAGCTCTCCTTCGTGATAAGGGGGATAATCTGGCGCTCCTGTCTGAGGCACCTCGGCGATGTTCCCCCCATCCGCGGCGTTGGGATGGGTGGCTTTTCGGTCTTTTTGCCGCAGATGCTCAAGTACATCGAGCATGCGCACAACAACTTCGCCGTCGCCTACACCGAGCTTGGCGCTGTGGGGCTTGTTCTCTACATCGTGACGGTGTTCCTTCTGCCCGTGAAGGCGGCGAAGATTTACGTCGAAAACTTCAGGACGCGGCGCCCCCGGATCATTTTGCTCGAATTGGGGTTGCTTATGTGGGCTTATCGAATAATTATTTCTCTCATCAACAGCCCGTTTGCCGACGCGAACTACGAGTGGATCGGCTTGGGGATAATGTATTCAGTTTTGTACAGGTATGACCGACCGAGCTTCGAAGGAAAGAAGGCGCCTCAGGGTTCTCTTCCTTCCGGCGTGGTTTCCTAACGAGAAAAACCCCATGCGCGGCACCTTCGTCCACGAGCACGCCAAAAGCCTCGTTCCCTACGACGACGTCGTCGTGATCTCGCTCTTCCCTCATCCGCGCTACCTTTTCAGGATCTTCGAGTATTGGCGCGACGGGGTTAGGATTTTCGAGATAAGGTGCGCTGGCTTTGGCGCAAAGCTTTATGCATCACTGACCGGTGTGGACAGCGGACCGGCGTCTTTGGGAAGGCGGGAGGGCATAAAGTTCCTCCTGAAGCGTTTGCTTGCGCTGCCGCGCTCGTTTATGGAAAAGCTCTTTCACTTCCTCGGCGCCGTCGTTGTTCTCCGCAGGCTGGCTGGGGAGGGATGGCGACCCGACGTGATCCACGCCCACGTCTACAAAGCCGGCATCGTCGCGTGGATGCTCGCAAGGCTCCTTCGGGTTCCGTTTTTGATCACGGAGCACTGGTCGGCGCTCGAGATGAGTCAGTTCGGTCCCCTTCAGCGGGCTGAGCTGCGCTTCGCCATGAACCGCGCCAATGCCGTCCTGCCGGTGTGCGACCACATGAGGCGAACGCTCGAGGAGCTTGGCGTGAGGAACCGCTTCTTCATCGTCCCCAACGCCATCGACCCAAAGCTCTTTCGCCCGGCGCCGCGCGGGAGGAGAAAAAACGGTGCCAAGGAGATCCTGCTTGTGGCAAGCCAGGTCGAGGTAAAGGGCGTGGACGTCCTGCTTAAAGCTCTTGCCTTGCTCGACGACACCGTCCCTTACCACCTGACCATCGTGGGCGACGGCGCAAAGAGGGAGGAGCACCAAGATCTTGCCCACAGGCTTGGGCTTGGCGAAAGGGTCACCTTCGCAGGCTTTGCGCCGAAGGAGGAGGTCGCTCGGCGCATGCGGCGGGCGGATTTCTTCGTTCTGCCGAGCCTCTTCGAGAACCTCCCCTGCGTGCTCCTGGAGGCTTTCGCAAGCGGACTGCCAGCCGTCGCAACGAGGGTCGGCGGTGTGCCGGACGTACTGAAACCTTTCTGCGGAATCCTCGTCGAGCCAAAGGACCCCAAAGGGCTTGCGGAGGCTATATCCCGCATGCTGCACCATCACGCAGACTACTCGCCGGAGCGGATAAGGGGCTATGCCTGTCGGAACTTCAGCGCCGAGGCCGTCGGAAGAAAACTCGACTCCATATACAGACTTTTCTGCGATGACGCTTGAGGGGAAAAGGGTTTTGTTCGTAAGCTCGATAGTCGATGGGGGTGCGTTTGTCTCGATGTTGAACCACGTTCGCTATGTGCTTTCGCGTGGGGCGAGCGTTTCCGTACTCTTCACGCCGTTCGGTAATGCTAAGATCCCCACTGTCCCGGGCGCCGACGTGATGCAGGAAAGGCTTCTCCCGCTCCGCAAGGTCGTCTTTTTGCCCCTCCACAGGCGCCGGGTTGCGGAGGCGGTCGCCGAGGCGACGTCGCGCTTCGACCCGCACGTCGTCGTGTCCTACTCCGACATCCTCAACGCACACATAGGACGTGCGGTGAAATCGTTGGGGAAGCCTTTCGTCGTCTTCGTGTGCGGGCGAGACAGGTTCAGGGCGAAGCCCGTGGCGTCGCACTTCATCCGCAGGGGGCTTTCTGCGGCAGATGCCGTCGCGTTCGCGTCGGAGCCGCTCAGAAAGGACTTTTTGAGCTACCACGGCGTCTGTGACCTGCGCAGGGTCTTCATCGTCCACGAGATGATAGACACGCAAAGCCTCACGCCCGATCCTTCGGCGCGGCGGAGCGGGCTTGTGCTTTCGGTGGGCAGGTTCGACCGCCAAAAGCGCCAGGCGCTTGCCCTGCGGGCGTTTTCCATCGTCGCGCAGAGGTTCCCCGGGGCGAGGATGCTTCTCGCCGGCGACGGACCACAGCTTCCGAAGGTGAAGGAACTTGCTGTAAAGCTCGGGCTTGGCCGGAGGGTCGACTTCCTCGGTCGCGTCGACGACCTCGCCGAGCTCTACCGCGCCTGCTCGGTCTTCGTCCACACCGCCCTGCACGAGGGTTTCGGGCGCGTCATCGCAGAGGCGATGGCGTGCGCTGCGCCTGTGGTCACGTCATCCCTCGGCGGACCGATCGAGATACTCGCCGAAGGCGGCGGATTCATCGTCGAACCGGCGCCGAAAGCCATCGCGCAAAAGATAATTTATCTGCTGGAAAATCCCGAGATCGCGGCTAAATTGGGGAGATTGGGCAGGGAGAGCATCGTCCGGCGGTTTTCGCCGCAGGCTTTCGCCAAAAAGCTCGACGAACTTTACGAATACATTCTGGAAGGTGAGAGATGAACAGGGCGGACGTTTTGGTTGTCGGCGGTGGGGCAGGCGGCATGAGCGTTGCCGCCGCCGCCAAAAGAGCACGGCGCGACTGGAGAGTCGTCGTCGTCGAAGCCGGACCGTACATATCCTTCGCGGCGTGCGGGATCCCCTACCTCATCTCAGGCGAAACCAAGTCGCTGGATGAGCTTTTGGTCCTCACGCCGAAGTCGGCGCTGGAGAAGAAGGCTGTGGAGGCTTTGGTCTTCCATCGCGTTGAGGAGGTCGACCGGAACGGGCGAAGGGCACTCGTGCGCGACATCCAGAACGACCGAACCTTCGAGATCGAGTACGGCAAGCTCGTCATCGCCACCGGCGCAAAGCCCGTTGTGCCAAACCTCCCCGGAGTCGACGCCGAGGGCGTGTTCACGCTGAGGTCACTGCCGGATGCTGAGAAGATGCTTAAGTACATCGAGGCGAACTCTCCGAGACGCGCTGTGGTCGTTGGAGCTGGCTACGTGGGCATCGAGATGGCAGAGGCTCTCTCCGCCCGCGGGATGTCGGTTACCGTGATCGAGATGCTCCCAACCGTTATGCGCCTGTGCGAAAACGCCCTCAGGGACGCAATTGTGTCGGAGGGGGAGAGGCACGGCGTTGAGTTTGTGCTTGGGCAGAGCGTTGCCGCGGTCGAGACCTCCGGCGGTCGAGCCCGCGCCGTCCACACAGAAAGCGGCGATGTTTACGAAGCTGATCTCGTTCTCATCGCCGTCGGCGTACATCCCAATGTGACGCTTGCGGAGCGAATCGGGCTCGAGCTGGGTGCGGCAAACGCGGTGTACGTCGACCTGCAGGGGCAAACCTCCGCGCCCAACATCTACGCCGTCGGAGACTGCGCCCAGGTAAGAGACATCGTTACGGGGAGATGGATTTGGGTTCCGTTGGGCACCGTCGCGAACAGGCAGGGCAGAGCCACAGGATATGCGCTGGCGGGAAAGGTAACCCAGTTTAAAGGGATCGTTAGGGCGTCGGTGGCGAAGTTCTTCGATCTGGCTGTTTGCGTGGTCGGCGTTCCGAAGGATGAGGCGAAGCGGCTCGGCTGGAGGCTCGTGGAGACCACGGTGAAGGCGTCCTCGTGCTCACACTACTATCCGGCAAGCAAGCCCGTCTTCGTCCACCTCTACGCCGACGCCGAGACGGGCAGAATCCTTGGGGGGCAATTTGTGGGACCCTGGCAGAGCATAAAGCGGTTCGACCTCATCGCCGCAGCGGTCGCCAACAGAATGACCGCCGACGACCTTGCATACCTCGACATACCATACTCCCCACCCGTGGGAACGGTGTGGGATCCCATAAACGTGGCAGCACGAAGACTCGCAGGATAGGGGGGATGGGATGGAACTGATAGGCGCGCATATGTCGATAGCGGGTGGTGTGCACTTCGCCATCGACAGGGCGGAGCAGCTTGGGTGCACAGCTTTCCAGCTCTTCGTCAAGTCGGCGCGAAAGCTTTTTGACAAGCCCCTCGACGACGAAACGATACGGCTTTGGCACGAAAAGCTTGCGCGAAGCAGGATCGTGCAATCGGTCATCGCGCACACGGGGTACCTGATAAACCTGGCTGCGCCGGACGACGAGAAATGGGGGCGCTACATCGACGCGATGGCGGAGGAGATGGCTCGCTGCGATGCGCTGGGAATACCGCACATAGTCGTTCACCCCGGCTCCCCCCACGATCAGGGCGAGGAGTGGGGTATAAGGCGCGTTGCCGAGGCGATCAACTACATCTACGAGCGTAACGATTTCTCGGTCAACATAGCCCTCGAGACGACCGCCGGCTCCGGCGCAAACATCGGCTGGAAGTTCGAGCACCTGCGGGAGATAATCGACCAAAGCAACTTTCCCGAAAAGCTTCGCGTCGCCTTCGACACCTGCCACGCCTTCGCCGCAGGATACGACTTCACAAACCCCGATGGATACGAAGAGATGTGGCGTCTGTTCGACAAGATAATAGGCTTCGACAGACTCGTTATAATCCACATGAACGATTCAAAGCATCCTCTTGGCTCACACAAGGATCGGCATGAGCACATAGGTAAAGGCTTCATCGGCACCGAGCCCTTTGGGATGATAATGCGCGATGAGCGCCTCAAGGGGGTGCCGAAAGTTCTGGAGACGCCAAAGGAAAACGATATGGACAAACGCAACCTCCGCCTGCTCTGGGAGCTTGCGGGGGAGGAGCCGCCCGTTAAGCTTTAAGGGAGGTAGCGATGGAAGACAGATTCCATAAGGCTTCTGTGGTGGCGATCGAGCAGTGCATGGCCGTTGGCAAAAACGAGACGGTTCTCATCGTCACTGATCAGCTGGAGCGCGAGATAGGCTATGCTCTCTTCGAGGCTGCGAAGGAGCGGTGCCGTGAGGCGTTTTTGGTCGAGATGATACCGCGCGAGCACCACGGGCAGGAGCCGCCCGAGCAGATCGCGGAGCTTATGGGCAGGGTCGACGTTGTGCTTGCGCCGACCTTCCGCTCCCTCACACACACCCAGGCGCGCCGCGCCGCGTGCGAAGCGGGTGCCCGCATCGCAACCATGCCGGGGATACTGAGGGAAACGTTCGTCCGCGCCATGGTTACGGACTACAGGAAGATAGCCGAACTTTCGCGCAAACTCGCCGATATGCTGTCCGCAGCCAAAACTGCGCGCGTAACTTCCGAGCACGGAACGGACATAGTCATGTCCCTCGAGGGCAGGCGCGGTCTGCCGGATACCGGGCTCTACCACAACCCCGGCGATTTCGGCAACCTCCCAGCCGGTGAGGCTTACATCGCTCCCGTGGAGGGCAGCGCCAACGGCGTCATCGTCATCGACGGCGCGATAGGCGACACCGGCATCCTCGAGCGCGACGACTACATCACGATCCGCGTCGTCGACGGCTACGCCACCGAGATAGACGGTGGGCGCGCAGCAAGCTACCTCACCGGCGTGCTCTCTCAGTTCCCGAAGGAGGCGCGGAACATAGCCGAGCTCGGGATAGGCACCAACCCAGCGGCAAGGCTTTGCGGAAACATCCTCGAGGACGAAAAGGTGCTCGGGACGGTGCACATCGCCCTGGGCGACAACGCCTCGATGGGCGGCAACGTGCACGTGCAAAGCCACCTCGACGGGATAATCCTTTCCCCAAACCTCTGGCTCGACGGAAAGCTCGTTATGGAGAAGGGCAAGCTGCGCATTTAACGCCTCCGCGATTGATTAGGCACGTGAGGCGCGGGCGCTAAGTTGTTGAGGAAGAAGACATTGTGAGGGCTGGGGCTTCGACCGAACGGGAAGGCAAAAAGGCGCGTCGCTAAAAGTCCTCTGCAGGATGCCAGGTCTACCAGCTGAGCCATTCGACACGTTCGCCGGTGAGCTCCTCCTGGAGCCTCGCGTAATCCCTGTAAAGCTTGCCCCACCCGGTTCCGGAAAGCCAGTCCTTGAAGATGCGCCTGCCCTTGAGGGGGTACCAGACGTAGTCGTGGTATATAAACGAGGCGAAGACGAAGATGTATACCACGGGCGTGTGGAAGAAGAACCACTGAGCCCACTTAAGCGGTCCGAACCACAGCAGGTCGCCCGCCATTGAGGCGAGGTTGTCGCCAACGAAGTAATGCAGCTCTATATCCGAGACGTCGTCGCCCACAAGCTCGATCTGGTCGGTTCGACCCGTCCCAAGCCCGTCCTCCGTCGCCAGCGCGATGTACTTTATAGACATCGGATCAAACCCCATAAGCTTTGCAGCCACGGCGTCTATCGCGACCATGTCTCCGCTTGCCAGTATGAGGTTCGTCACGTGCGGTCGCATCGTCCGGGGACCGGGACCATCGGCTGAGGTCGTGCCGTCCATCACAGCGAAAAGCCCGCTGTGTATATCCTTCTGGATGTGCAGAAGGTCGACGAGCGTTTCGTGGATCCAGGTGTGGGTGTAGTGCCGCTTCGTGCTGAGGAGCCCGCCGAAGGCGTTCTTCATCGCGCCCGTGGTCGTCGTATAGATATGGGTCTTCATCGTCGGAAGGTGCACTATGTTCTTGCCGAAGAAATACTCGGGAAGATAAAGCTTGTCGCCGTAAACCTTGTGCAGAGCACGGGTTCTAAACTTCGGCTCATACCTGACCCACTCGATATCCCGGAAGTTGTAGAGGACCGGGATGTTGTACTTTTTGTAGACCCCCTCGAAAAGCAAAAGCTTTTCGCCCTTGAATGGGTTTGTGACGACGGTGTTGTTCTCGACGGCTACAATGTCCCCCGCGCCTATGGACCGCAGGGCGTTTATCGTTCCCTCTATCTGCCACGGCGTAGAGTTCGCCCCTGGGAAGGGCAGGTGCCAAGATATGTTATCCTTGAGGATTGTGGTTGCGCTCGGGTCGATGAATTTTTTCATTTCGGCAAGCTCACACGCCCGCTCGATATCGGCGAGAACGGTCTCGGGCTTTGTCTTCACAACGGCTACGCGCGACCCCATCGCAGCACCTCATCCAAGCTCAAGAATTGTTATGTTCTCGTTGGTGTAGATGCATATCTGGGCGGCTATGCGTATAGCCTCTTCGACTATCCTTTTTATGGGCATTTTGGGAGCGTGTTTGACCAGGGCTCTTGCCGCTGCCAGGGCGTAGCCTGCTCCGGAGCCTATGGCGATTATTCCGTCCTCAGGCTCGAGGACGTCGCCTGCGCCAGTCATAAGCAGGGCGCGCTCCCTGTCGAGGACCACGAGCTCCGCCTCGAGCCTTCGCAGGTAGCGGTCGGTGCGCCAATCCTTGGCAAGCTCCACAGCCGCCCGCAAAAGGTCGTTGTGCGCAGAAAGCTTTTCCTCGAACCTCGACAGCAGCGCCAAGCCGTCCGCGGCGGCTCCAGCGAAACCCGCAAGAACCGACCCGTCGGCAAGAAAACGAACCTTCTGCGAGTTGTGCTTGACGATGACGTCGTCGAGGGTGACCTGACCGTCGCCGGCTATCACAGCCTTGCCGTCACGCACCATGCCGATTATCGTTGTGCCCTTTGTCCTCGCCAAGGTCATCTCCCCGGGCTCCAGGCATCCCCACCGCCGGCTAAACCCTCGACTTCACAGGCAGCCCAAGCTGGGAGCGGATGAGGGCGATGTCCTCCTTGTTAGGTCGGAACGGGTAGTTCCTGAGGTCGGGACCGGGTCGGGAGTTTCCGAAGGGGCGATTGCAGGCAACCGTCTTGCCGTCCTTGCCGACGCAGCCTGAGGTCATAAACGGATAGCCGCTGTCGATGATCTCGTCGAGCTCAGCCTCGCTTACGCCGAAGTGGACGATGCGACCATCCTCGTCGAAGTCCATATCGTCGAAGCTTGCGATGCCGTTGTCGATGATGTAACGGGCGAGCTGAACGCGCCGATACTGGTCCACAGGCGGGGGATCAACGTCCTCCATGTCGGAGCCCTCCTCGGGGTAGAAGGAGAAGAGATGTGTGTCTCCGCCCAGGTCGCGGGTCCTCTGGATGGCTGCGACCATTTCCTTCTCCGTCTCGCCCAGGCCGACGATGAAGTGAGTTCCGACGTTGCCCTTGCCGAAAACCTCAATGCCCTCGCAGAAGAACTCCCAGTACCTTTCCCACCTGTGGGGCGCTCCGCGGGGTTTTCCGCGATGCTTTTCAAAAAGCTCGGGCGTTGCAGCATCGATGGCTACGCCGAGTTTGTCGGCGCCCGCCTCGCGAAAGCGAACGAGATCAGCCTTCGTCGTCACCATGGGCGACGCCAGAACCGATATGGGTATATCGGTGCGCTGGCGGTACATCCTGATGACTTCTATCGTGTCCTCGACGGCTTCGCGCCTCGTAAGCATCGAGATGCAGACGCGCTGGAGGTTTTGTTCCTCCTCAAGCTCGGCGGTGCGCTCCACCACAAGCTCGGTTGGGTATATAGGCCAGTCGACCCTGATGAAGGTTTTGTCGGGGCGTTTGAGGCTGCGGGCGCTGTAAGGGGCGTGTTTGGGCTCCTGGCGCTGCCTGTGAAGACCGCAGTAGGCGCAGTTGCCAGCGCAGGGCTGGTCGTAAACCAGAAGGAGGTTTATGCAATAGAGCCTGGCGTTGCGCCAGAAAAGCCCCCTCCGCAGCTTGAGGGTCATCGCGGCGGCAAGGCTTGTGCGGATGTATTCCGGCGAATTCGGCATCGCGCTCCCCCCTCACCTGATCCTTGACGGTAAACAATAAGCCGGGGAGGCTCAAAAGACAAGAACTTTTTGGCTCAGTCCGCAAACGACCAGTTTACGCCGAAACGCCAGCGAGCTCCAAGGTTTTTGCGACCGTCGTAGAGCTCGTAGCGGTTGTCGGTGAGGTTCTCGCCCACGACGAAGACCTCGAAGTCGAGGTACCTGACCGAAGCCCTCAGGTTGACCTCAAAACCCGGTGTGACGTCGCCTGTGGAGCGGTGTATCTTCCCCGTGTAGGTTTCCTCCAGGCGCAGGAGGAGGCGCAGCTCGCCCTCCCAGAATCCCTTTTCGAAGGTTTCGAACGCCGTTGCGAAAAGCTCCGGTCTTTCGGGCAGGGGAGCGCCGGAGGAGTCCTCAGCCAGCGTATATGTGCAGCTTGCGCCCAAACGAAGCCAGCCTGTGGGACTGGCCTTCAGGTCGAGCTTTGCGCCCCAAACGTGCGCCGCGCTCACGTTCGAGGGGGAATAGATCACCGTATCCGCATCCGACTCGCAGAAGATATACTCCGGCTCCCACGAGATCAGGTTTCGATACTTCGCGAAAAACCCCGTTGCTCTTGCGGAAAACCCTTTGCCTTCGCGACCGCCGGTGAGGGTGATGGTCAGTGATCTCTCGCAGTCAAGCTCTTCGTTTCCCTGCGAGATGTAGACCGTTGCAGGCGCCCAGTCCACCGTATCGCCGGTGGAGTCGACGACGGGCTCGTAGAATATGAAGTCGACGGTTCTCTGCCACCAGAGGTCGTTTGGCGTGGGCGTTCTGAAGCCCGTTCCCGCGGATGCGGCGGCGAAGAACCCGCCCTTTGTATCGATCCTTGCGCCCAAACCGACGCTTGGGGCGACATCACCCGTGATGCCCCTGTCGACGCGAGCCGAAAGCATCCCCGAAAACCTTTCACCCTCTGCCGCAAGCTGCGTGCCGCCCGCCGCCCACCAAACGCTGTGCTCGCCGCTCGATGTGCTCGAAAGCCCATGCTGCTTCGCCTGAACGAAGAAAAGCTGCCTTAAGGCGGAGGAGACGTCCCATTGCGCGCGAAGGTCCTCAGTTACCACGTCGGCTTTGTGCTCGAAGGTGCCGAAGTCGCTTTGGTACTTTTGTTTGTATCGCTCGATCTGTGCGGTCGCCCTCAGAAGAACGCCGGCAACGGAGCCGTTGACGTGCGCAGCACCTATCGAGACGTCGTCCTTCCTGTGCCCGTAGAGGTAATCGAGCCAGCCTGCGTGCGACTGCAGGTGCGCCTCAACGCTCCAGCTGCTTGAAAGCGCCCCGAAGAGCTTGGCGGCAAGGTCCTCGCTTCTTGACTTTTCGCCTGGCTCCTCGCCCTCAACCGAAAGCCTCGAGCCCGAAACGTGCACGCCAACACGTTCGAAGATATGGTGATCCATACGCACCGCAAGCCAGTCGAGGTTGTTCGAGCCCTGTGCGAGCTGTATGTTTGTGATCGCGCCCTCCTTCGCGGGGATCGCCGTGCGGAGGTTTATCGCCCCCGCCATCCCGCCTGTGCCGTAGAGCGCGGAGTGCGCGCCGGGCACAACCTCGACCGCGCCCAGCGACCAGATGGGCTGATAGGTCAGGCTGAACCCGCCAAGCTGCGGAAACGACACCGGAACACCATCGAGCAGCACCCGAAGGTGAGAAAAGCCGCCGCCTAAGATGAACGGCGTGGCTTCGGTTTCGGGCAGCTGACCCGACTTCACGTACACACCGCAGTCCGTTCTCAAAAGCTCAGCCAGTGTCCCGTCCTTGTTGCGTATTATCGCGCTGTCGGTGACGATCTCCGCCGGGACGAATCTCGCCGCGGGCGAAGCGACGAAGCGCTCCTCGAAAACGGTGAGCTCCCCGCCTGTGTAGACCTTCATCGTGTCGGTTGGGTCGGCGCCCTGAGCCGCAACCAGCCCCGAAAGCACGAGCACGCACAAAAGGGTCCTCATAGATCCTCCTTTGTTTTGATGTGGGCGAAACCCAATTTAGCCTCCAGCTCCGCGTTGTCAAGGAAAAAATACATTATTTAGGGCTATAATTCATTGATTACCACAATATATTGTGTTGTCGTCGGTTCCCGTTTCTCCTCTGGCGTGTGAAAAAGCCCTTGACACGGCTTATTTTCGGCGTTTTTTGGGTTGATGGTGGACAAAACAAGGAGGGAGAGGTGAGAGGTGCTTTCATTGCTTTAGCGGGTCTTTTGGCGTTTTCGGCTTGGGCGTTGCCCGTTTCGTACCAGGGGAAGCTCACCGACCTTACCGGCGTTGGCGTTAACGACACGGTCGCGATGGCGCTTGCGATATACGATGCGCCAACCGGTGGGACCCTCGTCGACGCCGACACCGTTGGCAACGTTGTTGTCTGTCGTGGGCTTTTTTCGGCGGTGTTTGACCTGAACGTGCCGCCGCCTTTTGCGAGGTCGCCGCTGTTCATTCAGGTCTCCATCAATTCCGGCGGGGGTTGGGTCACCCTTGCGCCCAGACAGCCCGTAAACGCCGAGTTCAGGGCGATGTGGGCTGACCATGCCATCCAAAGCGACAGTGCGTTCGTTGCCGACACGGCGCGTTTCATGCGGGCTTCGGATGTCGCCTACGATCACCTTGGGAGCGGTCTTTTCGCGGCAACGGTCCAGGGGGCGCTGGATGAGCTTGCCGACTCGCTCCGGCACTTTGGGCTGCAGAAAGCTTATGACCGCGGTGATACAGTACATACCGCAAGCGGACGCCCTGTCACCGTTATTGCGCCCTACAACGGCGGATCAGCTATAACCGCCATAAACAACGACGACAACTACGCCGCCATCTACGCCCGCAACGACTCGACGGGTCCGGCTATATACTGCTCGGGCGACTTTAGGATAAGCGGCGCCTCTTCGGTGAGGTTTTACTCCACGGCTGACGTCAATATTCAGGTTGACCGTGGCGGTGGGTCGTCGACAACCAATCACTTCCGCGTTCGCGACGACGCCGACAACGTGCTCCTCGACGTCAGCGAAAGCGGCGTCACAAGCGTTATAGGTCTTTCGGCGGACTCGATCGAGCTTGGCGGCGTTTGGCGCTCGAGCTGGCCTACCGGCGGCGGCACTGTAAACGACTCCGACTTCATCTGGAACCAGGATACCGTTGCGCAGCCCGCGAAGTTCTGGGTGGAGCAGCACGGGAGCTTCGGCGTCTATATGGCAGCGACCGAGCACGACATCTGGACCGACGACTTCGAGGACGGTGATATATCCGACTGGGACACCACAGACTACCTTTCGGGCGGCGCGGTTTGGACCATAGCCAACCCCGGTGGGCTCACGCCGCGCGGTGGATGCACTGGCGTTTTCCTCTCCGTCGACGACGACTACGCTGGTTGGGGTGCTTTGACGTCCGCAAGCGCGATCTCCCCCGTAATAGACCTCTCGCCGTATGTGGGAAATCCGATATATCTGGAGTTCAACCACTGGTACAACCATTATTCGGGCGACGTCTGCAGTCTTTTCGTTTACGACGGCACGACTTGGCAGCTTTTGGCAACCTATGATGCCGACGACTCCACCATACAGACCTTCGACATAAGCGCCTACGCCAACGCCAACTTCCAGATAAAGTTCAAGTACGACGACGGCGGAAGCTGGGCGTATTACTGGATGGTGGACAACATAAGGATTTACTATATAACTTACAGCACTCCGGCGCCTTCGATAGTTGCCAACGGTTCTTCGGGCAACCTTGAGCTCAACACTCCGTCGGGCGATGTTTTGTTCGACGGCGTTGGTTTGCGCACAAGCGGCGGCGCTGCGATAGTTGGATACGACAACTCCGCAAGCGGTCTTTCTGCCGCAAACGTGCAGGAAGCGATAGATGAGCTCAAGGCTTCGGTGGACACGTTCGGTTCGCCGGGCGACTACATCCGGAATCAGATAAGCTCTGCCCAGACCGCCGACTTCTGGATAAGCGGCGCAGGCAGGTTTGGAGACTACAACACCCTTGCCATGGCCTGGAGCGAGAGTTTTGAGGACGTTTCCGACTCGACCACGCCGCCTGCAGGTTGGGACACCGTGACGGTTGCAGCGGGCGCCACCGAACCAATGATCACATACGAAGGGATCACGAAGCATCCTTACGGTTACTCGCCCGCTGCGGGAACGCTGCTTGTCAGGTTTAACTCCTACACCTGCTCCACAGGCTCGCAGATGAGACTGTTCCAGACAGCTGGAACCGATATGACCGCGCTTGGGTATACCTCGCCGGCTGTTGTGTTCGATATGTTCCACGACGACTCATATCCCACAGCAACCGACAACGTTGTCGTTCAATACTCCACCGACGGCGGCACGACCTGGAACGATGTCCAGACCTATTACCGTTACTCCTCGGCAGGGGACTTTTGGGAGACGATTTACTGCTACCTTCCTGCATCGGTCAATTCTGCGACCGACCTGAGGATAGGCTTCCTCTTCACGGGTGACTACGGCAACGACGTTTACATCGACAACGTGCGACTTGCCGACATCTCCGACGAGCGGGTTATAGTTGAGGCTGGCAGCCTGTATGTTGCCCGAAACGTTTACATCGGCGGGAAGCTTACGGTCTCCGGCGGCATTGACCCGACGTATTTATCCCTCACGCCGCAGGGTTCCGCGCCCGCGATGCCTACGCCGGGCATCTGGGTGGACGACGGCTCCCCTGCGCAGCTCCACTTCTGGGACGGCACGTCCGACCAGGTTATAAGCGGCGGCGGAGGAGGGGGTGGCTGCGTTACGCTCGACGGCGCTTACGACTGCGGCGGCAGTGGAGCCGGAAGGACCATTGTAGCGGATGCGGGTGCTGTTGAGGTAAACGCCGTTGGTGCTTCAAACGGTGCGCTGTCTCTGTTTGCCGACGACGCATCGAGCGCTGCGCTGTACGTAAGCCACTCCGGCGGCGGAAACGGCATCTGGAACGACGGCAACTACTGGTCGCCCAGCGGCAACGTAGCCCTGGGATCCGGCGTCTTCCACTCCGACAACGGGCTCTTCCAGTCCAACGGCGACTTTATCTGCAGGCTCGACGTCGACAACGACGGCGGCGATACGTTCAGGGTCCAGAACTCTGTTGGGACCGATGTCTTCACCGTCGACGAGGCTGGCAACGCCTATGTTCCCGGCAAGCTCACCGTCGTTGGCGGTGTGGATCCGACGTATGTGTCGTTTACGCCGCAGAGCTCTGCGCCGTCGATGGCTGATCCCGGGCTCTGGAGCGACGGAGATACGCTCTTCTTCCATCACCCTGCGCACGGCGATTTTGTCGTCAAGCTGCGCCCTCCGGGAACGCCGTCTAAGCCCGCAAACGTGATAACCGTTGCCCTCCAGGGCGGCGACTACACGTCGATCTCAGCCGCGCTTGCGGCGATATCGTCCTCCTCCGACTCGCTGCGGTGGGTCGTGGAGGTCAAGCCCGGCAAGTACGTGGAGGGCGGAAACATAACCGTTCCCGCGTACGTTCAGCTGCGGGGCGTTTGCAGAAGCGCCGTGGTGCTCGATATGAACGGGAACACAATTACGCTCAGCTCCAACACCAGCATAAGCGGGATGGAGATCCGCAACGCGGTGATAAACTTCGGGACGGCGAACTGCCACGTAACGGACTGCGTCCTCGAAAGCGACAGCCTGGTGCTTGTGTCTGCCGCAAGCAACAGCTGCATAATACAGGACAACCTGGCAAGCTCCTCGTACATCTACATGGATGCCTCGAACCCCCTGATCGAGGGCAACGAGTTCACCGACTGTCAGATAATTGTCGCCAACTCGACGGGGCTGTCGGCGCCCCTCATTGCGAACAACAACTTCTCGGGATACGTTGCTGCCATTATGCTGGACGGAGATGTCGCTCCCTCGATCATCGGGAACAGGTTTGAGCTTTCGGGGGCGTTTGCGGTCGACTTCGTAAACCCCGGAGCACTTTCGCTCTTCCACTTCGAGGGGAACTTCGTCAGCGTTGGAGGCACAAGGGCGCTGAATATAACGAATCAGACCGTGTTCATCACGTCGAACACCATTATCGGGGGCGGCATTTGGCTCGATCAGTGCGCCGGAGAAGTAAGTTCGAACGTGATAAAGTACTCACCGGACTACGGGGTTTACTCGATAAACGGCTCGGGTCCGTTTGAGGTTATTAGCAACGTGCTCGACAGCTGCGGCATAGGCATCACTGTGTCGGGTCCCAACGGCGAGATCTACATCAAGGACAACAAGATAAACACGACGGTCGGCGCCTTTGGCGGCACAGCCGGCGATGGCATAAGGCTTTTGTGCCAAGGCGTGATCGAGGACAACATCGTCGTGAATGCGTACATCAACGGCATCTGGGTCAACGCCGGCGGGACGCAGATCCTGAGGAACTTCGTTGTCGGCAGCGGCACAAGCGGCGCAGGCGTCGACCTCAACAGCGTTGCTACATCGAGCGTGGTCGCGAGCTACAACGTGCTCGATTCGTATACGCCCGCAGGCACCGGAGCCTTCAGCGGGGCGTTCAACACGCAAAGCAACGGCACAATATGGACAGGCGGCTCGCAGCCAGGGCAGCTGCCGTAATCGAGCGAAGGGAGGTGGGATAAATGGTTAGGTTGACCTTACCAGTAGGCGTCGTTCTCCTGGTGGCGTTGGCGTTCGGGCAAACCTATAACCTGAGCTGGGGAGCGTTCACAAACGGCGGAACCGAGTTCCCTAACGCAAGGTGGGGTGGTCCCTACAAGCTTGCCGACAACGTGGGAAGGGGAACATCCGAAACCGACACGATCCTGACAGACCTCTCAAGCTACGTCCTGTATCCGGGATACAGATTCGTTGAGCTTGACCTGCGGTATCCGACGTCCTGGATCGATTCGATGGACACGATAACGCATTCGCCATCCTTCGTGGTCTCCTGGGGCGGCGTTGATACAACCATCGAGGACGGAGAGGGCTGGGGCATAAGGTACTACGACGTCCAGTACGCAGTAAACGACTCCACCGTTTGGTACGATTGGTACACCGGCGTTTCGTTCACGAGCGCGGTTTTTGGCCCAACAAGCCCCGTCGTCGTGAGGGAGGACACAACCTATTACTTCCGCGTCAAAGCCTACGACCTTGCGACGAACGAGGAACCTGATCACCCGAGCTACGACCAGAAGACGAAGTACGTCCCTGCGGCGATATCGTTTATGGTTTACAATCCCAACTCCGGCTTGCCTATTTGGTCGGCGGACACCGCTGACCCCGGGCAGACGGTCTCCATGGACAGCGCCGATGTCCTTGTGATTAAGAACCTTGGCGACGACACGCTAACACTGGCTCTGCGGGGCTTCCCCGTCGCCGAGGACACCGCGCACCACAATCCCGTTTGGACCCTCGCCGACTTCGCAGGAAAGGACACCTTCGCGCTCAGGGCTCACTTCAGCGACGATCCGAGACCACCGCTTACGTACACAAGCACTGACGCCGTGAGGGATACCTTCATCTTCGCCGATGCCGGCTACTACGGCGGACCCACCCACGGAGTCCTTTACAGCTACTCCAGCGGCGACTCCACAGCCTTCAGCGAGAACCTTTGGCTACAGGTTCTGCTCCCCACGTCGGTCAGCGTCTACGGCGACACAACGGTGTACCAGTTCACCGTTCAGCTTAAGGCTCGTCGGCGAACGCCGTAGCAGTGCTCCCGTCGGCTCTTTGGGCGGGCATGTTGCGGGTGCCCTGTGTGGAAGGATTTATTTATGAGAGTGGGGGAGCCGTTTGCGCCCTCGTTAGGGTCGCGGCAATAGGAATTTTGGGGTGTTTCGCGCGCCCAGGAGACGCCGCCCAAGGCGGGGATCATATATTGCGCACTATGATGTCGTTTCGACCTGGACCGACGCCTATGTATTTCACCGGTGCGCCGGCGAGCTTTTCCACGAAGGCGACGTAACGCCTTGCGTTTTCGGGGAGCGCATCGAACGAGCGAATGTGTGAGATGTCCTCCTGCCAGCCGGGGAGCGTTTCGTACCTTGGCTTAACCCTCCCGAGCTCGGCGGAGGTTGCGGGAACGGTCTTGTAGCCCTCGTACTCCACCGAGATCATCAGTGGGTCGATACCCGACAGGACGTCGAGCTTCGTCAGTGCGACGGCGTCGACGCCGTTGATGCGGCAGGAGTAGCGAAGTATGACGCCGTCGAGCCATCCGCATCGGCGCGGTCGACCGGTGGTCGAGCCGAACTCGTCGTATGCGTGCTCGCCCGTTCCGCGCAGGCGCGACTGAAGCGCGTCGTCCCCTTCGGTGGGGAAGGGACCGTTCCCAACGCGGGTGCAGAACGCCTTGGCAACACCTATCACCGTGTCGAAAAGCCTGATATCCACGCCAACACCCTCGGACGCGCCGCCGGCCGTCGTCTCGGAGCTCGTGACGAAGGGATACGTCCCCCAGTTGATCGAAAGCATGGTTCCCTGGGCGCCTTCCGCGAGGACGCCGCCCGCCCTCCTGGCAACGTCGTCGACCACAGGGCTTATCGGCTTTATGCAGCCCCGCAGCGCCTCGGCGCTCCGGAGGATCTCGTCCACAACCTCGTCCGTCGGAGGGAAGCTTACGTTGTGCGCCCTCTCGAACATGGAGCCGATCTCGGCGAGCCATCTGTCCAAAAGGCGCGTCAGGTGCTCCCTTCCGACGAGGGCATCGCCCACGCGGATGCCTATCCGCGCGGCTTTCGTCATATACGCCGGTCCGATGCCGCGGCGCGTTGTGCCTATGCCAGCCCGCTCGTCCTGAACCTGCTCCATTATCTTGTGGTGTGGCAGCACGAGGTGTGCCCGCGGGCTTACAAGAAGCCTCCCGCGCCACTCCACGCCACGACGTCGAAGCCCCTCAAGCTCATCGAGGAGCGCAGGAAGGTCCAAAACCATGCCCGCGCCCAAAACGCAAAGCTTGCCGGGGTGGAGGATCCCCGTTGGAACCTGGTGCAGGACGAATCTCTCTCCGTCTATCTCGACGGAGTGCCCCGCGTTTGCGCCGCCCTGGTAGCGGAGGACGAGGTTAGCGTCGTCGGTCAAAAAGTCGACGATCTTCGCCTTGCCCTCGTCGCCCCAAAAGAGACCCACCACGAGTATGTTCGGCTTGCGCCCCATATCTATCAGGGCTCGATCCTCAAAAGCTCGAACCGGCCTGTGTCGCCGTCGTATCTTCCGTAGGTAAAGTTTTCGAAGAAGTCGCCGAGGTTAACGTACACGCCGCCCTCAAACTCCTTGACGACAGGGATGTGCAGGTGCCCCAGCACGACGAAGTCGACGTCTTCCGCCAGGGCGCGCCTGGCGAACTCCTCGTACTCCGGTTCGAAGCGTTCGTTCCGCTTTCGCTTCAGGTCGTATTTTTCGGCGCAGGTTCTGCTGCCAGCCGAGACCAGACGAGCAAGCGCCCTCGCCCACTCGGCGGGAACAAGCCTGAAAAGGGAGACCAAAAGCCTGTTCCGCAGGAGGGGTCGGAGAAGAAGCCTGTAGCTCCAGTCGGACCTCGCAAGCCCGTCGCCGTGACCGATGAGAAACCTCCGACCAAAAAGCTCGACTACGCTCGGCTCCCTGTAGATCTTTGCCGAAAGCTTTTGGGCAAAGAACCCGTCGTCCCTGAACCACCAGTCGTGGTTCCCGCCGAAGACGTGAAGCTCAACCCCTCTCTGGGCAAGTCTGTGAAGCCAACACAGAGCCTCGAAGTGTTCCGTGAAGAGGACGGCTTTGTAGTCGAACCAGAAGTCGAAGAAGTCGCCGACGATGAAAAGCACTTCGCCCTCGCGATAGACCTTCTCAAAGAACTTTGCGAGCATGCGGTTTTTGCGCTCACGCCTATCTTCGTCTTCTGCGCCAATATGCGCGTCGGATATGAAGAACGCAAGCCCCATCGAGCAACCGACCGTTTTCTCGCAGGCGGGCGCTTAGCCTTCGGTTCCCTCTTTCTGTGTAAGCAGGCTCCCTATCACCACCGCCGCAAGCGCGAGGGCAAAAGCGGGGACGAGCGAGTAGAGTTGCTTCGCCAGAGGTGAGTTATCCCAGATAATTACGGTCACAAATCCCGTGAGCATGCCCGCGATAACGCCTGTGCGCGTGGTCTTCTTCCACCACAGCGAGAGGACCAGCGCAGGTCCAAACGCAGCGCCAAGACCACTCCAGGCGAACAAAACCTTCCTGAAGATCGAGTGTGGCAGATACGACAGCGCGATGGCTATAACGCCGATGGCGAAGGTCAGGAACCTCGATATGCGCACAAGCTTCCTCTGATCAGCCTTAGGGTTTATGGTCTGGTGGTAGATATCCTCCGACAGCGCCGACGTTGTGACCAGAAGCTGCGAGTCTGCCGTGGACATCATTGCTGCGAGGGAGCCGCTTATCAGTATCCCCGCGAACCAGGCGGGGAACATCGTCTTCGCAAGCTCCGGCATCATCCTCTCGGGGTCGGAAAAATATCCCTGCCCGAAGACCCCCAGCGCCACAAGCCCCATAAGGACCGCTCCGCCGTACGCCAAAACCGCCCAGACGAACGCGATCGTCCTTGCGACGTTTATGTCCTTCGGCGAGCGGATGCTCATATACCGCACGACGAGGTGAGGCTGCCCGCAATAGCCGAGTCCAACGCCGAGCCCGCCGAGTATGCCCGAGATCAGCCGCCAGCCGGTCCTGTGCCCCGTTATGGAGAGGAGCGCCGGGTCGATTTGGGATATTTTGCTCGAAAGACCGCTCCACCCGCCCAGGTGGGCGAGGGTGTAGAGCGGAAGCACAACGAGGGTTATAAGCATAATCCAGCCCTGGATGAAGTCTGTCCACGCGACGGCGAAGAAGCCACCCATAAGTGTGTAGAACACGATGATCGCGGCGCCGACGAGCACCCCAGCCAGGTGGGGCCATCCGAACGCCTGTCCCAGCGACTTGCCCGCCGCGTCGAACTGCGCTGCGATGTAAAAGGTGAAGCAGAAGACGATTATGGCTGTGGCGATCATGCGTATCGTGGGGTCGTTGCCCCTGAACTTGAGCTCGAAGAAGCGGGGTATTGTCAGCGCGCCAAGCCGCTCGCTTTCGGCGCGGAGTCTTTTGGCAACCAGAAGCCACGAGGCGACGATCCCCAAAACCCCTCCCACCGCCGTCCAGAAGGCGGGCTCGAGCTTTGTGCCCGACGGATCGCCAAGCCCCGTGGCGTAGGCAAGCCCGGTGAGACCCAAAAGCATCCAGCCGCTTTCGCCTGATGCACGCTCCGAAAAGGCAACGACCCACGGACCCAGCCTCCGACCAGCTAGAAGGTAGTCGGGGAGGGTCTTCATAAGCTTCGACGTCAACACACCCACCACAAGGATCGCCACAAGGTAGATGAGGAAGCCTATTCCCACAGCCGACATATCCGCTCCTTTCTTGTTTTACACCTCCCTTGGGTCGACGATTTCCCCCGTTAGTGCAGCCGCTGCGGCGGTGTATGGGCTTGCGAGGTAGATTTCGGCGTTGCGGTTGCCCATCCTGCCCTTAAAGTTTCTGTTGAACGTGGTTACAGCGACCTCACCGTCGGCGAGGACGCCTTCGTGCGCCCCCAGGCATGGTCCGCAGCCGGGGTTGAGCAAAATCGCCCCTGCGTCTATCAGCTTCACCGCCGTGCCGTCGGCTATGATCTCGGAGAGAACGAGGCTGCTTGCGGGGAAGAGAAGGAGCCTCGTTCCCTTCGCGATGCGTCTGCCCGCAAGTATCTCGGCTGCCATGCGGAAATCCTCCGCCCTGCCGTTGGTGCAGCCGCCTATGACCACCTGATCAACCCTCCTGCCGGCTGCCTCGCTGGCGGGAACCACGTTGTCGACGTTGTGCGGAGCGGCAACGACGGGAACGATCCCGGATACATCGTAGCGCAAAACCTTTTCGTACTCGGCGTCGTCGTCGGCGAAGACCTTTTCGTACGGTTTGCGCGCCCTGCCGGAAAGGAACTGATCAACCTTCTCGTCGGGAGGGATGATGCCGAATTTCGCGCCCATCTCGACCGCCATGTTGGAGAGGACCATTCTGCTTGCTAAAGTCATCCGCTCAACGGCGTCCCCCACAAACTCGACCGACCTGTACAAAGCGCCGTCGGCGCCGATGTCGCCGATTATGTGGAGGATCACATCCTTCGAGGTCACGCGCTCGGGCAGCTTTCCCGAAAGCTCGATCTTTATCGTCGGCGGGACCATAAGCCACATCTCGCCCGTTGCCCATACGGCTGCGACCTCACTTCTGCCGATGCCTGCTGCCGCAGCGCCGAAGGCGCCGTAGGTCGTCGTGTGGGAGTCGGCGCCGAGAATCAAGCCGCCCGGGAAAGCAAAGCCCTCCTCGCAGAGAACCTGGTGGCAGATCCCCCTGCCAACGTCGAAGAAGTGGACTATGCCCTGCTCGTGCACGAACTCCCTTATCTGCTTGTGGTTGTTGGCGTACTCTGCCGTCGACGGTGGCACCGTGTGATCAAGCACAATAACGGGCATCTGGGGGTCGAAGACCCTGTCTGTAGGGAGCTTGGCGAAGGTCTTCTTTATGGCGGCCGTGTTGTCGTGCGAGAGGACGAAGTCGGGTTTTGCCGTGACTATCTGTCCGACCTCGACCTCGGCAAGCCCGCTGTGCGCAGCGAGGATCTTCTGCGCTATCGTTTGCCCCATACTTGCCCCCTCGTTTCCTTGCGGCGAAAAAAGATTATCTCGAATCGCCGTGCGACGCAAGCGAAATCGCCCGCGGGCAAAATTCGCTTCGCTTTCTCCGCAGAGGCGATTATGTTTCTTGTCGTGCTTGCGATTGATCAAAAGCTCTTTTGTCTGGTAAACCGTGGGCTTGGCTGCACCCAGCTCGATGTCGTGATGCTCTTTTTAAGCGACAGGGGCTTTTGGGTTCCTGCGCTTTTTGTGCTTTTTGCGTTTTTCGCTTGGCGTGGGGGTGTGCGTTGGCGTTTGGCTGTTCTTGCCGCGCTCGTTGCCGTGGCTATCACCGACCCGCTTGTCACAAAGCTCCTGAAGCCGCTTTTCGGCAGACTCCGACCGTGCTGGGAGCTTTCGGTTCGCCTTGTTGGGGGGTGTGGCGGCAGGTTCTCGTTTCCGTCGAACCACGCCGCAAACTCCGCCGCGATCGCAGCCGCGCTGGGAACATTCGCCCCAAAAACGCTTTGGGCGAGTGTGCCGCTTGCGCTTACGGTGGGACTCTCGAGGGTTTACCTTGGAGTCCACTACCCGGGCGATGTTGTCGGGGGATTCTTGTTGGGCGCCTCGTTCGGCATTGGCGTTGCCGTGGCCATCAGACGCATCTTCCGAAAAAAGCGGGGGCGGCGGGATGAAGGTCGTTTTGGGCAGGATCATAACGCCGCGCGGGGAGTTTAGGCGCCTTGTAGTCGAGGGCAGAAGGGTTTTGAGCGTCGACAACGCCCCCGATGTCCCCGAGGGCGCCGAGGTGATCGAGCTTGGGTAAAGAAGCGTTCTGCCACCGCTTGCCGCCTGCCACGTCCCCTTCTTCCAAACCGGGCTTTACCTTTCGGCTCTGGACCTCTCTGGGGTCAGGACGCTTTCGGAGCTTTTGTCCGTCCTTCGGTGGACGCCCCTGGAGCGGCATTCCGTGGGGGATGTCGTTTGGGCTTGGGGGTATGATCCTATCGACCGCATGCCTTTTGCGCACGAGCTTGACGCCGTTGCGCCAGGCGTCCCCATCTTCCTGCGCCGCGTCGACGGGCATACGTGCTCGCTTTCGGCGGGAGCCCTCAAGATGCTCCCCCAGAAGCTTCGCCGTGAGTCGGGCGTGTACACCGGCGCTTTGGGGGAGCGCGTGGTGGAGTTTTTTCTGCGAAGTGTCCCTAAGGATGCGCTGATTTCGGCGGCTCGCAGGGTGGCGCTCGAGGCGGCAAATGCCGGCGTCAAAACCGTCCACGCACTCGTGCCGTTCGCCGATTGGGCGGAGGTTCTCCTGAACATAGCCGGGGACCTTCCGGTGCGCGTTGTGGTCTTCGTCGAGAGCACCGACGTGGAGGAGGTTTCCTCGCTGGGTCTGAAGCAGATCGGGGGATGCCTTTTGCTCGACGGCTCGCTTGGCTCGCGCACCGCCGCTCTGTCCTTCCCGTACGCCGACGCGCCGGAGAGCCGCGGCGCCCTCTATATGAGCGACGACGAGCTCGAGCGCTTTTTCGCCGCCGCCCTAAGCTCTGGACTCGCCGTGGCGATGCACGCAATAGGCGACAGAGCTGTGGAGCAGTACATTCGGGTTGCCGAGAGGGTCTCGGGCGGGGGCGACCTTGCGCGGTGGCGGATAGAGCATGCGGAGCTTATAACGCCATCTCAGCTTGAGCGCGCCGCAAGGCTCGGGCTCGTGCTTTCGGTTCAGCCGGCTTTTGAGCTTCGCTGGGGCGGTCCGGATGGGATGTACGCGCGCCGTTTAGGCGAGCGCTGGCGCCAAACCAACCCATTCGCCACGGCGCTGAAAGCCGGCGTTGCACTTATAGGCGGCTCGGACGCATACGTCACGCCTATCGACCCCGTGGCGGGCATCTTCGCCGCAATGCATCACCCCAACCCCGCCCACAGGCTTTCGCTGCGCGAGGCGCTGGCTCTGTTCTCCGCTGCGCCCGCGGCGTGGGCGGGGGAGGAAGAGCCCATGTCGCCGGGAAGTCGCGCCGAAGGAGTCGTGATCGAGGGAGACTTCGACGGCGAAGAGCCGCCGAGGGTCGTCGGAACGCTCGAAAGCATCATCCTTTAGCGATTGCCCTTGATTTGGCAACCGCCGCCGCCTAAAATAGTATTGTGAACGCTGGCTCTAAAGCGAAAATAGCGCTGCTTTTGATTCTGGTTCTGTCCACGCTTTGGGCTCAGTTCGGGCGGAACAAGGTCCAGTACGGCAAAACCGATTGGTACTACATCGTCACGCCGGACTTCCGGATATATTACCCCAAGGGCTACGAGCATTTGATGGAGTTTGCGCGCAGGCAGCTTGAGGCAGGGCTCGACCAGCTCTCCGACGACTTCTCATATTCCCCGCAGGATCGAATCTCGGTGGTGATATATCCCACGCAGTTCGACTTCCAGGAGACGAACGTGACGCCGACGATACTGCCCGAGGGCGTTGGTGGCTTCACGGAGATGCTCAAAAACCGCGTCGTCGTCCCTTTTGACGGCAGCTGGGAGGATTTCAGACACGTCCTCATCCACGAGCTGACCCACGCCTTCACATTCGACTTCCTCTACGGCAGCGCACCTGCCGGCGTCCTCTCCTTAAACAGGGTGTTTCACCTGCCCCTCTGGCTTTCGGAGGGGCTTTCGGAGTTCGAGAGCCTCGGCTGGGACCCCGAAGCCGATATGTACCTCCGCGACGCCGTGCTCAACGACTACATAAAACCCCCTCAGGAACTCAGCGGCTATTTGGTTTACAAGGAGGGGCAGTCAATTTTGCACTACATAGCGGAGCGCTGGGGCAGGAAGAAGCTGGGGGAGCTGCTTGCGAAGGGCAGGGTCGAGGTTACTGCTGAGCGGGTTGTTCGCGGCGCGCTCGGCATAGGACTCGACGAGCTGTATCGCGGCTGGAGGCTTTGGGTCAGGCGGCGGTACTACCCGCAGCTCCAGGGGCACAGCCTGCCCGAGGACATCGCCGAAAGACTCACCGATCACAACGAGGACCGAAGCAACTTCAACGTTCAGCCCGCATATAACCCCGCCAAGGATCAGATAGCGTTCATATCCGACCGCGGCGATTACAGCGACATCTTCATAATCGACATACCGACGGGCATCGTGCGCAGGATAGCGAAGGGCGAGCGCTCGGGAAGCTCTCAGTCGTTCCATCCCCTCAAAAGCAGGTTGTCGTTTTCGCCGGACGGCAGGTATCTCGCTTATTCGGTCAAGCTTGGCTACTGCGACGGAATCGCCATCCTGGACGTGCAACGCCGAAAGCGCATACGAACGATAACCTTCGCGGAGGACGGGATAAGGGAGATAAGCTCGCCGTCGTTCTCGCCGAACGGAGAGCTTTTGGTCTTTGCGGGGCTGCACGACGGACAGAGGGATATATTCATAACCGACACCGCGGGGTCGTTCCTCGAAGCCGTCACCAACGACGTATACGACGACAATTATCCCTCTTTCTCAAGCGACGGCGGCTGTATCGCCTTCTCGTCGGACCGACCCACAGACGGCGCAGATGAGGAAGGCTTCGGCAAGTACAATATATTCGTCGCCGACCTCGAGAGCGGGCAGGTGATTCCCGTCACGTTCGACGGCGCCGACAATACATACCCCGTCTTCTCCCCCGTGGACGACCGGATAGCGTTCACGTCGAAGCGCAACGGCGTTGCCAACATATACGTTGCTGATCTTTCGCGCGACACGATATACGCGGTTACCGATCTTGTGTGCGCAGCCTACACACCGAGCTGGTCGGGCGACGGGAAGTCGATAGCTTTCTCTGCCTTCTGGAACGGCGGCTGGGATATATACGTCCTCAGGGACGCGGCGCCCGTGGTGGTTTCGGGTGAGTTCGAAACGGCGTTCGAGTTCGAGCAAAAACGAACAAAAAAGGAACCCCCCGACACAAGCGGCGAGGAACTCGACGTGCAGAGGATGCTTTGGGGAAAGCTTTCGAAATACCGCTTCACGGAGGAGGCGGAGGACACCTCCGCGCCAAAGCGCTACAGCCCACAGTTTTCGGCTGATCTTGCCATGGTCAACTTCGGCTACAGCACGTATTACGGTCTTGAGGGGTCGTCGGTGCTTCTGCTCTCCGACGTCCTCGGAAACCACCAGATAATGATCGCAACCGACCTCTACCAGAGCCTGGAGAACTCCAACTTCTACCTGGGTTATGGCTATCTCTCGAGGCGAACTGACTTCTACTTTACCGCCTTCCACTACAAGAACTTTTTCGTCGATGAGCTCGACAGACTTTTTTCGGACAGGTTTTACGGCGCCAGCGTCCTTGCGCTTTATCCGTTTTCGCAGTTTTCGCGGGCGGAGGCGTTCGCCGGCGGGTTTGCGGTCGACAGATTTTACTATACTCCGCCCTACGATGATACGTACTCCGAGAACCTAATAATCGGCGGCGCACTTGTGTTCGACAACTCCCTCTGGGGCTACACTGGTCCCCTCGCTGGTGCGCGCCGGAGGTTTGATTTGGAGCTCATCCCTAATGTTGGGCGGAATCCTCAGTCCTACTGGGCTGCGGAGGTTGACCTGAGGGAGTACTGCCATCTCGGCGGCGGATACGCCTTCGCTCTGAGGCTTGCCGCCGGATACTCGGACGGACGCCGCCCCAAAAAATACTACCTCGGCGGAACGTACCAGTGGCTGAACTACAGGGTGGCGCGAAACGACGTCTACTCAATTGCGGATATCTACCTTTCCCGCATGGTTTGCCCCCTTCGCGGCTACGATTACTTCGCCTTTTGTGGCAACTCTTTCGCGCTTTTCAACTTCGAGTTTCGCTACCCGTTCGTAAAATACCTCGACCTGGGCTTTCCGCCGGTGATTGTGCGCGGCGTAAACGGCGCCCTTTTCGTCGATGTGGGCGCTGTGGCGGCGAAACCCTACAGCCGATTCCGCGGAACCCGCGAAGGGCGCCTGCGAGACGTAAAGATGGGGCTGGGCTTTGGGATGAGGTCGTGGGTATGGCTCTTCTCGCTGCACTACGATATCGCCTGGACGACCGACCTACAGAACTTTTCGGCAAAGCCAGTGCACTACCTAAGCCTTGGACTTGAATTCTAAAAGATGTATAGTCCAATGAAAAATGCAATGGTATATGCGCTTGGGATATGTTTGTGCAGTTTAGCGTATGGCCAGGTCACAGATTGTGCGGTTTGGATCGACACGCTGTGGCTTTCCGAAGAAACTCTCTGCGACACTCGCAATGAAGTTGACATATGCTACCGTTTGTGCTCAAACTGCCCCGACACAACTTTCGTTGTTTATATTGACATGAGTGCAGATTCAGGCGGCAACTGGGTTGCACCGGGCGAAGGCTGGTTTTCCACTTTATTAGAAACTTCTGCTGTTTTAGGTGTCGTTGATACAGGTGTTCATTGCTTCTATTGGGAAATGAACGCTGATACAGTGCATGAGGGATACGATTGGCTCTTGCGGCTGCGGGTTTATATAAATTACTTCTGCGCAGACTCCGTTATCTGGAACCTCACAGATTCGATATATTTTGGAAGTGGTCGCGGACAAGACGCAACTGTAACGGAAAGTACCATTATAATCGCAGCTGATGGCATAGTTCCGTACGATACCGCTATATGTCTTTTTGAATATGATAGATGTACTGGGAATTTGATTCGCTGCGACACAATAGAAACAGACGCATTTGAAACCAGTCAGGGACTCACGTATGCATTTGGTTACCTTTGGGTTACCGGGCACGACGGAGCTATATTCCAACTCGACCCCAGTAGCTGGGCAATATTGGGTAAGTATTTTATTAGAGGATTTTCGTATTTCGAGGGGCTTACACACGATGATAGCTTACTCTATGTGATAGACGATGCTGCTAATGTAATTTGTGGTTTTTACCCTGACAGCTTTGCCGCTCCTGGAACATTGGCTACAGCAACAGTGATCCTGCTGTCTGAATCCCACAATTATGAAGGTATAACGCTGGCTGGAGGACGATTTTGGGTTGCGGCGTGGTCAGGAGTGTATGTTTTCAGCTATAGCGATCTCTTAAGCGTGTTGGACACCGTATATACCCACCCGCTTCCATTAATACCTCATGGATTGTGTTTCACGGGTTGCTACCTGTTTATTACCTCTTACTTATCTCATATCGTGTATATTTATGGCCCGGGGAGCTACGGGGAATCGTGGCTATGTCCAGTAGCTGACACAGCATTTGCTCCTTTGGATTCGCGTCCACCTGATGTGTGTGCCAGTTGCTCGACAGGGGTTCCTTTCATTATGGTCGGCGATACGTTAAGTCTCTCATGGACAGTCGATGATCTTTTTTGGCGCAGTGCACCTTGCTCTGTCCATGTTTACGGAACAGGTTGCCTTTACGATACGATTATAGTGGTTGATAACACTATGCTTGATTGGGTTGCTCCGGCCGAGGTAAGCGAATGCGATAGCATTTGGTTCGTAGTTGCAGCGCACGATAGCTTTTGTAATTGTGGCTATGACAGCTGCGCATTCCCTGTCGCGCGTCCTCCACAGGCCCATCTCTTAACCCCACCGAGAGATGCCATAATAGCTTGCGATGATCAAGAAATATATTTTTCCGTATATATCGACCCGCTTTGTTCTTCTGTAGATTCCGAAGGAACTTACCTGATCATAGATCAGACCGACTCTTTCTCCCTTGCCTCGCCTTGGCTCTCGCTCGATACGTTGTTGCGTCTTACTCCTGACTCCGGATATTGGACAACGGGTACTCACTGCTTTCATCTCCACTTAGTTGACGGCTGCGGGTATTCTCTCGATTCGTTCTACACAGCCGAATTTGATTTCATTCCGCCAACGGCTTCGATGACTTCGCCTCCTATAGGCGAACCTAACGGCGCTTCCGGTGAGATTCCTGACGACGGATTGACCTTCGACCTTTACCAAGACATTGAGATTAGCTTCTCCGACAATTTGGCTGGTGTTGACACATCCACAGTTAGTCTATGGCTAAACGACCTTGAGATCCCAGCTGAATTTATGGATATATGTGCGGATAAACTTTATGTAATGCCCGAGTCCTTCGGTCTGACCTTTTCGCCAGGGGAAACGGTTTTAGTCCGGCTGCACTTATGCGATTCCCCTGACCTCTGTGATCCCAACTGCGCCAACTACTCTTGGCTTTTCGCTTTACCGCCTATTATAGGTTGTGCACGTATCCCAAACCCGTTCACACCGAACGGCGACGGCATCAACGACTTATGCTACTTTTCTGCGCCTGGGTTCGGATATGAGGAGGGAACGATCTATATTTACGACTTACACGGAGTTCTCCTGCGCTCTATAGATGTTCCAGCGGGCTTCGGATGGAAAGGCTTTGCCGCATGGGATGGGCGAGATTCAACCGGAAACGACGTGCCCGAAGGTTTGTATTTATATATCGTTGAAGTTGGCGGGGAAATCGTTTGCGAGGGAACAGTTGCGCTGGCAAGGTAAGTGCGTGAAAGGATAAATATTTTCATTTTTTCACAGAGAACAGTTGCGATGGACGCCGCCGCTAACACAGAAAGGCTCGGGTTGTATGTACACAAGGTGCTCGAGGCGCCCGTCTTCGGCGTTGCGAAAACCGAAAAGCTTTGGTTTCACCCGGATGTGGAGTTCCTGCGGGACAAGTTCCCGTTCGCGGTGGTATTCGGCTACAAGGTGTCCTACGCCGTAACGTCGACGCTTGTGGACGGACCGAACCTGCTTTACTTCAACCACTACAGGCAGCTGAACTACCTGCTCGATCGCTCTGCGCTTCGCGTTGTGGAGTGGATAGAGCTTCAAGGATTCAACGCTCTCCACGTTCCCGCGAGCCAGACGGTGGATTGGGAGCGTCAGTGGGGTCATTTTTCCCATCGACACGCCGCCGTCGAGGCGGGAGTCGCCTTCTGGGGGAGGAACAACCTCGCCGTAACGCCGCAGTTCGGATCGCATGTGCGCTTCGTCTCGGTTTTGACGGATATGGAGCTTGTGCCGGGCAAGCCCCTTGCGATGGACTGTGGCACATGCCGAAGGTGCATCGATTCGTGCCCGGCGGGGGCTTTGGGCGAAACGCGCGAAGAGTGGGATCACCAAAAGTGCTTCGAAATGCTTAAGGAGTTCACGAAGCGGGGGATGGGGCATTACATCTGCGGGATGTGCATCAAGCCCTGTCGGGGCAGGTTGGGTTAGCCCCGCTGCGCTTCAAGCGCCTCCGAGATTTGCTCACATATCCTCACTGCCGCCAGAGCCGACTCCACGGGCGGAGGGGTGTCCGACTTGACGCAGTCGATGAAGAACCTAAGCTCCGCCTCAAGCGGATCGCCTTCGGGCAGCTTGGGGCGCAAAAGTTCTATCTTAAATCCGTCCATTTCGATGACCTCACCCTCGGGGTTTTTTCCTGCGGGGCGAGCCACCTCCAGAACCCGCCCGGAGAAGTCGACGGATATGTAACAGCTTTGCTGGAAGATCCTCATCTTCCGCTTCGGCGAGAGGGACAATCTGCTTGCGGTGAAGTTGGCGACGCAGCCGCAGTTGAACTGGATGCGCACGTTGGCTATGTCGACTTTGTCGGTGAGCACTGCTGCGCCCGAGGCATGGATGAAGTCCACCTGACAGCCGACCATGCCCGCGACAAGCTCTATGTCGTGGATCATCAAATCGTGCACGACGGAGACGTCGTCGCCTCTGCCGCGAAACCGCGTTAGCCTGTGCGCCTCGATGAACAGGGGAGAGTCTATGAACTCCCTTGCCTTCGCGAACGCGGGGTTGAAGTTCTCGATGTGACCAACCATAAGGACTACTCCGTGCTCTGCGGCGAGGTCAACGAGGATTTCGGCTTCGTCGCTTGTGGCGGCGAGGGGTTTTTCCACGAAAAGGTGCCTCGCCCGCTGCAGGACCTGCACGCCGAGCCTGCCGTGCGTGTTCGTCGGGGTTGCCAGAACGACCGCCTGGGCGTAGCCTATCGCCTCATCGAGCGACGCAAACGCCTTGACGCCAAAACGCCTCGCGACGGAAACACGCCGCGCCTCGTCCTTGTCCCAAACGCCTATAAGGCGAACGTCGGGCATCCTCAAAAGCTTTTCGCAGTGGAGTGTTCCCATGCTGCCAACTCCGATGACGACAACGCGGACAGGATGCTCGTATCTCATCTGTCGCCTCCACCGTGGTTTTTTCGAAGGATAAGGTCATTCCTGCGGGTTTCAAGAGGATTTTGAGGCTACTGGGCTGCGCCGCACGTCGTTACATCTACGCTGCCTTTGCGGAACCTGAGCCACAGGGCTTTGCGGCTTGCGTCGAGCGTCTTCACGCCCGCCTCCTTGCAGATCTTCCGCCAGCCCAGCGCCCTGCTGCCCAGCACAACCGCCCTCGCGCGGGCAACGAATGTCGTGTCGTCGGAAAGCTCCGCGGGAAAGTCGAGCATAATCCAGGCATCCTCCGGCACGCCCTTTGGGGGAGCGAGAGCCAAAAGGAGCGACACGCCGCCGAGCGAAAGCCCGCAGTTCTTTGCCGAAACGAACCTCGCCCCAATATCGGCGCAGGAGAGGGAGCAGTTCACCGCAGCCTCCGGTCTTGCCGAGTCCGGGAACTGTGGCGGCACCAGTGCGCTTTCGTGCTCGACCAGGCGCGCCAGCGAAGCCGCAGTGGAGAGGGTGTTTCGCGTAAGCGGCAGACAGAGCACGTCCACGCGCCGACGCCCAACGGCGTAGAGGAAGGGAACGATCGCAACCTCGACGTCTCTGGGCTCGCAGTCGAGGAAGAGGACGTCGGCTCCTCGGGTTCGCGCGTAAACCGCCGTTCCGTTGAGCTTAAAGAACACGACCTCGGCTTCCGGTCGACCGGATGCTATCTTCGGCAGGATGGCAGCGGCGAGCGCCGCCAGCCCGAAGAGAGCCGTAAATCTTCCCCACCTGCGCCACGGTGCTTCTGCAGCACCGATGACGAGCGCGTAGTACCCGAGAACCGCCGCAGCGCTCGGATGCGCAAGGGGCACGAAGGCAAACGGAAGCGAGCTGAATAGCCTGACGACGAAAAGTATGTAGTCCAAAACGAACCCGTCCAGGGCAAGGATAGCCCTTCCGAGGGGCTGCCATACGGCGGCTGCGGCAACTCCGGCGAAACCCAGCGATATCGCCGGCGTGACTGCAGGCACAACCAAAACGTTCGTGATGGGCGCTATAAGCTGGAACTTGTGAAAGTGGAGCGCGGATATCGGTGCGACGCCGAGCTGCACCGTTATCGTGACCAGGAAAAGCCCCAGCGCCTTCGCCGCGATATCCCGTCTGAGCAGGAGGTCTTCCCTCACAAGCGCGGCGATCCGCGGCAGGAAGTAGAGGATGCCCCCCGTAGCAGCGAACGATAGCTCGAAGCCCGGGTTGAAAAGATCAGTGGGTTTGATGGCAAGGAGCGCAAGCGCCGCAGCACCGAGGGCGTTGATGGAGTTGCCGCGTCTCCCCACAAGGGGCGCAAGCATAACGAACGCCGCCATGATCGTCGCCCTGAGCGCCGCAGGACGAAACTGGACGACGGCGGCGTAAAGCAAAAGCACAACAAGCACAGCCACCGCCGTCGTCACATGACCGAGCCGCAAAATCCTCCGCAAGAGCCACCAGAACACAAGCGCAACGATGCCTATGTGCAGCCCCGAGACCGCGAGGATGTGGATGTTCCCAGTGTCGGAGAACATCTTTCGCACCTCTTGCGGGAGTCTGCGTCCTCCGCCGAGCAACATCCCCTCAAGGAGTGCGCCCTTTGTCCCCGGCAGCGCCTCGCGAACAGTGGAGGTTATGTGACGGCGCACGGGCGCAACTATGCTCCGCAGGATCGGGCTCCCGCGGTCGTCGTCGAGGAGGCGAGCATCGCGTCGCCGCGCGTGGAAAACGCCGTCTATCCCGTTGCTCCTGAGCAGAGCGGCGTACCTTATGGCGAAGAAATTCGGCGTCTCGGCAAGCTTGCGCGGACGACCTACAAGCTCCCAAAGCTGACCGTAGCTTAAGGGAACCTCGGGGTCTTTTATGTAGAGCTTGATTTTCCCGCTGCAGCGTTTGAAGCCGTCGCCCGTGTCCGCGGCGGTGATCCTGAGCGTCGCCGACCAAGTCGTCCCGCTGAAGTATGGGTAGTCGCAGACGATTCCGCGGACGGCGAGGATGTTCTGGAGGTTGGTCCAGTGGTCTTTGGTCTTTGCGGTGAACGCGGCGTATCGTGCGGCGCCCGCAGCGAAGAACGCCGCAATGAACGCAACGCCGCGCCACGCGCCCCTCGCGCCGAATCCCAGCACCGCCGAAAAAGCCGCGGCAAGGGCGAAGAAGGGGACGAGCTCCACACTCGGCTTCTCGGCGCTACAGAGGGCGATTCCCGCTGCGAAGGCGGACGCCGCCAGAAGCGCAGGCGCAACGACGCGCGCAGGAGCACGCTCGCTGAGGCTGCCAGAGCGCATCGGTCGAAAGCTACTTCACGACGGCGAACTTCCGCGCAACAACGCGCCCGCCGAAGGAGAGGCGCAGAACGTACACGCCCGTCGGGAGAGAACCGGCATCCAGGCGAACTGTGTTCGACCCCGCAGGAAGTTCCCTGACCTCGCTTCGGAGCAGGTGCCCGGAGATATCGACGACCGAAAGCTCCAGCGCGCCGGGCGCGGGAAGCTCAACAGCCACCGAGAACGACGAGTTGAGAGGATTCGGGAAAAGGCGTCCAAGCCTGAATGCCGGGCGCACCTTGTCGACCACGCCTTCGGACGAGAAGTAAACCGTGCCGATGTACCAGCCGCGCTCGTCGTCGTAAGGCGCATCGGGCACGGTGAAGAGCTCGAAGTCGGTCGAGGCGAGGTAGAGCTCGACCTCCTCGTTCTCGTCGTCGCTTATCACAAATGATGCGGTCCCCGCGACCATGGGGACGGTGCTGGGGATCGTCACAGAGCCGTCTTCTGCCCCGAGCTCAACGACGGACGGCACGATCTCGGCGTCGACGTCGGCAAGGACCTCCCCGTCGACGTCGGTGGCGCGAAGAAGGATCACGTTCTCAACCCCGGTCGAAAGGGTTCCCGGCAGCTCAGCCGAAAGGACGGCGTAGGTTGCGATCCTGCTTTCGACGGGGACCAGTCCCTCGGCACTCACCACGATTGCGACGGTTTCGGCATCGGCGTTTCGGAAGGGCAGCGACGCGACGCCACCGGAGAATACGACGGAGTCGGGACAGGTGACGGAGCCGTCGCCATCGGGGTCGAACACGCTCACGGCGGCGACGCCAGAGTACATCGAGGCGAACCCGCTCGGCGAAAAGACAACAACCACAAGCTCGCGCTCTTGCCCCGCTATCATTCCCTCCGCCAGGTCCTCGACGACGACAGCCACGCCGCCCGCGCCAGCCTCGATGAAATGAAGCACAAAGGTGTCGGGCGACGAAAGCTCGCCGGCAAGATACAGTGTGACGTCTTCGGCGACGTCGTCGCGGATCTCGAAGCTGCCGAAACCGTCGACCATCGGCACGATGCCGTCCGGCGGCTCGAGCACCGCAGACCCGCTGACCTCAACCGCAACGTTGCCGGAGTACGTCTTGTCGACCGCACCGGCATCGTCCACAGCGGCGATGTCGAACCTGTAGCTCCTGCCGACCTCGAAGACCAGGAAGCTGTTCGGCGGGAAGAGGCGATACATCCCCGCCGCAGACGCCGAAACGGGGATGACGCTCATCTCAACCTCGGGCGCGGGGGAGAGGAGACCGTTTTCGAAAAGCCCTCTCTCCTCGGCGTCGGCTATCTGGAACGCGACCTCGCCGGGCGCAAGCCCGGTGAGGAGGAATGTGCTCAGCCCACCCTCGAGCGGGATGAACTGGGACTCGAGGGGCGATGCATCTTCGCGGCTCAGCACGTCAACGGCGCCGGAGAAGTAGAGGTCGCCAACGTCGATGTAGCCCTCGTATGACGGGTCGTGGGTGCCGTACGCATCGACGGCGCACACCTGCACCTCGACCGTGTCGCCAACGGCAAGAACGCTTGGTCCGCGATACACAAGCGCCGATGCCCTCCCCGGGGGCAGGAAGATCGCCGTCGCCCAGAAGGGCGCGTAAAGGTCCGTCCCGTGGATCACATAGGGTCGCACGAAGACGGCGAAGGTATCGGGCTCATCGTCGATGAGGGAGAAGATAGCCACCCCCGCCGAGAGGGATGCGCTCTCTGGAACCGCCGTCGCAGAGGGCGCACCAAACATGTCCTTCACAAGCAGACCGACAACGCTTGTGTCACCGTGAAACTCGGGCTCACCGGCGCCTACGCCGAAGGCTATGATCCCCTGCGGAAACCCAACCGTCTGTGCGATCCCCTCGGGAGGACCCGCTATAAGGAAGGGCTCGTAGTCTACAAAGGCTACGTCGAGCGTTTCTGCAGGCAACGAGCCCACGAGGTCCGAGATCACAAGGGTCACGGTCTCGGGGAGGGCGGAGCTGCTCCGAAGGAATATATAGCCCATTCCGCCGACGGCTGCCACAGCCGCCGAGTCGGTTTCGGTCTCGTCGAAGAGGGACACAAAGCTTGCCGAGCCATCAGGGTCACTCTCCGGCAGGATGCGAACGGAGATGGCGTCGAACACGATGATGTCGGAGTAGTACGACGGCACGATCCTTCCTGCCGAGTCGACGGCGCCAAGCCGAAGGGGTACGAAAAGGTCCTCACCGCCCAGGGGCAGACTCGTTGGACCAAGATGCCCCATCCTTATGGGCTCGTCGCCGGAGGGGAGAACCGTTATGCCCACAGGCAAAGACGGCTTGAGAACGCCGGCAACGTCCTCGGCGTAAACGGCGATAAACTCCGGCTCGCTGTCGCAGAGGAGAATGTTTATGTCGTCGCTCGAGGACACCGTAATGTCCCAGACCGTGTCGGTCTCTGTGGTTATCGGATCGAAGAAGAAAGCCGAGCCGTTGGGGTTTTCCTCGATCAGGTGGAGTCTTGCGGTACCTGTGTAGCTGTAGTCGGGTATGGGTCCGTTGGCGTAGACGCCCAAGAACACATACGCTCCGGCGGGAACGTCAAGCGGCATGCCAGAGATACCGAGAAATGTCATCTCAGCGCCAAAGACGGCGCCGCAAACAAGGAGCACCACAAGCACGCTTCGCCTCAAGGCTCACCTCCTTCGTAAAGGCTTCCTTTAGCCAAAATCGTAATCTATGCGCCTGCGCGTGTCAACGGAGATTTCAGAGGTTGCGAACTTCACAGATAAACGCTATACTTGATAAAGCTAAAAGGGCTTTGGCTATGGACCTCTTCAGCGAACAGGAGCACAGGTCAGAGGAGATATCGTTCGTTCTTGCCGACAGGATGCGCCCGCGCACGCTGGACGAGATCCTGGGGCAGGACCACCTGCTGGGCAAGGGCAAGCCGCTGCGGGTGATGATAGAACGCGACGAAATCCCATCCATGATCCTCTGGGGACCGCCGGGCAGCGGAAAAACCACAATCGCAAGGGTCATCGCGAGGATGACGAAGATGGATTTCCTCTCATACTCGGCTGTCCTTTCGGGGATCAAGGAGATCAAGCAGGTGATCTCGGCTGCCGAGCGGAACCTGTATCTCTACGGCAGGCGCTCGATCCTCTTTGTTGACGAAATCCACCGCTTCAACAAAGCCCAACAGGATGCCTTCCTGCCCTTCGTTGAGCGTGGAACGATAGTTCTCATAGGTGCGACCACCGAAAACCCATCCTTCGAGGTCATATCGCCCCTGCTTTCCCGGGTGCAGGTCTTTGTCCTAAAACCCCTTGAGCCCGAGCACATAAGGCAGATTCTCCTGAGGGCGCTTACCGACGTCGAGCGCGGTCTTGGTCGACCCGAGGACTCCATAACCGACGACGCGCTGGATTACATCTGCTACACAAGCTCCGGCGACGCCCGCTTCGCGTTGAACCTCCTCGAGCTATCATCGAAGGTCGCCGGAGACGGCGTGATAGAGGTTGCCACCGTCAGGAACGTTCTGCAGAAGGAGCGGGTGGTATACGACAAGTCGGGCGAGGAGCACTATAATCTTATTTCGGCGCTGCACAAGTCGGTTCGGGACAGCGACCCCGACGGCGCGCTCTACTGGCTTGCTCGGATGCTTGAGGGCGGAGAGGACAGACGCTACATCGCCCGCAGGCTGATAAGGATGGCGATAGAGGACGTTGGTCTTGCTGATCCGAACGCCCTTCTGGTCGCCGTTGCGGCGCAGCAGGCGTACGACTTCGTCGGTTCGCCCGAAGGTGACCTTGCGCTCGCCCAAGCCGCAGTGTACCTCGCGTACGCCCCGAAGAGCAATTCGCTTTACGTTGCCCTCGACAAAGCCCTGGACGACGTGCGCAAACACGGCTCCCTGCCCGTGCCCCTGCATCTGCGGAACGCCCCAACGAGCCTGATGAGAAAGCTCGGCTACGGGAAGGGCTACAAATACGCCCACGACTTCGACGACCACATCGTCGACCAGCAGCACCTGCCGGACAAGATCAAGGACCACAGGTATTACTTCCCGACGGAGCTGGGCTTTGAGGCGAAGATAAAGGCGCGCCTCGAGAGGATCCGCGAGAAGCTTGCGAAGCGGAGGGAACGCGGAGAAAGCTCGTAGCCCGCCGGAGCGCACCCTCCTCACAGCAGCTTCGCGACGAACTTTGCGATCCGCCGCGGCGAGCCAAGGACGACGAGGTTGTCGCCCTCCTCAAGCTCGGGGTCCTCGTCGGGAGGTATAAGCTTGGACACCTTGTGCGCAAGGTACTCTCTGTGGACGAAGAGAGGCGTTATTCCGTGCTTTTGTGGCTCAAGCTCGCTGAGCCTTTTGCCGAAAGCCGACTTGGGCAGCCTGACCCTCACGATGGAGTTTTCGGCGTCGAGGGTTATCCCCTCGCTTTCGCCGAGGACTATGCTGTCGGCGACGCGTTGCCCCATGACCGCCTCGGGGAGAACGATGTTCTTCACGCCAAGCCTGCGGAGTATCTCGCCCTGCATGATGCTTGACGCCCGGGCAACGATGTAGTCGACGCCAAACTCCTTCAGGTAGACAACTGTCGTCATCGTTGCGTCGAAGCTTTCCCCGAAGCAGATGACGACGCCGTCTGGATGGAACTCGTCGATTATCGCCTTAAGCGTATCCTTGTCGGTCGACTCCGCCACAAGCGCCCTTGTGACCATGTCCTGGACCTGCGCCACCGCCTCCTCGGAGTGGTCGACGGCGATGACCTCCGCGCCAAGCTCCACAAGACGACGCGCAGCGCTCCTGCCGAACAAACCCAAGCCCAAAAGAAGATACCTCATCGCTCCTATCCTATCATTATCTCCTCTTCAGGATATTTTATCCTCGCCGCCCGTCTGCGCAACATTATTGCGGTGAGGAACGTGAGAGGACCTATTCTCCCCAAAAGCATCGTCACGATTAAAACGAGCTTTCCTCCGTCGGATAGGGCTGGCGTTATTCCGGTCGACAGCCCCACCGTTGCGAACGCCGAGATCTCCTCGAAAAGCAGCTGCATAAAGGATTTATCGGGCTCGAGGACAAGCAGGATAAGCGTTCCCGCTGCGACGACCGCAACCCCCAGGAAGAAAACCATCGCAGCCTGATGAGCCACCCTTGTGGGCAGCGTTCTGCCGAAGAGGGTGATCCTCTCCCGCCCGCGAAGCCTCGAGACGACAAGCGCAACGAGCGAGCCGAAGGTCGTCGTCTTTATCCCACCCCCCGTCGACCCTGGCGACGCGCCTATGAACATAAGCACGCACAGAAGAAAAAGGGTTGGCGGTGCGAAAGATGGGGTGGGCAACGTGTTGAACCCAGCCGTCCTGGCGGTGATGGAGTGAAAAAAAGCCGCAAGCCATCTGTATCCCTCGCTCAGGTTCGCCAGCTGCCCCCCGCGCTCGAGTATATAAAATAAAATCGCGCCCGATATTATAAGCGCACCTGTAAGCGTTAGAACGAATTTAGAATGCAGACTCAGGTGAGGCACAGGAAACCTCTTTCGCCGCAGGGGCGACTTCGCATACTGCCAGAGATCAGCAAGGACGACAAAGCCTACTCCCCCCAGCACGATCAAAACCATGGTTACGATTGATCCCAGGGCGTTGTTGACGAACGGGCGCATGTTCTCGTCCCAAAGCGAGAAACCCGCGTTGCAGAACGCGCTTACAGCGTGGAATATGGAAAACAATATACGACCGTCCTGTAGGTTTTGGTATTGCCGCGTTGCGACGAACATGCCGATGGTGCCCAATATCTCGAGAACCGCCGTGAAGCCAATTATAGCTACGACCATTGACTTTATCTTAGTGAACACGCGGAGGTTTAATATATCGCCTAAAACAACTCTTTCTTTTATACCGATTTCGCCCTTGAGGATAAGCGCCGAAAAGGTCGCGAACGTCATAAGCCCTAACCCGCCTATCTGGATTAAAGCGAGTATAACAAGATGCCCGTATTTAGTAAAATATGTCCCCGTGGGGACGACGATAAGACCAGTAACGCATGTTGCGGACGTCGCCGTAAACAGGGCGTCGATGAAGCGAATGCCGGTCTTTGTAGCCCCCTTCAGGGACAAAAGCAGCGTTCCTGCGAGAATAACCACAACAAAACTGCCCAGGAACATAAGTGGGGGAGGCAAAGGGAGAGAAGCCACTCTGCTGTTTATCCGACCAAGTTGGGCGACAAGCTCTAAAAATATAAAAAGCTGCGCCATTACAATGTAGATTTTGGTCAGCGACACTATTCCGAGCTGCTGGATAGTCCGTCTGACGTCTGGCTGCCGAAGGAAGAGAAGTGTTATAAGAAATTGGGTCAAAAAGACGAATATGACGGCGAACTCGAAATAATTTTGCCGTAAGAACTCCGCTTTATTTGGGGCTGTGATAAGCCTGAAGAAAGCGTGAAATACAAACGAGGCAAGCACGACGACATCGACCACACGCCACACGTATTGCCAGCCAAGCGGCAGCGCAAGCCCAGGACGCACGACAAGGGAAAAGAACGCGAGGAAACCAATGAATAACATATAATATTGTAGCCACCTATGTCGCTGTGGTAAAGACATGTTATCGTGCTATAACTACTGTCCCGTTGCAGATGACTTCGCCGTCAACTTCGATTACGTAAATATATACGCCGGGCGGCAGCGGCGATCCCGAAGCATCCCTCCCGTCCCAACTTCGGGATGCAAACTCATTGTCCGCGGAAACAGGTCCGATCGTGCTGCGGTAAACCTCATCTCCGCGCAGATTATATATAATAAGCGTTGCGCTCTTGGAGAACATTTCGGGATAATCGAAGACCGTCATATCGTTAATGTTGTCACCATTGGGCGTAAACGGATTAGGATGCACCAGACACGCAACGCGCGGAGCGAAGGCAAAACGATAGACAAAGTCGGCGCAGTTTGGCGGACAGTAATCCGGGGAATCACATGCTGAAAGCTCCACAATGGTTGTTTCACCGGGAGCGTAGCTTATTCCGGCAGAGGTGTGATCGAAGAACAATATATAAACACCGTCCTGCGGACTGAGCGCAGTATAGTCCGTCACATCGATCCCATTCACGACAAGTTGTACATCCGCTGTGTCAACTCCGCTGGCTTCATCGCCTATCGTGATTATAATCGGGGTCTGCAGGTTGAATATAAATCCAATTGTGTCGGGCTCCACAAGCTCCGCCCAGGGGGAGCTCAGATCCATTGTAAAGCTCCAGCAAA
>CBEVQY010000014.1:0-61851 GCA_965552135.1 uncultured bacterium | reverse complement strand
TTGTCGTCGGAATCTACGCGAATCACAACGCCCTGGTCGGAGTAAAGCGAAAGATCCCCGCCGCTTGCAGAGTGTATCGCGCCCGAAATCGCACCAAAGCGAAGGTCCCCTCCCCCAACGGTGAGATCACCGGTGGTGCTCACATCCGTCCCGTCGTTTGTAAGCGCGCTTGAGGCCACCCACGAGGTGCCGTCAAACCGCAGAGTCTGATTCGCTGCGCCAGAAGGCAAACCAGCACCCTCGGGAACGCTTAGCGCATAAGGCGAAGACCACAACCGCTCCGAACCCAAAAAGGTGTAGTCGCTCTCCGTGGGCTTCTTCACAAACACCGCAAGATACAAACTGTCGTAGTCCAGATAGTCCGCAATGCCGTCGAGGACGACGGAGAAAAGCCCATCGTCGACGGAAACGCCCGCCGTGTCACCCGAAGTCCACGCCAGGGTGTCGGCGGCATCGTCGAAGTCGCCGTCGCCGTTCGTGTCGGTGTAAAGCCTGAACCGAAAGTCCCTCGTCCCCGTCACAGGTCCGCCGCCCTCAAAAAGCTTGCCCTGATAGTTGATCCCATCGGGCGGCGTGGCAAAGGCGAAAAAGCTCAAGGCTAAGGTCATAGCAAAAGTCAGCTTTGCGATTCTCATTTAGCCCCCTCCTTTTGCAAAGCTTTTAAAAAATACGAAAACAAATCGCTTGTGCAATCGGTGGGGGATTGTGCTTTTCAAAGGCTTGTCTTTGTGGGCTGCTCCGCCGTTTTTCGGGATGGCGGTGGCGGCTGTGTGGATCATCTCGTGCGATGCAGCGCAGTTTGTCGTTTGCTTTGGGGCTTTGTGCGCAAAATTCCCTTGCCTGTGCAGGTGGCGCCGATAATTTTACCAAACCGAGGGGCAAACGGAAGGAGAGGCTATGGCGAGGTCTTTGTGGCTTTTCGTGTGTGCTTTTGCCGCTTTTGCGCTTTTCTGGGGGTGTCAGTCGACGGAGATGACGTCCGCAAAGGTCTACATCCAGCAGAAGGAGTACGATCAGGCTCTGGTTTTCCTGAAGAAGGAGATAGAGAACAACCCCACAAACGCCGAGGCTTACCTTCTGGCGGGGCAGATTTACGGCGAGATGGATAGCCTGGAGCAGATGGTCGAGATGTTCGCGAAGGCCGAGGAGCTCGACTCGTCGTACAGGTCTGAGATCGAGAAGTGGCGCAAAAGCAAAAGCGCCGAAGCGTTCAACAGGGGCATAAAGGCGTGGAAGAAGAAAAAGGACCTCGAGGATGCCCTACGCTGGACCCTTTTTTCGCTTAAAATAGACTCCACGAACGTCAATGCTTGGAAGAACCTCGCCTTTTTGTATCAGGAGAAGGTGAAGCGCTTTGAGTCCTCCGGCGTCGCCGACAGCGCCAAGTACTACGACGAGAAGCGCTTTGAGGTTTACAAGAAGGCACATCGCATAGCCCCCGATGACACGGAGATTTTGTGGATTTTGGCTGGTCTTTACACCTCCCGCGGCAAGCCCGACAGCGCCATAGCGCTCCTTTCTCCACTCATCGGAAAAACCGATGAGCCCAAGGTTTACTTCGCGCTTGCCGACGCCTACGACGCCAAAGCCGACACGCAAAAGGCGCTTGAGATGCTCACCAAAGCCGAAGCCCTCGATCCGCAGAACGTCGACCTCCTCTTCGACATCGGCGTGCGCTACTACAGGATGCACAACTTCGACAGGGCGGCGACGTACTTCGGCAAGGTCGTCGAACGCGACTCGACCAACGCCGATGCCCTCTACAACCTCTCGCTCTCCCTTTTCAACGCCGGCGATTACGACGGCGCCGAGGCTGCGGCGCTTAGGCTCGTCAAACTCGATCCCAACGACGCCGACTCGTGGGAGCAGCTTGCGGTGGTTTGGGCGAAAAGCGGAAAGACCAGGGACGCCAAAACGGCGATGGACGTCTCCAAGGCGCTGCGTGACGGCGCAAAGGAGGAAGCCCAAAAGCTTATGGAGAAGCTCGGCATAGGCTCCAGCCGATAGGAGTTCCCGCCTTCGAAGCATGACTGGCGGCAGCGTTTCGAAAGATGGGTCGTTGGGTAGGACTTTGCGCGGAGCGCGCTTTGGCTTCGTCACGGCGCGTTCCGCCGAGCGCGTTGTGCTTTGCCGGGTTATTCTGCCGTGGGAGCCGCCCGGCACGGCTGAGGAGGACCTCGCCGAGCTCGCACTCCTGGTGGAAACCGCGGGCGGAGTCGTCGTTGGCGCGATAACGCAGAAGAGAGACCATCCCGACCCCGCCTTCTTCATCGGTCGCGGCAAAGTCGACGAGCTTAAAGGGCTTTTGGAGCGCACAGGCGCCCGAACCGTGATCTTCGACGATGACCTCCGCCCCGCTCAGGTTCGCAACCTCACGAAGGCGCTGGGCGAGGATGTCAAGGTGCTCGACAGAAGCGGGCTTATACTCGACATCTTCGCCACCCATGCCCGCACGCCCGAGGCAAAGCTTCAGGTGGAGCTTGCGCAGCTTGAGTACCTCCTTCCGCGCCTTGCGGGGATGTGGCGCCACCTTGAGAGGCAGTACGGCGCGATAGGCGTTCGCGGTCCCGGCGAGAAGCAGCTCGAGTCCGACCGCCGCGTGGTCCAAAGGCGCATAGCCCTTCTGCGGCGAAAGCTTGCGGACGTCGAGAAGGAGCGGCGCGTCCAGCGAAAGAGAAGGAAGAACGTCTTCCGCGTTGCCCTGGTGGGCTATACGAATGCGGGGAAGTCGTCGCTCCTCAACAGGCTGACGGGCGCCGGCGTCGTCGTTGCGGATATGCTTTTCGCAACCCTCGACGCGACGACAAGGCGCCTCTCCGACGGCGAAACGACCGTGCTTGTGACCGACACCGTGGGCTTCATAAAAAAGCTTCCGCACCACCTTATAGAGTCGTTCAAGAGCACGCTTGCGGAGGCGCGTGAGGCTGATCTTCTCCTTCTGGTCGCCGACGGCAGCCACAACGCCCTCGACGAACACATCGCCGTGGTGAACTCGACCCTCGACGAAATATCCGCGCCGAAGCAGAGGTGGCTTGTGGTGAACAAAGTCGACCTCCTGACCAGGGATGAGATAGCCAGCCTGCGCCGCAGGTATCCCGACGCGATCTTCGTCTCGGCGCTTACGGGCAAGGGGATCGAGGTCCTCAGGCAGGATATCCTTGATCTTGCCGCCTCCTGGTACGAGCGCAAGCTCCGCGGGCTATGAGCCCTCGGGGATCCCCGGTTCGACGAATATCGTTTCGCCTCTGTCTGTGCGCACAAGCCCGGGCTTGCCTTTTATGGGGTGGACGTATCGCCTTCGCGTGAAGATCACCGGCGCCAGCGACGCGTGTTTTGCGTCGGAGAATGCGGCGGCGATGCGCGCGGCTTTGTGTATCACCTCACGCGGCACATACCGCCCTGCGCAGCGGATCACCACGTGCGCGCCCTTCACGCCCTCCGCGTGCAGCCAGATGTCGTCCCTCGCGGCTATTTGGAAGGTGAGGCGATTGTTCGCCTCGGCTGAGCGACCAACGAGCACCTCGTAGCCGTCGATCACAAAGCGCCTTGTTCCGGGCGGGGGCTTTTGCTCACGGCGCTCGGCAACGGGCTCGCCGAGGATGTCGCTCAGGTCGAGCCCAAGCTCCTGTGCCACGACGTTGTGGTCGGATATCTGCGAAAGCCTCGAAAGCCCCGCGAGTTTGCGCAGAAGGCTTTTGTACCTTTTTCGTGCTTCGCGTCTGCCGCGCTCTGCCCTGCGGGCGCGGGCATAAAGGCGCTGTGCGAAGACTTGGGGCTCGAGGCGCGGGTCGAGCTCAAGGCGAACGACACCGCCGCCGTAGGGATCCTCGACCTCGATCTCCGACGCCCCCTTCGGGATGCGCGTGAGGTTCGCCATAATGGTGTCGGCGGTTCTCCTCAGGGCGTTGGGGTCGCCGAGTTTTTCGTAGTCGCGCCGCACAGCCTCGAGGGCGCGCCTCGTGCGCTTGATCTCCAGCTTAAGCGCCCTGCGGACCACCTTCCCCACAAGCTCGTCGTAGGCTTCCTCGAATGCGCGCAGCCCCTGTCCGATGGCGGTGGTTGGGTCCTCCGGCTCGCCCTCGATGGGCGAAAGCTCACCCAGGTCGACCTCGGCGCCGACGAACTCCGCCGGGGTCCTCCTGTCGACCCAGATGATGACGCCGTCGCGGTTTACGACGAAGGCGTTTCCGCCGCGACCGAGCCTGAAGATAAGCCTTCGCCTTTCGTCGTCGCGCCTGCGGTGGAGCTCGAAGGAGACGAAGTCATCTCCTGCTGCGACGCCGGCTACAAGGAAACCCCACGCGGGGCTGCACCAGCCCACATTGACCTTGGGCAGCTTCGGTGCGAGCAAAAGCTTTGCTCCGCCACCGCGCCTGAGGAAGAACAGAGCGAGCTTGCCGCAGGATCTGGTTGATACCTCGAGCCATCCGCCGAAGGGAAGGCGGAATCCGCGCCTGAAAACGCCGCCAACGAGGTGCAAAAGCTTCCTTTCTGCGCCGCAAGCGCTCATTGCGGGTAGGAGATAAAGTCCCTGCGCTTTTCCTCGAACTCCTTCGCCTGGGGCTCGAACGCGCCTTTTATTTCGTCGAGAGGGGCACCCTTGACGAGCATTTCGCGCCAGGAGGGCGAGCCCGTCAGGACGTCGAACGGGAGCTTGTCGCGCACAAACTCGTAGGGCGGCTGCTTGAACGAGAACTCCTCCGGCGCAAGCTCGAGCAAAGCTTTAACCAAGGCGAAGCCCAAAAGCACGGGCGAAAGCGCCTCCCTTTGTGTGACGTGTATCTGCACGCCGCCGCAGCGCATGCCTGCGTGCTTCCCGCGTGTGGGGATGAAGACAAGGGGCCTGAACCCAACGCCGGGGAGGTCGAAGCTCGAAAGCCTTTCCGCAAGCTCGTAGGGGTTCAGGAAGGGTGCGCCTATGATCTCGAACGGTTTTGTCGTTCCGCGACCCTCGGAGACGTTCGTTCCCTCAAGCAGGCAAACCCCCGGGTAGAGCGTTGCGGTCTCGAGGGTTGGCATGTTCGGTGATGGCAGGACCCACAGAAGCCCGGTCTGGTCGAACCACAGGCTTTGGCGCCAGCCAACCATCCTCACCACCTCGACCTCGCAGCTTTTGCGCTGCGCGCAGACGAATCTGAGGAGGTCGCCTATCGTCATGCCGTGCCGTATCGGGACGGGGTGAAGACCGACGAACGAGAGAAAGCCCTCCTCTTGGACGGGTCCTTCGACGGCGCCCCCTATGGGGTTCGGTCTGTCGAGGATCAGGACCTTCACCCTCGCCCTTGCGGCAGCCTCGGCGAACAAAAGCGCCGTCCAGACGAAAGTGTAGTAGCGCGCACCAACGTCCTGCAGGTCGACTATCGCAAGGTCGACGTCCGCAAGCTCTTCGGCTTTGGGGGAGAGGGACGAAAGTTCCTTCCCGTAGAGCGAGATTATGGGGATTTTGTGTTTCGGGTGTTTTGTGTGCGCCACGGGCACTTGGTCCTGAGCGTAGCCCCAAAGCCCGTGCTCCGGCGCGAATATCCTCACCACCTCAACCCCGCCCGAGACGAGTATGTCGACTATGTGCACGAGGTTTTCGTCGACGGATGCGGCGTGGCAGAGCACGGCGACCCTCTTCCCCCAAAGCTCGGGCAGGAGTTCATCACGCAGGACGGAAAGCCCGCTTTTGACGACCACGCTTTTGGGGGTTTCGTCCCGCATGGGTGAGGTCATTCTGTGATGCCGACGACGTACGGCAGCCCGCGGAACATCTGGTTGTAGTCAAGACCATAGCCCACGACGAACAGGTTCGGGATCTCGAACCCGATGTACTTTACGGGCACCTCGAACGACCTGCGCGCCCGCTTCGACAGAAAAGCCGCAACCTCGAGCCGCTCAGGCTGCCTTATCTGCAAAAGCTCGTAAAGGTAGTGCAGAGTAAGCCCGGTGTCGATTATGTCCTCCACCAGAAGCACCGTTCTGCCCTTGACGGGCTCATCGAGGTCCTTGAGGAGTTTTACGACGCCTGTGCTTTCGGTGGCGTCGCCGTAGGACGAGGTTGCGATGAAGTCGAGCTCGTAGGGGAAATCGAACCGCCTCACCAGATCAGCCGCAAAGATGAAGGCGCCCTTGAGGACCACGACGACGAGGGGGGTTTTGTCGCCGAGGTCCCTCTTTATCTCCTCGGCAAGCTCGTCGACCCTGCGTTGGATCTGCTCGGGCGTAAGGATAACCCTGTGCGGCGGAAGCGAAACCAAAACGCCCCTCCACGCTTTTGCTATAAATCCTTGCCTTCCGCGCCTCCTTTGTCAAGGCGATTTATTGGAGGAGGATGGTCAGCCTGTCGCCGGGGCGGAGCTTTGTGGGGTCGGTGAGGTTGTTGTACTTCATGATGGCGTCGGCGGAGGTTCCGTATTTTCGCGCGATCTGCCAAAGCGTCTCCCCGCGGCGCACGGTGTGCACAACGGTCTTTGCACCCTTGGCGCGGGCGTAGATGACAAGCTTTTGCCCCGGACGAAGGACGTCGGATTTAAGCCCGTTCCAGCGCTTTATGTCGGATATCGTCACGCCGTAGCGCCTCGCGATTGACCAAAGGCTTTCGCCACGGCGGACTGTGTGGGCAAGCTTTTTGCCTTTGCGCTTTGTCGTTCTTTTCGCCAGGGTGCCGCCCGAGCCTTTGAGGACGAGCCTCTGTCCCGGCGACAGCCTGTCGGACCTCAGGTTGTTCCAGCGCTTTATGTCGGAGACCGTCACACCGTAGCGCCTCGCGATTGACCAGAGGCTTTCGCCGCGGCGGACGACGTGGACAAGCTCCCTGCTTTCCAGGGGTTCCTCCGAAAGCTCAACGCGCAGCCTCTGACCCACGCGGATGGTCGAGCTCTTAAGCCCGTTCCAGCGCACAAGGTCCGAGACCTTGACGCCGTAGCGTGAAGCTATCTCCGACAGGGTTTCGCCCTTTTTGACGATGTGGTACACCGTGGTCGTTTCTCCGGGGACCCGAAGCACCTGCCCCGGACGGATCACGCTTTTTGCCGTAAGCCCGTTTGCCTCCATAAGCTTTTTTGCGGACACGCCCAGCTTTTTCGCTATGCCGATGATCGTGTCGCCCTTTTTCACGACGTATTTGCCGCTTTTGCGCCTCGCTTCCTTTGCCGCTATGCGCTGGGCTTTTGTCCTGTCGATGGGGACAAGCAGGTACGCTCCCGGTCGGAGCGCGCGTGGGTTTTTGATCGAGTTTGCGTCGATGAGCGCCTGCACCGAAGTGCCGTAGCGCCTCGCTATGGTCCAGAGGCTTTCGCCGCGCTTGACCCTGTGGCGGTACCAGGCGGTCTTTTCTGAGTCGGGAACCTTGCGGTAGTTCTCCACAAAGGCGGCGCCCTTGCCCTTGGGGACCTTAAGCGGATATCGCTTCGCCTTGGGGGGCGTGCATCCCCGCACGAGCTCGGGGTTGAGGAGTTTTATCTCCTCGGGGCTCGTTTCGGCGCAGCGCGCTGCAAGACGAAGGTCAACGACCTCATCCACCCAGACGACGTCGTAGTCCAGCGGCGCCTCGTAGATGACGTCGTCGAAGCCGTACTTCTGCGGGTCCTTGGCTATGATGAGCGCCGCTATAAAGAGCGGAACGTAGTTTTCGGTTTGGGTTGGCAGATCAAGCTCCCAGTAGTTTTGGGTCTTTTGTTTTTTGATAGCCCTGAGGATTCTCCCTTCGCCGCAGTTGTATGCGGCGAGAGCGAGGTGCCAGTCGCCGAAGATGGAATAGAGCTTTTTGAGGTATTTTGCTGCTGCGCGCGTCGATTTTTCGGGGTCGCGGCGCTCATCAACCCACCAGTTGACGTCAAGACCGTAAAGCCTTGCCGTCCCCTTTATGAACTGCCAGATGCCAACCGCATGCGCCCAGGAGTAAGCGTTTGGGTTGAACCCGCTTTCGATAAGCGGGAGATACGCCAGGTCCTGCGGCAGCCCCTCCTCGGCGAAGATGCGCCTTATCATCGGAAGGTACCTCGTCGATCTCCCCAGCCATCGGGCAAACGGCTTGTGAGCCTCGGTCTGGAAGAAGACGATCTTCTCCTTAACTCGCTCGTTCCAGACGATCGGGAAGTCGAACCTCTTTTCGGAGACCTTTGCGGGGAGCTCTTCGATGAGTTTTTTGAGCCTTTTTTGCGTAAGCTCGCTGAACGGTTTTTCAGAAAGCGCCAGTGAGAGCACAACGGGCGCGCTCTCGACGGTGAGGGTTTCCGCCTGCGAGAGGGTGAAGCGGTAGTCGTAGGCGATTTCCCTCAAAAGCGCGTCGACCTCGTCGGAGATCGTCGGGTCGCCTTCGAGGTCGATCTGGGAGATTATCCTGAGGGCTGCGTCGAAGGCGTCCCGGGCGCTGGTCCACTGACCGCGCATGTTGTAGACCACGCCGTCGGCGTAAAGTCTTTGGGCCTCGGCAAGAAGCTCCCTCGAGCGCCTTGGGACGTCGTCCTGGCGCTGCAGGAGGGCTTTAGGACCGCATCCGAGCACAAGGAGGAAAAGCCCACACGCTAAAGCGATTTTTAATCGCGATAACATTAAGCCGCTCTTTACGTTGCGCTCGTCGCCTCACATCTCTTATGATATTATAAACACACTTTGTCGCGGTGCAAGAGAAAATTTTTACTGTTCTGAGGATTCCCTTCTGATCGCGTGGACCGTTGCTCTGCCGAGGGCTACGCCGCCGAGGATGGCAACAAGGATCGGCATCCATCCGCCCAAAAGCTCCGCCGTGCGGGGGTAGCCGCCGTAGGGGGATTTTATGCGGCTTATTATCGTTATGCACAGGATGACCAGCGCCGAAAGTGGCACAACGACCTTGACCGCGACGTTCCACCACCTGCCGATGTGGACGAGGGAGGTTTCGTTTATCCGTCTGCGGAGCTCCTCTGTGTCGAAGATCCATCCCACCGCCACCGCCTCGAGGAATGCGACGGCGAAAAGTCCGAAGAAGGACATGTAGTAGTCGACCACATCGAGCCAGTATAGCCCTGCCGTGGTCGTGTAGATGATCCCTATGGTGAACGCCAGCGCTGCCACGGCAACGTTCGTTTTGGTTCGTCCGAGCCCGAAGGTCTCCATAACGCCTGCGACCACAGCCTCCACAAGGGAGAACGCCGAGTCGATGGCGAGCGTAAGGAGCATAACGAAAAACAGCACGCCCACAAGCGGCGCCAGGGGCAGGTGGTTTATGATGGCGGGGTAGGTTACGAAGGCAAGCTCGGGACCGCTTTTCATCACGTCGGCGACGGAGACGCCCTGAAGCTGGGCGTAGTATCCCAGCGCGGAGAATACGGCGAATCCGCCCACAAATGCCGTTGCGGCGTCGGAAAGACCGATTATGAAGGCGCTGTTTACGATGTCGCTTTTGGGCGGCAGGAAGCTTGCGTAGGCTATCATAACGCCGAATCCAACCGACAGGGAGAAGAACACCTGTGTGAACGCTGCCTGCCATAGCTCAGCGTCCAGAAGCGCCCGCCAGTTGGGCGTGAGGTAGTATTTTATCCCTGTGAGCGCGCCGGGCAGAGTCAGTCCGCCGAAGACCAGGATGAGAAGTATAAGCCACGGAAGCGTTACAGTGACGTACACGACTTTGCTTACCGTCCTTGCGCCCTTCCAGATGGAGAGCACGATCCAGACCCACACCACCACAAGTCCCAAGAGCAGGTGCAGGCGTGGCGCGCCGATGTCGAATATCCCGTCGGAGAGTCCGAGGACCTTTTTGAAGAAGAACGTTTTTGGGTCGCTGCCCCAGGCGAGCGTGAGCGAGTGCACGAGGTAGTTCGCCGCCCACGACATTATGACGGAGTAGTAGGTTGTGATGAAGAAGCCCACGAGTATCGCCATCCATCCGACCCACGCGAAGCTTTTGGAGACCTTTGCGAGCGCTGTTGGCGCCGAGCCGCCAATCTTTTGCCCGAGTCCGAACTCGAGCACCAAAAGCGGCAACCCCGCAACAAAAAGCGCCACTATGTACGCCACAAGGAACGCCCCGCCGCCGTACTTGTAGCAGATGTATGGGAAGCGCCATATGTTCCCAAGCCCGATAGCCGAGCCGATGGAGGCGAGGACAAAAGCCATCCGGTTGTCCCAGAAAACCTTCTCCTTAAGAGCCATCTGGTTCCTCCTGGTTGAGGCTTCGTGGTTGGATCTCCTTTGCCCCGAACCTCCGCCTCCGCCCGAGCTGAAGTATATCCCTTAGCGCCTGCGCCGATTTTGCGGCGAACCACCTTCTTGCGAAATCCGGGGCTGCCGTAGCCTCCACGATCGCCGCAAGCGCCTTTAGGTAGAAGTTGCGCTCGTCCCTCGTGCCCGCCATCACAAACGCCGCCCACACAGGCGCCGATGCACCCGGAAAGATTATACCACCACGACAGCGAACTATCATTAAAGCGAATCGGCGCTCGCCGTCAACGATAATGTGGGGTATGGCAAGCCCTTCGTGGAGGACAGTTGACGACTCCATCTCGCGCTCCACAAATAGCCTGTAGAGATTTTCGGGCTTTTCGCCGAGCTTTGGCGCAAGCTTTCGGGCAGCAAGCCTGAAGAGCTCCTCCATCGTTATCGTTCCCGGGACGTCCACCACCGGGGCATCTTCGATGAGCGCATCGAGGCGGTCGGCGACTATGCCGTTGCGCTCCAAAACGATCTGACGAAGCTCGGCGTCCAAAAGCCCGCTTGTGAGTTTTTTGGAGGTGATCCTGCTTATGATCTCCATAAGCGCTGTCTCCCGCGTCGCCCTTATCCTGCCGTAGAACCAGTACCACACAAGGCCCGCAAGGACCGACGCGAGGGTCAGCATGATGGTGAAGGCGCCCATTTCGGCTATGAGGAAGGCGAGTCCAACGATTCCTGCAAGCTGGAGCCAGGGGTAAAGCGGCGCCTTAAACTGTGGGCGGTAGTTGTGCAGCCCGCTTTCGCGCATTATGATGAGGGTGAGGTTGTCGAACAGGAAGGTCAGTATAAGCACAGTCGATGCGAGCTCCACGAGTGCTTCGAGGTGGAGGAAGACGGCGCCTATGACAATAGCTCCGGTTGTGAGCACGGAGACGTATGGTGTTCCGCGCTTTGGGTGGATTTTGGCGAACGTTGGGGGCAGGACGCCATCGCGGCTCATCGCAACGGGGTACCTCGATGCCGAAAGCAGCCCGGCGTTGGCGGTTGTGAGGAATGCGAACATCGCCGCCACCGCCATGGCTGCGCCGCCCGCAGGTCCGAGGAAGGCAAGCGCCCCGTCGTAAAGCGGCATGAGGGACGAGTCGAGCTTTTGCGCGTCCAAAACCCCTGCCGTGACGAACACGGCGAAGGTGTAGACGAAGGTTATCACGAAAAGCGCCAGCGACATGCCGGCGGGTATATTCCGTCCGGGGCTTTTTACCTCCTCGGCGACGGCGCCGACTTTGAGCACGCCGCCGAACGATATGAAGACGAAGCCAGCCGTCGAAAATACCGCCCGCCAGCCATAGGGAACGAAGGGCAAAAGCTTTTCGGCAGAAACCTTCGTCATGCCGAAGCCGATGTAGAGCATAAGCAGCGCCAGAAGCGCCGTCACCAGGATCACCTGCAGCCGTGCCGCCTCTTTTACTCCTGCAATGTTCACCGCCACGAACGCCACTGCAAGCGCAACGGCGACGACCTGGTGTGGGACGTCGACGAATATGCGGACGAATACGCCCATCCCCACGAGGGCGAACGAGCTTTTCAGCGCAAGGGAGAGCCACAGCATAAGCCCTGCGACGGTTCCCGCGGCTGCGCCGAGGCTTCGGGTGACGTAGAGGTATGTGCCGCCGGCTTTCGGCATCGCCGTGGCAAGCTCTGCCTTGCTAAGCATCCCAGTTGCCGCGAGGAAGCCGGCAAACAGGTAGGATATGCATGCCGCAGGACCGGCTTTGGCGTGGGCAAGCCCCGGCAGAACGAAAAGTCCAGAGCTCACCATCGCCCCGGAGGCGATGGCGAACACGTCGAACAGGCGCAGCCTCCTGCGCAGCTTTGCCTCGGAGGGGTCAAGAACCCGGGACATCAAAAGCTAAAAATAAGGGCGTCGCGAGGGCTGGCAAGCGGATAAATTCTTCCGCACGCGCCTACGGAAATACGTTGGGGTAATCCTTTATGTCGGCGTAGCACATATCGGGACCGTCCTTGCACAGGTAGTAGGGTCCGATGTTGCACCTGTGGCACAGCCCGAGCCCGCACGACATCCGCCTGTTCATCGAAAGGTAGATTCTCTCCGGCGGGAAGCCGAGGTCGAGGAGCTTATACGTCACGAACTTGAGCATTATCTCCGGTCCGCAGGAGACGACGTAGGTATCGCTCACGTCGACATCAAGGCCGTTTTCGGGCTCAAGGAGCACGGTGACGACTCCAACGGTGCCGCTCCAGCCCGGGTAGGGGTTGTCGATGGTGAGCTTGAGGTCGGTTTTGGGCATCTTCTCCCACTCTTCGTACTGGTATCTGAACACGAGGTCGTTCGGCGTTCTTGCGCCGTACTTTATGGAGACGCGCTTGTAGTCGTCGATGTTTTCGAAAAGCGCGTAGAGACACGACCTAAGCGGCGCCAGACCAACGCCTCCACCAACGATAAGCACCTCGTGCCCCTTCATCTTCTCAAGCGGATACCCTTTGCCGAACGGTCCGCGGATGCCGAGTGTGTCGCCGACCTTTACCTTGTCGTGCAGGTAGTCGGTGACGCGACCCGTGCGCAGGATCGTTATCTCAAGCTCCTGCGACGTCCCGGGCTTCGACGAGGGCGTGAAGGGCGCCTCGCCAACGCCGGGCACCGTCAGCTGAACAAACTGACCCGCCCTGAACGTAAAAGGCTCCTCGAGGGAAAGCTTGTAGGTCTTTATCGTCGGCGTCTCGTCGATTATATCGACTACCTTCGCGGGAAGGGGGTAGTAGATATTTTCCATCTTCGCCATAGCGTCCTCCGTTTTTGGCTTTCAACCTTCGAGGTCCTTGAGAGTTTTCCTCATATCTATCTTTCCCATGCAGTTTTCTATGCATCTGCCGCAGCCTGTGCAGGCGTAGATGTTGTAGCGCCAGTGGTAGTGGAAGAACTTGTGGTTGTATCGGTGCTGGAATCGCTTCACAAGCTGTCCTCTGGGGTTGAGTCCGCCCGCCATGAAGGAGAAGCGGGGATACTGGCACGAGTCGAGCACGAGGAAGCGTTCGTATTTTCCTTCGCCCGCGGGTTTATCGTAGAGCTGGAAGCAGAAGCATGCCGGGCAGACGTATGTACACGCAGCACACGCAACGCAGTTTTCCCCGTTGCGAAGCCAAGCCTCGCTTTCGGGGTTACCCTCCACAAGCTCCCGGTACGACTTTGTGGTTTTGAACTCCTCGTTTATCTGCTCCAGTTTTTGCAGAAGCTCCTTTCTGCGCTTGTGCACGCGCGAGATCAGATCAGCCGGTGCGCCCTCGAGCGCAAAGCCCTCGAGGGCTTTTTGCCCTTTTTCGCTCCCCACGAACACCACAAAGCCGTTGTCGACCGGTGCGAGTGAGAGGTCGAAATCTCCTTCGGCTGGGTATGGTGCGCCACCCACGAGGTTGCAGAAGCATGTGTCGCATACCTCCGTGCAGTCGGCGCCCACAAGTAGCGTGTTCTCCCGGGCGGCGATGTAGAACGGATCCCTGTAGTTTTCGTCGTCGCGGAAGACCTTGTCCCAAATCCTTATGGCGGCAAGGTCGCAGCCTTTGAGACCGAAGGCGACCTTAGGCTCCTCCTCGGGTTCGATCTGGCGCCACGATGGGTCGAAGTACTCGGCGAGCTTCCGCTTCGCCTTTATGAACAAAAACTTCGCGGGCTCCGCTGCCCTCACCGCGGGAAACGGATAGTCGTCAAGTTCCTTGTCGGAGGGGGCTCTGAGGCGCGGACCCTTCTCCGTCTGCTCGCAACGATAGATTTTGCCAAACTTACCAAGATGCCTCGTGAAATCGCCAATGCGTTCCAGAGGCAAAAAGTATGCGTCCATAACCTACCCCCACTGTCGGTTATCCCTTTGTTTCGAACAACAAGACATCTTACTTTCCCTTTTTTCGCTGTCAAGCGCTTTTTCGCTGTGCTTTGGCGGCACAAAAGTCTTGCGGCTGCGCGGTGGCGCCGATAAATTTTGGGGGAACCCAACCTGGGGAGTGCGATATGGCGCGCAGGATCGTGGAGTGCGTACCGAACTTCTCCGAGGGAAGGGACCTTAAGGTGATTGAGCAGATAACCGAGGAGATCAAAGGCGTTGAGGGCGTTGAGCTTAAGGACGTTGATCCTGGTTATGCCACCAACCGCACGGTGGTAACTTTTATAGGCGAGCCCGAGGCGGTGAAGGAGGCGGCTTTTCGCGCCATAAAGAAGGCGGCGGAGCTTATCGATATGTCGAAGCATCACGGCGCCCATCCGCGCTTCGGCGCAACCGACGTGTGCCCCTTCGTCCCCGTCTCGGGCGTGACGATGGACGATTGCGTAAAGCTTGCGCACGAGCTGGGCAGGCGCGTGGGCGAAGAGCTTGGGATACCCGTCTACCTCTACGAGTACGCCGCCACCAGACCCGAGCGAAGAAACCTTGCCAACGTCCGCAGGGGCGAGTACGAGGGTCTTCCGGAAAAACTTACCGACCCCAACTGGAAGCCCGACTACGGTCCCGCCAAGTTCAACCCCAAAACCGGCGCCATCGCCATCGGCGCAAGGGAGTTCCTCATAGCCTACAACATAAATCTGAACACAAAGGAGAGGCGCTACGCCACCGATATCGCCTTCGAGCTCAGGGAGAAGGGTCGCAGCGTCAGGCGGGGCAACATAAAGCCCTTCTACTTCCGCGGAGAGATAGTGAGGTATCAAAAGGGCGCTTATCCCTGTGGGGAGTGCGATTTCGTTGCGAAAAGCTACGAGGAGCTTGAGGAGCACGTGAGGTCGCAGCACGGCTATGATCTTGGGGAGCTTTTGCGGCTGCACAACATCGAGCCGCCCAACGTCGAGGGCAGACCCGTCAAAAAGCGCGGGCTGTTCACGCACTGCAAGGCTATAGGCTGGTACGTTGAGGAGTACGGTCGCGCGCAGATATCGATAAACCTCACCAACTACAAGGTCACTCCGCCCCACCTTGTGCTCGAGAAGGCGCGCGAGCTTGCCGCAGAGCGCGGGCTTGTGGTCACGGGAAGCGAAATAGTCGGGCTTGTGCCGTATCAGGCGATGCTTATGGCGGGAAAGTACTACCTGAAGCGGCAGGGGAGGTCCACTGGCATCCCGCCCGAGGATATAATCGAGATAGCGATCATGTCGATGGGTCTAAACGACGTTGCGCCCTTCGACCCCAAGGAGAAGATAATCGGCGGTCCGGAGCTTTCCGAAGATGCGCTTGTTTCGATGAGGGCTGTGGATTTTGTGAAGGAGGTTTCGCGCGAAAGCCCTGCTCCAGGCGGCGGTTCGGTTGCGGCTATGGCTGGGTCGCTCGGGGCGGCGCTCGCGTCGATGGTGGCGAACATAACCGCCGGAAAAGCCCAAAACGAAAGCGAAGCGGGGGAGGTGATCCGTATAGCCGAGCAGGCACAGGGCGTTTTGGGCAGGCTTGTGGAAGCTGTCGACGAGGATGCGCAGGCGTTCAACGAGTATCTCGAGGCCACAAGGCTCCCCAAGGGGACGGAGCAGGAGCGTCGCATAAGGGACGAGGCTATCCAGCGCGGTCTTAAGAACGCGGTGAAGGTTCCCTTGGGTACGGCGGAGTCGTCGCTTGAGGCGTTGAAGCTTGCCCGCAGGATAGCCGAGGTTGGCGCCCAAAGCTCTGTCTCCGACGCTGGCGTTGGCGCGCAGACAGCACTTGCGGGAGTCGTGGGCGGCGTGCTCAACGTCCTCATAAACCTCGGCGAGATAAAGGACGAGGAGTTCGTTGAGCAGATGAAGCAAAGGTGCGAAGAGCTTGAGTCCGAGGCGCGAAAGCTTGCGGACGAGACGATCCGCATCGTAAAAAAGCGCATCCAGGAGCTTTGGTCGCAGACAGGGGGGAACGGTGGGAAAGGATGATCTCTTTCGTCCCGTCTTCTGGGACGACGAAGAAAGCTGCTTGGTCGTTTTGGATCAGCGTGCGCTGCCCGTCCGCGAGAGGTGGCTTAGGATACGCACCGTTGGTCGGCTTGCGTCGGCGATAAGGTCTCTTGCGGTTCGCGGAGCGCCACTTTTGGGCGTTGCCGCCGCATACGGCGTGTACCTCGGCGTCAGGGGATGTCGGGGCTCGAAGGAGCGGTTCCTCGCGCGCCTCGAGCAGACCATCGAGCTCCTCTCGAAGACCAGACCCACCGCCGTCAACCTCTTTTCAGCACTCAGGCGCGCTCAGGAGGTGGGGTTGCTTGCCGAGACGTCGTCGGTTGAGGATGTTAAGGCGCGCCTTTTGGAGCTTGGGCATCAGGTTCTTCGCGAGGAGGAGGAGCGCAGCTTTGCCATAGCGCGCCACGGCGCCGACGTCCTCGGGACGAGCGTGCGCGTGATGACGATATGCAACACGGGCGCCCTCGCCGCAGGCGGCGTGGGAACCGCGCTGGGGATAATCTACGAAGCCTTCCGCAGGGGATATGTGGAGGAGGTTTACGTCTGCGAGACTCGTCCGCTCCTGCAGGGTGCAAGGCTTACGGCGTGGGAGCTTATGCGCTGGGGGATCCCGTTTCGGATAATCGCCGACGGCGCCGCCCCCGCCGTGATGGCGCAGGGCCTTGTGGACGTGGTCATAGTTGGCGCCGACCGGATCGTCAAAAACGGCGACGTCGCAAACAAAATAGGAACTTACTCCCTCGCCCTGGCGGCGAACAGACACAGGATACCCTTCATCGTCGCCGCGCCAACGAGCACGTTCGACCTCTCGAAGCTTGAGGGCGCCGAAATCACCATCGAAGAGCGCCCACAAGAGGAGGTTTTGTCCGTCCTGGGCAGGCGGATCGCTCCGCAAGGGGCTTGTGCGCTAAACCCCGCGTTCGACGTAACCCCCGCAGAGCTTGTGACGATGATCGTAACCGAGCGGGGTGTCGTCGAAAACCCGAACAAGTTCAAGATAGCCGCACACATAGCCGGAGAGATTTACACCGACGACTCCGCCGCACTCTAGAGGAGGGATGCGATGGTCGCCACAGGATCCGCGGAGCTTGACACAAAGCCCAACGAGATCTACGACCTTTCGGGGGAGCTTAGGTCGTTTTTGGCGGGTGTAGGTGCCTCCGACGGCGCTGTTTTGGTTTTTGCCGTTGGCTCGACGTGCGGCGTGACGACGATAGAGTACGAGCCGGGTCTGCGCAGGGACTTCCCCGAGCTTATGGAAAGGCTCGTTCCCGCGGGGAGATACCACCACGACGCAACCTGGGGCGATGCCAACGGACACTCGCACCTCAGGTCGTCGCTTGTGGGGACGTCGCTTGTTATCCCCGTTCTGGGCGGCGAGCCTGCAACCGGAACGTGGCAGCAGGTGGTCTTCTGCGAGTTCGACGTAAGACCCCGCAGGCGCAGGGTGATCTTCCAGTTCATCGGTGAGGCGAAAGGTAGGTAAGCTGCCATGCCTCGACCGTTCAAACACAGGCGAGTTCGGTGCAGAGGCGGGATTTTGGGCTTTATGCCCATCCGTCCCCCTGCGGGACCGCCCCTCAAGCTTCGGATAGACCACGTCGAAGCCATGCGCCTTTATGATCTTGAGGGCTTCGACCAGACCGAGGCTGCGGCGCAGATGGGCATATCCCGCGCCACCTTCGGCAGAATCATCAAGGAGGCGCACCGCACCATAGCCGAGGCTCTCCTTTCGGGTCGGGGCGTCGTCGTGGTCGCGACAACCCCGCTTGAGGTCGAGTGCGAAGGCGTGTTCCGCTTCAGACCCCCGGGATTCCGCAGGGGAAAGCCTGATCGGTAACCCCTCCGCCAGCGCCAAGGGCAACGCACGCACCACCTCAAACGGTGCCGCAGGGGCGTTTCAGAAGTTGCTTCAAGTCCCCATCAAAAAGTTGTTGCGAAAAAAGCCTGTGGAGTTATAATTTTTTTGTGGGCTGCGGGGAGTGCAGCCGTTTGGGATAAATTCTAAGATAAGGAGGCGTTGAGGTGGACGATACTTTCGAGGTCTTTTTGCAACATATAGAGAGGCTTTTGGATGCCGTAGAGCGGCTCAAGGCCGAGAAGCGGCAGCTTGCGGAGGCGAACGAGGAGCTGCAGAGGAAGATTCAGGAGCTAAGCGGCAGGATAGAGGTTTTGGAGCAGGAGAACGAGCGCCTAAGGCAGCAAAGCGAGGGGAGCCAGCTTGCTCGCGAAAGGCTCGATTCGCTTCTGGCGCGCATAAATCAGGTGCTTGGCGAAGGTTAACCCATAAAGCCTCGCTTGAGGGAAAGAGGGGATGGCGGAGAAGGAGAAAATACAGGTTTGTGTTCGGGTTTTCAACCAGGAGCTTAGGATCCTCACCGACGAGCCGCCTGAGTACGTGCGCGAGGTGGCAAGATACGTCGACGCGAAGATATACGAGGTAATAAACAGCGCCAGCAGCGCATCGCCGACTAAGGCGGTTATCCTTGCCGCGTTGAATATAACCGACGAGCTTTTCAAGGAGCGCGAGAAGCTCCGCAGGCTTATGGAGCGCATTGAGGAGCAATCGAGCGCGCTTCGGCAAAAGCTTATGGAGATAGAGGCTTAGCCTACGAGGCTCCCTCTGGTTTGCTTGCCGCATAAAGCTCTGTGGTTCCCAAAGCCGCCGTCTCCCCTCTTGCCTCGAGCGCCCAGTTCGGGGAGGTGATGAGATATGTTGAATGCGCTTAACATAGTCGTTGTTGCCGTTTTGGCTGTTTTGGGCTTTGTCGTTGGGATGCTTTTGGGCAAGGCGTCTGCTAAGAGGGCTTTGAGGGATGCGCAGAGGCAGGCGAAGCGTATACTCGAGGAGGCAGAAAAGGAGCTTGAGCTTAGGCGCAGCAAGCTTGAGCTTGAGCTTGAGAAGGAGCGTGCTCGTCAGCGCGCGGACTTTGAGAGGATGACGCAGGCGAAGCGCAACGAGCTTGCGCGCCTTGAGAAGAAGCTCAACGAGCAGCGCGCCTCCCTCGAAAACCGCGCTGACCTTATAAGGCGCCGCGAAAGGGAGCTCGCAAACCTCGACAGACAGCTCCAGGCTAAGGAAAAGGCGCTTGAGGAGAAGGAGAGGGAGCTTGAGGAGCTCATAAGGCGCGAGAACGAGAAGCTTGAGAGCATAGCGGGCATGACCCAGCAGGAGGCGAAGCGGATCCTTATGGAGAACCTGATCTCCGAGGCGCGCGCCGAGGCGGCGCAGATGATAAAGCAGATCAAAGAGGAGGCTGAGCAGAAGGCTGAGCGGGAGGCGAGGGAGGTGATAATATCCGCCATTCAGCGCTGCGCCGCCGAAACCACCGTCGAGTCCACCGTGTCGGTCGTTTCGCTTCCCTCCGATGAGATCAAGGGTCGCATCATAGGTAGGGAGGGGCGCAACATCCGCGCCTTCGAGACGGCTACGGGCGTCGACGTCATAGTCGACGACACGCCCGAGGCGATTATCCTCTCCGGCTACGACCCTATACGGCGCGAGGTGGCGCGCATAGCGATGGAAAAGCTCATAATGGACGGGAGGATCCATCCGGCGCGCATCGAGGAGGTCGTCGCGAAGGCGGAGAAGGAGATCGAAAACATCTTCAAGGAGACCGGCGAACAGGTCTGCTTCGAGCTTGGAATCCACAACATACACCCCGAGCTTGTCAAGCTTTTGGGCAGGCTTCGGTACCGCACAAGCTACGGTCAGAACGTTCTGCAGCACTCCAAGGAGGTTGCGAGGCTTGCGGGTTACATCGCCGCCGAGCTCGACCTCGATCCGAAGATTGCCAAGCGCTGCGGGCTTTTGCACGACATAGGCAAGGCGGTCGACCAAGGTCAGGAGGGCACGCACACCCAGCTTGGATATGAGGTTGCCAAGAAATACGGGGAAAGTGAGATCGTCCTCAATGCGATACTCGCCCACCACGAGGACGTCGAGGCGACCTCACCCTACACCGTTATCGTTCAGGCTGCAGATGCTATATCTGGCGCGCGCCCCGGTGCCCGAAGGGAAACCCTCGAAAACTACATAAAGCGCCTCCAGAAGCTCGAGGAGCTTGCAGATTCGTTCCCGGGCGTGTCGAAGGCGTATGCCATACAGGCTGGGCGCGAGGTTAGGGTCATAGTCGAACCGTCGAAGGTCGACGACCATCAGTCGGAGATCCTGGCGGCGGAGATATCGCAGAAAATCCAGAACGAAATGGAATATCCCGGTCAGATAAAGGTTGTCGTCATAAGGGAGACGCGGGCAATAGATTACGCCCGTTAGTCTTCGTTTGTGGCGTCAGTCAGGGGTGAGTCGACGTGGACTTCGTAACCGTCCTTTTCTTTGGGGATGTTTACGCCAAAAGCGGTCGCGATGCCCTAAGGCAGGCTCTGCCCTTTTTGCGCGATAGGTATCGTCCGGATATCGTCATCGCCAACGCCGAAAACGTCGCCGGGGGCTTCGGCATAACCGAGAACCTTGCGCAAAAGCTCTTTCGCTACGGCGTGGACGTGATCACACTGGGCAACCACACCTGGAACAAGCGCGATGAGCTTGGAGATGCCCTCGATGTTTACGAAAACCTTCTGCGGCCGGCGAACTACCCTCCGGGCAATCCCGGTCACGGCTCCACCGTGTTCACAACCCAGGACGGCACGAAGGTTGGGGTCTTAAACCTTATGGGTCGCGTCTACATGCCCACGACCGACTGTCCTTTTCGCGTTGGGCGCGACCACGTGGAGAGACTGCAGCGCGAAACGCACATAATCGTCGTCGACTTCCACGGCGAGGCGACGTCGGAGAAGATCGCCATGGGGTACTTTATGGACGGCGCGGTTTCCGCCGTCGTGGGAACGCACACCCACGTCCAGACTGCGGATGAGAGGATCCTGCCCGGCGGAACAGCCTACATCACCGACTGCGGCATGACGGGACCGCACGATTCGGTCATCGGCGTCAAAAAGCACCTTGCGCTCGAGCACCTGCTCAAAGGCGTTCAGGTGCGGTTCGAGCCGGCATCGGAGGGCGTCAGGGTTCAGGGGGTCGTCATAAAGATCGACAAAAGCTCGGGCAGAGCGCTTTCGATAGAGAGGTTCGACGTTCCGTTCGATGCAATCCTTCCCTGAAGGGGGCGTTTGTGATGGGTGCGCGGAGAATGGCGCTTTTGTTTTGGGCGGTGTTTCTTTTGTGCTCAGGCGCGTATGGGCTTTACGTGAAGTGGGTCTATGGCGAATGCCCTTACTGCTACAACCGCATGACGTTTGGCTCGTCGGCGGTTTTGATTGACCTTGGTCCCGATGTCAACGACGCCGGCGGCGAACCTGATCCGTGCCTGGAGATCTTCGTCGGCAGCGACGAGTACTCCTGCTACTTCCCCGAGCTTTCGGGGACGGCGGTTGGGATATGGCGCTGCATAGATGCCTTTGGCAACCTTGAGTGGGCTATTGACACGCGCACCGACGAGTCGCGAAGCTCACCCGCCGCGTGCGATTTCTTCAACGTCGGCGACGCACGACCAGAGCTTATCGCAGGAACGACGAGCGGATGGAACATAGAAGCCATCGACAGGCACGGGAACTTCCTTTGGACCTTCCCGTCGCCGCCTATGACGTCGGGTCCGTTTATGTGGCATTCATCGCCCGCTGTTGCCGACGTCGTTCCCGATGTGCCGGGGCTTGAGGTCGTCATCGGGAACAATCCGTGCAACTCCGTTTGGTGTCTTCAGGCTGACCCGAGCGACGGCACGGACGACGGCATTCACTTCGACGTCCACGCCGCGTCGTCCTGCTTCACCGGCTATGTGGCGTCGCCTGCTGGTACGGATGGCATCGACTGGGACGTTTTGTGGGTTTTTGAGACGGAGGGCGCTGTGATATCCACGCCGGCGCTTGGGGACGTTGACGGAGACGGCGATATCGATGTCGTCGTCGGCGACGGCTACTGGCAGACGTATCTCGACTTCGTTTCGAGCACGGGCGGGAACGTCTACTGCATCGATGGTCCCACGGGCACGCTCAGGTGGTCGGTGTCGACCGGGGGGTATCTTCCCGTCGTCGATTGTTCGCCCGCGCTTGCCGACTTCGACGGCGACGGCGACCTTGAGGTCGTCTTCGGCGCAAACGATGGGCTGCTCTACTTCGTGGACGGCGATGAGGACGGCGACGGGAGCATCGCCGTCTCCGAGATGACGGCTGTTGTGGTTGGCGGCGAGATACACGCATCGCCGCTTGTTGCCGACGTCGACGCCGACGGCGCATATGAGGTCGTAGCCGCATCGACGAACGGTCAGGTCCTTTGCGTGGACTACGTTCCCCCCACGGGCGCCTCGGTGGAGTGGACGACGACGCTCGATACAGCGATAGTCTCGTCGCCCGCAGTTGCCAACCCGTTCGACCCCCTGTGCTGGACCCACTTCTGCGGAAATCCGCAGAGAACGAACTTCTACCCCGCGGTGGGCGAGACGCTGAAGGTCTTCGTGGCGTCGATGGGGGGATACCTTTATCAGCTTGACGGCGCCAGTGGAGCTGTGGAGGACTCCATCAAGCTCGGCTCCCACATCCATACGTCGCCCGTTGTCGCCGATATAGACCTCGACTGCAGGCTCGAGGTGGTCGTTACGGCTGTCCACAAAGCCTTCGAGACCATCGACAGCGCGGATGCCATTTACTGCATCGGCACCTACCTCGAGGACCCCGAGTGCATGACCTGTGGGGAGTGCGTTTCGTGGGCGAAGTGTCCGGTTGATTCTGTTTTGCCTGTGGTTTCGTGCTCAACGCAGGCGGCGGTGTTCGTTTACGCCGAAACAACTTATTGGGATTTCCCCTTCCTGCCCACGACGTTTGCCAGCGTTCACGTGCGCCACGCGGACGGTTCCGTGCTCGACTTCAGCGTCGCGGGGGTATCTGATCGAATGAACTTCTCCGTTGGACTTGGCGATACCGTTGAGGTGGCGGTCTGGAACTATTGGCAGCATCTCGATAGCGTGACGGTTGTTCTCGATTCGATCATAACCGCTGGCGGGTGCACCACAAGGGCTTTCAACGTGATAAGCTTTATTGTGGACCTTGAGCCGCCTGTGGTCGAGCCGCTTCCCGGAACGCCGCCCTCCGGCGACACACTCGGGGCGGGTTGGGTGTCGCTTGACTACACCGCGTTCGACTCGCTGGCGGGCGTTATGGAGGACATAAGCTCCGTTTGTGTGCTTATCTTCCACCCCGGTGGCGGGCGCGATTCGCTCTTCTTCCCTGGCACCCTCTCGGCAGGCTTCGTGTGCGGCGAGGGCGACTCTGTGGTCGTTTTGGTTTCGGTTTGCGACTCTGTGTTCGATTACGGCTGCTCGTGTCCGCCCAACTGCACAACCTATGTCTTCTGCTACCCCGTTGCGGGCGTTGGTCCCGTTGCGGAGCCTGTTTTGCCGCCGGAGGATGCGATATCCGCCTGCGACGACCAGCAGATATGGATCACCATCACCGACAGCAACGGTGTCGACAGCCAAAGCGTCGTTGTCGTCATAGGGGGCGACACCTTCCGCTGCGTCGACGAGGAGCTTTCGTTCCGCGCAGAGACGCTGTTCTTCGAGCCTCCCCCGGGCTTCTGGAGCGACGGCGAAACGGTTTGGGTAGAGCTTCTTGCCGCAGACGATATCTACGGCAACGAGCTGCAGAACCCTTTGAGCTGGCGCTTCTTCATCGACCTTGCGCCGCCCGAGGCGTCGATGGAGGAGCCAGCAGAAAGCTCCTACACCTATAACCTCACGCAGCGGATCACGCTCGAGCTGAGCGACAACCTCGCGGGCATTTGGGTCGACTCGTCGTTCGTCGTCGTGGAGGGGCGGGAGTATCCCCTGGGCGAGCTCCTTGGCGGCATAAGCGGGGACTCCCTTTCGGCTACCGCCGTCTTCGATCCGCAGCGGTGGGGCTTGATTTGGCACCCCGGCGATACGGTGGACGTCAGCGTGAGGCTTTGCGATGCGCCTGATCTCTGCGCGCCAAACTGCGCCACCTACAGCTGGGTCTTCTTCCTGCCCGAGCCGCTTGGCTGCCAGCGCATCCCCAATCCCTTCACTCCCAACGCCGACGGCAAAAACGACTACTGCCAGTTCCTCGCCCCCATGCTGGGCTACGAGGAGGCGGCGATATACATCTTCGACCTTCACGGCGCTCTTGTGAGGGAGATAGACGTTCCGGCGGGCTTTTCCGCCAAGCGGGTGGCTCGCTGGGACGGAACGGACTCAAGCGGTCGACCTGTGCCACCCGGGCTTTACCTTTACGTCATCGAGGTTGGTGGCGAGGTCGTTTGCGAGGGCACGGTCACTGTGGCGCGCTAAAGCTCCCAGCCGGCTATGGGCAGAACCCTGTGGGGGCGGCAAAGCTCGCTTCGGATTATGCAGTCCACCGTGTCGATGCAGGCTGCAAGGTCGTCGTTTATCACGATGTAGTCGTACTCGTGCGCCCGCTTGACCTCTTCGTCGGCGTTTCTGAGGCGGACCTCTATGACCTCCTGGCTGTCGGTTCCGCGGGCGAAAAGCCTTCGGGCAAGTTCCTTACGGCTTGGCGGCAGGATGAAGATGGTGATTGTTTGAGCGGGGTATGCGGCTTTCATTGCCGCGGCGCCCTGGACGTCGAGGTCGAAGAGCATTACGGCGCCGCGCGCCAGTGCGCTTTTGACCGTGGCGTGCAGCGTGCCGTAGCGGTGACCGTGCACCCACGCCCACTCCACAAAATCCCCCGCCTCGACCCTCCGCTCGAACTCCTCGTCGCTTAGGAAGTGGTAGTCGACCCCGTTGCGCTCGTTGGGGCGCGGGGGGCGCGTCGTTGCGGAGACGGAGTACATAAAGTCCGGGTGCCTTTCGAGAAGAGCGCGGTATACGGTTGTCTTGCCGCCGCCCGAAGGCGACGAAAGCACCACAAGCAAACCTTTCCCAACGCCGCTATGTGCCATACTCCCAGCTTTCCAGATATTCCTTCTGCTCCTCGGTGAGCTCGTCTATCTCTATCCCCATCGTTTCGAGCTTGATCTTAGCCACCCACTGGTCGATGTGCTTTGGGACGTTGTGCACCTTTTTGGGGAAGTTGCCCTTGTTTTTAACGACGTATTCCGCCACAAGCGCCTGGAGGGCGAACGACATATCCATGACCGCGGCGGGGTGACCCTCGGCTGCGGCGAGGTTTATGAGCCTCCCATCGGCGAGAAGGAAGATCGAGCGGCCGTCGGGCAGAACGTATTGGTCGACGAACGGTCTTACGCCCTTGCGCTTCTCCTTCGCGAGCTTCTCGAGCCCGGGGATGTCGATCTCGACGTTGAAGTGACCGGAGTTGCAGATTATCGCGCCGTCCTTCATAAGCTCGACGTGCTCGGGGCGTATGACGTTTATGTTGCCGGTGATTGTGCAGAATATGTCGCCGATCTTCGCCGCCTCTGCCATCGGCATCACCTCGAAGCCGTCCATAGTTGCCTCAAGCGCCTTGACGGGGTCGACCTCCGTTATGATGACTCTTGCGCCGTGTCCTTTTGCGCGCATGGCAAAGCCTCTGCCACACCAGCCATAGCCCGCAACAACTACCGTGGAGCCGGCGATGAGCCTGTTCGTGGCGCGGATTATGCCGTCCAGCGTGGACTGACCCGTGCCGTAGCGGTTGTCGAAGAGGTGTTTCGTCATCGCGTCGTTTATGGCGAAGACGGGGAAGAGGAGCTTCCCCTCCTTCTCAAGCGCGCGCAGACGGATTACGCCCGTCGTCGTCTCCTCCATCGAACCCCAGATGTTCTTCGCTTTCGTTTCGGCGTACTTTTGGTGCAGGGTGGACACGAGGTCGGCGCCGTCGTCGTGGGTGATCTGCGGGTCGAACTCCAGGCACGACTCGATGTGGTCGTAGTAGGTTTTTGTGTCCTCTCCTTTTATTGCGAAAACCGATATACCGAACTTTTCCACAAGCGCCGCCGCCACATCGTCCTGCGTGGAGAGGGGGTTTGATGCGCACAGTCTCACCTCCGCGCCGCCGGCGGCAAGCGTTCGGGCGAGGTTTGCCGTCTCGGTGGTTACGTGAAGGCAGGCAGCAACTCTAATCCCCGAAAACGGCTTCTCCCTCGAAAAACGCTCCCTTATGCGCCGCAGAACGGGCATGTCTATATCCGCCCACTCGATCCTCTTCAGACCCTCCTCCGCAAGCGAAAGGTCCTTGACGTGATGCGGAACCATCGGCCTCCTCCTTGAGGGATTTGAAGCTACAAGATAAACCTCTTCGGCTGCGCCGCAAGCGATTTCCTCTTTCGCCACAAACGCCTTGCCTGCGGGTGGGGTGGGCTTATCTTATCTGGTGCGATGAGGGCTTTTGGGCTTTGCACATTTTTGGTCGTTTGCGCTGGGCTTGCGGGTGCGACCGAATGGAGGGTGCCTGTCAGGCTTTACCCCACGTCGCTTGATACGGTATATCCCGTCACGCTCTACTTCGGCATGAGGTCCGACGCCACCGAGGGCTTCGACCCTTTTGTCGATGTTGCGGAGCCTGTGTTTCCGCCGGAGGGCTTTGTTGCGTATTTCGTTGGCGACAGCATCATGCCGTACCTTAGGGAGGACTATCGTCCAAGCGACGTTCCCGGCGACTCGGCTGCTGATCAGCTCTGGCAGCTTGCCTTCCGAGCAGGCGAGGGCGAGTCGACCTGGGTCGCCTGGGACGCCGACTCATTCCCGTTCGACATCGAATACCCCATATTCATGCAGTACCTGGTTGCCGATTCAATCCCTCCGCAGGAGCTCTGGGACACCGCCCCCGCCATAACCGAGGGAGAGAGCATATTCGTCGACTGCGCAAGCTTCGTGTTCTTCAGGTACCGTGACATAACCTTCGTGCGCGATGCCTCTTTGCCCAAAGTCGCCGCTTTGCTTGCCGCTCATCCGAACCCCTTTAACGCCTGCTGCACCTTCTTGCTGGATGCGCCTGAGGCTGGGGTTTTGATTGTTTTTGACCTTGCCGGGCGCGAGGTGGCATCTTTTGCCGTGGCGGGCGGTCGAAGCGAAGTCGTTTGGGATGCCTCGGCGTTGCCGGGCGGTGTGTATGTAGCCGAGTTTGCGTCGGGGCGGGCTGCGGCGCGGGCGACGATTGTCCTTGTGAGGTGAGCTTTCCGGAGGCGCCGATGCGTTGCGCACACATAGCGCTTTTCGCACTTTTGGCTTTGGCTGCGGCAAAGCCAAAAGTTGTTGCGCTCGACGACGGCGTCGAGATAGAGCTTTCCCTGCCGGCTCTGGATACCGTACTCGTTTCCACGGATTACGGGGAGTTCGTGCGGCTTAGGCTTTCGGGAGCTCAGTACACCGTTTCGCCCGGAGAGCCTATGCTCCCTGTGGAGGTCCTCGTCGTCGGCATACCGCCCGATGGGCAGGTCAAGGTCGAATACGAGGTCCTTTGGGATAAGGAGCTTTCGCTTTCGCATCCGGTTCTGCCCGCCGATTCCGTTTTCTGGTGCGGCGCTGCGGTATGCAGAAAGTCCGTTCCGCCGAAGCCCCGGATCTATCGCCGCAAAGGATTCGCCCCGCGGGAAGCCGTTGTCTTCGAGCACGGCGGTTGGATGAGGTCGCAGCGGATAGGCAGGGTGGTCGTTTTTCCGGTCTCCTACGATCCTTCGCGCAACGTCGTTCGCGCCGCGCGCTCTGTGAGGGTCAGGCTGCGGTTCAAACCATCCGGGCGCTACGTAGATGAGGGCGGCTTCGAGCAGGTCTTCCGCGCGATGCTCTTGAACTACGACCAGGCTAAGCGCATGAGGCTTCTGCGCGAGACGGTCGAGCTTCCGGAGAACGTCTTTTCCCATGGCGGGGCGTGGTATCGCGTTGCGCTTCGCCGCGGCGGGGTCTTCGCGCTGACGGCAAGCTGGCTTTCGGAGGTGGGGATTTCTGCCGACGCGGTTGATCCGAACGATGTCAGGGTGTTCGAGGGTCCGCCGGGGACGCTGCCGCTTGCGTTGGGCGATACCCTGCCGTCGCTGGTGGAGGTCCCGGCGCTTTTCGTCGGCGACGATGACGGCTCCTTCGACGAAGGCGATACCCTCATCTTCTACGCACCGGGTCCCGAGTGCTGGACGGTCGAAAACTGCATGCCCGACTGGAAGCCAAGCCCGTACAACGACTCCGTCTCGGTTTGGATCTGTGTGGGTGGGGATTTCCCGTCGCCGCCCAAGAGGCTTTCGCCCCTTTCGTTCGCCCCGGCGGACACCGAGCTTTCGTGCGGATGGACCTTCGTCCACATCGGTCAGGACGAGGACTACGACGAGGGCTTCGGCTGGTTTTGGCAAAAGGTCTTTGGGGCGGTGACGGTATTCGTCACCGACCCGAGGATCGTTCCGGGGCGGACCAACGGCTATATCTGCACCTATCCCAGCTACGGCGGCGTCAGGATCGAAGTTGGCGGCACAAGCTACGGCGGCTCGTGCGCATGGGTCGACGAGCTCGTCCCCGGCGCAAACCCTATAAGGATAGTCTACCCCGACACGGTCTTCTTCAAGAGCGTGGAGGCGATGTACCTTGTTGAGCTTGCCCCATCAGACGGCTTTCTGGAGTTCTTGGCGAGGGAGGTTGATGGCGCTGTGCGGTTCCTCCTCTCGGGGTTCCAGAACCCCGTCGCAATCGACATAACCGACATAGGCTCCGCAAGGGAGCTTGAGGTGATCCCCTACGGCGGCGGCTTTGCCTTCGTCGACTCCATCCGGCAGCGCGAGTGCAGAAAGTACGTCGTCTTCGACAGGGAAGCTGTAAGGCAGCTTCCGACAGGAACGCAGGAGACCGACTTCTCGCTCTGGGAGGCTCCGACCGACACCATCGATTACATAATAATAAGCCCGAGTGTCTTCGACCCCACAGCGCTTGCCGACTTCTGGAGCGCGCGCGGGATACGGACCGAGGTCGTCTGGCTTGAGGACGTTATGCGGCAGTTTGGCTTCGGTCGCTACGACCCCACGGCGATAAGGAACTTTTTGTGCTATCTTTACAACGTATCCGACCCGCCGAGGCCGCAGTACGTCCTCTTTGTGGGCGATGGTCACTACGACTACAGGCACATCCTCACCGATGCGCCCAACTACTTTCCGCCGGCGATGGAGGCGGCGTATCAGACCGACGCGTTCTACGTCACCATATCCGATGGGGGCGAGGTTGAGCTTATGTCGGGCAGGCTTCCCGTCCGGAGCCAGAGCGAGCTTGACGCTGTGGTCGAGAAGATAACGGGCTATGCGGACTGCGCTCCCTTTGGGGAGTGGCGCCTTAGGGCGGTTATGTCCGCCGACGACGAGTATCGCGACGACGGTCGCAACGACAACCTCTCCTACACCACAAGCAACAGCGAGCTTATAGAGAGCTTTCTTCCGCCGCAGGTTTTGGTTTGTCCCGTCTATCTTGTTGATTTTCCCCGCACGCCCACGCTTCACAAGCCCGCGGCGAAGGCTGCGCTGCTCGAGGGGGTGAACGAGGGGGCGGTTTGGGTCAACTGGATCGGTCACGGCAACTACCACCTTTGGGCTCACGAGAGGCTGCTCGACTTCCCCGGCGACCTCCCCAGCTGGCGCAACGGACAGATGCTGCCGTTTGTCTCTGCGTTTTCGTGCGAGGGGGGTCTGTTTTACGTGGGGGGGGGGTGGGAGTGTAGGGCGGTGGAGGTGTGCCCCAAACGCGACGGCGGCGCGATAGCGGTCCTTGCGGCAACAGCAGGATCGTATGCGGGAAACAACCAACACATGAACGAAAGACTTGTAGAAAGCCTTTTTGGTGATGAGGCGATCCCGATATCGGGCGCGGCAATAGCCGCCCGAAGTGCGCTCTACCCCAACCACGACAGTCAGTACATCCTTATGGGCGATCCGGCGACGGTGCTGGCGTATCCCTATGGCGACGTAAGCCTCTCCGTCGCCGCCGACTCCGGAGAAACCCTACGTGCTGCGTCGTGGATGGTTGTGAGCGGCAACGTGCCCGACATAGACCACGGGACGGCAAAGCTCTTCTTCATCGAGCCGAACTACTACAAACACTACGACTCCCCCATAATCCCCAGCAGCTGCGACTACGTTCACCCGGGGAGGATTCTTTTCGCCGGCGCCGCAACGATATCGAACCACAGCTTCGAGCTAAGGCTCTTTGTGCCCTCGGGTCTCACGTACGAGGAGGGTTACAGGGTTGTTTGCTACGCTTACGGTTCCGACGGTTGTGTGAACGCGTCGGGCGCCGCCACGGATATAGCCATCGACGTAGCTGGTCAGGTTGATGTGGTCGACAGCGCCGGGCCGCAGATAGAGATAACGTTCGGGGAGGGTCATCTTGCGGGCAGCGACACCGTTTGCTCGCCCGACAACTCCCTGCCCGTTTTCGTTAAGCTTTACGACGAGCACGGGATCAACATGGGCAGCGTGCCCGGGCACGGGATCCTCGTCCAGCTCGACGACGAGTACCACCGCGTCGATATCTCGCAAAGCCTCGAGTACACCGTGGACGATCCCACGAGCGCGGTGGCGTCCTGCGTCTTCGAGGACGTCGCCTACGGCGGGCACACCGTTTGCGTTCAGGCGTGGGACAACCTCGGAAACGCATCCCAAAGGTGCGTCGACGTCTTCCTCGTCGACTGTAAAGCTGAGCTTTACGACGTTCTCCCCTATCCTAACCCCTTCTCCGACGGCGTTGACGTGACCTTCGGCATCGCCGGGGCGGGCGTTTCCGCCGACGTCACGCTCGAGATCTTCACGCTGGGCGGGCGCAGGATCTTCTCCGCAAGCAAAACGACCACCGCAAGCTTCGACTGGATCCACTGGGACGGCAGAGCTCAAAACGGCAGGGAGGTTGCGCGGGGGGTTTATATCTTCGTCCTTAGGGCGAAGCTTCGCACAGCCGACGGAAGCACCACAACCCGCGTCGTCCGCGGAAAGATAGTCAAGGAGTAGGTTGAACTCGCCCGAGGCCGCTATCTTTTGAACGCCCAGGGCCGCGGATTTCTTGAACTTCGGGTGTGCGCTGCCTCTATCGGTCCGAGAGGGATCTGCGGATCACCTCGCCGAATTGCGGGTGTGCGAGCAGCGGCGCGATATCGCCGTCGGTACGGGCAGCGACCTTGAACCTATCGAAGCCGAAGGACGCCAGAAGGTGCCTCGTGGCTCTTTCGAAGTCGGCAAGTCGCGCGTAGAGGCAGGCGAGGTTGTAGTGCGCGTAGGCGAAGTGGGGGTTTAGCTCAAGAACCTTTTCGAAGCAGCTTTTCGCGCCGTCGTAGTCCTTCGCCAGCAAGCGCGCCAGTCCGTAGTTAAGCCAGTAGCTTGGGCTTTTGTCGCGCCTTTCGCGGTTGAACTCGAACACTTTAAGCGCTTCCTGTGTGTTGCCGCGTATCAGCTCCCACAGCGCCGCTTTGTAAACTCCTCTGGGGTCTTCGGCTATCTCCTGGGCTTTTTTGAAGGCGGCTTCGGCGGCGTCGTACCTGCCGGCGCGGGCGTATGCCATCCCAAGCCCCTCCCAGCCCGCTACGTTTCCGGGGTTTACGGCAACGGCTTTCCGATAGGACCTTGCAGCGCCGTCGACGTCGCCTATGTACGACTGAAGCTCGCCCAGCTCAAGCCAAAGCTCCTCCTGACTCCGGCAGGTTGCCAGGGCTTTTGAGAAGGTTGCGTGAGCCTCGGCGTCGCCAAGGCGCAGCTGGATCATGTGCTTGAGCATGAGTGCCTTTGTGCTTTCAGGATCCTCGCTCAAAAACTCATCCACCGCTTTGATGGCTTGGTGCAGGTCGCCTTGTGCGTAGAGTAGCGCGGCGCGGTAGAGTTTCGGCTGCGCCGATTCCGGCTCCAGCTTCTCCCAAAGCTCCAAAGCCCTCCAGGCGCTTTTCACGTCGCCGTCGGCGCAGAAGGCAGCCAAAAGCTCCGCCCAAGCTGTGGGATCACCCGAAGCGCTCATCGCACAACGACAACCTTAAGCACACTGCGACCCGATGACCCCTCAGCACATACAAAATAAACACCATTTCGCTCGGGACGCCAGCGAAAAGCTTCGTTTTGGGGAACCTCAAGGCTTTTTACGATTCTTCCCGCCGCATCGACCACCTCGACGAGGCAGCCCGAAGCCTCCAGAACGAGCTCCTCGCCCACGTGGATGAACCTTATCCCGCCGTCTTCCCTCGGCGGAGCAGAGGAGACCTTGTCGCCCGGTATCGCCGCGCAGATCTCCGAATCGGGCGGGAAGACGGCGGTTGCAAGCGCTGCGTCAAAAGCCTTGACCCTGAAGCAGACTGTATCGCCCGGCAAGCCCGGGAGCGTTGTCGTGAACGTGTCACACGCCACCTGGAGCATGGGGTAGGCGGAGCTGTCGGAGGTTACGACTAAGACCTCCTCAAGCGGCGAGGACACGCCGTATACCGCCGCGGTGACGTTTGCGTCGACCACCTCGACCGAGCGCACAATGGGCTCCCGGACCGTCCTGCGGGCAACGCATATGTCGTCGACGTACCAGCCGGCGCGGGTGGTGTTGTCGTCGGAGGAGAAGTGGAGGGCGATTCGCACGGAACCCGCCTCGGCGACGTCGAGTGGGAAGACCCTCTGGTGCCAGAAATTCCCCGTAAGCGTTCCCGAGAAAGCCGGTTGCCATCCCATGATTTCGTTGTAGTCGTCGAGCCAGCAGCAGTAGTCTCCGATGGGATAGATGACCCTCCACCCGTCGCCGAGGTCCGCAAGGACGTTCCCGCCGTCCCAGAATCCCCAGTAAGTTGCCTCGCAGTCGAACCACTGCCACAAGAAGATCGCCGCGGTGCTTTCGGCGGGGAGCCATTCCGACACGAGCCACGAGTCGGATGAGCTGGAGTAGGTGTCGGCGAGTGCAGTTGCCCAAAGCCTGGTTCCGCTTCGGGCGCGCAGTGGTCCCGTTGAGGGCTCGCCCCACTCCCAACCGCCGCTGCACCAAAAGCCTGCCGAATCCTCGAAGTCGATGCAGCGGTGGAGGAAGAAGAACACGCAGCCCTCCTCGGGGGAGATCGCTTTGCCCTCCAGCGTGTATCCCGGGGCTGTTGCGTATGCCGAGCACGCCGTCTGCGGCAGATACGCCCATCCGAACCCATCGACCAGGAGGGTATCGTTGCCCAGTGCGATCTGCGCACTTATGGGGTCGCCGCTTTCGAAGTCCATAACTCCGATGCGCACAGCCCTCACAGGCGCGGGCGTTGGGTCGAACGTCGCATCCCCGCAGGCGAACCCAAGCGTTTCGGGCAGGAATCCCGCGGCGGAAAAGACGATGTCATCGGCATCCACGGGCACCACGGCTGTGCCAGCCTCGCCCGTAAACCTAAGCATCTGCGGCAAAACCCAAAGCGTGCCCGCAACGGGCGCAGAGAAGGAAAGGGTGCACATATCCGCCGCCTCGGTAACCGCGGCAAATGGATCAACAAGCCCGCTGCCGTACTCGTTGTCCTTTCCGGGCTCGCCCAGGTCGACGGCGGTGGATTCGAGGATAGCCTTTATCTGGTAGTGTGTGAGCTCGGAGTTTATTTGCCGCATGAGGGCGCACAGTCCCGCCACGTGCGGTGTCGCCATCGATGTTCCGTCCCAGCGCTCATATCCCCCTGGCAGAACGGTCGAGGGCACGTCCACACCCGGCGCAACCACATCGGGCTTGATAAGCCCCGGCGGGTATGGATAGTCGTCCCACTCCACAGGACCGACGCTTGAGAACGGTGCCCTCTCAAGCGTTGAGTCGACCGCGCCAACGGTTATGACCTCGGGGATATCGCCGGGTGTCCGCAGGTTGTTTGGGGGGTCGCCCGCCCCCTCGTTCCCGGCGGCAACGACGACCACAAGTCCGCTCTCTATCGCGTTTTGCACCACGGTTCGCCAGGTTGGGCGGTCGGGCTCCTCGGAGTAGCGCCAGCCTATCGACAGATTGGCGACCTGCGCCCCCATAGCGATGGCATACTCGAAGGCAAGCCACACGTCGCTTTCGTAGCCTGCGCCGTTGTGGTCGATCACCTTGAGGGACATACCCCTTACCCCCGGCGCAACGCCGGTGCCGTTGACGCCCAGAATCGTTCCGCACACGTGGGTGCCGTGACCCTTGTCGTCGTAAGGGTGGGATGTTGTGTCGTGGAAGTTGTAGCCCCATATGTCGTCTATGTATCCGTTTCCGTCGTCGTCCACGTCGTTCGGGACGGGTTCTTCGCGCTCGTTTATCCAAACCCGCGACGCCACATCCGCCACGCATCGGCTGAGCCCGCTGTCGAATATGGCGACGATTACGCCGTCGCCGTATGCGCCGAATGTCCGCCAAACGCTTGGTATCCCCAGAAGCTCGATGTTCCACGCCGTTGCCTCGGGCAAATTCGCCGTGGCGGGCGCAGCTGCGCCGGGAGAGCTTAAGGCTGCCACACCGAAGGCATCTCGTCTAACGATGAGGTCGGGGAACGCCTGCCCAAGGATTTTAGCCGCCCTGGGCGCTCCCTCGAAGACGACAACGTCCGCAAGCCACATCCCCTTGCGCCAGCGGACGAGCCCCTCCTTCTTCAGCGAGTCGAGCAGCGCCAAAACGGGCGCCTGGCTGACCTCGTGCAGGCTGCGAAGCGCGCGAATCGCCTCCTTCCTGCGCAGGCTCAGAGGGTGCTGCGGGATGTTCCGCCAAAGCTCGTCGTAGCTCCGCCGACAAGCGGCGTGGTAGCGCAAGCCCCAAAGGCATACGGGGATCAGAAGAGCCCAAACGAAACGCCTCATCGTAGATTAAATATAACTTTCGGGTGTGGGAAACTCAATTCGATTTGACAGGCAGGACAGCAGCTTTTAGTATGCGTTGTGTTGTCTTGACGAGGGAGGGTAGGGTTTTTATTTTGGGAGGTTGAGTTACCAGGAAAGGAGGAAGGAGTTGGGCGCTAAGACCTATGGTCCTGAGCGGATAAGGAACATAGCGTTGCTTTCGCACGGCGGTGCGGGCAAGACGACGCTTTCGGAGGCGATGCTCTACACCGCCGGGGCGATAAGCCGTATGGGCAGCATAGCCGAGGGGAACACGACGAGCGACTACAGACCTGTGGAGATCGAGCGGCAAAGCTCCGTTGCCCTTTCAGTGATGCACCTCGACTGGGAGGGCGTTAAGGTCAACGTCTTGGACGTTCCCGGCTATGCCGATTTCGTGGGCGACGTTTTCTGTGCGCTTCGGGTTGTGGAGGGGGCTGTGATCGTCGTTTCGGCTCAGGCGGGCGTTGAGGTTGGAACCCAGCACTCCTTCGACTACTGCAAGGGCAAGCCCGTGATCTTCTTCGTGAACAAGATGGATCGCGAGAACGCCGATTTCGACAAGGTTTTGGGCGAGCTTCGCGATGTCTTCGGCGACGGCGTTGTGCCGTTTGTGCTGCCCATAGGCGCCGCCGAAAGCTTTAAGGGCGTGGTCGACGTCCTTTCGAAGAGGGCTTTTGTCTACGAGGCTGGCGGCAAAGGCAAAGGGCAGGCTCAGGAGATCCCCGCCGAGCTTTCCGAGCGCGTGGAGGAGCTTTACACCGTCCTTGTTGAGCGCGCCGCCGAAACGGACGAGGCTTTGATGGAGAAGTACTTCGAGCAGGGCGAGCTTTCACCGCAGGAGATAGCCACAGGGCTTGCCAAAAGCGTTATGGACGGCAGCCTTCTGCCCGTTTTCGCCGGCTCGGCGGCAGCGAACATCGGCGTCGATATACTCCTTGGTGCGATAAAGGACCTTATTCCCTCGCCTGCTGCTGCGGGTCCAGTAAAGGGTGCGGCGCAGCCCGGCGGCGAGCTCACCTTAGAGCGCAAACCTTCGGTGGACGAGCCGTTCTCGGCGCTTGTGTTTAAACTTGTGACCGAGCCGCACGTCGGTGACCTCACGTTCTTCAGGGTTTACTCCGGCAGGGTCGCTTCGGGCGACGACGTCCTCAACTCCACACGCCAGGCGCCCGAACGCATCGGGCAGCTTTTCGTCACCAACGGAAAAAACAGAACCGACGTCCCCGAACTCCTTGCCGGCGACATAGGCGTGACGGTGAAGCTCCGAAACACAAAGACTGGCGACACCCTGTGTGACAAGAAGGACGTTATCGTCTTCCCGCCCATTGAGTTTCCCAAGCCGGTGGTTGCCGAGGCGGTCGTTCCGAAGAACAAAGGCGACGAGGACAAGATCGCGCAGGGTTTGGCAAGACTCCACGACGAGGACCCGACCTTCTTCTTCGAGGTCGATCCCGAGCTGCGGCAAACGCTCGTCTACGGGCAGGGCGAGCTTCATCTCGAGCTTGTGGTTCAAAAGCTCAGGGAGCGTTTCAAGGTTGAGGTGGAGCTCAGGCGCCCGCGGATACCTTACAGGGAGACGATAACCAAGACCGCCACCAAGCGCTATCGCCACAAGAAGCAGACGGGCGGCGCGGGCGAGTTTGCCGAAATAGAGATGCGCCTCGAGCCCCTCGAGCGTGGAGAAGGATTCGACTACGTGTGGGATATATTCGGCGGGGCGATATCGTCGGGGTTCCAGGGCTCGATCGAGAAAGGGATCAAACAGGCTATGAAGGAGGGCGTTCTGGCGGGCTATCCCGTGGTCGACGTCAGAGCCGTGATAGTCGACGGGAAGGAGCACCCCGTCGACTCCAAGGACATCGCCTTCCAGAAGTGCGCGAGGGAGGTTTTCAGGCAGGCTTTCATGGAGGCAGGACCGATACTTCTCGAGCCCATAATGAGCCTTGAGGTCATCGTTCCCGAGGAGTTCACCGGCGACGTTATGGGCGATGTCTCCGCGCGGCGCGGGAAGATCCTCGGGATGGAGCCCGTCGGCAAAAACCTCCAGCGCATCAGGGCGCTTGTGCCACAGGCAGAGCTTTATAAGTACAGCTCCACCCTGAGGTCAATGACGCAGGGCAGGGGCTGGTTCTCGCAGGAGTTCTCGCACTACGAGCCGCTGCCCAAGGAGCTCGCCGAAAAGGTCATAGCCGAAGCACAAAAGGCCAAGGAGGAGCAGTAGCTCCGCGGCTTTTGCCCGCGATGTCTTTGCCCCGCGGCGCAGGCTGCGGGGCTTTTTACTCTCCGAGGAAAACTTTTCCCTCCCCCGCGGAAAAAATTTCCCGCATGCTCCGCCCCGCTTCCCGACGGACTCGCAGCTAATGCTTTGCAACACAACAGATTACAAAAACTCACCTCCTTTGGCACACGGGGTGCAATTCATAGGGCGGGAAAAGCAAGAAGGAGGTGAGGAGATGTTGGGAAGGTTTAGAGCGGCGAGCGCGGTGCTTGGTGCTTTGATGGTTCTTTTGGGCGTTGCAGGCGCCGTGGGGCTTGTGCCCGAGGCTCGGATTGTGTCGAGCAAAGTGTCGGATCTCGCCGTCGCCGATGGTGCGCAGGTATTCACGACGAGGGTAGGCTTTGCGATAGTGCCCACAGGCAGCGAGGCCGCCCTTGAGGAGGCAGTTGCCGGCAGGATAACCGCCATCGCGTCGCAGGGCGACGTCCTCTGCGTTGCCACCGACGACGGCGTGTTGCGGCTCTATGATGTGGCGCTTGCCGATGCACCCTCCGTCGTCGACAGCACGGTGCTCGGTTTCGTCCCGCAGAAGCTGCACTGGTCGCAGTTCTGGATCGTTGCAGCTGGCGAGCGGTCGGACGGCGTGTTCGAGCTTGCGCTTGTTGATCCGACGAGCCTTGCGGTGCGCGCATCCGTGGCAACGAACGAGGAGCCTTTGGCGCTCTGGAGCTGGTACAACTGGGTAGTTGTGGCCACATCCTCGGGCGCCGTGAAGACGTACAAGCTCGAGGGCGATGAGCTCAACCTCAAGGGCGTGGTGATCCTTCCCGCGACGATAAAGGCACTCTCCGGCAGGGACCAGTTCAGGCTTTACGGCGGCACCGTTGGCGGCAAGGTGTATAGGTTCTCGTTCTCCGGCGATGAGATATCGGCACGGGAGCTTGCGGAGTTCTCCGCGCCTGTGGTCGACGTGTGCGCCTACGACGGCAAGATCCACGCGGCGCTCTCCAACGACCGTGTCGCGGTGCTCGACAGCTCCGGGAGCCTGGTCGCCACGATAAGCGTCAACGATCCTGCGCGGCTTGCTGCGGCGGCTGGCACGCTCTACGTCAGGCACGAGGACGGCGGCTTCGCAAAGTTCTCCGTCTCCGACGGCTACGGCTTTGCGGGCGAGTTCGAGTGGGACGAAACGCCCACAGATGCGGTTTACGTGGGTGATAGGCTTTTCGTCGCCTGTCGCAAGGCGGGTCTGCGCGTCTTCGAAGGCGAGGGCGGAAGGCTTGAGATCAAAAGCACGCTGCCCCTTGCCGACGCAAGGTCGATCAAAAACTACGGCTCGTTCATCGTTGTGGCTGCTGGGGAAAACGGCGTCTACATGCTCGACGGGCTTTACGGGACGGTGGCTTCCCACATCGACATCACGGGCAAGGAGATAGTCGATGCTGCGCTTGTGGGCGACAAGGTTGTTGCGGCTTCGGTTTCGCCCGACGAGCTTTTGTGGATTGAGCCTGCCACAGGCAGCGTGCTCTCCACAACTCCGTTGCCCACAAGGCCTGTGCGCATAGCCGCCCGAGGTAGCTATGTCTACGTTGCCTGCGGCAACGGCGGTCTTGCGATAGTCGACGCCTCGGGAGCCGAGCTCGATGCCGTCACGACGTTCACACTCTACCCCGCGTACAACGTCGACATCGACGGTGACGTCGCTGTGCTCGCTTCGCACTACTCGGGTGCGGTCATCCTCGACATAAGCTCTCCCGCCGAGCCCTCCGTCGTCTCGGTCGTTGAGCCTGCGCTTTCTACGACTGCGGCGAAGCTTGTTGGTTCCACCCTCGTTGTCGGCGACAGGGTAGGCGGCGTAAGGTACTACGACGTAAGCGATCCCGCAAGCCCTGTCGAGTATGCTGCCTCGGGCGAGCTCGACGTTGCCGCCATAGCGACGGGCGACGAAAAAGCCTTCGTCGTTGGCTACGACGGCGATATCGATGTCTTCCCGCTCCTCCCCTACTCGGAGGCGGGAGTTGAGGAGGTTGTTAAGATGGTCGGTAAAGTGAGCGCCTTCCCCAATCCGTTCAACCGCGCCACCTTGATTTCGGTTACGGCTGCGGAGGACGGCGACTACACCGTTGAGGTCGTTGACCTGGGCGGTCGGGTCGTCAGGGTCCTTCATTCGGGTGCGCTTTCGCGGGGAACGCACACCTTCGTGTGGGAAGGCAAGGACGACTCGGGCAAGCCCGTCCCCTCGGGACGGTACTTCGTCCTGGTGAGGTCAGGCTCGTCGAAGGAGCTTTACCCCGTGGTGCTTATCAAGTAAGCTCCTTTGCGGCGGCGGCGAGATGTGGGCGGTGTGTCGATATGCGACCACCGCCCTACTTTTTTATCACAACCTCCCCGTCCGCGACGTCGACTGTGGCGACGTCGCCCTCCGAAAGCCTGCCGGAGAGGATCATCGTGGCAAGCTTCTGCGCAACCTCCATCTCAAGCAGGCGCTTTATGGGGCGTGCTCCGAAGATGGGGTCGTAGCCCTTCTCGGCGAGGTAGTCGACGGCAGCGTCGGTGAGACGCGCGTCCATCCCCTGCTCCTGAAGCCTTTTGCGAATACGCTCGAACTGAAGGCGAACGATTTCGCGTATCTCGCCGCGCAAAAGGGGCTTGAAGACGATGATCTCGTCTATGCGGTTCAGGAACTCGGGCGGGAGGCTTTTACGCAAAAGTTCGGTGAGTTGCTCGGTGAGCTCGGCGTGGATCCTGTCGCGGTTTTGCTCGTCTATCTCCTCGAGCCGCTCAACGATAAGCCTTGCGCCCAGATTTGACGTCATTATGAGTATCGTGTTTTTGAAGTCGACGGTTCTTCCTTTGTTGTCCGTAAGTCTTCCGTCGTCGAGGACCTGGAGCAGTATGTTGAACACCTCGGGGTGAGCCTTTTCGATTTCGTCGAAGAGGACAACGGAGAAGGGCTTTCTCCTCACGGCTTCGGTGAGCTGACCGCCCTCCTCATATCCTACGTACCCCGGCGGGGCGCCTATCAGGCGGCTTACGGAGTGTTTCTCCATGTACTCCGACATGTCGATGCGCACGAGTGCTTTTTCTGTGTCGAAGAGTGCTTCGGCGAGCGCCTTTGCGAGCTCGGTCTTTCCGACGCCGGTGGAGCCGAGGAAGATGAAAGAGCCGTTTGGTCTGTTGGGGTCGGAGAGTCCGGCGCGGGCGGAGCGAACCACGCGCGCAACTGCCTCAACGGCGTGGTCCTGATCAACAACGCGCTTGTGGATCTCCTCCTCGAGGTGCAAAAGCTTCTCGCGCTCCGACTGCGTAAGCTTGCTTACGGGAATGCCCGTCCACTCCGAGAGGACCTGCGCTATGTCCTCCTCGTCGACCTCCTCCTTGAGGAGCTTCCCGTGCTTTTGGATTTCGGCAAGCTTCTTCTGTTCCTCCTCCAGCATTTTCTGGAGTTCGACGAGCGCGCCGTATTGGATTCTTGCGGCTTTTTCGAGGTCGCCTTCGCGCTGCGCCTGCTCAAGCTCGAATTTTGCCTCCTCTATCCGCTCCTTGAGCTCGCTTATCTTCTGGAGCGCCTGTCGTTCCGCCTCCCACTGCGCGGCAAGCTTCTTACGCTCCGACTCAAGCTCCTCAAGCTGCGAACGAAGCTGGGCAACCTTATCCGCAGAGTCGGGCTCCTTCTCAAGACCCTTGATCTCGAGCTTAAGCTGCCTTATCCGCTTTATGAGCGTGTCAAGCGGCTTTGGGACGGAGTAGAGGTCGATTCTCAGGCGGGCGGCGGCTTCGTCGACGAGGTCTATCGCCTTGTCGGGGAGGAACCTGTCGGTTATGTATCTGCTCGAAAGCTTTGCCGCGGCGACCAACGCCTCGTCCTTTATTTTGACCTTGTGGTGTATCTCGAGTCTTTCGCGAAGCCCCCGCAGGATCGATATCGTGTCCTCCACGGACGGCTCCTTTATGTACACGGGCGCGAACCTGCGCTCGAGGGCGGGGTCCTTCTCGATGTACTTCCTGTATTCCTCAACGGTCGTTGCGCCTATGGCTCTGAGCTCGCCCCGCGCCAATGGTGGTTTTAGCATGTTAGCTGCATCGAGCGCGCCCTGGGCAGAACCCGCGCCCACCAAGGTGTGCATCTCGTCTATAAAGAGTATCACCTTGCCCTGTGATTCGACCACCTCCTTGACGAAGCTTTTGAGTCTTTCTTCGAACTCGCCTCGGAACTTCGTTCCCGCCACGAGCGCGCCCATATCGAGCTGGACGATTCTTGCGTCCTTGAGGGAGTCGGGGACGTCGCCTGCGGCTATCTTTTGCGCCAAGCCTTCGACGATGGCGGTCTTCCCAACGCCGGGATCGCCCAAAAGGGCGGGGTTGTTCTTGGTGCGGCGCGAGAGGATCGTCATCACACGCCTTATCTCCTCCTCCCGCCCGATCACGGGGTCGAGCTTTCCGCGGCGGGCAAGCTCGGTGAGGTCAATCCCATACTGCTCAAGCGCCGCAAACTTCGTTTCGGGGGATTGGTCTGTGACCCTGTGGTGCCCTCTTATCATCTGCAGGGCGCGCAAAAGCCGCTCCTGCGTTATCCCAAGCTCGGAGAGTATCTTGCCTGCGCCGTCGCGGGTGTTCCTGAGCATCGCAAGGAGGATGTGCTCCACGCTGGTGTACTCGTCCTTGAACATCGAGGTCGCTATGTTCATAGCCTCCTCGAGGGTTTTTACGAACTCCCTCGAGGGCTGGACCTCTTCGGGCTGGACGGAGAGTTTGGGCAGGCGCGCAAGCTCGATTTTACACTTCTCGAGCACCTCGCTTGGATCGACCGCAACGGCTCCGAGGATCTTGGGCGCCAGACCGCCCTTGTCGTCGGCAAGGACATAAAGCAGGTGCAGCGGCTCCACCGTGCTGTGCTTGCGGCTTTTCGCCTCGTCTATCGAGCGGAGAATGTAGCGCTGCGACGACTCGGTGAACTTGTTCAGGTCGATCGCCATCCGTTCCTCCTTGCGACCCCGTTGACTAAATGATATCGGTCGCTTCGGCGTGGCGCAACCCAAAACGCTACGGGCGATAGCAGATAGCCGAACCCTCCGATTCCCAAACCATAACCGAGGCAACGGCTACGTCGCCCCCTATCCGCGAGGCGACCTGGTCGTAGATGACCTTCGCGAGGACCTCGGCGGTGGGGTTCTGGCCGCCAAGGAGGGGGTTTTCGTTGAGGTATGTGTGGTCAAGAAGCGAGAGGACCTCGCCAAGGACCTTCTTCGCCTCCCTGAAGTCGAAAGCCATTCCGACGTCGTTTAGCTTTTTTGCGGCTATGCGGAGCTCCACGGTCCAGTTGTGTCCGTGGAGCTTTGCGCAGTCGCCGGCGTAGCCCTCAACCCTGTGCGCAGCCGAAAACCTGCCCCTGACCACAACCTCGAACATATCACCTAAGCATTATCTCCAGGAATTTTTTCTTGTCGCTTTCGAATTCGAACTTATCGCAGACGATGAATGCGTGTTCAGGGTCGACTATACGTCGCCGCAGGATGCGCACCGCCTCGAGCTTGTCGCTTTCGAACTCGAACCTGTCGAGGATGTAGCCAAGCTGCTGGCACGTGAAGTAGTTTTTTGCGGCAACCTGGCGCAAAAGCGCAAGCCTTTCGTCCGAGAAGGGTTCGTTCTCAAGCAAAAGCAGAAAGCTTCCGAAGTGTTCGTCGTCCATAGGGGTTGCGGCCTCGATGCAGACTGGCAGGTTGCTCAGCTCTTGCGGCAGGAGCCACAGAAGCGCCCGTATCTCGACGACTATCGGCACAATGAGTTGTGCGCACTGCTGGCTTTGGGCGACGACCAGCGCGAGGCTGTCGATTCGCTGCCTTAGGTTCTGGATGACCGTGTTTACCGTGACGGTGTCGGATGTTGTGGATATTACGACGCCTCCGTATCCTGTTCCGACGCGCAGTGCGCGCGGCTGCGATGCCGCCAGTGCAAAGGCTGCCAAGACAGGCAAAAGCGCTCTCATTTTGCGCCCTCCGTCTTTCTCCGCTCCGCTTCCACGCTTTCTTCGATTTCTTTTGGCGTTGCGACGGCGGTTCCGAGCTTCCCCACCACGACGCCTGCGGCGTGCGATGCGATTATGGCGGCTTCGCGCAGCGTTCCACCTGCGGCGCACACAGCTGCGAAAACGCTTACAACGGTATCACCTGCGCCCGTTACGTCGTACACCTGGCGCGCCAGGGTTGGGAAGTGCTCGACGCGACCGTCGCCGTAGAATAGGCTCATCCCCTCGGCGCCCCTTGTGATGAGGATGTTGTCGGCGCCGGTGAGGGTAAGCAGCTTCGCGCCCGCGCGCAAAAGGGTGCGCTCATCCTTTATCTTCACCCCGACGGCATCGCCCGCCTCCTTTGTGTTCGGCGTGACGACCGAAGCGCCCTTGTAGAGCCTGAAGTGCCTCTCCTTCGGATCAACCGCGATGAACACGCCGCGCTCCCTCGCCGCCGGAACGACCTTCCTCAAAACACCGCGCGATATCACGCCCTTGCCGTAGTCCGAGATCACGAGTGCGTCGGCGTCGTCGAGGACCTCGACGAGCATCGATACAAGCTTCCGCTCGATGGAGCGGCTTATGTCGAAGATGTTCTCCCTGTCGATTCGGACGACCTGCTGGTTTCGCGCGATGATCCGCGACTTGGACGTTGTTGGTCGTCCCGGGTCCTCCACGAGGAACTTTGGCGATATGCCCTGCTTTTGCAAAAGCTCTACGAGCTGCCCGCCGAACCTATCCTGCCCGATGACGCCGAAAAGCATTGGTTCTGCGCCGAGGGCTTTTATGTTCCACGCGACGTTTGCCGCTCCTCCGAGGCGGGCGGTCTCGCCCTCGACGAAGACTATGGGCACGGGCGCCTCGGGCGATATACGATCCGCGCTGCCCCAGATGTAGCGGTCGAGCATGACGTCGCCCAGAACCGCTATCCTCCGACCGCGCAGCCTGTGCAAAATCTCCGAAAGCCTCTCTCGCTCTACTATCATCCTCCGTCCCCCTCGCCGTCGAAGATGGGCAGCTGTGCGTCCTTGAGGGCGTCGCGCCGCTTCAGGACCTCAAGCTCATGCAGAATCTGCTCGAACTCCTCAACGTCCTTGAACTTGCGGTAGACCGAGGCGAAGCGCACGTAGGCCACCTCGTCGAGCCTCCGGAGGTGGCGCATGACTATCTCGCCTATCTCAAGCGATGAGATCTCCGACTTCCCCAGGGCGAGGATTTCGCCCACGATGCGCTCCACGGTGTTTTCTATCTCCTCAGCTGAGACAGCCCTTTTGTGGCACGCTGCGCGGATTCCGTGCAAAAGCTTTTCGCGCTGGAACTCCTCGCGCCTGCCGTCGCGCTTGACGACAAGGATGGGCGAGCTTTCGATATACTCGTAGGTTGTGAAGCGCTTTCCGCAGGCGGTGCACTCCCTCCTTCGTCTTATCGCTCTCCCGTCGCGGATCATGCGCGAGTCAACCACCCTGTCCTCCAGCGCGCCGCAGTAAGGACACCTCATTCCTCATCCTCCGCAAGCAAGAAGGCGAAATCGGGCTTTGGCAAAAACACCACCTCTATGCCAAGCCTTTCTAAAAGCTCGTCGGCGAACTTGTCGGGGTAATCTTCGGCGGCGTAGATTCGCTTAACGCCCGCGTTTGCCAAAATCTTGGCGCAGGTTATGCACGGCTTTGTTGTGCAGTAGAGTGTTGAGCCTTTGGTCGATACGCCGAACAGCGCAGCCTGGATCACAGCGTTTTGCTCGGCGTGCAAGCCCCAGCAAAGCTCCTGCCTTTCGCCGGAGGGGATTCCAAGCTTTTCGCGCAGACATCCTATTTCGTCGCAGTGCGGGAAGCCGGATGGTGGTCCGTTGTAGCCCGTTGCCAGGATCCTTCGGTCGCGCACAAGCACCGCGCCGACCTTGCGCCTTGTGCAGGTCGAACGCGTCGCGACAAGGAAAGCAAGCGCCATAAAGTACTCATCCCAGCTCGGACGTCCACCTGTTGAGCCAGCGCCCATCCCAAATCCCCCAAAAGTCCTTGACCAATGCTTGATATTCTATAATCTTTCCCCCAAAAGGGCAACAAAAATTTGGGGGAGAGAAAGTTATGGGTTTCGTAAGGTCGTGGATCTTTTGGGTTTTGTATGCGCTTGTGCCCTTCGTCTTGACGCTGGTCTTCGACTGGAGCCGCCAGACGATGGTATACCTTTACTTCGCTGCTGTCTTCGGCGCTATCGCTTTGTGGTGGATATACGAGAGGGTGCGCCCGAAGGGCGAGGAGGAGTTTTAGCAAAGACGCGGTTCAGAGCTGGAGGGGGAGAATGGTAGTTGATCAAATAGATGTGGAGAAGCTTCGGGAGCGGTGGGATAACCTAAGGGGGTATCTTTGACTTAGCCGGCAAGCGCAAAAGGCTTTCTGAGCTTGATGCACTGCTTTCTGCGGGCGACGTTTGGAGCGATCCCGGGCGCGCGCAAAAGCTTTCGGAGGAGCGGAAGACTCTCGCAGAGCTTGTTGAGCGGGCGGAGCGCATCGAGCAGCAGATACGGGATCTTGCCGAACTTGTCGATATAATCGAGCCCGAAAGCCCCGAGTACGAGGAGCTCCTCGAGGAGTACCGCAGGGTTTCCTCTCGGCTCAGAGCGTTTGAGATCGAAAGTTACCTTTCCGCGCCCGAGGACAGGTCCGATGCGGTGCTCGAGATCCACGCCGGCGCAGGCGGAACAGAAGCCCAGGACTGGGCGGAGATGCTTTTGAGGATGTATCTGCGCTTCTGCGAGAGGATGGGCTGGTCGGCGACGGTTATCGATAAGCTCCCCGGTGAGGAGGCTGGGATCAAGTCGGCGACCGTCGAGGTCAGGGGCGAGTACGCATACGGCTATCTTAAGTCCGAAAGCGGCGTGCACAGGCTGGTCAGGCTTTCGCCGTTCGACGCCAATCACAGAAGACACACCTCCTTCGCCTCGGTCTTCGTGTATCCTGAGACCGAGGAGAGCTGGGAGATCGAGATAGACGAGTCGGACATAAGGGTCGACACTTTTCGCGCCAGCGGTCACGGTGGTCAGAACGTGAACAAGGTTGAGACGGCGGTGCGTATAACGCACATCCCTACAGGCGTCGTTGTGACGTGTCAGGCGGAGCGCTCGCAGCACAAAAACAGGGCGCTTGCGATGAAGCTGCTTAAGGCGAAGCTTTTGGCGCTCAAAAAGCGCGAAGAGGACGAAAAGCGCGCACAGATAGAGAAACAGAAGAAGAAGATAGAGTGGGGTAGCCAGATACGAAGCTACGTCCTGCACCCGTACAAGCTTGTGAAGGACCTGCGCACCCAGTACGAGACGTCTCAGGCGGAGAAGGTCCTCGACGGCGAGCTTGAGGAGTTCATCGAGGCATATCTCGCGATGGCCAAGAAGTAGGTTTTGCCGATGCGCAGGGGCGTTTTGACCTTCGAGTACTTCGGGCACGGTATCGTGTGCGGTGTTGTGGTTGGGTGCGAGAGTTTCGTTCATCTTGTTGCGCTGGGCGATGGAGCCGGCGACGCGCTCGACAGGCTTCGAGCAAACGGCTGGGAGCTTAAAGAGGGCAGGCTTGCCGCAACGACGGAAATCCTGGAGTACCTCGACGGGGTGAGGCTTGGCTTCTCGGTCTTCCCAAAACCGCTTTGGGGAACTCCGTTTCAGAGGAGGGTTTGGTGCATCACCAAGACCATCCCCTACGGTGCCACGATAACCTACGGCAGGCTTGCGCTTTTGTGTGGTGGTGCCCGCGCTGTGCGAGCAGTCGCAAATGCCCTTCGCGCAAACCCAGTGCCCATCATCGTGCCGTGTCACCGCGTCATCCGCAGCGACGGCAGCGTTGGCGGGTTCGCCGCAGGAGAGGAGATAAAGCGCAGGCTCCTTGAGCTCGAGAGGATGGTCCTTGCCCGCATCGCAAAAAGACGGGGGTAGGCGGAGTTGAAAAGGCTTTTTTTGCTCTTTGTTTTGGCGGCGTTCTGCTTCGGGAAGGGTCGTTCTGGTCTTTCCCGCGCCGATGCCCTGGCAACAGCGCTTGAGGCGCTTAAGATGAAGCCGGAGCACGTCACGCTCAAGGCTGGCATCGAGGTCGATTCGTTCAGGCTTTCGATCGTCGACGAGGCTATGTCGCGCCCGCTTGAGCTGCCAGATATAATCGACAGCGTCGTCTCCGAGCTCGATTTCTCGACGGGCACTTCGTTTCTTATGGCTGCGGCTCCGCTGCTTGATCTTGAGGTCCAAAGACCGGTTTTCAACGAGCATGCGGGTGGGCGTCCCTGGTCGGGTCGGACGGAGATTCCTCCGAAGCTGCGCAAAGCCCTCGACATCATCTACGACGCCTTCGTCGACGCCGCCTCCGAGCTTGACGCTGCCTTTGCGAGGCTCGATTCCTTCCAGCTTGATACGCTGCGCTTGCGGGCGCCCGAGTATCTTATGCCCGGCGCCGAGAAGCTCGCCGAGGAGGTCGACGAATCCACGCTCGAGGAGGCGGACCAGAGGGAGCTTGAGCAGGAGCGCGCCGATGAGCGCTTCTTCACCCTCGCCTCCCGCGTGGACGGGGAGAGGGTTTTGCGTGCTGCGCAGCGCGTCGCACAGGCGGCGTGGAGCGCATATGACCTCGCGAAGGCTGTTGAGCCTCAGTACGGTGACGCCGCCGCGCCCGAAACCGTCGCGTTCGGCGACATAATCTACTACGCCGAAACCCGGTTCGGTCCGTTCGTGATAGGCGGTCAGGGTCCCACGGTCTACCTTATGCCGTGCGCCGTGATAATCGACCTTGGCGGCGACGATGAGTATCGCGGCGGCGCCGGCGGAACCGACACCACGCTTATGCTCTCGGTCTCCATCGACCTTGGCGGGAACGATGTTTACTGGTGCGACAACTCGTTTTCGATCGGCGCGGCGCTCTGCGGCGCAGGGATTTTAATCGATGCCGCCGGCGACGACCACTACAGGGCAAAGCACCATAGCCTCGGCGCGGGGTTTTTCGGCTGGGGCATCCTTTGGGACGAGGGCGGCGACGACGTGTACGTTGGGCACACCGGGGTCGAAGGCTGTGGTTTCTGCGGCGGCGGACTGCTGTTCGACAGGTCGGGAAACGACAGATACGAAGCCCATCTCTACGCTCAGGCGTTCGGCTTTGTGGGCGGGCTCGGCATCCTTTGGGAGGAGGAGGGGAACGATTCGTACGTCTGCACGGGCGCAAGCGTCGACAAGCTGAGGTACGCCGACCACCACCTCACGCTTTCGCAGGGCTTCGGCTACGGCTACAGACCCGACTACTCCGGCGGAGTGGGGCTTTTGGTCGAGAGGGGAGGCAACGACGTCTACGTGTCCGACATATTCGGTCAGGGTGCAAGCTACTGGCTCGCCCTGGGCGCGATATACGACGCCGGCGGGAACGACAGCTACACCTCGTATCAGTATGCGCAGGGCTCGGGCGTTCACCTTTCGGCTGCAGCGCTTGTGGACCTGTCGGGCAACGACTCATATGTTGCCCACGGCGTTTCGCAGGGCTGCGGACACGACCTTGCGATAGGTTTCCTAAACGACCGCGCCGGCGACGACAACTACACCACCTGGGACCTCGCCCAGGGCGCCGGCAACGCAAACGGCATAGGCGTCCTCGTCGACGAGGGCAGCGGCGAAGACGCATACTCCGCCAAACGAAACTACAACGTCCAGGGATACGGCAACTGGCGCCGCGACTTCGGAAGCATTGGGCTTATGCTCGACCTCGGGGGAAAGGATTCGTACAACGGCAAGGGGAAGGAAGGCGATTGGTGGATGTATTCGAACTACGGCATCGGCATCGACTTCCCAAACGGCATCCCCCAAAGCGCAAACTCAACGCCCTAAGCCAGAACCCCAAACGGGCAGCCGGCGCAGACCGTAAATAAAAAAGTGGCGGTACGGGGAGTCGAACCCCGGTCTGATGGCTGAGAACCACCTGTCCTAACCGCTAGACGATACCGCCACGCAGTTAATCTAAATATCGAGGCTGGGCTTTTTGTCAAGAGTTTTTTGCGATTGACTTCGGCTGTCGAGGATGCGTAATTGTGTAAGCCCTTTTGGGGAGGAGGTATGTCGAGGTCGCAGCGGATTGTGTTTTTCGTGCTTTTCGTTTGTGCCTTGGGCGGGCTTTTGTATTCGCTTCGCAACTACACCCGCGCCTTCCCCGAGGCTGAGATTCCCATAAGGCTTTCCCGCGCGAGGGCTTCGGAGCTTGTCGACTCGATCCTTGCGGCAAAGGGCGTGGACATATCGACCTTCCGAAGGGTTACGGTGATGCTTGAGGAGGGGAAGCTCTATCTGGACAAGGAGTTTGGTCCCGACACGATAATTGCGCTTCACACGAGGGGCGATGTAGCCGTTTGGTTTTGGACGAGGCGATATTTTGTTCCGGGCAGGAAGGAGGAGTACGTTGTTTCGATTCGTCCCGACGACGGCAGGCTTGTTAGCTTTGAGCACGTTGTTCCCGAGACTTTAAGCGGCGCAGACATTTCGTCGGACAGCGCCCGCGCCATAGCCGAGGCGTTCCTTGCGGGCTTGGGATATAATCTCAGTCGCTGGGAGCCCAAGAAGAGTCAGAGCGAGAGGCGCCCGAATCGCCGCGACCACACGTTTACCTACGAGCTTCGCGGCTGGAGCATTGGCGAGGCGAAGCGCTGGGTTGAGGTTGGCGTTTTGGGCGATGAGGTCGGCAGCTTCCGCGACTTTTTGCACGTTCCCGAGGGCTGGTGGCGCGATTTTAGAAAGCTTCGCAGCTCCAACGAGCTATTCCAAACGGTGGCGCTGCTTGCGGCTTTGATCCTGTTTATCGCGCTTTTGGGGTACCTCTTCTTCCTCTTCCGGCGTGGGCTTGCGTGGCGATTCGGAGCAGCGGTGGGACTTCTGATCTTCTTCGTCTCAATCGCGGGATCTGTAAACTTGTTCCCGCTTGCGCTCTTTGGCTACGACACAGCCGAAAGCTGGGCTGGGTTCGTTTTCCGAAGGCTTTTTGGGGCGCTTCTTTCTGCTGCGGTCAATGGTCTTCTGGCGTTTGTAGCCGCCGTGTCGGGCGAAAGGATTTACCGTCAGTATATGTCCGGGTTTTCGTATCTTCCGCAGCTTCTCTCGCCCCGCGGCTGGTCTACGGCGGAGTTCAGATGGGCGGTTTTGGCAGGATACCTCCTTGCCGCCGCGCAGATAGGATTTATCGTCGCATTCTACGTCATCGGAAAGCGCCTCGGATTCTGGACCCCAACCGACACCAACTACACCAACCTTCTGAGCACCTATCTCCCCTGGCTCTTTGCGCTCGTTGTGGGTCTTCAGGCGTCGGTGGTGGAGGAGTTCATCTTCAGGCTCTTCGGCGTGCCGTTTCTGTCGAAGCTTGCGAAGAGCAGGGTCTTGGGTGTGATAGTTCCGGCTTTTGTGTGGGGTTTTCTGCACAGCAACTACCCACAGCTTCCGGGGTACGTCCGCGGCGTGGAGGTTGGGCTTGTGGGCGTTGCTTTTGGATTGATCTTTTTGCGCTACGGCGTTGTGGCAACTTTGGTTAGCCACTTCGTGTTCGATGCGGCGCTTGTTGGCGTTCAGATCCTCAGGCAGCCGAGCGCGGTGAACGCTGTCTTCATCGTCGGCGTGGTTCTTGTGCCCGCGGGTCTTGTGGCTTTGGGATATCTGTTTGGTCGGCGCGGCGAGGTGGCAAGATGCGAGGATATGCTGCCGCCTCAGGAGCCCTCGGTCGTCGAGGAGGCGGCGCCGCCACCGGTGCCATATACTCCCCTCAAGCGCGGAAAGGTTTTCGCCCTTCTGGTCGCTGCGGCGGTTGGTCTTGTTGTGTCGTTGGCTGCGCCGAGCTATCCGCACGGCAGGTTCAGGATAACGCGCGGGCAGGCTATAGCCGCCGCAGAAAGGTTCCTTGAGGGCAGGGGCGTTGGGACGGAGGGTTTTCGCAAAGCCGCCACACCGCAGATCTTCCCCGGAGGGCTTGAGAGGAGATACGTCTACCAGCGGCAGGGGTGGTTCGGCGTTTTCTACAACTGGGGCGAGCGCGGCAAGGCGCCGTTCGCCGGGTGGCGCGCGAGGTTCTTCATACCGGAGGAGAAAAATCAGTACTACGTTTACCTCGCTCCCGACGGCGATGTCTTCCGCTTCGAGCACTGGCTTGAGGAGGGCGACAGCGGCGCAACGATACCGCAGGACTCAGCCTACAGCCTTTCCGTTTCGCTTCTGCAGGACTTTGACCTTCGGGATGTGGTTGGCTGGGAGCTTGTTGAGCGCACGAGCGAGAAGCGCCCGAAGCGTATGGATCACTGTTTTGTTTGGCAGTCGCCCGATTCGATCGGCGAGGCTTGCTGGCGCGCGAGGGTCGAGGTCGTTGGAGATGAACCCACAGGACCCGAGCTTTTCCTGAAGCTTCCTGAGTGGTGGGAGCGCCGCCAGCGAAAGACGACGCTGATAAGCGCTCTGGCAACGATCGCGCCCCTTGTCGTCGTCGCGGTGTGGGTTTTCGTCGTCGTGGTTGCCTTCGCGAAGGGTGTGTCCGCGGGCATGGTCAAGCCGAAGGCGCTTTTGTGGGTCGCGGTTGCAGCCGGGGGCGCAAAGGCAATCTCCGCCGTAAACAAAATACCCGCTGTGGTCGAGGGGTACTATACCGTCTTCCCGCTGGGGACGTATTACACCATACGGCTCGTCGAGTCCGCTTTGGGCGTGATCTTTTCTGCAGCGGCTGCGGCGGTGTGCGTTGGCGCGTTTATGAGCACATCCTTCGGCGAAAGGCTGCGGATGCGTGTGCCCGCCTGGGAGAACATCGCAGCAAGCATCGGCGCCTTGTTCGTGCTTGCGGGCGTTGGAGCTTTCGTCAGATGGGTTGAGCTTGCGTTCAACGTGCCCCTTGCCAATCCGCCCGTTCTCCTGCCGCCCGGCTTCGACGGTTTCGTTCCCGCGCTTGCGGTCGTCGACCGCTTCGGCAACGATTTGTTCTTGCATCTGCCCGCTTTGTTTGTTGCCTATAGCTTCCTTCGCGCGCGGGCGAGTCGCGGAACTTTGGCGGCTGTGGCTGTGCTTGCGGCTGTCGCGCTGGGTGCACAAGGAACAAAAACCCTCCCCGAGCTTGCCTGGGGAGCCGCAAAGGGCTTGCTTTGGCTTGGCGTGGGGTGGGCTTTGGTCAGGCACATCCTGCGCGATGCCTTACCGCTTTACATCTCCGTTGCTTTCAGCGCACGCGCGCTTGAGGTCGCGTCGAAGATATTGACCTGCGCGGCAAATCCGTTTTACATCGTCAACGGTGTCGCGGTCGCATCTTTGGGGGCTGCGGCTTTGGTTTTGACAGCGCTTTCGTTTGCGCCCAGGGAGCTTGGTCCTGAGGGAGGCAGCGGTGCCCCGGCATCTTGACATAAGTGATCTTGTGGCTCTTGTGGGCGATGCCGGCGTTGTTGGCGCCGGGGGAGGGGGCTTTCCGGCGGCGAAGAAGCTTTCGGGGGAGTTCGAACATTACATCGCCAACGGCGCCGAGTGCGAGCCGCTTTTGCGGAAGGACGTTGAGCTTATGCGCCGCTGCGGCGACGAGGTTGTGGAGGCTCTTGCGCTCGTCAGAGACGCGCGTGGCGCGAAGAAAGCCTACTTCGCCGCCAAGCGAAAGTACAGCGAGGTTTGGGAGACTGTTCTGCCACATCTCGATACGTACGGCGTTGTGCCCGTTGAGCTTGACGACTTCTTCCCAGCCGGCGACGAGTTCGAGCTTGTGGAGCGCGTTTTGGGGCGTGTCGTTCCGCCGGGGGGGATACCCCTCGCCGTTGGCGCCGCCGTCAACAACGTCGAAACCCTTTTGAACATACGCCGCGCGCTTGAGGGCAAACCCGTTACCCACAAATGGCTGACCGTTGCCGGCGCGGTGGAAAGACCGTTTACCGCAGTGGTGCCCTTGGGCGTTCCGGCGAAGGCGCTTCTGGACTACGCCAAACCAACGAAAGACGACTTCGTCGTCATCGAGGGCGGACCTATGATGGGCGCGCTTGTGTCGCTCGATGAGCCTGTGAAGAAGACGACATCGGGCTTTATCGTCCTGGACGCCGACCACAGGCTTGTAAAGAGCCGAACCATGCCTTTGCGCTACGTCCTTCGCCTTGCGGCGTCGGCGTGTATGCAGTGTCAGACCTGCTCTGACCTCTGTCCGCGGCACCTTCTGGGGCATCCCATCGAGCCGCACAGGATCATGAGGTCTGCGGCGCACCCGATATCGTTGCCGCTCGAGGCGATGCTCGGCGCCCTGATATGCTCCGAGTGCGGTGTGTGCGAGCTTTTCGCATGCCCGATGGGGCTTTCGCCCAGGAGGGTAAACGCCGCCCTCAAAAAGCGCTTTGCGGAAAGCGGTGTGAGGTACAGCTGGTCCGGTGATGAGCTTTCGCCCCGCCGGGAGCGCGATTTCAGGCGGATACCGTACGCCCGCCTCCTGGAGCGCCTTGGGGTGGATGAGTTCGAGCACAGAGCCTACGATTTCCTTCCGTCGTTCGAGTACGACGGCGAGCTTGTTCTGAAGCTCAAGCAGCACGCGGGTGTGGCGGCAAAGCCCGTTGTGTCGGCAGGGGAGCTTGTGGGCTTTGGTCAGGTTTTGGCTGCGCTGCCTGAGGGCAAGCTCGGAGCGCCAATACACTCCCCCGCGAGTGGCAAGGTCGTAAGGATTACCGAGGACTCTATCGTCGTTGCTCCGCGCTGATGGGTTCCTTCAGGCTGCGGACAGCCGCCGCGTAGTCGCTGGACTTGTAGAAGGCGTTTCCGGCGACGACGAAATTCGCCCCCGCTTGTCTTACGAGCTTCGACGTCTGTGGATTTATCCCGCCGTCGACGGCGATGAGCCTGAGAAGCCCTCGGCGCGATGCCTCGTTTGCCAAAAGCTCTATCTTGGGCAGCACGTCGGGGATGAATTTCTGCCCCGAAAACCCCGGATTGACGCTCATCACGAGTATGAACTCGAAGTTCTCCACGATGGGCGCGGGATCGAGGATGGGCGTTGGCGGGTTTATCGCGATTCCCGGTATGCAGTCTCCCAGCGCTTTGCGGAACTTTGTCCAGAGCCCTTCGTCGTGCAGGACCTCGATGTGCGCCGTTACGATCTCCACGCCCATTTCCGCGAAGCGCGGTCCGTAGCGGATCGGGTCGGTGATCATAAGATGTGCGTCCATAGGCAGTGGGGATTTCGGCGCAACGCTTTCCACAACCGCTGGTCCGAACGTTATGTTGGGGACGAAGTGACCGTCCATCACGTCGAGGTGTATGGCGTCGGCGCCGGCGTTTGCGGCGGCTTGAATCTCATCGCCCAGCCGCCAGAAGTCGGCTGAGAGTATCGACGGCGCAAGGACGCAGCCGCCCGAACGCTCAAGGAGAAGCCTTATGTCCAGCCGAGCCATCGAAGCCCCCCACGCATCTTCGCACAAGTTCCTCAAGCTCCCCGCGCAGCGCGGGCGAAAGCTTTTTGTCCGAAAGGCGAGCCACCGCAGGAAGAACCCTCACCATCCAGAGGGTGCCCTCGGGGAAGAAGGCGAAGTTCTTCCTGCACCACTCCCTTATGATCCTTCGGATTCTGTTTCTGCGCACAGCTTTTCCGCATTTGGAGGGGACGACGATAAGGAACCTTGCCTCGCCCTCGCCGCGACACACCCTAATGCTCAAAAGCTCGCCCTGGGCGCAGGTCGGAGACCGCGCCAGAAGCCTTATCTCCGAAAAACGCCTTACGGAGGGTAGCCGCATCAGAACGGGATGTCGTCCAGGGTGCCTTTATCTTCTTCGTCCACACCTTCGATGGGCATTTCGTCCGGAAGCGTCTCAGGTTCCTCGGGGAGTGTCTCCTCCTCAGTTTCTTCTCCGGTGAGGGGCGGCGCGGCTTCGCCGGACGGTGCAATCGAGCTTTCGGGCTCAAGCTGACCCACCACAGACTCAACCTCGCGCTCAAGCCTGACAAGCGGAATGACGCGAAAGGCGTTGATCTCTGTGGTGTTGCGCAGTTCGCCGTTCCTGTCCTCCCACTGCCTGTAGCGTATCTCGCCCTCGACCATCACAAGGTCGCCTTTGTGCAGCCTCTCCTTGAGGTTCCTCACAAACCTGCTCCAGTAGATGATGCTGTGCCACTGTGTATCTTCCTGCCAGTTTCCGTCTTTGTCCTGCCAGCGTCTGTGGGTTGCGAGGCTGAATTTCATAAGTCCCATCTGCCCGTCGGACATGTAGTGTACGTCGGGCTCGCGACCTATGCGCCCTATGAGAATGACCCTGTTGTACATCTCGACCTCCTATGAGTTGTACGCCATTTCGGCGATGCGGTGAACGAGCTCAGGGAAGTCGATTCCTGCCTGCCGTGCCGCCATAGGCACGAGGGAGAGGTCTGTCATGCCCGGCAGGGTGTTGACCTCAAGGCAGAAGACCTCGCCGTCCTCCGACAGCCTGAAGTCGACTCTGGCGTAGTGACGGCACTGGAGCGTTTCGTACGCCCTAACGCCCACATGTTTCAGGGCGTTGCTTATGGGCTCTGGGATTTGCGCCGGGCATACGTAGCTGCTTTTGCCGTGGGTGTATTTGTGTTCGTAGTCGTAGAATCCGCCTTCGGGTATGATCTCGACGACCGGCAGGGGTTTTCCGTCGAGCACCGCGACGGTCATCTCCCTTCCGGGGATGTACTTTTCCACAAGAACGGCTTTGCTGTAGTTTTGCGCCTTCTTTATTCCTTCCACAAGTGACCGTTCCGACACGGCGATTGTTACGCCCACGGTTGATCCTTGGTCGGCGGGTTTGACGACAGCAGGTAGCGCGAAGCCGGCGCGCGCCATAGACAGAAGCACTTCGTCGACCGACGGCGCACCGTCCACAACGACCCAGGGCGCCGTGGGTATCCCAGCCTGCTCGAACAGGCGCTTCGTCAGGATCTTGTTCATTCCCAGCGCGGACGCGGTTGCGCCGGAGCCCGTGAACTTGATCCCCGCAAGCTCCAAAACCGCCTGCACATGACCGTCTTCGCCTGCGCCACCGTGATAGCCCACGAAGACGACGTCGAACTTGCGCAGCTCATCGAGCCTTTGGAGCACCTCGCTTTCGGGGATGTCGAGCTCCTCGACGGAGTGACCCTTTTTGCGCAGCGCCTCGGCTATCGCCTTGCCGCTTTTGCGCGAAACCTCCGCCTCGGCGGAGGTGCCTCCGTAGATGACGCATATCCTCATGGCTTCTTCGGACTTTGCCCTCTGCGCCGCCTAAAGAGCTTGATGAAGAAGCTAAGCCCGCGCACAAAGCCCACCAGAGCGGCTACTGTTTGGGGGCTTAGGGCTATCTTTCCGAGGGTTGGAGCAAGGCTTATGCTTTTTATGGGGCGCTCGATTTGCGTCATAAGCTTTTGCGCCTGCGTTGCCGCCGCCTCGAACGACTGTATCGTCCTGTGCGTCCCCTCCACAAGGACGGGGAGCTTCCTGTCGATCTCCGAAAGCGTTGCGTCGACGTGGTCAGCTAGGCGCTCTATGCGCGTAAGGGTCTTTACGATGAAAACGACGCAAACTACGGCGGCAAGCGTTAGAATCCAGAGGGCAAAGACTATAAGCGCCGTAGCCGTCACGAACCCTCTCCCTCGGCTTTGCCGTGCGCCTTAAAGGTCTCGACGCCCGCCTGGAACGCCTCCTTCAGCGCCTCCTTGCTCTCGGCAAGCTTTACTATCTCCTCCCTGATGATCTGACGGAGCTTCTCGACGCCCTCTTTGCTCTCCTCGAAGGCGTGCCCAACCTGGCGCTTTATGTACTCCCTTGTCTCCCTTCCAGTTGCGGGTGCGAAAAGCAGGGCAACGCCAGCTCCTATCACGCCGCCGATGAAAAACCCCGCAAGAAAGGTGTCAACGCCGCCGTGTTCAGCCATCGTGCACCTCCGCTCTTTCTCCCTGACGATTGATTATTATTCGCTTGTCCTTGTTTAGTCAAGCGGAAAGGTTTTTCGAACTTTTTGCACGTTTTCATCTGACGAGGAGGACCTTTTGGGTCTTGCGCCTTTCGCCGAGCCGCGCCGTCACAATGTACACACCGGGCGGAAGGTGTTTTTCCGGCCTCCACAGACCGTCCTTTGGGTGGGCAACGATGCGCCCATCGACGCTAACTACATCTATCTGTGCTTCGGGCGGCGCAACTATGCGGCACAACCTCGAGAACGGATTAGGCGCAACCGAAAGCTCCCAGGGGTGCTTTGGGGCTTCGCCTACGAGGGCGGTTGTGTCGCATGTAAGCAGGCTGCATACGGTGCTCCAGTATGTTGGACCCATGAGCTCGTAGTTGAAGGTGGAGTCTGCCCTGAAAGCCCAAAGCGCAAAATGCCATCCGAAGGAAAGCGCCGCGCCGACCATGTCGGCGATGTACCGTTCCCCGCCGTTCTGCGGGTAGCGCAGACCGCACTCGCCGAGGATTATGGGGACGTTGTATGTGGTTTGTAGGTTTCTCACGGCGGAAAAGAGCGTATCGCGTATGAAGTCCGCGCACCAGTAGATCTCCCAGTCGAAGGCGCAGCCCCAGAAGTGGTCGGGGTACGAGACCGACATCGCGGGTTCGGCGTGGCTGTATTCGTAGGGGTTGTAGGAGTGGGTGTTGTATACGATGAGGGAGTCGTCCTGGAGCTGGACGAGGGAGAAGTAGCCGGGGTCGGACCAGTGCACGCCCTGCACGAGCAGCGGCAGCTGTGGCGCCACCGTCCGTACCGACTCTATGCACATCGCCATAAGCGCGTTTACGTCGATGCCGCTTTCGGCAAGCATTGCCTCGAGGGTCTCAGGCGGAAGGCAGGCGGCGTCCTCGTCGAACGGGTTTGGCTCCTGGATCAGATCCAAGCCGACGAAGAGGCTGTCGGGGAGGTAGCGGCTGGCTATCTGCTTGAGCATGTCCGCGTAGAGCTGCTGTTCTGTGGGGTTTGTCCATATTGTTGATCTGGGGACGAGCCCCTCTCCTTCCTCCCACACGTCGCGTCTGCCGGGACCCGTGCGCGGACAGATGACGTAGTACACCCCCGCCTGGCGGCAGTAGCTGACCATCGAGTCTAAAGCCTCGATGTACCACGGATCCTCGGGCGCGTAGGGGAAGGTGTCTTGCACAAGTCCCCTCGTCTGGATTATCGCGAGGTTTGCCCCGGCGTCGCGGAGAGCGATTATGTCCGAAAGGGTGAGGACGTCGTCGTAGAGGCAGCTCCAGTACGACACGTTGAAACCCCTGAAGAAGGACGGCGTCCTCCACTTCTGGAACTTCGTCGCCCCCCACGTCGTGTCCAAAAGGCAAAGCAGAACAAGCGCCACACCCTTCGCTGGATTGAGGGCTGTTCTACGCCTCTTGCAGGTCATCTTCGAACCTCGCCAGGAGTTTTCTTTTAGCCTCTTCCACCTCCCTTTGCGTTGGGTTTGTTGGGAGGGCATAGAGCTTTGCGAGCACACTTTCTGCCGCCAGGCGGATTTGCGTGGTGTCGTTTTTGGGTTCGGTTTGCGCTGCGGCTTCGACGGCGCCCAGGAGGATGTGCACCGCCGCTATGCGCTCGGCGGGGGTTCGGGCGAGTTCGGCTATGATTCTGCTGCGGTAGCCAAGCTGCGCCGCGTAGCCTACAGGGTGCGTCGAAAAGAACCTGTCGACGCAGGAGACAAAGCCGAAAAAGCGCCTTCTGCCATCCACAAGGAGCCTCAGATACCTAAGCATCCAGATGCACACAAGCACGAAGATGGCGGCAAGCGCAAGCGATGCTATCGCGATTAAGCTCATCTCATCGATCCCGTCAAGGTTCCGCGAGGTGTTCTATCCCCGCGCCGAGGTACGTTTTTACGTACTTGAACCCAAGCTCCTTTTGTGACGTGCGTTCCTGTGGTATTGGGGCTTCGAGTGCTGCGAAGGCGTCGGGTATGAAGTCGATGAGGTCGCCTGCGATAAGCGCCCTTTTGGTTGTAAACTGCGCGGCAATATCGCCCGCAAGCCCGTGGATGTATGTTCCGAGCCTTGCCGCGTCGAAGGGTTGCAGTCCCTGGGCGAGGAATCCCGCCACAAGCCCCGTGAGGACGTCGCCGCTCCCACCTGTTGCCATGCCGTCGTTGCCGGTGGGGTTGATCCAGATGGGTTTGCCCTCGGCTGCCACGACGCTGGGATTGCCCTTGACAACGAGCGTGGTGAACAGGAACTGCGCCCACTCCCTCGCCCTCTGGATGCGCTGGTTCGCCACAAGCTCCGTTTGTGTGTCCAAAAGTCTTGCCAGCTCTGCCACGTGCGGCGTCATAACCGAGGGCGCGGTTATCTGTGGGATCACGTCGTTTGCGTGTCCTGCCAGGGCGTTGAGCCCGTCGGCGTCGATCACCACGGGCTTTTGCAGCCGCACAAGGAAGCGCCGCACCATCTCGGCTGTCTCGTGGTGTCTCCCCAGCCCCGGTCCCACGGCGACGGCGTCGACTGTGCGGGCGTATTTGTGCAGTTCGCCCAGCGCTCGCAGGGTGTGGCACCTTTTTTTGCGCACCTCGGGCATTGGGAGCACCACAGCTTCCCGCGCGGCGCCGTCGACGACGTCCACGAGGGAGCGCGGCACTGCGACGTAGCACAGCCCCGCGCCCGAGCGCAGAAACGCAAGCGATGCCATAACGGCTGCGCCGGTCATCCCCTGCGAGCCCGCGACCACAAGCCCCTTGCCGAAGGTCCCCTTGTGTCCGTCGGGCGGGCGATGTGGCAGAAGCTCTGCGACCTCCGCGAGGGTGCCGAACTCGTAGGTGACCTCGACCTCCGCCTCGGCGCGCCTGTCGATGCCGATTTTGGCTACATAGAGTTTTCCCGTCTTCGCCCGCCCCGGGTGGACGAAGTGACCGAGCTTTGGGAAGGCGAAGGTGACCGTTGCGCAAGCCTCCACCGCGCTTCCGGGCGCTGTGCCGTCGTCGCCGTTTACGCCCGAAGGGATGTCGACCGAAACGACGATGGAGTTGGCTTCGTTTATGCGCTCGATGGCGTCGGCGATCTCGCCGCGGGGAGCTCCCGAGATACCGGTCCCCAGAAGGGCGTCTATTATGACGTCGGCTTTCGGGAGCGTGCCGTCGAACCTTCGCCAGGGGATCTGCGCCTCTTGCGCGCGTTTGAAGTTGAGGAGGGCGTCGCCTTTGAGGCTTTCGGGGTCGGCTGCGAGGACGATCTCCGCCCGAAAGCCCATCTGCGCCAGGTACCTTGCCGCGACGAAGCCGTCGCCGCCGTTGTTGCCCCTGCCGCACACAGCAACGGCGCTTGTCCCGCCAGCTTGACGAAGTATCTCGCCCACAACAACGGCAACCCAGCGACCAGCGCGCTCCATGAGGAGTTCACCCAAAACGCCGTACTTCTCGATGGTGAGGCGGTCAAGGGATCTCATCTGCTCGTTGGTGCAGACCCTCATCTTCACCTCCGGCGCCCAACTTCGAGGCGTTTGCGGCAAGGGAGGCAAGCTGATCACTTATCCTGTTTTCCTCGCGCCTGACGAAGACGAGGCGATACGCCCTGAATCTTGCCAGCTTTCTGAGCGCTTCGGTGGCAAGCTTCGCAAGCTCGGGGTTTTTGATCCTGAAGCTTCCCGCCATCTGTTCGACCAAAAGCTTGCTGTCGGAGCGTATCTCTATTTCGGTTGCGCCGAGTGCGATGGCTTCGTCGATTGCCGCAAGGAGCGCCCTGTATTCGGCGACGTTGTTGGTGCAAACGCCGAGGGGTATCGGAAGCCTTCTTAGCTCGCGCATATCTTTTGCGTCGATTATAAAAACTCCGGCGCCGGCGGGTCCGGGGTTGCCCTTGGAGGCGCCGTCGATGAAGGCGATGACTTTCATCCTTCGTCCTCGGGTGTGGAGCTCCCTTCCCCGCCCTCCTTCGGCTCGTCTTTGTCTGCGGCAAGCATCTCCATATCGACGATTATGCGCCCGCAGTTTTCGCAGACGACGAGGTTTCCGGCGCGAATCTCCTGGATTCTTTGGGGAGGCAGAGCTTGGCGACAGCCGCCGCAAGCCCGGTCGACTATAGGTACTATCGCCACCCCCTGGCGACCACCGCGGATCTGCTCGTAGCGGCGCATCAGGCTTTGGGTGACTTTACTGGCAAGCTCCTCGCGCTTGCGGCTTATCTCCTCCTTTATCCTCGTGATCTCCCTCGCGTTGCGGTCTATCTCTTTCAGCCTGGCGGTGTTCTCCTCCACTACCCTCTTCATCTGCTCCTCGAGCTTTTCGACCTCGCGCTCAAGCGTCTCCTGCTCGTCGAGGAGAACGATTATCCTCTGTTCTGCCTCGGCAATTCTCTCCTCGTGCGTCGATATCTCCGCCTGTACGGCGTCGTACTCCCTGTTCGTGGTGACGTGCATAAGGCGCTCCCGCGACTTCTCAAGCTTCTCGCGCTCCGATTCAAGCTCAAGCTCGAGCATATCGATCTCCTTCTTGACCTCCGAAAGCCTTTCGCTTTTCTGCTTGTACTCGGCGCGGACGGCGTCCATCTCCTCCTGAAGCTGCTTCCTGAGGTCGGGGAAGAAGTCCTGGCGCATCTCAAGCTCCATTATCTGGCTGTCGTAGTCCTGTATCTTAAGCAAAAGCTTGAGCATTTCGATGACCTTGTTTTTCCTTTGCGGCATATGCGCTCCTTTTTGGCTCTTTTGGAAAAATTAAAATTAAAAGCTTGTTTCCCCTTGTCGCAACAAATTTCGGCTAAATTCTGAATAAAGCCTGCTCTGCTTCGGAGATTTTAATTTCGGCTTTCTGCTCTCTTTCCTCGAAGATTTTCTGTATTGTTTCGCGCAGGCGCGGGAGGATGACCCACTCCGTCGCGAAGTGCCCCGGCAGAACGATGTCTATTCCCTGTTCTGCGAGTGCGAGCGCGGAGTGGTGCCTAAGCTCACCCGCAATGAAGATGTCGACCTTTGCTTTTAGTACGTTGTCTGTTAGTGAGTCGCCGCTACCGCC